>CAJQQE010000017.1 GCA_905480395.1 uncultured Phycisphaerales bacterium
GTAGGCTCGCCAGGCGGCGAAACTCGCCGCAATCACCCGCCGAAGCGACAACATACTGCTGCGACGCTTCGAATTGATGATCCCGTGCAGCGATTCCGGCAGGACGTTCTGCAGACGCACCCGAACTTCCGCTTTACTCGCGAGTCTTCCGCCCGCCCATTGCCGTCGGGGGAGTAATGACACTGGAGCATCCACGACGAGCAGACGAACCTCAAAGTTCTCTCTCTGGAGTAATCGAGCAAGCTCGAATCCCACGAATCCACCCAGTGAGTAACCGGCAATCGAGATTTTCTTCATCCCAGTCCGGCGGACGATTTCAACAAAGTTCTCCGCAAGATCCTCGATCCGTCGGAGCGGTTTTCGAACTCCACCGACTCCAGGGTAGGGAAGGCCATAGACCGGAAGTAATGGCGGCAAGCCGGCGAGAATCGATTGGAAACTGAAGACGGTTCCCCCGACCCCTGGAATGCAGAACAGCGCCCGACTCGTCACGCAATCGGGACTATGGAGGCTAATCAGCGGTTTCGATTCCTGCGTAATGTTCGATCGGATCTTCGATGCGATCATCCCGATGCTCGAACCATCCATCACATCGGCAAGTGATACCGGCCGGGCAAGCCGATCCTCGAGCCGCATCGCCACTCGGAGCAACTCGATCGAGTCAACCCCGAGTTGACTCAGGGTACGAGATGGGTCTTCAACCACCTGCCCCGTAATCTCCTCAATCACGTCGATGATGATCTGGACGACTTCGTCCGATGACCCTTCTACTCGACTCGAAGAATGCTCGGATGACTCCACCATGGACGCCATCAAGAGCTTGGAGACCTCACCTCGATCAACTTTTCCATTACGAGTCGTCGGGATTCGTTCGACGCCAAGAATTTCTGATGGAACTTCCCAAGCCGGGAGACGACGTGTCAAAGACGTACGAATCGCATCAATATCGACACGGTTTTTCCTCGTCCCAATCACCACCGCCCCAAGTCGACGTGGACGGCCGGGCATTTCAATGATTCCTGCCGCACCGTCTTGAAGAGACGAAATCTTCCGCAATTCATCATCGATCGCCGCGAGTTCGATGCGCCGTCCAGAGATCTTCACTTGATGATCCAGCCGACCGGCAAACTCAATCCGCCCATCGGAGGACCACCGGGCCCGGTCGCCCGTTCGGTAGCTGGCACCCTTCGTGCCTTCGCTCTGAAATCCGCCGCGCATCGTAATCGCCGCGACCGAATCGAGATACCCCAGACCGACGCCACTTCCTTCCGCCACCAGTTCACCGAATCGTCCGATCGGCGCCCGGTGCCCTTGAGCATCGAGAATTCTCACCCGCGTACCGCGGACCGGGCGGCCGATCCGAAGCGAGTTCTGATCCTCGAGCGTTCCCGTGCCCATCGATTCACAGGCGGTGAAGACCGTGTTTTCAGTCGGTCCGTATCCGTTGACTACCGTGAGATCCGGGAACCGCTGCTGAATTCTCCGAACGTGATCCGCGGAGACAACATCACCGCCGGTGAGCACGATCGAAAGCGTCTCAAACAACAGCGGATATTGATCAACCGCGGCATGAAAAAGCGCCGCGGTGAACCACGCGCCTTGCACTCGTTCCCGTCGGATTCGGTCGCCCATACCTTGAAGATCGGCTCCAACTCCTTCCCAACAGACGACCGAACCTCCGTTCAGAATCGTCCACCAGATTTCGAGCGTCGAAGCATCAAAAGCGAGCGGCGCCGCATGCAACATTTTGAATCCCGGCCCATTCGGGAGGAACCAAGCATCCTCAACCAAACGCAGAATCGCCCGATGGGGAATCACCGCCCCGCGCGGCTCGCCCGTGGTACCCGAAGTGAACATGGAATAGAAGGGCGAATTGAGACCAATTTCCGGCGCCTCGACCGGATCATTCCCCTCGCTTTCGACGAAAGTTGGATCGATCCACGCCTCCACGTTACAAGATGAAAACTGGCCGAAGTCCGGACCAATTGCAAAGCGAGGACGAGCACAGGCGAGTTGTGCATTAATACGCTCCGATGGCAGATCGGATTCGATGGGGACGAAGCAGCCACCGGCTCTCGTGACGCCCAGCATGGCCGCAATGGTCGCGCCGCTTCTCGATCCCGTCAGCGCTACGAAATCGCCGGAATTCAATCCCGCTTTCTGAAGCTGCGACGCGATGTTTCGACTCCAACGATCAAGTTCCAGATACGTGAACGTTCGATTGGAGTCGATGATGGCAACGGCGTTCTTCGACGATCGCACCTGATCGTCAAACCGCTCCGTCACCGATTGGAATTGAGAATCGAAGCAATCTCCCGACTCAAACGCTTCAATTTTAATGCGGTCTTCCCGCCCCAATTCCTCTACGGCACCAAGCAGTAGCCCAGAATCGCCTCGCGAGAGTGCTTCATTGATCTGCTGAAGGATCACGAAATACCGGCGAAGAAAAGACTCGCCGGACTCGCCCTGGAGAACCGTCGATTCGAGCTCGACGCCAACCGGAGAACTCGGCGAATCCACGCTCGGGACCACCAACGTCGCCTGAAATGGTCCGCGCCCAATCGACTGCCAGTGAACGTCGATCTCTCCGTAGGAACGTTGAAGATCGTCCTGCGTGATCACGCCGTCGAGCGGGGGTCGGATGTGCGTTCCTTCTGGATCCAAGCGGCGGATGATTGGACCCATGGCGGCTTGTCGATGTTCTAGACCGCCGATGATCATCCGTGCCGTGGCGGCGAGTGCCTTGGAAATTGGGATGCTCTCCCCGACCGGAACGACGATCGGAAGCAGACTCACCCCGAGCCCGCCATCACCACTCTCGCTCGCAAATGGCACGCCGATCACCACCCGAGATTTACCCGAACCTCGACCGAGAAGCATCGCCCAAGCGAGTACGCACACTGCCATCGGACTTCCAGACTCTGCGACGGAGAGACGGTTTGATTCCTTTAAGAGGCCGGCAACATCAAACGAGGTCGTGAAATCAATCCCGGCTTCGTCGGCCTCAAGAAGCGGGATTTTCGGGAGCGAGTCACCGGTGAGTTCGAGCGTGATCTGATTCACCCACCAATCTTCAGCACTGGTCGTGATCTCTAGCGATCCCATGGAATTCTCGAAGACTCCCTCCGCTCCATCCTCGACGAATTCGCGTCTGATGATCTGTTCGGCCAGTCGCCCGTCCACGGCGACGTGATGGAATACCAACAGCGTGACCCGCCGTCCCGCATCGACCCAAGTGGCGCACCGAAAGCACTCTCCATCTCGAAGTTCCAGCGGATGCCGCAACAGATGCTCAAGCTCTCGCTTTTGGGGTTCGCCAGAGTAGGCTTCGACCACGATCGGGTCGAGTTCGCCGATCTTCATGACTCGGGAGCCAAGATCTGGATGCCGGCAAGTTCGCAACGTCCCCCAATGCTCACGCATCGACTTAAGACGCCGTTCAATGTCGCTGGTTCCGGTTGAAATCGGCTCGATGATCCGCCAGGCAAGGTGGTAACTCCCCGCCGCCGAAACGGCATCCTCGAAGAGGAGGTCACGAACCAATGGATCCAGAGGTTTCCACGATTCCTCGCCGACCAAAGCCAAATCCCTGCCTTCAATGACTCGGCTCGGACTCTCTGTTTCAACGCGAAGACGCTCCGTCCCAGCATTTGCTGATTCGAGAATATCTAACATCTCCATCGGAGATGATCCGAGGATTTGAGCAACGGTAATATTCACTTGGAGTTGCGTTCTGGCTTGGATTTGAACGCGAATCGCACCCAGACTGTCGAGCCCCTGCTCCACAAGTGGCGTGTCAGCGTCGCGCAAAATGGATGGTGGAATCCCGAGATCAGCCAGCCTTGAACGCGATTCCAAATCGATCGGCGATGACGCCGAGGGTGCTTCAGGACTCCAAGCCTTTGCACGCTCGCGAAGTTGTTCGCGATCGACTTTTCCGTTGCGGTTGCGAGGGATCTCGTCGACCGTCGTCAAGATCGTCGGCACCAGCCACGGGGGTAACTTGCTGATCAACGCGGACCGGAGTTCATCGACGTCTCTGGTCGTCACGACAAAGGCCGCGAGTCGAGTGACATCTTCTTCGGTCCAGGTCACCACCCCGGCTTCGCTGACTTCTGGCATGGCCGCCATCGCAATCTCGACCTCACCAGGCTCCACACGATGCCCCGCAACCTTGACTTGATGATCTACCCGACCGAGGTATTCGATATCGCCGCCGGGAAGAAGACGGCCAAGATCACCGGTTTGATACCACTGGACGCCATCAATGTTTCTGAATCGAGGGTTCTCGGGGTCGTTCGCATAACCGAGACCAACCGAGACGCCACCGATCATGATTTCGCCCGTTGCACCGAAGGGCGTCGGTTCCCCTGACTCGTCTTCGATTCGAATGTGCACCCTCCGGATTGGCGGACCGATGGTCGGACGGTCAGGCCACCGATCAGGATCTGTCCCCAAATCCAAACTCGTGACCTGGGGCGCTTCCGCCGGCCCATACTGATTGATGATCCGAATCGAAGGCGAGGCCCGGGCTGCGTTTCGGACCGCATCATCGATCCGAAGTTGCTCGCCAATGCAGAGGACTTCGCGGAGCGCCGGAGGAAATCCCGAAGAACACTGCGCGGCCAAGGCACGGAGCACCAGTGGCGGAAGAAAAGTCCGAGTGATCTCCTTGCGGCGAAGGAAGAGGTCAATGCACTCAGGGTCCGCGCGTATTTCTAACGGCATAGGGCAAAGAGTTCCACCCGCGGCCCAAGTCGAAAATATTTCTTGAAAGGCAACATCGAAGCCCAGGGGAGCAAACTGGCCAGTCCGCGCCACGATTTCATCATCACAGCGGTCACATTCCGCGGCGACGAGATTCACCAACGACGCCTGCGACCCCCGAACCGCCTTGGGCTCGCCGGTCGACCCACTGGTGAAGAGGACAAAGCATGGGTCTTCGAGGCGAGTCTCGATTGCATCGTTGGAAGGTAACTCTCTCGTCGGCGCCGTCTTACCAAGCAATTCCGCGAGGTCAATCACCGGGACGTCGCCGAGAGATCTCCGGACATCTGGATCCACCGCTCCAACCAGAATGGCGATCGCGGGATCGACCGCATCGAACATTTGCTTCACTCGGACCGACGGGAGGTCGGGGGTAACCGGCATTGGACCGCTGCGGGCCAGGGTCACGCCCAGCATCGCCTTTGAATAGCCGATCCCGGGCGACGCCAGAATGGCGACGGTCGCACCCGGCGATACGTCGAACGACCGGATCGCCGTCGCGATTCGATTGGCATCAAGAATCAGTTCTTCATATGAGCATTGATCACCCGCATCGGTCTCGACCGCGATGGCCTGCGGGGCACGAACCGCGGCGTCGAGAACCAGGTGCGAAAGAGATTGAACCCGCGCCGTATCTTCGCACTCCGGCCCCGAGATGACAGATTTCATGAGCGGGGCGTCTTCAAGCCAACGAAGACGTTCCGCCCACCGGGTACATAATTGATCGCCAACAGATTCTGAAATGAGCTGGGTGTCCAGATCAAGATCAACTTCTACCGAGTCCGATTCGAAGAATACTGTTGCGAAGATCGGTGCCGCACCGCCCCCACTGAACAACTCACGGGCGCTTCCGGTCGGCGGCAATCCCCGGTCATGTTCGATGACGCCGATCATCACGTCGAGCCACGGTGAACGACCGGTTGACCGACTGGACTTCGACGCCTCAAGTATCGACTGATACGGCACCCTTCGATGCCGCCATGACCGACGGAGTGCGTTGGCGGTATCCAGTAATCCCCGATCCGGCTCGATGGCCACTGGTAAGGTCGCAAGAAACATCCCGACCGTGCGTTCCAGATCATGGCTGTCGCGCAATGACGCCGGTACACCGATCGAAAATTTCGTGCCTTCCGCGAGGCCGCTCGACAAAATGGCTTGGCCGAGCGTGTGCACCGCGACCGCGGCTCGGCTCACTCCGATTTTCTTGGCCCGTAACTCCAGCCGATCTTTCTCTGATCGATCAAGTCGGAATCGAAGCCGACGCGATTGGGCCGCGCCGCCGCCATCCTTGATCTTGAGCCCTTCGGGGACACCTTCGAGACTCTCCGACCACCACTTCCAGGATTCCCGATCGACGCCGACAGAAGAAAAGGCGGACGCCCATCCGAGTTGCGTCTGGACCTCAAGAACTGTTTCGGTGCCTTGGAGTATTGCGAGCAGATCCGCTTCGAGAATACGCAAGGATGAATCATCGACCGCAGCATGGTGAAAGAGGAACAGGACGGCTGAAAGCTGCCCTTGATGATTGATTCCAACACTTCGGAAGACCCTGCCACGTTCGAGCGACGGGGGGCTCTCCATGAGTCCGTCGATAATTGGTTGGAGTGAATTCTGCGTGAGATCGGCGACAGAACGACTCTCGAGGGGAATCTGCCTCGGTGCCGGCCGAACGATCTGAAGTAACTTTGCGGTTGGTTCGTTCGATTCGAGTCCAACCCTCGTGCGAAGCGCGGGGTGCGACTCCACCAGCTGAAGAATGCCGGAATGGAGTTCTCTCCAGGTGACACCCTTCGGGAGCATCACGAGAAAAGGAATCATGTTGCCCGGGTCGCGAGGGTTCGCTCGTTCGAGTATCCACTGCGCCTCCTGCGGCGGCGACGCGGGTCCGGTCAGGGTCACTCGATTTTCAGTTGGCCGCGGGGTTCTCGCAGCGGACGCCGACGCAATCCGTCGGGCGTCAGCGGGAGGCTGCGTGGCGGTCGCACGGAGCCCCTCAAGTAATCCACTGAACGTCGCCGGGATGGCGAGCGTTTCCAGTGAGATCGACAGTCCCGTGGCCTTGAGCATGCGGAGTTGAATTTCGACCAGATCAAAGCTTGACCCTCCCGCTCGCACCAGCACTGGTTCATCCTCGTGCGAAACACCGAAGAGTTGGAGCCAGAGCGCAGCAAGATGGCCCTCGGCATTCATGCTCGAGGAGCCGTCTTCATTCGACTCGTATCCTGGTTCAATCATCGCGACGGGATCATTTCACGCTGGTCTCTTTGCAGGCACGAAAAACGCCGAAGCGTCCCCGCATAACTATCGTCTCGGGCCCAGAAACATCGGCCCAACGAGCTTCCGGGAAGTCACACTCGGACCGCTCGCCAGCGTGCAATCCAAACTCATTTATTGTCTCGTTACCGTCCACACTGCGGTCTCCGACTCATCACTGCGAGTGCTTTTTAACAACCTCTTGCCCGGCCAGAATTGCGCGGCGGCCATGATGAGAATCACAACTCGTTCTAGCGAACTTCACTTCCTCTGATATCGGATGAACCACGCTGAATAATCAGAGGAATAGCCCGCGGTACGGCGCATTCAATCTCATCCCTTACCTTTCGACCGCCTTTGACCGCCTTTCGACCGCCTTCGACCGCCTTCGACCGCCAACAAAGCCGCTTCGCCTCAAAATGAAGACGCGGACCGCCAGTAGGACCAATAGGAATATGGGTAAAACGGCGCGTTGAATACCCCTTGCGGGGCTCATAGGGCCATGATTATTTTCAAGATCAGGCCTACTGACCGAAAAGGCTCGGGCTGCGTCAGACCGAGGCGGGTCGCGCTTCAAGCATCGCTTGAGCCGCCAAACGGTCGATTTTTCCGTTTTCATTACTCGGGATCGCCGAGACGATTCGAATTCGCTGAGGAAGCATCCAAGGCGGGAGCACTGCCTGAAGCGCTTCCAAGATCCCGATCTGGTCGATCACGTCAGTCACGTTGACCGTCGTCACCACAGCCATTAACTGTCGATCACCCGAGGGCTTCTCGATCGCGAAGACGGCCGCTTCCTCGATCACTGGCAGCGCCGTGATCGCATGTTCGACATCGCCGATCTCCACCCGGAATCCTCGAATCTTGACCTGATGATCGCGACGGCCACGGAATTCCAGCCCGCCAGATTCCGTCAGTAACCCCTGATCACCGGTGCGATACCAGCGGGTTCCCGAGTCGACGACGAATCGATCGGAATCCTGATCGCCGATGTAACCCAGCCCAGTCGCGAAGCCGCCGATTTCGATCTCTCCTTCGACATCGCGATCCACGACGGATCCGTGTTCGTCCACAACTCGGAGTTGCACGCCAGGAATGGGGGAACCGATCGCCGGAACATCCTCCCATCCGTCAGGATTTTCGTCCAACTCGAAGTGAGTCGTCTGGATGGTTTCCGCAGCACCGAGTTGATTCAAGAGTTTCAGTGATCCACATGCCCGACCGAACTTCCGAATATCCTCATCGACGCGGAGCGATTCTCCAGAGGTGATGACTTCCTGCAGCCGGCCAAGCGGTCGCTCAAGCATGTTCGAAGCTCGGGCAATGACCCGCAGTAGCAACGGGACGCAGTACATTCGGGTGACTCGATGTTCATCCAAGAATTCAACCAGCCGCGCGGGGTCTCGACGGGTGTTCAGCGGAACGGTGATCAATTCACCCCCGGCGGCCCAGGTTCCAAACATCTCTTGGAACGCGACATCGAATCCAAGTGGCGCGATCTGAGCGGTCCGAGCCGCTGGCTCGGGCCCATTCCGGGTCGACTCGAATCTTGCCAAGTTTGCGACCGGGAGCTGATGCATCCGGACGCCCTTGGGAACGCCAGTCGAACCCGACGTGAACAAGGCATAGCAGGGATCTTGGAGCGTGGTCTGAGGGACTGCCGGCGATTCTTCCGACCCTTCCCACAATCGCCGTTCAACCCCTAACTTCGGACAATCATCGTCTCCGTAACCACCGATCACCGCGACTGGTTCTGCGAGGTCGAACATCATCTTGATTCGCGCTTCGGGGAGTCCCGGGTTAATCGGTGCGGCGAAACATCCTGCCGAAATCGCACCCAATACCGCAATGCAGTAGTCGATCCCCGGATCGCAACGAATCATGACGACTCGATCGGATCCGCCATCGAGCAATCGTATCTGCCCCGCGAGCGCGTTGGCGGAGGCCACCAGATCGCCGTAGGAAAGTGTCTGGTCGCCGTCGCGAACCGCCACCGCGTTGGGATGACGGCGAGCAATCCGCTCGACCTGCGCTGGGAGCGTCGAGGGCTCGTCGATGGCCTCACCGATGAGCCATGCCTGCCCGGGGCCAGGCTTCCGATCGGACGTGAGGCCGGGTTGGGTATCGGGCTGGGTATCGGGCTGGGTATCGGTTTTGGTTTCAGATCCGGTTTCAGAGTTGGAATCGGCCTGTGAGTCTGGCCAAAGCGGGTCAACCACGGTGATTTCCGGCTGCCCTTCGGAATCAGAATCTGGGCCGACCAACTTGGCTGCCTGCGACTGCATGAGCGCACGCATTCCCTCGAATCGGATTGGCAGGTCGAGTGATTCAAGATCGATCCAGAT
>CAJQQE010000018.1 GCA_905480395.1 uncultured Phycisphaerales bacterium
GCGTGGTCGGTCATCGCCTCGATCACGGAGCCGCCGACGTCCTCCGTCACGAGCGTTGAGAATAGAGTTCGCGAAGTGCTCCTCCAACACTTCGCATTCAGCCAGAAGAACACGCGATCCATGCAAGAAATCATCTCGGAAGACGGTTCGGTCGAGTTCTGGTCGAGCGGAGGACTTCGGCATCATGTCCCCGCGGAACCTTCGTCCCGCGTAGTGTCCACAAACACTCCACGCCTTCGATGTCCCGAGGATGATTCATGACGGCCGATTTCCTGTTTCATGCGGCGACCACGACGGTGCTGCCGGCCTGGTTACTCCTGATCTTTCTGCCGCGTTGGAAATGGTCAGCGGGCCTTATCGTGGGATCGATGATCCCCGCCCTCCTGTCTCTGCTCTACGCCGCCGTCATCGTCGTGCACTGGGGTGGGTCGGAGGGCGGATTCGGCAGCCTCGCCGAGGTCTCGGCGTTGTTCGATGATCCGTGGCTGCTGCTCGCCGGATGGGTGCACTACCTGGCGTTCGACTTGTTCATCGGCGCATGGGAAGTACGTGACTCGCAACGGATGAAGATCCCCCATCTGCTCGTCGTTCCCTGCCTACTACTCACCTTCGTGTTCGGACCGATCGGACTGCTCATGTACCTCACCTTGCGTGGGATCCGCCGCCGACAGATCATCATCGAGGAGAGTGGAATTGCCACGCCCACTGCTTGAAGTCTTCTCGAGGCATCGCGGGCTCGCGCTGGTCGGACTGATAAACATGGTGGCCGCCGCCGTGTTCCTGCTGTTGATGCAGGTCGACGACACGACCGTGCTCGGCGTCAATCGCTGGATGAAGCCGTTGAAGTTCGGTTTCTCGACCGGCCTGTACCTGTGGACGATCGCGTGGTTCCTGCCCTTCCTGCGGGTGGGCCGCGCGACGACCTCCGGGCTCGGCTGGATCATCGCGGCGTTGATCTTCTTCGAAAACTCCCTGATCTTCGGGCAGGCGATCCGCGGGACGCGGTCGCACTTCAATTTTGACTCTGCGCTGGACGGCGGCATCTTCGGCCTGATGGGGATCCTGATCCTCCTGAATTCACTGATGCTGGTGATCCTCGCGCTGCTCTTCGTATTTCGCGCGGGCGACGCGCCGCGGCCGTGGATCTGGTCCATTCGCATCGGTCTGTTCGTCCTGCTGCTGGGCAGCGCGCAAGGCGGCTACATCATCGCCAACGGAGGCCACTCCGTCGGCGGCGCCGACGGCGGACCGGGACTTCCGGTGGTCCATTGGAATACGAAGATCGGTGATCTCCGCGTGGCGCACCTGATCGGATTGCACGCCGTCCAAGTGATTCCCTTCGTCGCATTTCTCCTCGGCCGGTCGCGATTGAATACCAAACGACAGCTCACGGTCCTGTTTGCCTTCTCCGCGGGCTACGTGATGTTGGGCGCCGCCCTCTTCTGGCAGGCGATCGAGGGGACGCCCCTGCTGGGATCGGCCCGTGATGCGAATCCGCCAACGCTCATCGGAACGAATGTGCCCGACGTGATGCCGCCACCCGAAATCCCACGGATCCTCGACGCTTAAATCCCCAAGCCTGACACGTCGGACCCCGAGCGGTACCCTGATGGCATGGCATCCGGCAACAAGACGATTATCTACGCCGCCCTCATCGGCAATTCCCTGATTTCGATTACGAAATTTGTGGCCGCCAGCATCACCGGATCGTCCGCGATGATGGCCGAAGGCATCCACTCGCTGGTGGACACTGGTAACCAGGGGCTTCTGCTCTTCGGGATCAAGAAGGCCCAGGCCCCTGCGGATGCCCGACATCCCTTCGGCCACGGCAAGGAGATCTACTTCTGGTCGTTCGTGGTGGCGATCCTGATCTTCGCGCTCGGCGCCGGTATCGCGCTCTACGAGGGTTTCCACCGGGTCATGCATCCGGAGCCCGTCACCAGTCCGATGGTCAACTACGTGGTGCTGGTGCTCGCGATGATCTTCGAGGGCGTGGCGTGGTACATGGCGTACAAGGAGTTTCGCCGCTTTCAGGGGCCGCGCTCCCTGCCCGCAGCGATCCAGGCCTCAAAGGACCCAACCACATTCGTGGTGCTCTTCGAAGACACCGCGGCGATGCTCGGACTGTTCGTCGCCTTCGTCGGGCTGGTCCTGAACCAGTGGCTCGAAATGCCGATCTTTGACGGTATCGCCACCCTCTGCATCGGCGTGATTCTCGCGTTCACCGCGGTGTGGATGGCGGTTCGAACGAAATCGCTGCTGATCGGTGAATCCGCGGATCCTGAATTGATCAAAGACGTTCGCGCCCGGGCCGCAGAAGTCGATGCGATCATCAGTGTCAACGAAGTACTCACCCTGCACATGGGTCCGAACTTCATCCTGCTCAATGTCAGCGTTGATTTTCGGGACGAGCTTCACGCTGGCGACGTCGAGAAAGCCATCGACCTGCTGACCCGGGAGATTCGCGCTGCCCACCCCGACGTGCAACGAGTGTTCATAGAAGCTGAATGCCGGACGGCCGCCGCGAAGAACGCCGCCGACGCGAGCCAAGCCGCGACGGAAGACCTCTCCGAATAGAAGACGCCGGAGCCAGAACGAATCCTGGCTCCGGTGTTTCTTTTTCTCTGATCAAGACGGTTTGCCCGCGGTTTAGTTCTTCGAGACTCGCTTGGTGACCATCGGCTTGGCGGCCCATTTGGGCGTTCCACGATTCGGGAAGGGTCATCGGTGCGTCCTGACTTGCGATCGCAGGCAGGGTCGTGGGCTCACTGGCCGTTGATCCAGCGAATCCGGCGCTCATCACACAAATAGCGAGTCCGGTTGCAACGTCATTCAGAATGTGGGGTCTCTCTTCTGATTCTGGGCAGGTCAAAAATGACCGTACGAATACACGATCGATACGTCGTCTGTTTTTACCAAGAACCAACCTCGGTCGTTCCAGCGTCGCGGAGAAGTTTTTTGCCGCGATCAGAGAAGCCACCCGCCGGCGGCTTCCGTCGTGGCGGAATCATTGAAAGGCTGTTTCCGTACCGAGAACGCCAGC
Source organism: uncultured Phycisphaerales bacterium (assembly GCA_905480395.1). Classification (GTDB taxonomy): domain Bacteria; phylum Planctomycetota; class Phycisphaerae; order Phycisphaerales; family SM1A02; genus UBA12014. Next base: position 3,044 of record CAJQQE010000018.1, read on the forward strand.
GATTCGTCGCCCGCCGACGACCCCCGGAAAATTCGCGCATCATGTGAATCATGCTGATCATGTTCTCCTTCATTCGACGACGATCGGTCTTGCTGCTCATCCTGCCGCTCCTCGCCGCCTGCCAATCAACCCCGCCCCCCGTGGAGTCAACGCAGGCCGCGAGTCCAGCACCATCGACCAACCATCATGAGATTCGGGTTGTGGTCGTGGAAGATTGTCCTGGTGCCGCCCCGACGGCCGCACGGGTTCGATCCGTCGCGGCCCAGCTCGGAATTCACGACCTCGACCTGCGGATCATCATGGTTCGAACCCCAGAGGAAGCGATCGCCAACCAGATGCTCGGATCGCCCACCGTGCTGATCGATGGGATCGATATCGAGACCTCGGCCCGAAATCGAACCGATTTCGCGATCGCCTGTCGGACCTACCGCGGAACACCGATTCCGCCGGTCTCGCTGGTGGAGGCCGCGATTCGAGAAGCCTGGACCAGGCGATCATCGAGGGTTCCCCCTTCGAAGCCGATTCCCGCCACCTCTCTCAGGGCCGCACGAGCCACCGGTATCGAAACCGCTCGCCACCTTTGCGGTACGCCTTTGGTCACTCCATTCAACCTGCCATCGCTTTCACTGGCCCTTCAAAATCACAGATCAGGAATCAGATATGACTGACCCGTCCCCCGCCGCTCGCCCGTTCCGGCCACTCTCGCTTCTGGCCCTTGCCCTCGTGATCGCTGGCCCGTTGGCGGTCGATGCCGACGCCCAAATGGGACGTCGCGGGCGAGGCGGCGGTAATGGACCCGCTCGACCCGACGCCGCCGCGAAGAAGGCCGATGAACCCAAGTCTTACGACGACGTGATCACCGACAAGGCGGTCACCGACATCGGCCTGATCAACACCCATCGCATTGATGATGATCTCTTCTTCGAGATTCCACCCGCGACGCTCGACACCGACATCCTCTGGGTGGTGCAGGTTGCTCGAACCACTGCTGGCGCCGCATATGCCGGAAGCCCCGTGCAGGATCGCGTGGTTCGATTTGAAAAACGCGGCGAGAAGATCCTGCTTCGCGACGCTCAGTTCCGCATGCGGGCCGACACCAAAGACGCGGTCAAGATCGCCGTCGAGGCCAGCAGCATTGATCCCATCATCGCGGTCTTCGACATCGAGGCCTACGGCAAGAATCAGGCACCGGTCATCAAGGTGACTAACTTTTTCCGATCGAATCACAGCGAAGCGAACGTGCAACGAAGTCTCGGTGCCGGCAGCCTCGATCGGGGACGGACCTTCATCGAGGAGGTTCGCTCCTTCCCCGGGAACGTCGAAACCAAGGTCCTGGCCACGTACGCGCCCGGACAAGCGAGCGCCACCGCTGGGCGACGCGGCGGGCCGGGCGGCTTTGGCGGACCAAGTCGTCCGCGAGGGACCGTGACTGCGGTCGTTCATCACAGCATGGTGAAACTCCCGGACAATCCGATGAAGCCACGGAAGCATGATGAACGCGTTGGCTACTTCTCAGTTGGCTTCGAAGACTACGCCCAGATGCAGAATCATCAGTTCGAACGTGATCGCTACATCACGCGTTGGAGGCTCGAGAAGAAGGACCCCGAGGCGGAGATGTCCGATCCGGTGAAGCCGATCGTCTTCTACGTCGGCCGCGGCGTCCCCGACAAGTTAAAGCCCTTCGTCAAGCGGGGCATTGAAAAGTGGGCCACCGCCTTCGAGGCCGCCGGCTTCTCAAACGCCATTCGTGCCGAGTACGCACCTGATCCGCGGGAAGATCCGGAGTGGGACGCGGAAGACGCCCGGCATTCAGTGATCCGCTGGGTCCCGAGCGCCACGGAGAACGCGTTCGGCCCGCACGTGCACGATCCACGCACCGGAGAGATCCTCGAAGCAGATGTGCGGATGTATCACAACGTGATGAAACTGGCCCGCGACTGGTACTTCGCCCAGTGCGCCGCCACCGACGAACGCGCCCAAAAACTTCCGATGCCCGACGACTTGGTCGGTGAACTCGTCGAGTTCGTGGTCATCCATGAAGTCGGACACACCCTGGGCCTTCCGCATAACTTCAAAGCCTCGAACAGCTACACCGTCGAGCAACTCCGCGATCCTGAGTGGACCAAGAAGAATGGCACCGCGCCGTCCATCATGGATTACGCCCGCTTCAACTACGTCGCCCAGCCCGGTGATGGCGCCGCGTTGATACCGGCGATCGGGCCCTACGATCTCTACTCGATCGACTGGGGCTATCGACAGTTCCCGTCGAACGCCGATGAAACCGCCGAACTTGAGGCGATCATCGCCAAGCAGATTGATGAGCCGATGTTCCGCTTCGGCGGCGGTGGCGATTACACGTCACAGACCGAAGACCTCACCGATGACGCCATCGAAGCGACCCGCCTCGGCCTCGCCAATCTCGAACGCATCACGAACCTCGTGGTCGAGGCATCGTGCGCCCCCGGCAAGAACTACGACCAGCTTGCCAACATGTACGACGCCATCCTCTCGCAGTGGAATCGTGAGATGGGCCACGTTGCCGGCTTGGTCGGCGGGGTCGAGGAGATCAATATCTGGTACGGCCAGGCCGATCAGCGATACTTCCCGCTCGAATCGGATCGACAGCGTGCGGCGGTCGCCTTCTTGGTCGAGAACGCATTGCAAACCCCAACCGCGATGATGCCGAATGACGTGATCGATCGACTCACCGGCAACGGCGTGGCCGACCGCGTGCTTTCTAGCCAGTCGCGGGTCGTGAATTCCCTGCTCAGCGCCCGACGGGTCGATCGCATGTCTGAGCATGCCAACCGAATTGGCGATGACGCCTATGCACCCGCCGACATGATGGACGACCTTCGTGACGGTATCTTTGCGGAGATGAACGGCAACGACGCCATCGAGATCGATGTCTATCGCCGGAACCTTCAACGAACCTACGTCGATCGGCTCGGCGGGGTCATTGAGACACCGAGTGCGTCCAGCGACCTTCCGGCCCTCGCCCGCGGAGAACTCGTGGCCATCATGATGATGACCAATGAGGCGGCGAGCAGTCGAGCGGAAGACGCCACGGTCAAAGCCCACTTGGCGGATCTTCATGCTCGTTGCCGCAAGGCGCTCGACACCGAGAACGACGCCTGAATTCAGCCCGCTTCTGGCGGATTTCCGCGAACTTCGAACCCCGGATTCCAAACCATGGAATCCGGGGTTTTTCGATGGCAAATGAACGTCAAACCTGGGCTCACGGCGCCGGTCGCCGATGGTTCGATCAACGGTGCCGATCTCGGGCTGCGCTTCGTCTATTGGAGTACCTGAAAGACCCCGGTCACTTTTTTTGCTCGCGCGTCGCGACCATCGGCTCGCGAGCCCACGCTGGCGTGGAGGCGCGACCGTCATAGATCATGTCGCTGAACGTGGAGATGAGCTGGTCACCCTTCCGCTCGGTGGTGATGCGAGCATCCAAGGAAACGCCCTCGGCATCGATGCCCACGTATCGCATCTTAAGAAGGTTCTTCGAGGCCGACGACACCTCGCCTTCGAGCATCATGCCCGTGCTGGTGACGTACTTCTGGCGTATGACCCGGGCATGAATGTCGAACCACATCAGCCCGTTCCCCGTCACGTTCATCGAGCCGTCGGGCATTCGAATTCCCTCGATGGTTACGACGCACCGCTTGTCGGCGCTCCACTTCGCTTCATTGACGAAGGCCATCCCACCCATGTCGGTCACCCAGTTGCCGGTCGGATCCCAACCCGAGAGTGCTTCGACAAAGTGATTGACCCGAGTGAATTGCTGAATAAATGGCGTTTCCTTCCCGTCCGCTCGAGCGACGGTTCGCCGTCGGCGGTTCTCGCCAAGACGCTCGATCGTGGTGAGGAGCTCGTAGGTTTCTCCCCCTCCGGACTCCTCGGACGAGAAGACCGTCTTCGAATCGTCGAATCCGACTAACTTGCCAGAGGCGGACCACGGTCGGCCTGCATCGAGACCACTCAATGACTTGGCCGGCACGCCCGACTTGTCGTCCCAGGCAATCGTCTCGGATCCGGCGGACAGCAACTTGCCTTGATCATCGACGTAGGTAAAGGTCCGAACCACCTGACGCCCCGCCTCATCGAGGCTGGTCCGCGCGCGGTAGTGGTACGGGATTCCCGCGGGGATGGTTTTCCAAACGTCGGTCGTCACGCCAGAGGTTTCCCACCAGCCGAGATCACCTCCATCAATGAGGTACGCCGTGAACTCGGCCCACGAACCAGGCTTCTTGAGATCCCCGTCGTTCTGCGCGGACGCCGGATTCGGACCCAAAACCACGCACGCGAGCGTGAACAGGGCCAAGGAGACGAGTCGATGGGTTCGAGCAATGGTCATGGTTCTCTCCGAAAGACAAAAGATTCGCGATGGGGACGGGTGCCACGGGTTTCGCCTACATCCTGACAGATTCGAGCCGCCCTCGAACCACCGGCCCCTCCCGATGCGGAAACGGCCTCCTGGCAGGAAAACGGCGACGGGAGTGCATCGCGACCGCGATCGCGACGAAACCCCTCTCATGTCCACTCCCACCGTCGACGACAAGTTCGAGATCGTCACCTCCACGGCCTACTGGATGGAGAAGCAACTTCCCTACCGGGTACCCCGCGCGCCCTTGATCCGGGCGGGTGCTGCCGCCTTGGCGAATGCGATCGACACCCATTGCTCCACGGAGTCGGTCGGCCTAGATACTCGGTGCAGACAACACGTCCGTCGGGCCATTCGAGAGGCCATCGCCGGCCGGTTCGAGATCTGAACCCGGATGCGGTCCAGACCCCCCATCGGTCGGCCACCAAAACACCGCGCGCCACAAGATGCAGAAGTGGATGTCGGATGCCCAAGAGGCATCCGTTCGCATCCCTCGTCGTCGCCTCGACCGGGCGATGCTATTCTCCATTCACCGCCCGCCGCGGCCACCCTCCGAATTCACCCAACTCGAACGAGGTTCACCGATGCCCTTCAGAATCACATCACTCACCGCCCTTGTCGCCGGACTTCTTCTCGCCGGCTCCTTGAACACCGTCGATGCCTCTCGGGCCCAATCAGCACCCCCGGCACCCGCCGCCATGGTCGACGGCACCGCGCCGGGATTCCGCGACCTCGTCGAGGCCGACTTCACCAATGTCAATGGCAAGCCCGACACCTGGACCTGGGACGGCAATTCCGTGAAGTGCACCGGTGATCCCGTGAGCGTGACTCGCTCCGTCAAGCCGTACACAAACTTCGAGATGGTCTGCGAATGGCGCCATCTCAAGGACGCCGGCAACTCCGGGATCTTTCTTTGGTCACCGATCGAATCGATGAATCGACTCGAAGGCCCGGGGCTCCCCGAGGGCATCGAGGTTCAGGTGCTCGATCTCGGCTACAAGGCCGCGTACGAAAAAGGTGGCAACAAGGCCAACTGGTTCACCTGCCATGGCGACGTCTTTCCGGTCGGCGCCTCCACCATGAAACCCTTTCCACCGACGTCCCCCAACGGACGACGGAGCTTCCCGACGAAGGAGACCACCCGCGACACTGGCGAGTGGAACCACTATTACATCCGCGCCATCAACGGCGAAGTTCGTCTCTGGGTGAATGGCGTCGAAGTCTCGGGTGGCAACCAGTGCACGCCCGCGACCGGTTACCTCGCCCTCGAAAGTGAAGGTTCGCCGATCGACTTCCGCGGCCTGCGGATCCGCGAGCTTCCATGACCGACCGAAGAACGCTCGAAAAACCCGTTTCAGAATGTCATCGCAACGCCTCGAGCGTCGCGGGAACCTTCAATTCCCCTGCAGGTCGGATCGAACGAAGACACCGTCCATCTCACTGACGCGAAGAGGCGGAAACGCGCGAGACTTGAATATCGAGATCGGACGGAAGCCTCGCTTCATCACGAGATCAAGGTGTTCGACCATGGTGGGCATGTGTTCGTAGAACGGCTGAATCGACATCTCGGTCTGAAGCCCCACGAACCGTTGCAGCTCGGTCCCCGCGCCGCGGATGACCGCGCCGTCGTAACCCTGGGTATCCATCTTGAGAAACGGCCTCTTAAAATCATGCTTGTTCTGGAGGCGTTCGATCTCTGCATCGAGACGTCGAACCGGAACCTCGACCCGTCCCTTGACCTCCATCCACGCTTCGAACCCTGTTCCAGACCCACTGGTCGGTTGAAGAAATGAATTCATGCCGGACGCTTTCGTGCGATTCAAAATGAGTGATCCCTCGGCGTCGCCCAGCCCATAGGGCTCGATGATCCAGTTGGGATCGCCCTTCGACGCCGCCGTGAGCACGGCGACGCAATCGGGGTCCGGCTCGAAAGAGATGACTTTTCCGCGAAAACCGAGACGCTCGACTCGCCGTCGAAACTGTCCCTCATTCGCCCCTACGTCGAATACGGCATCAACCTCGCAGCGAGTGAAGACCTCCTGTAACGCCAATGCCTCTTCGAAGACCTCTGGAAAACGACGGTCGACCAGCCGCAGACTTCGGAGCTTCTTCCACACCCGCGGGATGAGTTTTCGGGGACGGGTTACCAGAGGCTCTACTTCAATACCATTTCTCATTTTGTACCTTCCTCCAGCGCATCCGCAAGAAGGCGAATCGCCATGTCAACGTCATGCTCGTTCAATGCCAGTGGAGGCTTGATCTTGATCACGTTATGCCGTGGCCCGTCCGTGGAGAGGAGTACGCCAGCTCTTTTCATCGTTTGCACCACGGCATCCGCGATATCCGCCGCCGGTTCCCGCGTACTGCGATCACGGACCATTTCGATGCCCAGAAAAAGACCTCGGCCACGCACATCGCCGATGACTTCATGTCGGGCCTGGAGCGCTCGAAGACCATCGAGGAATCGACGGCCGAGGGTGGCGGCACGCGCCTGCAGACCCTCTTCTTCGATCACCTCCAGCACGGCTTTTCCAACCTCGCAACTCACCGGATTCCCGCCGAAGGTCGAGAAGAACTCCATGCCATTGGCGAATGATTCGGCGATGGCACGAGTGGTGACCACCGCCCCGATCGGGTGACCGTTGCCGATCGGCTTCCCCATCACCACGATGTCGGGAATGACCGGTTCGCCGCCGTCTGCGGCATCCAGTTCGAATCCCCAGAATGCATCCCCGACCCGACCGAAACCGATCTGGACCTCATCCGCGATGCAGAGCCCACCCGCGTTTCGCACATGCTTGAACGCCGCCGCCAAATATCCGGCGGGAAGCGGGATCTGACCGCCGCAGGACAAGATCGGCTCGGCGAAAAACGCCGCAATGGATCTTCCGGAGGCGCACGCTTCCCCCACCGTGGTCGCCAATTCGAGGGCGTAGGCCGCGGCCACGTCATCGCCATCGCCACGAATCAACCCTTGGTAACGATCAGGGCTCGGGGCCACGTGCACCCACTCGGAGCGGCCCGCACCACCAGGACCATTGAATTTGTAGGGGCTCATTGCGACGCAGTTGCCGGTGTGCCCGTGATAGGCGCCATCAATCACCAAAACATCCGTCGCACCGGTCGCGGCTCTGGCAATCCGAAGGGCGAGCTCGTTGGCCTCAGAACCAGACGTCACCAAAAACACGGTATCCAACGGATCGGGAAGTCGAGCCGCCAGCATCTCCGCGTATTCCAAGAAACTCTCGTGCAAGTACCGCGTGTTGGTATTGAGTGTGGCCGCCTGCGTTGAGAGCGCTTCGACCACCCGAGGATGGCAATGCCCGACGTGGCAGACATTGTTGACCAAGTCGAGATACGGACGGCCATCAGCCGCAATCAAGTACTGACCGCGGCCTTCGACCATGTGGATCGGTTCGTCATAGCTCACGGAGAGATTGGGACCAGTGATTGATCGGCGTCGCTTCATGAGCGCTGGGTCACTCTGGCGGCGCTGCGGAACAGACTGATCAATTTCGTGACAGAGTATGGCCATCCCCGCCGCTGGGCGGATCGCTCCGAGACGCTCGATCGTTTGCCACGTCGTTTCCTCGTGCGAATACCACGTCGCATGCTCGGGCGAATCCGCACGGCGAGCAGCGCCAATCAGAGCGCTGGTGGCCAGTCGCGAACGCAAGAGTGGAAAAAGGACCTGCTGCTCTTCGGAAGTGAGCGGCCGGGAACTGTGATACCCCGCGACGATCGCGGCCGCGAGATCGAGGTTTGGGACCGTCCCGTGCTGCGCGGCATATGCCAAGGTGATTCCCAGATCCTGCACCAGCCCGCCGCGCATGGTGTCCCCAAAGTCGAGTAAACCCACGACTCGATCGCCTTCGACCAAAATGTTCTCATCGTTGGCATCGCCATGCAGCATGCCTTGGGGGCATCGCAGAAGAGTTGGCTCGACGATCGCGGCCTGTTCTTGCATCACCATCTCGAGAATCGTGCGCCGGGCCTTCGAATCGACATGCCTGATCGAACCGCGATGGCGGCTGCAGGTGGCGATGTCCCACGAATGCGAGCGGCCAGCGCCGGGATGATCGAAGTTGGCGAGCGCCGCGTGAACTTCGGCAAGCATCCGGCCGATGGCTCGGCCCAACGCCGGTGACGCCGCGGCATCCCGCCACGCGTTCCCCGGCAGAAACCGCTGCATGCGGGCGACGGCTTCGGCGCCGTTGAAATCGAAACGGACGATTCGGGTGCCGTCCCGATCGGGAATCACCGAAGGAACCGCGATGCCCGCGGCCTCGAGCGTATCGAGCACGGCTTCCTCAAGTTCCACATCGGCAGAAGCATCGGTGGTGACTTTCAGCACCGATTTTTCCCCGCCCTCGAACTGAACCAAGAGATTTAGGTTCTCGCCCGGCAGACGGGAGATCTCGCCGTCAGCCTGCCAATGTTCGGTGAGCAGATGCTCGATGTCCGCCATCACGTCACGGGGAACTTCGTTTGAATTTGGCTCGGCGTCCATCTCGAAGAACTCCGGGGAAGGGTCTTCTCAACCTCAATCGGACTTCGGCAATGCCCTGGCCAGTTCGAGGTAGGACGCGAACTGCGCCCGGACTTCGGCCATCGAATCACCACCGAATTTTGCCCGAGCAGCCCGAGCAATTTCTAGGGCCACCACGTTTTCCGCGACCACGCTAGCCGCCGCGATGGCACTGATATCGCTTCGCTCGTACTGACTCTCCTCTGGCTCACGACTGACCAGATTCACACTGGGGAGTCCGCGAAGCAGCGTCGAGATCGGTTTCATGGTGCCACGAACCACGACCGGCATGCCGTTGGTCATCCCACCCTCGAGCCCGCCGGCATTGTTGCTGGGGCGGGTAAAACCGAGATGAGAAGCGGCCGTGGCGGCCGCGTCGAAGTGAATCGGATCGTGGACCTGCGATCCATTTCGATTGGCACAGTCGGTCCCGAGCCCGATTTCGACCGCCTTGAAGGCTTGAATTCCCATGACCGCGCCAGCGAGACGCGAGTCGAGTCGTTCGTCCCACTGCACGCAGGAGCCGAGGCCCGGCGGACACCCGAAGACATGAACCTCGACGACGCCGCCGACGGTGTCCTTGTCGATCTTGGCCTGCCGTATCGACGCGATCATTCGCTCGCTGGCATCATGATCGGGCATATAGACCGCACTTGCATCCCGCGCGTCGCGAAGCGACTTCCAGTTTGATTCCGTGACTTCGATCGAGGACATCGCCTCGGGATCGGGACCGCCACCGCGGACGAATCCAAAGATCTCGATGCCGAGTTCTCGAAGGAAGCAACGTGCGAGCGCCCCCATCGCCGTGCGCCCCGCGGTCTCTCTGGCACTCGCGCGTTCGAGCGTCTCACGGCAATCGGGCGTCAGCCACTTGATACTTCCGGCGAGATCGGCGTGCCCGGGACGAGGCCGCTCCACGGGTGGCGTGCGTTCAAGGTCGTCGAGCCGACTGTCCTTGTTCGGGACCAAGATGGCGATCGGCGCCCCGGTGGCATGGCCGAGCCTGATGCCACCGAGAAACTCAGCGTGATCACTTTCGATCCGCTGGCGACCACCTCGGCCGTATCCACCCTGCCTTCTGACAAGTTCAGAGTCGATCCATTCGGTGTCAATCTTCACGCCTCGCGGAAGACCCTCGAGGAGGGAGATGACACCTGGACCATGCGACTCACCGGCGGTTCGATAGGAGAGCAATGCCATACCCAGATGGTACGTGATGCCGCCCGTCTCAACCCAGCGGCGGCATGGTCAATCGCTTTCCCGAAGCCGTTTCGCCAGATCCGCCGCCTGCGCCTCGGTCATCCCGCCGCCAGCAATCACGAACTTTCGTGAGAGGGGAGAATTCAAAATCGGCGTCGTGACGATCTTGCCGTCCACGAAGACGGCGACCGGCCTGGAAAGCCAGCCGGTCGTGAATTTCAGCAACGCTCCAGTGGCCGCATCGTCCAGATCAATCAGAACCGCATTTCGATTCTGGCCGTCGACGATCGGTTCGGCAATCAGCACACCGGAGGCATCCACCACAACGTACGGCGAGATCCAGACCGGGGTCCCACCGATTACGGTCCCGGATTTGGTCCAGCCATCCATCGGATCGATGGACGCGGCTCGAATCTCGAAGACCGAAGCATCCGCATCAGGAATGGTCGTGCAGGCGGTGGGAATGAACGCCACGCCCGAAAGAATGACGGATGCGAGCATTCTGAAGCGGTGGAACATCGATCGTGACTCCAAGGAGGATTCGGCCAGCGGATTCGTCTCGCCCGACTGGAATACCCTCCGGGCGATGACGGACCCTACGATATCCGCCATGGCGATTCCGGAGTACCCCTTCTCGAAACTTCTGGCCGCGAGCCATGGCGAAATTGGTGGACCATCCAGCCTTTTTTTAGAGACCGAGCAGCATCAGTTCGACGCTCACCTCGGAAGAAGTCGCCCGTGCCCTACGCTGGCCACCCCATGACCTCTCCGTTCGCGCAGGAATACCCATATGACAGAAGTCACGAACCGCCCAAGACGGACTGCACTGGTGACCGGCGCCAGCGCTGGTATCGGCGAAGCATTCGCCACTCACCTCGCCCGCCAGGGTTTCAATCTTGTACTCACCGCAAGACGCCTGGACGTCCTGCAGCGCATCGCCGAGAAGCTACAGGCCGATCACCAGATCGATTGCCGGGTTATTCCAGCCGACCTGACGGATCCTGAGTCGGCACGTCGCATCTTCTACGAACTTGCCAGAGACGAGATCGAGATCGACGTACTGATCAACAATGCTGGCTTTGGCCTGCCAAAGACCTTGCTCACCCACGACTGGCGGGAGATCGCGGCGTTCATGGAAATCATGGCGGTCTCTTGGCTTCACCTTTCGAAACTCGCGCTGCCAGGCATGCTCGAGCGAGGATATGGCCGAATCGCAAACATCGCCTCGCTCGCGGCCTTTGCGCCCGAGTCTCCAGGGAGCCTGTACTCCGGCGTCAAGGCCCAGATGTTGACCACGAGCCGTGGTCTCCGTCAGGAGTGCCTCGGGACGGGCGTCCATATCACCGCCGTCTGTCCTGGCTATACCCATACCGAATTCCACAGCCGAATCGGGATTCCCGATCTGGCAAAGAAAATGCCGCGATGGATGTGGCAGGAGACCGATGCGGTGGTCTCAGAGGCGTGGCGTGCGTGCGAACGCAATCGCCCCGTGGTCGTCACGGGAGCCGTGAACAAGATGTTCCGCCTCTTGCTCGCCTTGACGCCGGACGGTCTCGCGGAAAAGAGCATGCCGAAATCGATCGCCGACGTTCGAAAGCGTGGCCGGGCCTGAGGAGTTTCGCGAATTAGGCGGGGCTCAACCGAGCCATCGAGGCCAGAAGACCTGGAAGCGAGGGTCCCGGCGCGAATCAAATCGCATTCTCACGACACGATCCAGGCCCACGATTCGGACTTCGATTCGGTCCGAGGAATTCGGCTCGTGGAAAACCATCGTGACCGTTTCTTGACGCCGTCGCGTCCGACCCGATTCCGTTCGAATGACGCCCAGTCCAACTTCAATTTGTTCGTTCCGGCGGGATGCGGAGGGAGGGGCCTGCGGTTTTTTACCGAGGACGTGCCGAGCAAAGAACTGGGCCAATCGACTGCTCGATGCCGCCGGCAACTCCTCGGTCCAGTTCGTTTTGATCACGGAAGGCAAGAGATGTGACGCCGAGCCAGTGGCTGAAGGATCTGGCAGCAACCGCTCCAATCGTCGATCGATGATCATCCGAATGCCGTCGCGACGCCCAAGCTCGACCGCATGGCGTTCTAACTCCTCGCGGATAACGCCTTCGGCCATCGGCCGACGATCGCCCTTCGGAAACGGAAAGACTGTCAACGTCTGTCGAATTATTTTCCATTCATCGAAGCCCAGCGCCGATGCATCGAGTGCCGTCGACGCATCGAGCATCTGATCGACATCCACGAACAACCGTCCCCCATCAGCGTGCCAAGCGATTCTCGGAGATCCATCCACCGCTGTGACACTGTCCGCGACAGCACCGCTCGTATTCTTCTTTGATACTTGGGATGTCGATGATGCCGTTGGCATTCGAATCCTTTCGGACCGTGGCGAGCCAGATCACCCATGAAGATAGCAGCCAGAGGCTGCCGCATGCAAAAAAAGGCTCTGTGTCCTTCTCCGCATGCTCAGAACCGGCTCTCGACCACATGAAGCCCCATGACCAGCTTCTTTTCGGCCTACTGGGAGATGACCGATTCAAAGAGGCCTTGGGGCGCGGTCATTCCGGTCCAGATCCCAAACTGGGCTTCCGCTTGTGCGATGAACATCGCTGATCCATCAATGATCCGAGCCCCGTCCGATTGCGCTTTGATGAGAAGCGGTGTCATTCGCGGGGTATAGACGGTGTCCATCACCGTGACCGAATCATCAAGCCGCACGGACCGCGGGAGGATGGACTGGTCAGCGGCATCACCACCGATCATTCCAACCGACGTGCCGTTGATGATCGCATCGAATTTGGATGCCGCGGCCGCGTCGAATTCACCGCCGACCGAGATATCGCCGTCCGCCTCAAAGTCGTTTCGAATTGCCTCGGCCCGGGACTTCGTGCGATTGAAGATCACGACCTTGGCCCCGACCTCTAACAGCCCGCACGTCATCGCTCTCGCCACCCCGCCGGCCCCAAAGACGGCGACTCGCGCACCACTCAGCTCGGCTGGCGATTTTTCCATTCCCAGCGCGAGTGCTCGCACCGCCGCCTCCGCATCCGTGTTGGCACAGGTGAGCGATCCATCTTCAAGGACTACCAACGTGTTCGCCGCGCCGATCCGACGAGAAGCATCATCCACGACGCCGCCGGCTTCTTGGACAAAACGGAAGAGGTGTTCCTTGTGTGGAAGGGTCACGCTGCACCCGCCGAAGTCGAGGCCAGGCTGTTCAATCAGTTGCAGCAGACTTGCCTTAAAAGACTCCCACCCGGGTGCGACGGGAAGCGGGATATATACCGCGTCCATTCCGACCGCGTCAAAGCCCCGATTGTGAACCAGCGGTCCGAGCGAGTGGGTGACGGGATGTCCGACCACGCCGTAGACGCGAGTGGATGGCCCGATCTGATCAAAACGAAATCGCTCGCGGAGTTGGCGGACGGTGAGCTGCCCTGGCGCCGTCGCGCCGCCGGTCTCGGATGCCGCAAACGTGAGGAAGCCACCGAACTTCGGAGCCAGGATACGGCTCATCTCGCCATATTCACCCATACAAAGTGCGATCATCGGCTTCTGGCGTTCCGTGAGCAGATCGAACATCTCTAGGTTGTCTCGAATACTCCTCGCGGTAAAGACGATCTTCCCAACCGCGCAGGGCTCGGTCTCGACCATGTCGGCAACCCGAGAAAGCAGATTGGCCGGCCGGCCTCCGAAGTCGTGACTCGAGAGTACCAGCCTTGCTGAGATGTCTCGGACCTGTGCCACATGGTCGACCGCAAGGCGAACTTTTTGTCGCAGATTAGCGCTCCGCTGCCAGGCCGAAAGCTCAAGATCGAAGTAGGCCGGGGGATGGTCTGAAACTCCCATCGCCTCCAGAATTGAGATCCGAGTCTGCTCGTCGCCATCCCAGGTCCCCCCTTCATCCTCCGCTCGAATGGTGGCGATGCACGGGGCCGGACTCTTTTCCAGCAACTCCAGAATGGCCGGGAGGCCTTCCGGGTGTTCCGCGAGTGCGTCGAGCCTCCACTCGATCATCCGCGCACCCTGCTCCACCGAATCCGCGGCACGAGCAATCGCGTGAGGGACGTCCAAAGGGGCGTCGACGAAAATAGAAACGCAGATAAAGGTCATCGCCACAGTGTAGGTGGAGTCGACCGGAGGTTGTTTCCTCGGGCCTTGATTTGCCCGCCAGACCGAAGCCCTTCTCTTCCTGCCGAATCCGAGCAGGCGACGTCGCCGACTGGGTACACTCCGACACCGTGAAAGAACTCCCAACCGACATCCGGGCCGCCGTGGCGTTTCTCCGAGGCAATCTCTCGGGACTCATTCGCTTTGATACCGAATTCATGCCGATCCAGATCGTCGTCGCGCCCGATGGACGAATCGTGGCATCGGTCATGGAATCGATGCTTCGGTCGACCGACTGCGCCCTGTACCTTCCCGAAGAACCGGACGACCAAGAAAAAGACATCCTCCAGTTGATGGTCAGCCTGGAACGATTCGAGGAGCACGGCGAACACGGACATCTTGCCGACCGCTGGCGGGCCTACCATGGCGATCCCCCGGACGTTCGATGGGCAGTCATGTCGATTGATTTCAGTAAGTTCGGTCCCATCGCCATCGATGGTGAGGCGATGATGGTTCCAAACTCGCTTGCCGAGGATGAATCATCGGTCTGCCGTCTCATGAATCAAGATCGAGAAGCTGATCTGCGTGCTTTGGCACTCCGATTCCGCGAGATCAAGATCGAAGAGCCTCGAATGGTTGGCATGGATCCGCTCGGGTTCGATATCCGAGGCCGTTTCGAAGTCGTCAGAATTGAGAGTGGCCGCGAAATGGTATCTGGGGAAGACGCGATCGCCTGCATTGACGAACGACTCGCCTCGGCCGACTGATCCCCCGACGCTCACCACCAACGCCTCCTCCCTGAGGGAGCCGAACCTTGTCGATTCATGTGCTTCTGAACTGCGTCGGTGACCCGATTCCCATGTTTAGGGAAGCGGGGTTCGCGACCGAAGACGTGGTCGTCACCCCAAAGGCCACGCATTTGGAGATTGCCGATCTCCATCAGCTGATCCGCGGCTCGACCGCGATTCTCACCCCCCTCACCATCAAGATCGACGGTGCTTTTCTCGATGCCGCGGGGCCGATGCTGAAAGTCGTCGCTAACTACGCAGTCGGCGTGGACAACATCGATCTGGAAGCCTGCGCTGCCAGAGGCGTGGCGGTCTGCAACGGACCGCCTCCGATGGTCGAACCCACCGCGGACATCGCATGGGCCTTGCTGCTCGCCACCGCCAGACGCCTCCGCGAAGGCATCCGCGTGGCGGAATCCGGTGATTGGACCGGGTACGACTCGCAACTCCTTCTCGGACATCGACTTCATGGCGGAACCCTACTCGTGGTCGGCGCCGGAAGAATCGGGGCCGCGGTGGCCCGGCGAGCGATCGGTTGGAACATGCGGGTTCTCTACACCGCCAGAACCCCGAAGCCAACGCTCGAAGCGTCTCCAATCTCCGCAACCAAGGTCGCGTTGGAAGACGGACTCCCGCTGGCGGACGCGGTCGTTCTGACGATCAGCCTTGATCACTCGACGCGGCATCTCATTGATGCTGCGGCCCTCGCGCTCATGAAGCCGAGTTCGGTCCTCGTCAACGTCAGCCGCGGACCCGTCGTCGACGAAGTCGCCCTCGCCAACGCACTGTCTGAGAAACGAATCCTCGGAGCGGGACTCGATGTCTATGAACACGAGCCCAAGATCGAGCGACGACTGCTCGATTGCCCCAATGTGCTGGTGCTGCCCCACATCGGCTCCGCCACCGTCGAGGACCGTCTGGACCTCACCCGACTCTCGGTTGAGAACATCTTGGCCGTCCTCACTGGCCGAAAACCCCCTCATGAAGTCACGCCTTCCGACTCGCGATCTTGAGTGCCCGTCGATCAGGACTTCCGAGGGGCAACGTGGTTCGCCGCGAAAAATATCGGCGCGAACCGGCGACCCTACGACGTCGACATGACATTCGCCCTGCGTGGTCGTCTATCATTCCGCAGAGCGAAACTCTCGCGGGAGCACTTGATTCATGAAGATGCCAAATCTCAACAATGACATGATTAATGGCCCCGAGGCCGAGGCGGCCCAGGACTACGCCAACCAATTCGGAACACCGGGCTTCAATGACCCCCGAAAGTTTTACATCGACCAGCATTATTCCGGTTACTCCGAAGAGAACCAAGAAGTCTGGCAGACCCTGTACGACGGCCAGATGACGTTCCTCGCAGACCGAGCGTCAGATGTCTATCTGAACGGCGCTCGCGCGATCAACTTGGTGCGTGATCACATCCCGCATCTTCAAGGCGAGCAATCGATCAATCAGTTCCTCAAGAAGCTCACCGGCTGGGAGAGTTGCGCGGTCCCGGGATATCTTCCTGCGAAGGCGTTCTTTGCATGCCTCTCTCGACGCGAGTTTCCGACCACCGTGGTCCTTCGGTCGAAACAGGCGATCGAATACCTGCCGGAACCGGACATCTTCCACGACGTCTTCGGCCACGTGCCGCTCCACGCGGATCCGACCTTCGCGGATTTCCTGCAGACCTACGGGCAAGCCGCCCTGACCGCCACCGATGAAGCCGACATGACCCGTCTGTCACGCCTTTTTTGGTTCACCGTCGAGTTTGGTCTGATTCGCGAGAACGGCGAATTGAAGCTCTACGGCTCCGGTCTGATTTCATCGCCCGGCGAGAGTATTCACGCGTTGGAGAGCCCGGACGTCGATCGGCGGCCATTCGATCTCGACCAGGTCTGCGATACCGACTTCGAGATTGATCACTACCAACCGATTCTCTACGTGCTTGATTCCTTTGAGCAACTCCGAGACGCCATGAATCAATACGCCAATCGAATTCTTGAGAAGAACGAAGCGACCGCTGGCGGCTGAGCGCGGCTTCCCACCGGCGGCAAAGAAATTTTCGCCACTCACCCCCCTCGACTTTGCTGCATCTCGAACCCCCCAGAGAACCACCCCATGTCACCACGCCCCGTCTCGCTCCAGACGCCCGACATTCCAGTCGCCGAGTTCGCCCAGAGACGCGAGAAGGTGAACAAGGCCCTCAAGAACCGGATCGGGATGATCTTCGCCGGCCAATCTGACGCGGCGCTTCACGGCACCTACCGACCGCATCCACACTTTGAGTACCTCACTGGAATCACCGATGAGCCTGGTGCGATTCTGCTCCTGGATCCCACCGCGCCCGCCAATCGCCAAGCAACGCTCTTCTTAAAACCACTTGATCCGGAGGTTGAGAAATGGGACGGCCTGCGCGATGAGATCGGCACCCCGCTCCGGCAGCGGTACGGAATTTCCCAAGTCCATCGAATCCCTCGTCTGGGGCGAGAGCTTGATGGATGTCTCACTCGCACTCGAAAATTCGGCTGCCTTCACGCTTTCGCATGGCTCGGGCAGGACGTCTCGCCCGATCTCCGAATGTTCCGCGACGTCAGCGAGCGATACTTAGACATCGAGATCGAAGATTGCACCTCGGTGCTGTCCGTGATGCGATCCGTCAAGAGCAAGTCCGAACAAGCGATGATCCGAGAGGCCTGCGAAATTTCGCGAACCTCTTACGACCGCATGCTTCGCAGTGTTCAACCCGGCATGACGGAGTGGGACGTCATGGAAACGCTTGAACATGGCTATCGATCAAACGGTTCCCGCGGCCCGGGCTATAACTCGATCGTCGGATCAGGGTTGAACGGCACCGTGCTGCATTACACGGCCAACAACGCCCCCATCGCCGACGGCGATCTCATCGTGATTGACTCCGGTGCCTGCTACCAGGGTTACACCGCGGACGTGACACGAACCATCCCCGCCAACGGTCGATTCTCCAAACGCCAAAAAGAGATCTATGAACTGGTCTTGAAGGCACTCATGGCGTCGCTCAAGGTGGTCAAGGCAGGGTGCACGTTTGCACAGATCGACAAGGCTTCGCGGGACATCATCGCCAAGGCCGGCTACGGCGATCGCTTCTTCCACGGCATCGGTCACCATCTTGGCCTCGAAGTACATGACATCACGCCAAAGGGCCCGCTCAAGGCCGGCGCCGTGATCACAATTGAACCCGGTATCTACCTGCCAGATGAGAACTTTGGCGTCCGCATCGAAGACAACGTCCTGCTCAAGAAGGACGGCTACGTCAATCTCACCAGCGACATTCCCAAGACCGTTGCCGCGGTGGAGAAGGCCATGGCGGACCGCTGAGCTCTGCGTTTTCGTCTCACTCCGAAGGGGTCGGATCGGAACTGACGCCGTCCAGCGGCGAGACGGCTTCCGTCACCGCGGGCGCCGGAAGACTGGGAACCGCGAAGTTCTTCGCCCACGACGCGGCGAGCGCGGCGTAGCTTGGGAATTCTCGACGCCCCACCGTGGCCACCAGAACCTTGGGAGGCCGGGACGTTTCGGTTGGCTCCGAAACGACTTCCACACTGCGGCGCAGCGCCCCGGTGCCATAGGTTCCTCGAACCCCACGCAGCAGACCGGTCGGCACATCAATCCAGACCGCCAGCGACGTCGTCTGGTCTGCGGATCGAAACTCAAGCACCGTGCATGACGCACCGTCCGACCAGCTCCGAGTGGAGGATTCAACGGTGCCATCGGGACCAATGAGGGTGAGAAAAGGCGCAAAGGCCTCCTCGGTATCCATCGCGAGACGAAGCCGCACTTCGATCGGCATCTTCGAGAATGGCCAGATCCGATCAAGCAACTCTAACTTTGAGCTTCCCGACCCAGTCGATTGCTCCCGGATGATCATTCCCGGAAAATACTGCGACTCGGCGTAGACGTCTCTTCCGATGAGCGTCCATCCCGCCGTTGGTGACAACACCTTGACATCACCCGTCGGCGCGAAGATCACTCGAGCCCGCTCCATCCTCACCACCTCACCGGCGGAATCGGCCCAGCGGGCGTTGGCGAGCAGGGTCATCCCAGGCGCCGTCTGGTATCGCTTCCTGAGGCTTTCCATCGTCGCTGCGGCCTCTGCTGAAATTGCCGGGCCCGCGTCAATCGTCACGTCCGGTGAACAACAAAGAAAACACGCGAAAAAGATGACCAAAGAACTCATGAATAGGCTCCGTCCGGAATTAATCCGGAAGATAATTTCTTCGTCCTAGCCATGATGATGCATCGCTTCGGGGACCCGGTGAATCAGAAAACTTCACCCGCGTGCATGATCAACAAGGCCACCGACCAGACGGGTGGGAATGAACTAATCAACACCCCGAACCAGATGAGCAGGAATGCCACTCGAGGCCGGACCCGCGAGATCACCTCGCAACAAATGATCACGAAGAGGATCAAGCCGAACTTGAAGAGGATCGCCCCATTCAGTCCCCAGGCGTCGATGACCAGTTTGGCGACAGGATTTACTTCCTCTCCTCCGTCCCGCAGAATCACCCACGTCAGCATGATGTCGAGACTGCTCACAAAGATGAGCCAGACATACAACTCGGGAAAACGCATCTCTGGAAGGTCGAGAAGCCCCGGACTCGAGGTCGCCGACGAGCGCGAGGTGATCGACGCCCGACCGGACGCCTGCTCGTGCTTTGCATGATCTTGTTTCAAACGGCCTGGCGACATGACTCAATCCTTCGGGGCGACGACATCGCATTCCGACGCATGGTCAGTCTACGGAACCGACGGGACGAGGGTCTTCGCTCGCCGTCTCCATTGATCCACCATTCGCCCCTTCAGGAGTTTTCAGCTGTTTCGGATCGACTTCGAACGTCTCTACCGACCAGAAAGGGGTCCCTTCCGCCCGTCGGACCGAATCCGGACGCCACGCAGAGATCCAAACCCGTCGACGCGAGATGCCGGGGACAAGGCTCATCATCAAGAGGCCTGCCGCTTTGAGATCACCCATGCGAACGGCCTTCAAGAAGATGCGTCGGCCTTCCGACGGAGACCCGAATCCCAACCTTCTGCCACATTTTCGAAGCCAGTCGCGGACGTAGACCTGAATCGCGTGCCGGGCGGCGGTGGTAATCTGGAGCTCAGCACGCCCCTTGAGGTCACGATTCAGATCTTCCAGCGCCGGAATCATCGTCCGAGCGGCATCCACTTCGTCGCCGGTGACCGCCGCCGCATGCATTCGATAGCGGCCCAATGGCGCGATGTGTTCAACCAACGGTCCCATGGCGACCAGCATCGCCGGGAGGTAGCACGCCTCCCCGCCACCCAGCTGGCCTTCGATGTACGGCCGGGCACCGAGCCGGGCCAGTGCTTCTCGCCGAGCGCAGTAGAAACTCGGAAGGATCGGCAGCCCACGATTTGCGACTCGGCTGAAACTGGACGCATCATGGACAGCGGAGGCGTCATCGACGCTGCCCTCGTAAGGCGCTGGACGTTCCGACGGAGAGCAGAAGCACCGATATCTCGTGAACCCAGCATTGGCCGCTGGGTGCTTCTCCATCATGGCGATCATTCGTTGCAGATAGATCGGATGCCAGAGGTCGTCAGCGTCGAGGAGGAATACGAGGTCAGAATCTGATGCTTCGATCCCGTCATTTCGGGCCGCACAGATTCCGCCATTGGGCCGCACGATGACCTTCGTCACCACCGAGTGTCGTTCCGCCAATGCCGCGGTTCCGTCGATTGACCCATCATCGATCACGATGACCTCATCCGGCTTCCGAACCTGATTCGCGAGCGAGTCGAGGGTCTCCGGAAGCAAGGAGGTGGCGTTAAACGCTGGGATGACGACGCTGACCCGCATAAATACCTTCCATCTTGGACTCCCTGCTCCAATAAGAAGATACACCGCGATGCAAACGAAGCCTCAGAAAGATCAAGATTGCCGTGCGAGTTGTCCGAATCAATGTCCTTCTCGGACGACCAGTAAGCGGCTCAGAGGATCGGATCGTGGCTGGGCAGGTTATGGGCCGGCGCCGTATTCAACTGAACCAGCGTCTCACTCTGGATCCGCTTCGCCTCATCTGGGTCCACATGATCGGAATGGCACGAGGCCTTTCCGCCTTCGTTGGGGAGTTCACCCTTCGCCTTACTCGCGAGTTTGTGGATCTCCTCCGGGCTGAGCACCCCGCGCTTCTCGAGAATTTCTTGCTGCTCCGTGGTGAGCGCCCCGGATCGGACCGCCTTACCCCGGTCGAACCCTTCGGCCTTGCCGCTGGCGAACTCCTGAATCTCCTTGGAGATGCGAACGCTGCACCAATCATGACCGCACATGGCACAGAAATCGGTATCCACGTCGAGATCCTCGTCGTGGTACGCCCGAGCAGTGTCTGGATCAAAGGAGAGATCAAAGTGCTTTTGCCAATTCAAGGCGGCGCGGGCCTTGGTCAGTTCATCGTCGTTGTCACGAGTGCCGGGAATTCCGAGGGCGACGTCGGCCGCGTGGGCGGCGATGCGATACGCGATACATCCTTGCTTCACGTCCTCCCGCTTCGGAAGACCAAGGTGCTCCTTAGGGGTGACGTAACAGAGCATCGAGGCACCGTGATAGGCGGCCGCGGTTGCGCCGATGCACGACGTGATGTGGTCGTAGCCTGGGAACATGTCGGTGACCAGCGGGCCAAGCACGTAGAACGGCGCCCCATGACAGAGGCGACGCTGCAGTTTCATGTTGAACTCAATCTGATCGAACGGGACGTGGCCAGGGCCTTCGACCATGACCTGTACGCCGCAACGCCAGGCTCGCTCGGTCAGTTCACCAAGGCATTCCAACTCGCCGAGCTGGGCGGCATCGGTCGCGTCGGCAAGACCGCCGGGCCGCAGGCCATCACCGATCGAGAACGTGACGTCATGCTGACGCATCACGCCGCAGATCTTCTCCCATGCGGTGTACATCGGGTTTTCCGCATTGTGCGTGAGCATCCACTTCGCCAGCAGTGCTCCGCCACGACTCACGATTCCGATCAGACGATCGCGGACCAATGGGATGTGCGCCTTCCGGACACCCGCGTGGATCGTGAAGTAATCGACGCCCTGTTTCGCTTGGTGCTCAAGAGTCTCGAGGATCATCGCCTCGTTGAGATCCTCGATCTTTCGACCGATGATCATCGAGTAGATGGGCACGGTGCCGATCGGGACCGTCGAGTTTCGAAGGATCGCCACCCGGGTGGCATCGAGATCGCCTCCGGTGGAAAGGTCCATCACGGTGTCTGCGGCCCAACGTTCGGCCCACTTAAGTTTCTCAACTTCTTCATCGGTAGAGCTGCTGACCGGAGACGCCCCCATGTTGGCGTTGACCTTGGTCTTCGAGGCTCGGCCGATGGCCATGGGGTCCAGATCAAACGCCAGGTGATTGCGATTCGCCGGAATCACCAGACGACCTGAAGCGACTTCGTCTCGAACCTGGAATGCCGTGAGGTGGGCTTCGCGCTCTGCGACTCGGGCCATCTCGGGGGTGACGATTCCCAACCGAGCACTCTCGAGCTGGGTGATGGGCTCGAAGCCGGGCGTCGGAACCGCACGAATGCACTCGCCGATGTCCGCCTGGTTGTGGCCACCGCATCCGGCCTCGGGACCGTCGACGGCTTCGATCGTCCAACCCTCCGGCAGAAAGTCCCAGGCCGTCGACGTACTCGCCGGCGGCATGCCCGGGGTATCGGGGGAGCTAAAGCTCAATGGACCGCCGATATCTGCACGCTGGGCGAAGGAGCCGGGGGTGGTCCCCTGTCCGGTCGAGGATGGATCGCTGGCGCCGTGAATCGGGAAGCGCCAGGTGGGATTTTCGGTAGAAGGCGTGATCATCTCGGACTCCGCTCGGGCCGTTTGGCCGATGGGGCTGGTCACCAGCGCGGAGGGTCCGGGACGCATTGACGCGTCTTCGGGCCACATTCCCTCCGCCGGTACCAACCGGATCAGGTTCAACGGGTGCATCTCAGTCCACGGCCTTCTTGGCCGCGACGCCCCGAGTGGCGAGGGGAGTCTAGCAGGCCCGCACCCGTGGTTCCCCATCTGGACTTCCACCGTCCGTCCCTCCCCTAGAATTCCTGAATGCCCGGAACCAGATCTGAACATCCGACCCTCGATGACATCCGAGCCGCCGCGCGGAGAATCGGACCACACGTCCATCGAACCCCAGTCCTCACCTGCCAAGCAATTGACGATGCGGCGGGCTGCGAAGTCTTCCTCAAGTGTGAAAATCTTCAAAAAGTCGGCGCGTTCAAGGCCAGAGGAGCGAGTAATGCCGTCTTCTCCTTGACGAATGCGGAAGCCGATCATGGCGTGGTGACTCATTCCTCCGGCAATCACGCGCAAGCCTTGGCTTGGGCCGCGGCAAGACGCGGAATTCCAGCTCACATCGTGATGCCCACCAACGCCCCCATGGTCAAGAAAAAGGGCGTGATCGAGTATGGCGGCATCGTGCACGACTGCGAACCCACGCTTCAGAGTCGAATGGAAACCTGCCAACGGGTCGCTGAAGAAACCGGCGGAACCGTGATCCCCCCCTATGACGACGATC
Organism: uncultured Phycisphaerales bacterium; assembly: GCA_905480395.1. GTDB lineage: Bacteria > Planctomycetota > Phycisphaerae > Phycisphaerales > SM1A02 > UBA12014. The sequence continues at coordinate 26,626 of CAJQQE010000018.1, forward strand.
GGGTCATCGCTGGCCAGGGGACGATCGCACTCGAGCTCCTTGGGCAAGTACCGGACCTCGATGCCATCGTGGTTCCGGTCGGAGGTGGGGGCATGATCGCCGGCATCGCGATCTGCGCGAAAGCGCTCTCGCCGCGGATAGAGATTCTCGGGGCTGAACCCGAGCTCGTCGACGACGCCGCCCGATCAAGGTCGAGTGGTCGGATCGAACCCCATGTGGGTGATCCCACTCAGACCATTGCCGATGGCCTCCGCACCACGCTCGGGAAACGTACTTTTCCAGTTATTCAAGAACTCGTCGACGACATCATCACGGTTCCAGAGTCGGCGATCCGAGCCGGACTCCGGTTGGTCATGGAACGGGCCAAACTCGTCATTGAACCCAGCGCCGCCGTGGGCATCGCGGCCGCTCTGAGTGACTCCCTGCAGGCGAGGGGTCACCGACGAATCGGAGTCGTCTTGTGTGGTGGCAATCTTGATTTGGATGCGCTGCCGACCCTGCTCTGAGCGCTGATCGCCGCAACTCGGCGCAACTCGGCGAAAGGTTCAGTTCGTCCAATCGCCGAAGAGCAGCCCGAGATCCGCGCCATTGACCAGACCATCTTCGTTGATGTCTTCCGGACACCCTTCGCACAAACCCCAGGCTCCGATCAACAGCCCAAGGTCGGCGCCATTCACGACTCCGTCCTGATTGAAGTCCGCGGGGCTCACCGCCACCTCCGCGAAGGCGACCACCGACATCGAAATCTCGAGATCCGAAGTAAAGGACGCGATCGTCCCATCGAACAACAGGTTTGCCAGCGCATCTCCGGGCGGAATGGTTGGGAGCGACAGCGGGATCTGCTCAAACGGCGGAAAATCGACCGGCTGTTCGCCAGTCACCGCGATCGAACTGGTGATTTCGAGGCGGGATTGTTCGGCGCCTTGAATCACGGTGCCCTCCACGGGCAGCAAGATTGGCAATTCGAATAGCTGCGGGCCCGTTCCGAAATCGGCTTCCCAGGTCAGGGTGCCGGGAAGAATACCGCTGAACACCGCGCCGTCTCGGGTCTCCTTCACATCGACGGCGGTTGGGGCCACCGAAGAGAGCATCATCTGAGTGACCGCGCCCTCCTGAAGAGGAATCGGAATCTCGAATCCGCCCGGGTAGAGCGAGAACGGGCTGTAAGTTCTGAACGTGTTGAAGATCATCACCAGATCAACGGCGACCGTCGTGCTTGCCCCAGCGAACGCATCAATCTGAAACGAGTTAATCGTGAGCGATCCGTTCGGAATCCCCGACAAGTCCGCGTCGATCGAACCGGACGGTTGAAATTCCTGCCCAGCCGAAGCCAATTGGAATGTGGCCGAATAGTCGATCGGGTTGTTACCACTCCCGCCAAAGAGACCCGGCCGCGTCTGTGTGCCTTCTGGGTTCCCCTCTTCGTCGTAGTCACCGATCAGCGTTCCCGCGAAGGGAATCGCCACCGAGAACGCCTGGTCGAAGGTGCTCTTCTTGGGCTCGACCAAGAAATCATCCGCCACTGCGAATCCCGTGACCGGGATCGACAACGTCAGAAGCAAAAGGGTACGGCAAGCGGAAGTCATGGTCAGCATCAAGTTCTCCGAGATCATTGTGGACGATTTCGCCATGATTTCAACTGAATACCGAAATGCCGGATCAGTCGTTGCGGTCAGACGACCATTCCACCAGTAATCTCGCCAGATCCCCGCTCCCCACACGGCCGTTCCGATCCAGATCGGCGGCATTCGGCCCTTCCTGTTCCCACTGGAGCAAAATGAGACCGAGATCGATGGCGTCCACACGGCCATCGCCGTTGAGATCCGGATCGGGCAATCGGCCTGCCACCGACGCGATGCCCAAGTCAAGGAAGAGATCGAATTCGGGCGCTCGGCCCGTACCTGCGAAGACGACGCCTGCTTGACCCCGGCCCTCCGAGGTGGCGATGCTCATCGACAAATTGGAAACCGGGAACGACTCCGAATCCGCCCCCTCGCCGAACGACGAGAAAAAGCCAAGTTCGAGCCGAGGGCCCTGGTCGAGGAAGAGCGCCCCGTTGGTGAAGTAGGAAGCGGAGGCTGTTCTGATGACGATCCCGCCTTCGGTCTCGACCCTGATCTCCAACGTTCCCTCAATATTGGCGAAGACCGCCCAGATGTCTTCCGCCACGAAGAGTAGATCCGCGGGAATCGATTCATCTGAGTAGAACTTCATCGAGATGAGGCTGGCCGCATCAAGGGTGATCGGCTCGGAGAGACCGTCAGGAAACTGTCCGTTTGGCCGAACGGTGACAAAAGGCGAAGAGTTCCCTTCGACCGACTGGCTGATCAAGACCGGTTGCCCTGCACGCACGCCGAGATCAAAGTCGAAGGCGTGAATCTCCATTGAAGCGGAAGTGAGATCCCAGCTGGCATCGATCATTCCGGATGGATGCAAGCCATCGAACGAACCCGCCAACACGATTGAACCGAACATCGGGATCGGGGTATTGCCTCGTTCGAAATCCGGAGGACGGGTCTCGGTACCGAATGGATTGGACCGTGGATCGAAATCTCCGACGAAGGCGCCTTGAATCGGAACGTCGGCCTGAAGCTCGCCGCGCAGGAAACTCGACCCCGGAAGCAGAAGAAATTCTTCGCCGCACACCCCACTCGACGCCATCGCGACCGCGGGGCATACCACCGCAAGGCGGAGATTGAATCGAAGGAGTGAGAACACGAAGGTGCTTCCGGTCAGAGTTGAGCGAACGTGAAGGAGAGACTCATCACGAGAAAATAGGTTTGGCCTGCGTGGGGCAAGATCTCTGAGCGTGCTTTCGCCGTGATCCGGAGGCTCGGTTCAACAAACTGACCTTCAGACGCCGTGCCCAAGCGACCAACCCCCGGAGCCACTCAGGGACAAGCACCCCACGCCGCGAAAAGTAAGCCGAGATCCTGCCCGTCGACCACCGAGTCTCCATCGAGATCTGCCGTGCATGGATCAGAACAAGCACCCCAGGCCACGAAGAGTAGACCAAGATCCTGGCCATCGACGGCGCCGTCTCCATCCAAATCCGCCCCGCACTCAACCGGATGACAATCGAGCTGCAAGAGATAGTGGAGCCCGTAGGTGCGAGGAAGCGGCTCTTCGTCATCATCGGGTGGATTCTTTGGATCAATCTCATCACAGGGGAGGCCCGAGCGAAGTGCTCGACCTGACACGCCCGCTTCGACCACGAGATACCACTGGCCTTCGGGCAAGACGAAGGACCAATCGCCCGAGGTGCAGGGATCGACGTGATATTGATCGACGGTGCGTATCGGCCCTTCGCAATCACCGGTCACCAGAAGCAGCCTCGCCGGAAACTCCGAGGAAAGCGTCGCCGTCCACATGCCATCGGTGGTCGCTGGAAGTCGGAACCAATCGACGTCGCGCGGCACCGTGGTCGTGGTCTTGCCGTAGATCTGATCGCCGCAATGGATGAGCGAAGCCACCGCTTCCAAGGCATCCTGCGAGCATCCGTCGTTGATTCGCTCAAGGCAGGGTTCGCCCTCCGGGATGGCATCGAGGGGTGGTTCGATCTGGCACTCGGCCAGCACGCCGCACCACCCTTCGGCCTCCGCGACGCAGATCGAATCCCAGGTTCCGTATCCGCAGAATGGATCGTGCAATCGAACCAGTTCGCAGCAAGACTCATCAAGGCACCCGGGAGTCTCGTGAATCTCCAGGCATCCGCCGAGGTTCGGGCAGGCGATATCTCCGCAAAGTTCGGCGGCCTGTTCGACGCACGTTTCATCCCATGAAACCTCGCAGCAAAAGAGGTCGGTCTCGCAGACCAGTTCACAGCACCCGGTCTGAAGGCATCCCGGCGCACCGTGTGGCTCGTCGCAGGGAGGAAGTTCAATCCCGCATTGCTGCTGGCCCGCGGCATTCAGCGTGAACGCCGCAGACATCGTGACCGCGAGTAAGAGGTCGAACCGGATCATCGAGGTGCGGCCCCTTCCGGCCGGCGGACTGGCTGAACCGCATCCGCCTGATCGCCACGCATCCCCGCGAGCAGAAGGGCGAGGTCGGAACCGCCGACCACACCATCGCCGTCAAGATCCACCAGACGATCGACTTCGATCTTCGACCGAGCCGGCGTCTCCCTCGTGGTTGGCGGCAAGACCACGCGGCCGACGAAACCATCACCACAACCGTTGGCTTGCGGGGTGAGATTGGGAAGAATCCAAAGGCTGTTCGAGATAAGCTCGACCGCAAGGACATCCAGATCACAGTCGCCATCCAGATCGGCGACCGCGAGCCCTCGGAAGAAACTGTCGTTAGCGATCTGCTGTGGCGGCTCGAGCCGAATGACGCCATCTCCGCCCGCCGCAATTGGCACCGTCCGGTTATCGAGCACCATCACCGGACCAGGCAGGGCATGCCCGATCACCACGTCGAGATCGGCATCACCATCGAGATCGCCCATCGCAGAGGCGTAGGCATACCCGAGGTTCGTCGAAGGGAATGCAAGATCGCGATTGAATTCAACCGTCGAAACCGACCCCCGATTCTCAAAGATGCCCACGTGTGAGGATTCGCCGATCAAGATCAGCGGCACGACGAGATCATCGTCGCCGTCAAGATCGAGATCCCCAACCGAGAGATTAGTCATGCCCCCGATCTGTCCGTTGACTCTCGACGGTCGCCAGCCTTCGGAGGCCTCGAAGGTCGCGTCGCCTTGATTTCGGCAGATGAAGATCCGACTCGCACCCGTCGCGACCACCACCAGATCACGATCACCGTCCGCGTCAAGATCGACGGAACGAATGCCTTGCGGGAAGGGAATCCCTACCGTCGAACGGCCCACCACAACCTGCGGCGCCCGAACAAAGGATCCGGCGCCATCGTTTAGGAGAATTTCGATGATCGGAAGTCTGTGATTCATCGCCGCGATATCTGGGTCGCCGTCTCCATCGAGATCGTCGACGACCACCGACCGCGGCTCGCGACCGAGCGAGATCTCCTCGAAATCTAAAAAGGTGCCGTCGCCGTTTCCGCGAAGAATGGAAAGCCTGCCTCGGAGCGATCGAACGGCAAAGCAGAGATCCAGCTGGCCATCGCCGTCGAGATCAACGATTTCTACCCAGTCGGTCTGGCCGCCGGTGACCAATTCAACCGGCGCCCCAAGGACCCCGCCCTCATTGAGCATCAGATAGGCAAACCCCTCGACGTTCCGGCCCGGCACCACAACATCGAAGTCGCCATCGCCATCCAGGTCACCGGTGGCGACCATCGTCGGCGAGTGCGGGGTCGGCATGGTGATGATCTGTGGCGGACCGAATAGAAACGGGCCGTCGGCGAAGGCGGTGGGTTCGCCGATGGCCAGCGTGCTCGCGAGAAGTATCGACGAACAAACAAGGCTGGTACCTGATCGGATAGTCCGCAAACTTAGACCCACGAAAGTCTCCATCACCAGGATCGAACACGAGGTCAAAGACAAGAATCTCGGCCGTGACCCGCGACCACCGAGTGTAGGTGCAGAAACGGCAGGAACATCATGCGATCTTCCGCTGAGCGGCGAAATCCGAGTTGCACGTCGTTCTCGGGACTTGCCAACGTCCCGGAACCACTCCCCGATCGATCGGCGAACAACCCTGATGCGTCATAGGAGGTACTTCGCTCGTACCGACCCTTCGGTTCTCGTAAATGCTGAATCACCCGTCGATCAACCAAAACGGGCTTCCGGCTCGGATCAGCCCTTCCGGGCGATCAGCCGTTCCACTGCTTCGAGCCTTTTCGAGTGCCGTGGCTGATCGGGTTCCAGAATCACCAGCGCCTCGATGTGCCGTCGCGCGGAATCCAGATCGCCCAACTCGACGGCGCAGGCGGCGGCGAGTTCGCGATTCGCCGCGTGGTAGGGGTTCATACGAACCGCCCGCTCTGCCGCGGTCTGAGCCTCTTCTTTCGATCCCACCTGCCGTGACAACCTCGCGATCTCCAGCGCAAAGCTGTTGTCCTTCTCACTCCGAAGGTCTAACTCCCGAAGGTGGGGAATCGCCATCGCTGGCTGGTCACTTTCGAGAAGATCCCGAGCAAGAACACGATGCGGATATGGATCGACGGGCCGAACCTCCGCATAACGCTCGAGCATCGACCGCACCTCATCGCTCACGTTCTCGTCGTTTCGAAGGGTGCGTCGGATGGTGAGTTCGAGCAGGTCCGGGTGATCAGGAAACTCCGCGATCAACTCTCGAAGGGCTTCGTCATCGATCTCGACCGGAGGTCGCTCAAGATCCGGCCACCCCGCGCCGGCGGTTCGAATCTCCTCGGGGGATTCACCCGGCCGCAACGGACGCCCGATTTCTCCGGCGACCAACGCGGCAATCCGTTCCAGACGAACCCGACGGGCGTCCTCGAGTCGTTCCAATTGCGCCGCATCCCGCATCCGCACCCGATCCGCCAAGACATCCAGCGAAGGCTCCGGGTCGAGACCCCATGCCTTGACCTGCTCGCCGGCCCATGCCACGAAATCACGATGAAAATCCGCCCTCGAGATACCCAGCGCTCGGGGAATGGCATCCTTCTCCTGCACGCCGTCGAAGTAGAGGCTGATCAGTTCGACCAGCGCGTCGTCTCCCCACCGCTCGTTCATGAATTCGACCATCCAGTCGCCCTGGGCGTACGCAAAGCTCCGATCACTCGGTCGCTTCGGTCGCACAAAGGCCCAATTGATTTCGTCGAGATCAAAGAGATCGTGGCGCCGCCATCGCTCCGCGAGTTGACGCGTCGTCTCATATTTCCGGGGCACCCCTTCGATACTTACCGCCGCCGCTTCGGTGAGCCAGTGGGGAATTCGATTTCGAGTCTGGCTCAGGGTGATGGTGTGGGCGTACTCGTGCCGTAAGACCTTCAACCAATCAAAGAGCCCGAGGTGTTTCGTGGGTGGGCCTTCCCGAGGAACCTCAATCGCAATCAGCGGTCCGGTGCACGCCGCAATGGTGTGGATCGCTGGCATGCCCGTGATGCGGACCGCGAAGAACTGATGATCGGGCATCAGTTCGATGACCGTCTTCTGATCGGGCGTGTGCTTGAATCTCGCGACGAGATCAGCATGCATTTCTTCAAGCGGACCGAGCATCCCATTCGCGACCACCGCATCCTCGCCGTCCCGGTACTTCAAAATGAAGTGTTCGCTCTCCAAGACCTTGAACGCTTCGATTTCCTCAAGGAGAAACTCGCTGAACGCGGCCCGGGTGTTGTAAGGATCGAGCTCGGTCGCAATATTGAGTGCTGCTCTGGCCGCGCCATCGCGACCCGACTGCATCTCAAGGAGCCCGAGTTCGACGTGTGGTGCGGCCCAGGCGGGGCGACGACGGATCGCTTCCGACAACGCCATCGCCGCTTCCCCGTATTGGCGATCGAAGGAGAGTGCCGAACCGACTTCGTACCAACCGAACGGTGAACCGGGTTCTACTTCATCGAGGCGAGCAAGCCAGTCCGCCCCATCAGATTGGTCATAGCGCACCGCCGCCGTCGCCGCCCGCAATGCGATCGCATCGGGCATCCGAGGTTGTTCCGCGAGGAGTTCGTCGAGCAGTTCAACCGCGAGATCGGGGTCATTTCGCGTGAGCGCGCTGCGAGCCCTGATCAGGGTCGCGAGTGGGTGTGCGGCTTGGAGGCCCTGGTCATCCGGTGAAAGCAAGCCGGAAAGTCGGTCCAGCGTGCCCGCCGCTCTTTCCGCCGAGTCGAAGTCGAATCCGCGAACCGCGAGCAGACCAAGTTCGAACCAAGCCTCGGCCCGACGAGGATCCAACGCAAGGGCCTCATGCAGTGCCGGGACGCCCTCGGCGGCGCTGGCCCGTTCGATCAACAGGCGGCCTTCCAAGAGACGCGGGGCCGCATCCAGTCGATCAACCGACGTTCGAACGTCGCCGAGATCATCGAGCATGGTTTGAAAATCGTCGGGGCGTCCCCCACCAGCCTGCAGCCGGATCCGCATGGCGTCGATCCCCGCAAGCCGCCCAGCCAGGCTCGGGGGCGACTCTATTTTCGCGGCTCCGATGGCGGCCGTCGCGGCCTGCAAGGCTTCCTCCGACCGGCCGAGTGAGAGCAACAGCGCGGCGCGAAGTTCGAGGGAGACGGCGGTCATGCCATCTCCCGGATCAAGTGTGTCCAAGAGCGCGAGTGCTTCGACGGATCGACCGAGCCGACGCATCGCCTCAACCCGATCTGCGATGGCCGCCGTCGGGTCATCCGCCACAAGATCCCAACGACCAATGATCATCGCGGCGGCGGATTTACTCGTCGGCATCGATTCCAGGTCTTCGGGACCCCACGTTCCATGCCGCAGCCGCATCTCGGCGCGTTCTTCGTCGGTCAGCCACGTGGCCTTCATCGCCTCGACCACCAACGGCGAAGGGGCCACGGCTCGTGGGACGAGTTCCGCGGCTTGCTGGACGACGGCGGCGGCGGATTCAGTCAAGCCGCCACCGATCGTGGCGACGAGCATGGCGCCGAGCACGGCGTGATGGATCCGCCGAACAGCTCGAGCAGAATTCGTGCACCGATTTCGAATTTGTTGGATCAATACCTTCACTTGGATTCGATCCTCCACACCGTCGGATCGACGTCAGGCGCTTCGAGCCAGCGTCGGGCTTCATCATCAACGCCGGCGTTGATCGATGGATCAAAGAACCGAACCGAAGTGCGATCGCCGTCCCGCTCATGAATCTCCACCGCGATCGGAAGGTGGTTCGTCTTCCCCACCCAAAGATCGATGCCCGTGATCTTGCGGGCGTCGGCCATTTCAGAACCGGGGCGTGGGACCAGATGCAAACCAACGACGCCCTCGGCATCTTTGAAAATACGTGCCGGAATCGGGGGGGCCGGGGTAACTTCGAAGTACTTGAGAATGTCCGCTTTCCGCTGTCCGATTGGAAGGGGAATTGGGCCCTCACCCAGACGAAGTGGATCGCGCTGCGAATCCGGACCGACCACTCGGCGACGGACGAGCCGCTTTGCTTCGTGGTCGTAGTCGCTCAGGATTCCGTCCACCAAGACGAAATGCTCCAGGCGTTCACGAGCTCGACCGCTCGGTTCGATCGATCGCTCAAACACGATCGCGGCCTGCCGGTGCTGAGAGGGTCCGGACTCCGAACCAACCGGCGGCGGCATGACGAGATACACGCGGCCGAACCGCTTTTCGGTTTCGTCCGCGAGATCGTCGTACGTGTTCATGCGGACCCGAGCGGCGAAATCTTGAAGCGAGATGCTCTGGGTATCAATGGCATCCAGCAATGCCATGCTCGCTGGATCGGGCGGTGCCGACGCTTGGACCAGGCCCCCCGAAGCTTTGGAGGTCGGTGAGATGGATTCTGGCCCTCGATCGTCCACGAGGGTGCCCGCTTCCTGCGCGAAGGTGGCCCCTGTAAGAAACGACGTCGCGAAGATGAGACAAACGGTTTGGCGAAGGACCACGTTGAGACTCCCGGTTGACCGCCGGCGATGGCGGGCACGCTCTAATGATTCGCACGATCCAGGGCCGGGACCACCTCGTCTTGGGAAGTTCCGGCGAGCGGAGGCGATTGTCGCACGACGAGGACCATTCTGGGAGAATGTCCGGGCTGAATTTGTGACTGGCCTCCGATGAGTGCATCGACCATCGAGCCCATTCAACCCGCCTCTTCCCGACCACCAGCGGACTTCACGCATGCCCACGCCCTCGCAACCCACGCTCATCACCCAACCCGATGGCCGCCGACGGCTGGAAACGGCATCCCCCTGGGAACCTCGAATGGGATACAGCCGCGCCGTACAGGCCGGGCCGATGATCTGGGTCTCCGGCTGCGTCGGTACGAATCCCGACGGGACGTATCCACCAGACCTCGACGATCAGACCCGGCGGTGCGTCGAACGGATCGCGGAAGCACTCGCGGCATTCGATGCCACGCTTGCTCAGGTCGTCAAGGTGCGAATTTATGTCACCGACATTTCCCGCTGGGAGGAGATTGCCTCGGTGATGGGTCCGACCTTCGCGGACATTCGACCCGCGAACGTGCTGGTGGAAGTTGCCCGGCTCGTGGACCACGCGATGGTCGAGATTGAAGCGGAAGCGTGGGTCGGTTGAACCGTGATCGACCGCCCACGTTGGTTCACCGAATCGAGACCGACTCCGTGACTTCAAGACCGAATCCGTGCAGCGTCGGCCAGGGCCGCGGATGATTGGTGACCAGCCGGAGTTTGGAGAGGCCGAGGTCCCGAAGGATCTGGCTGCCAATGCCCAGCTCCCGCTGATCCATGGGCATCACCTTGGACCCAATGCCGTCGGGCCGGGCAAGATCGGGGGCATTCACATCTTCAGACCGGCGATTCACCTCATGCAAGGCTCCGGAAATCTCAAAGTTCCCCGACTCGGGACGCATGTAGACGAGTGCACCACGGCCTTCCGCATTGATCATTCGCAGCGTTGCTTTCAAGTCCTCTTGGCTGGAGTGCGATGACTCTGCCGCTTGCACCCCGAAGATGTCGCCGAGCAGATCTCGGCGGTGCACTCGCACCAGCGTCGGATCAACTTGGTCAACGGGACTGCCATCCGCATTGCGATCGCCCACTCCGCCAGCGCACAGCGCGATGTGCGGCAGGGCATCGATGGTGCTTCGCCAAGCAAAGAGCGTGAACCGGCCCTCGGGAATTTCGATCTCGCGTCCTTCGATCGGAGCGATTCGCTCGATCAGCGCCTCTTGGCCCAGTCGATATTCGATGATTTGCTCGACAGAGCACATTTTCAGCTGATGTTCAGCGCACAGCTTTTCAAGATCGGGAAGCCGAGCCATGTTGCCGTCGGGATTGACGACTTCGATGATCGCCGCGGCGGGGTGCAGTCCAGCGAGGCGGCAGAGATCGACCGACCCTTCGGTCTGGCCGGTTCGAACCAGAACCCCACCTTCGCGGGCTCGGAGCGGATTGATATGACCCGGGCGGACCAGGTCGTCGGAGCGGGTCGACGGATCCGACAACAACTTGATGGTGGCCGCTCGATCGCTGGCACTGATCCCCGTGGTCACGCCGTGCCGCGGGTGCCCGTCGACACTGATCGTGAAGGGCGTCTGGCGCAGGCTCGTATTGATCGCGCCTTGTGGCCCGAGTTCGAGTCGTTCGCACGAATCACCGTCGAGTGCCACGCAGAGGTAGCCACCGCCCACCCGAGCGAGAAAGTTGACGACTTCCGGCGTCGCGTACTCGGCCGCGATCACGAAGTCTCCTTCGTTCTCTCGGTTTTCGTCGTCGACCAGAACGATCACCCGACCGGCCTGGAGGTCCTTGATGATCTCGGGGATGGATTCGAAAGGCATTCGGGAGATGATACCGGAGACCGCGCGGTTTGACCTCGCCACGAAGCAACGACCGGCTGGGACGTACCATGCTCGCATGGCCGCCAAGAACCCCCTTCGTACCCTCGCCGCCGATCGACGCCGGCACGAGCGTATCGCCCTCGAACTCACCTCCCTTCCCACTGCCGCGGGCCGCGAATATCGCGTCCAGGCGTACCTCGATCGCTGGCTCGCGGCTCGATCCCGAAGCCTCGTCTGGCAGCGAGACGACGACGGGAATCTGCTCATCAACTCGAAGAAACGGCCCGCCACGCGAACGGCGCCCCTGCTCATCACCGCCCATCTCGATCATCCCGCCTTTGTGGTGAGCCGGATCATCGACGATCGCACCATCGAAGCCGAATTCCGGGGCGGCGTGCACGACCCCTACTTCGACGGCGCCCGGCTCGAATTTCACGATGCCACCGACCAAATCGTGAAGGGACGCATCGAGTCCCTCGCCCCGATCTCGAAGACCCGTTTGTTCAAGGTGGCGACGGTGCGACTCTCCAAGCGTCTCCCTGCGCTTTCGATCGGGGACGTCGGACGTTGGGCCTTCCCCGCCCCCGCGATCACCGGAAAGGGATCGAAACGTCTTCTGAAGACCCACGCCTGCGACGATCTTGCGGCGGCGGCGGCAGCCTTGTGCGCCTTCGATCGCATTCGCAAACGCCGAGGCATGGAACACGTCGGCCTGCTGTTCACGGTGGCCGAGGAAGTCGGCTTCATCGGCGCCATCGGCGCGGCCACCAACGGGCTCATCAAGAAAAACGCCCGGCTGGTCTGCCTCGAGAACAGTCGTTCGTTTCCAGAAAGCCCGATCGGCGGCGGACCGATTGTCCGAGTTGGTGATCGCATGACGGTCTTCAGCCCCGAGCTCACCAACGAAATCTCAAACCTCATGATGGCACACGCCGCCAAGAATTCGTCGTTTCGCTGGCAACGAAAGTTGATGGCGGGCGGTGCGTGTGAGGCGACGGCGTTCTCGGCGTTCGGATTCCAGTCGACCTGCCTCTGCCTTCCGCTCGGCAACTACCACAACATGCAGGCGATCGACGAGGTGCAAGCCGGACATCGCCCCGCCAGGGTCGGACGAGAATTCGTCTCAATCGAAGACTATCACGGCCTCATCGAGATGCTGGAGATCACCGCCGCGGGTCTCGATCGGAAGTCCGGGGCCACGCCGCTTGAGGCCAGACTTCGATCGCTCCGAGATCGCCACCACGTCGTCCTGAGCTAACGGCCTCCAACGAGGGGATCTGGGGTGCCATCCCGTCCGGCCAATGGCTATCGGACCAGAGGATCTCCGATCTCAGTGGACTTCGACCAATCCTGATCTACGATCAGAGTTGCCTCTTTGATCCGGACTCCACCCTTGGACTCGACGAAAATGATCCCAGCGTTTGTCGTGACGATCGGAGGCCTCCTGGCACTGGCTTCTGCCACGTTGCCGGTCCAAGCGTCCCAGCACCGCGATCGACGACCGGCCCTCCGTGAAGTCGTCGCGCCACCTCCACCAATCTCTGCGAGCGGGGAGATCGACTCGCCGTTCTCGGTCAACCTCGGAATACTGGCGGAAGACCTCATTCGCGGGCAGGCGAACGTCACGATTATTGGCGACAGCGTCAATACGTTTGGAAACACAAACTCGATGTTCAAGGGGTATCTCCTCGCGTGGCAACCGAATCGCTGGCGGCAGATTCACACCGCCGTCTCTTCGAACAGCAATGCCACCGGGGCTTGGCTGCAGACCTCGGGCAGCGGGAACTACATGCTCCTTCGACCGGGCGAGGGCATCGGCGATCTTGAGCCCTTTGCGGGCACCAACACCTGGGCGATGCGTGTGCTTTGGGGAGATGGCTGGTCCGGCCGAGCCCTGTCTGCGGGCTTCAACGAGCTTAGCTGGGCCTTTGACTCTGGAATGTTGCGAGACGCCGACGGCAATCAGCGATTCCTCCATACCGAAGACCTCTACCGACACCGCGCGATGATCGTCGCGGGAACCGATCCGTTATTCCGCTCGAGTTGGACGGTCCGTTCTCGCAACTCTGCGAACGGAACGCTCTGGAATACCAATCTGCCGAATCGGTCTTTTAACCCCACTCCAGAGCCCGGACTCTGCTGGTTCGATGATGTCCTTGAAGGAAGCACCGCCGGAGAAGGGCATCAGGGGACTGCCTTATATAGCGACCGCCAAGGCGCGTTCGGCCCCGACGAAAAGATCGGACTCTGTGGAACGGTGATTACCAATCAGAGTCTCGAACAAGGCCTCGGATTGACCTATATCGGCAAGGGTGGCTGGCGAGCCGAGAACCATCGGTATCCCTTCGGCCATCCCGACGTGCCGATCATCAACTCCGCGACCATCTATCCAGGCTCGTACCGCAATGAAGCCCTCCGCCGCCACTTTCTGGCTCATGAAACGACGCATGTGATGATCTGGATCGGCACCAACAACAGCGGCATCGATGCGAATTTTCCTGAACGGACCATCGAGGACGTGAGTGAAATTCTGGTTCGTTACCGTGAGGTTCACGAATTGGCGAGGCTCGAAAATTCCGCCCTGCCTCCCGTTGAATTCTTGCTCATCGCCCCCTACGCCTCGGGGATGAACCCCTTCTTCCAAGACTATGCCGCTGGACTTCGAACCCTCGCCAGTGGTGATACCGCGGTGATCGATCTCGACGGCATCGTTCGAGACCAGATCGGTGAATGGGATCAATGGAACACCGATCTTCTCCTCGATAGCACTCACCCGAATGTCGAAGGCGCGAAGTTCTTTGCTTCGCGGATCTGGCGAGAACTGATCGCCGCGGCCGGACCGACGGCGGACCTCAACCGCGACGGCGTGGTGAATGGCGCTGATTTCGGTCTCCTTCTGGGACAATGGGGCTGCGAAGATCCGGGCTACGCGGATCTCACCGGGGACGGATGCGTCACGGGAAGCGATATCGGCATCATGCTGGGCCAGTGGACGATCGGTTCCGGCGGCTGAGCCAATCCCTCTGAATTCAAGGAATGGCACGCCTCCAACCCGCGGCCCGCTATCCTCCGTCCGATGAACGCTGTCCAGGATCCCGTGGCCAAGGTCGAAGCCGCCGCCGTTGCTGCTGTTGAAGCGGTCGGTGGCGATGCCGCGACCGGTGTCGATGCCGCCCTCAAGCCCAGTGCCAAGCCCGAGTTTGGCGACTTTCAACTAAACGCGGCGATGGCCCTCGCCAAGAAACTTGGCCGGAAGCCTCGGGAGGTGGCCGTGGATCTCGCCGCCGCCCTGATGGCCCCCTCGCTCGGTCTTGAAGGCGTGATCGCGGAACCGGAGATTGCGGGGCCTGGTTTCCTCAACCTCCGTCTCGAACCCAACGCCCTCGCCGTCGCCTTGGTGGGCATGGACGACGAACGACTCGGCATCGAACCCGAGGTCAAGCCGCACGGCGTGACCATCGATGTCTGCGGGGTCAATGTCGCCAAACAAATGCATGTCGGCCACCTCCGATCCACGGTCATCGGTGACACCGTGGCCAGGCTCTTCGAACGGATCGGCCGCACCGTCCATCGCCAAAACCATCTCGGCGACTGGGGCCTCCCCATCGCGATGACCCTTCACTCCCTGTTGAGTCGGAAGGTGGATTTCGAGGCCCTCGATCTGGATACGTTGAACGTGGCCTATCGCGACGCACAGCTCGAGGCTCGCGGTGACGGTCGCGGTCTTGCCGCGGCCAACGCAAATCACTGCGGGCCACATCGAATCGCCGAACTCGAAACCCAGGAAGCAAGCGCGGGCGACGCCCAAGCGGCGGCTCGCGAAGCGCTGGTCCGACTGCAGTCTGGCGATGGGGACATGGTCACCGCGTGGAAGCGACTGATCGAAGTGACCATGAAAGAGGTCTACTTCGCCTGTGATCTTCTCGGGACGAGCATCTCACCGGAAAGCGAACGGGGCGAGTCGAGTTTTCGTGACGAGCTTGCGGAGGTCGTCGACGCCTTCGTCCGCTCCGACCTCGCGGTCGAGGACGACGGCGCGCTGGTGGTTCGTTTCCAAGACCGCGATCGACCTATGCTCATTCGCAAGCGGGATGGCGGCTTCCTCTATGCGACCACTGATCTCGCGGCCCTGCGGTATCGGGTGCAAGAACTCGATAGCGATAAAGTCATCTACGTGGTCGACGCTCGCCAGCGAGATCATTTTCGAGACGTCTTCGATGCCTGCCGGAAGATCGGCTGGGCCACGCTCCCCGACGGGGTGGAATCGGAACTCATTCACCTCGGCTTTGGCACCGTTCTGGGCCCGGACAAAAAGCCGCTCAAGACACGATCCGGCGCTAACTTCAAACTGATGGACCTTCTTCAAGCGGCGGTTGACCGCGGGACCGAAGCGGTCACGATCCGAGCCGCGGAGCCACATGCTCCGACCCATGGGCTCTCCAAGAGCGAACTCGCCGCGATCGGTCGGGCGGTCGGCATTGCCGCGATCAAGTACGCAGATCTCTCCGGTGATTCGGCGAGGGACTACGTGTTCGATCTTGACCGCATGATCGCCTTCGAAGGAGACACCGGGCCGTATCTCCAGTACGCCCACGCGCGACTTTGCTCGATGCTTGAGAAAGCGGGCGACGAAGCGACCATTGATGCTCCATTCCGAATTGAAGCGCCCGAAGAACGTCGCCTCGCGCTCCTGCTTCTGCGATACCCGGCCACCATGCAGAACGCTGCACACTCACTCGAAGCAAGTCGCCTTTGCCGGTTTCTCTACGGCGTCGCCACCGAATTCAGTTCCTTCTATTCCGCGTGCCCCGTCCTCAAGACGGAGGACGCCGGTATTCGTCACGCCAGAATTCGACTGGTCCGACTGACGCGGAACGTGCTCCGAGACGGGCTCGGCACCCTCGGGATCGCGGCGCCGACCAAAATGTAAAACACCGCACCGCACCGCACCGAAGAGAGGAAACGACATGCGACGTACGCCCGAACATCCCAATCTGCTGACCCATGATCACCCCCTGATCGGTCACAAGTTGGGCATTCTCAGGAACCTTGAGACGCCGCCCCCCACCTTCCGAAGAGTGCTTGGTGAAATCGCCGGGCTGATGACCTACGAGGCACTTCGCGATCTCCCGACGAAGGCTTCCCGAGTCCAAACCCCGATCGACGTGTGCGACGCCACCGAGCTCGCCGCCCCCGTCACCATCGTCCCGATTCTCCGTGCGGGCCTTGGCATGACCGACGGGATGCTCCGTCTCGTTCCAGAGGCTCGGGTCGGCCACATCGGCGTACAACGAAACGAAACAACGCATCAGCCCGTCGAGTACTACGAGAAACTTCCGACCGACATCGCCGAAGGGCCAGTCCTGGTGGTGGATCCGATGCTCGCCACCGGAGGGAGCGCCACCTACGCGGTGAACTATTTGAAGAAGCGAGGATGCGGGACGATTCGGTTCCTTTGTCTCGTGGCCGCGCCCGAGGGGGTTCAGCGGATGGCCAAAGACCATCCGGAGGTCGAGGTGCACGCCGCGGCCCTCGACGACCGACTCAACGAACTCGCCTACATCGTTCCTGGCCTCGGCGATGCCGGTGATCGAGTCTTCGGCACCATCTGACATCGAGGCCGTTCCCCGACCGGGAATCCCCCTGGTTCTGTGGTTTACCGTTCGAGAGTGGCGCGAGGCCACGGAATCGGCGATCATCGCGTCATGGCCGAACGCAAGAACACCGAATTCAATCGTCCCGGTGGCTATGCCACGCCTCGAGGGGCGACTCAGATCCAACGGGAATCAGCGGCCGAAATGCCCGCCGCCGACATCAGAATGCTCGGCGATGAAGTTGCCGCCTACGTGCCTGCCACGGTCTCGGTCGAACCAGTTCACCACTCGGATCAGCCCGACACCCGGCTCTACATCGGCGACTGCCGAGACGTCATTCCCAATCTCCCCGATCACGGCCAGGTGGATCTGGTCTTCGCCGACCCGCCCTTCAACTGGAACGTGCCCTACGACGAATGGTCCGATGGCATGCCACGAGCCGAGTACGAACGATTTACCTTCGACTGGCTTGACGTGTGTGTCGACGCGTTGGCCCCGCACGGATCGATCTGGGTCAACATTCCCGACGACACGGCGGCCGAGATTGTGATGCACCTCAAGAGACGGGGTCTCACGATGATCAACTGGTGCGTGTGGCATTTTCGTTTCGGACAGCACCGAGATAGTTCATTCATCATGAGCAAGGTGCACGCCTTGTACTTCGCCAAGGACGCAGACAACCGCATCTGGAATCCGGATGCCATCTTGGAGCAGTCGGACCGCGCCTCGATCTACAACGATGCGAGAACGCAGGCGAAAGATCACAACGCCGGAATGCGCGTGCCGATGGACGTCTGGTACGGCCCCTACTGGGGTCGGGTGCAGGGCAACAACAAGGAACGTCGATCGCAGCACCACAATCAGATTCCCGAGGTGTACCTCGAGCGGGTCATTCGGGCCTGTTCGAATGAAGGCGGGCTGGTCCTCGATCCGTTCTGCGGCAGCGGAACGACTTCTACGGTGGCCAAAGCGTGGAACCGACGCTCGATCACCACGGAGTTCGGCGCGGGCAACGCCGAGAGCGCCTGGGAACGGATCTCCGAGATCGGCATGTTGCGAAAAGGACTTTCGAGTGGTGGGTCGAGCGCCATTGGAAAACCTCGGTCTCCCAAACGCTCCTAGCGCCAGCGACCAGTCAACCGTTGCCTTTCGGCTCCCATGGAACGTCCTCAAGCCCCGCCGCGTGGTTGGCGGCGCGACTCATGGCGAAGAGCAGGTCGCTGAGGCGGTTCACCCAACGAATCGCTTCGGGCGTCACTGCCTCGGCATGATTCAGATGCACCATCAATCGCTCCGCGCGCCGACAGACGGTCCGAGCGATGTGCAGACGGGCGGCGAGTTCACACCCACCTGGAAGGACGAAGCACCGAATTTCCGGCGCCGCGGCTTGGTAATGATCGATCAGGCCTTCGAGTACGACGACGTCGGCATCATCGATGCGGCCGACCTTCTCGCTGTTTCGTGCTCCCTCGGGCGTCGCAAGGTCAGCCCCGAGATCGAAGGAACGTGATTGAATCGCCAAGAGACTCGCCCGGAGTTTCTCGGATGCCTCGTCGTTGCCATCGATCCCCGAGATCACGAGGCCCAGGCAAGCGTTCAACTCGTCAACGGTGCCATAGGCCTCGATCCGAGGATGGTCCTTGCCGACTCGGTCTCCGGAGAACAGGCCGGTTTTTCCATCGTCGCCGGTGCGGGTATAGAGCTTCATGGGTCTTCCTTCGGGTTGGGTTTGTCACGCTTCGCCAAGCCTTCGCGAGCAGATTCTGGAAGTCCATCATCTTCGGGGCGATGAACCAAGTCAGGACCGGACACCCTACCGCCTCCTTCATCGCGAGTGGCCACCAGGAACCCAGGTCGATACGCCCCCGACGCCACATTCCCAGCGGCATCCATCACGACGACGCCCACTTGATGATGAGGACGCCGCGGACCAAGCTCATCGATTCGGAGCATGACTTCTCGAATGGCATCCAGAAGCGTTCCTCCCCTTCGAAGCGTCTCCACCGCCACGAAACTCGCGCAGATACCCGCGATCAGTTCACCGGTTCCCGTCGCCGTGGCCAACCCCACCCCCGGCTGGACGAAGAGGCCATGCCCGGCGATCGGCGAGTCGCCGACCCGCCCCGGCACTTTGAATGGAAGCCCGCTGGTCGAACAGCCCGCCGCGAGATTGCCCGAAGCGTCACGACCCAGGACGCCAATCGTGTCGTGGCCAGCTGGCGCGGCACCTTCACGGCCATCGTTTGGACGAAAAAGCCGTCCACCCGCCGCGGAGCCAAGGCCAGGATCTTGCGGACGGAGGCCCAAGAGTGATTGATCGGTGCGCTGATCAATCGGATCGCCGCCACCGTCCCGACGGGCGGCGGCCCAAGTTTCAAAAGCCGCCTTGGCGTCATCGGAGAGGAGTTCCTGACCGGCGAAGCCATGGCGGTCTGCAAAGTCATCCGCATCATCCCCGCAGAGCAAGGTGTGCTCGGTCCGCTCCATGACCAGACGAGCAACCGAAACTGGATGCACGTGCCGACGGAGACCAGCGACCCCGGCAAAACGGATCGGGGACGCCATGATCGCGCCGTCCAGGCTCATTCGACCGCTGGAATCGGGAAGCCCGCCGAGTCCAACGCTATCGACGCTGAGATCGAGATCGGCGTGTTGACACGCCACTTCGATGGCATCAAGCAGGGTTGACCCCGAGCCCTGGCCTGCTCCCGATTGATCGCCCGAACCTGAAGCACCGTTGAGGGTGGACCAGGCCGACTCGATCGCGGCCAAGGAGAACGACCAGGTGCCGACGAGGATCGGGCCGCGATCAGATGAGCAAGGAGCCGTGGGCATGGGGCGAAACATAGCCGGACGAAGGGAGCCGTGACCGGGATCACCCACCAAATTCCACACCAGAAAACACGAAAGTACTTCCCCAATATGCATTTACGACGAGAAATTGGGGAACCTCTCGACCTTGATGACGAACACATAGAGGACCACTGAAAGCCCCCCACTCATATCTCCGGGCTTTCCACCGCCTCGTTTCCGAGGCGATTCAACCCAAGACAGCTCGTATTTGAGTTTTCGAAGTTCACGGGCATTTTTTATCGGACGCTATAACGTGTCTCATGATCATGACATCGTCGTCGACATCACGAACGATTCATCCACTTTTGAAGGTGGATGGTTGAGATTCACGCCAGATCCGGTATCTTTTGATTTACACGGGCTTCCACAGTCAGGCATTGCACACATTTCTAAGCCTGATTCCACAGTCCCCATTCCACTTTCAAGGAAGTGCTTGTCGGTGTGCAACCAGGCAAGCCAGAAACGGAGTCCTCAGTCATGAAGCAAAATAATCGTTCAGGCTTCACCATCGTTGAGCTGCTGGTGGTGATCTCGATCATCGCCTTGCTCATCGCCATTCTGCTGCCGGCCATCGGTAAGGCTCGAGACGCTGCTCGCGTCACACAGTCCGCAGCAAACCTTCGAAACCTCTCTGTCGCCAACGATACGTACGGCGCCGATTGGGGCGATCGTCAGTTCACCGCGATTCCCGATGACATGGGTCTCGCCTTCTCGAACGGACTTGGTCCCGTCGACTACAACAACCAGATTGCCTGCATGCCGCAGCAACTCGTTGGCTACGACTACCTCGGACGCCTCTGGGGCTGGTGGTGCGCTGGCAGTCTCTGTAACGGTTATCCCGGCGATGCTGGCTACTGGAACGGCTGCTACTACTACGTCTTCCAACCCTACGGCTTCAACGGTGGCGACTTCGGATCATTCCGTGTCCCCACCTGCAAGGCTTTCGCCAGCTACGTCGGCGACCGCTGGTACGACCCAGTGTTCTGGGCCCCGAAGGACACCTATCCGCTACGAATCGCGGAACCATTCTTCAATTACCCCGATGAGTTCAACCCCTACAGCCCCGAGAACTCCTCCGCTCAGGTGATTGCGTACTCCAGCTATATCTGGAGCCCCGCAGCCATGTGGAATCCGGAAGTCCTCAGCCACTGCGGCTACAAGAGCCCCTACGGCAACAACTTCCCCGGCGCCTGGCGAAGTCCTTCGATCGGTCAGTGTCGATTCCCGGATCTCAAGGTCCGCATGATCGAACATCACTGGCTGCAGAACGTCGAAACTGATGCGAACCCTTCGTTCGGTGGATCAGACCCCAGCTGGTTGTTCAACCATGGCTACAACTCGAAGCCCATGACGGCGTTCTTTGACGGACACGTCGGCATGATCGGTACCACCGACTTCATGGAAGCCGACACTCGTGCAACGACACAGGCCGAGAACAACGACACCTGTGGCAACTGCGACGGAATGGGCGAGTGCGAGACTGGACTGTGGAGCCGCAACACCCCCAAGGGTGCGAACGGTTACTACGGCAACCTCAGCTATGACACGCTGGTTGACACCAGTGCCGTCATTCTCACCACCGATGGCCTCTCCGGCCGTGACGTGTTTGGCGCCAAGTGATCGATGCTTGAGATCTGCGATGGAGTTCAAATAGGAACCCTCGCAGGTTGATTGCGAATCGAAAATAGAACTGAATCGGGCCGGTCTCCTTCTTAGGGACCGGCCCGATTTCTTCATATGGCGTTCGAGGCGAACCTTCACACTCTGCAGATCCACGGGTTAGATTGCGACCGAGCGGCGTAAATCAGATAAAAAACCCCCGTTGGCCTCATGAGGGATGCTCAAGAACAATTGGATTCGAAATCCCAAGGGTCCTTGCTTTCGAATCCACGGTGGATGCCGTATCTTGGGAGGGCCCACGCAGCCCCGCTGGATTCCGGGGTGTTACTTATTTGTCGCACTCAGCGAGGTCCAAATCCTATGACAATGCCAACATCAACAAGACGCCATTCACCCGGCTTTACCATCGTGGAGCTGTTGGTGGTGATCTCGATCATTGCCTTACTGATTGCCATCCTCTTGCCCGCCATTGGCAAGGCACGCGATGCCGCCCGAGTGACGCAGTCTTCTGCCAATCTCCGGAATCTGGGAATCGCCAACGACACCTACGGCGCCGACTGGGGCGGACGGCAATTCACGGCCGTTCCCGATGACCTCGGCCTGGTCGAGAATGCAGACCCCGTGCTCTACAACAGCACCGTTGCCTGCATGGCACAGGCGATTGCCGGAACCGATCAGAACGGCGATATCTGGGCCGCTTGGTGCGGAGGAGACTTGTGCCCGCCATACGCGGGTGATCCACTCGCGTGGAGCATCTTCTTCCACACGATCTACCAACCGATCTCGTACAACGTTCCGATCTACAAGTTCGGCGGATTCCGAACCCCCAACGGCAAAGCATTCAACGCCTATGTCGGCTCTCGCTTCTACGATCCCGTGTTCTGGGCCCCGAAGGACACCTACGCCCTTCAGGCGGTCGAGCCGCTCTTCGCCCAAGCCAGCGAGTTCTATCTGGACCCCAACGATCCAAAGATCACATGGTCGAGTTACGTCTGGAGCGGCGCCGCCATGTTCAATCCCGAAGTTCATAGCCACTGTGGCTGGCGAAATCCACGATCGATGCCCGCCGCCTTTCGATCGCCTGCGGCCGGGCAGTGCCGATACCCGGACCTCAAGACACGAATGATTGAACATCATTGGCTCCAGAACACCGAGACCGGATTCAATCCCGGCTTCTCGGAGGGTGATGACCCAAGCTGGATGTTCAATCAAGGCTACAACTCGGCGCCGATCACGCTCTTCTTTGATGGCCATGTCTCAATGGTCGGAGTGAGTGATGCGATGGAAGGCGATACCCGAGCCCAGACCATGGCAGAGGCCAACAACAGTTGTAATCTCTGCCAAGCATCGACCGCCGGCGAATGCCAAACCGGATTATGGAGCCGCGACACGCAATGGGGTGCGAACGGTTACTACGGCGAATATTCATACGACACCTTGGTCAACACCAGCTACCACGTCCTCACCACCGACGGGCTCTTTGGCCGCGACGTCATGGGCGCGAAATGACACCTCAGGCCATCTGGCCTCTTCCCGCCAACTCCTGATTCTCGACGGAGCGGAAGACCGCATCCTCAAGATGCTGGTGCAGTCAAGATGCCATCAGTTGTGACCTCGATCGCATCGAATCACGCCTGAAAGATTCGGAACCACCAGATCGCAACCGCAATCCAGCCGGCGACAATGAGACCTGTCACCAGAAAATAGGACGGCTTCCGGATCTTGTGGTGGAACAAGAACATGGCAATGATCGCGCCGGGCCAGCCTCCGACGAACTCCAGCAGATGCAGGGTTCGCTCGGGCGTTCTGCGACGACCCTTCCGAGCAGCGCTCTTGTCGCGGCCGTGGGCGAGTAGCGCCACGATGCTGGCGAACGCCATCCAGATGAGAATCCAACCGGCGACGGACGGCGTCGATCCATTCATCAGAGTCATCGATTCCCTCCAGTCGGCAATGGGCCCAGATGTGGCCAGAGTACCCAGGCGGCGGCCCCAATCCCAAAGACGACCGCACCAACCGCGATCGCAAGTCGGATTCGATACTGTCGATTCCGCGTCAGATCTACCCAGTACCGGCCATCAGATGTCCGCTGAATGACCCGCCGCTTCAAGGCGGGTTCAAGAATGAACGGACGAGGGATGTCGATGCCCGTGGGCCGGCGAGCGGTATCCGGATCGATTGCGCCTGCCTTGATGAGCTTCGACACCGGTCCGGGCGGCTGTTTGAGGAACATGATGGCGATCGAGATCGGCAAGATGAACATGCCGATCGCTCCCAAACCACCCGCGCCTCCACCTCCGAGGGGCATCTTAAATCTCCAAAGAAGACGCCTGGGCGAGAATTCTCGCCCAGGCGTCGATTTCACTGGTCTTGAGCCCGTCGATCAAGGGGCCATGCAAGGGTTGACCGGAATCAGAAGTCCATTCCGTCCATGCCGTCACCGGCGCCCGCGCCGGCCTTTGCCTTGACTTCCTTGATCTCCGTGATCGCACAATCGGTCGTCAGGAGAAGCCCGCTGATGCTGGCCGCATTCTGCAGCGCCACTCGTTCCACCTTTGTGGGAACGATAATGCCCTGCTTCACGAGGTCGCCGTATTCGCCGGTGGCCGCATTAAAACCGAAGGCATCGTCAGTGCTCTCTTCGACCTTCTGAGCAACGATCGAGCCGTCGAGACCACAGTTACTGGCAATCTGCTTGATCGGAGCACTCATCGCCCGGCTGATGATGTCGCAACCGATCTTCTCGTCACCGGTCGCGCTCTTTCGAGCCCTCTCGATGCCGCGACGTGCTCGGAGCACCGCCACGCCACCGCCGGGAAGAATGCCTTCTTCCACTGCGGCACGACAGGAGTGAAGGGCGTCTTCGACGCGAGCCTTCTTTTCCTTCATTTCGACTTCGGTCGCAGCGCCGACGTTGATCTGAGCGACGCCACCGGCAAGCTTTGCGAGTCGTTCTTGGAGCTTCTCTCGGTCGTAGTCGCTCGAAGTCCCATCGATCTGAGCCTTGATCTGCTCGATCCGTGCCTTAATGTCCGACGTCTTACCGCCGCCTTCGACGATCGTCGTCGTGTCCTTATTGATGGTGATCTTCTTGGCTCGACCAAGGTCGGACACCGGCATCTTCTCGAGATCGATGCCGAGTTCTTCCATGACGGCGGTGCCACCGGTGAGGACCGCGATATCGTCGAGCATCGCCTTGCGACGATCACCGAATCCCGGAGCCTTGACCGCAGCGACCTTGAGGACGCCTCGAAGCTTGTTGACCACCAGCGTGGCCAATGCTTCACCTTCGATGTCTTCGGCGACGATCAGCACGCTCTTGCCGCTCTCCGCGATCTTGCCGAGCACGGGGATGAGGTCCTTGGCGGAGCCGACCTTCTTCTCGTGGATGAGGACGTAGCAGTCTTCGAGGACGCATTCCATCTCCGCAGGATCAGTGACGAAGTGGGGACTGAGGTAGCCCTTGTCGAACTGCATCCCTTCGAGAAGCTCGACCTCGGTTTCGAGGCTCTTGCCTTCTTCGACGGTGATGACGCCGTCCTTACCGACCTTGTCCATCGCTTCGGCGATGATCTTGCCGATGGTCTGGTCCTGATTGGCCGAACAAGCACCGACCTGGGCGATCTCGTTCGAATCACTGACCGGCTTGGACATCGAAGAGAGTTCGGCGACGACGGCGTCAACCGCCTTCTCGATCCCTCGCTTGACCGCGTTGGCATTGGCGCCGGCGGTGATGTTCTTCAGGCCTTCCTTGAAGATCGCTTCGGCGTAGACCGTTGCCGTGGTGGTCCCGTCACCGGCGTCCTTGCTGGACTTACTGGCGACTTCCTTGACCATCTGGGCGCCCATATTTTCATAGGGGTCGGCGAGTTCGATCTCCTTGGCGACGCTGACGCCGTCCTTGGTGATCGTCGGGGCACCGAACGACTTCTCGAGGATCACAACG
Source organism: uncultured Phycisphaerales bacterium (assembly GCA_905480395.1). Taxonomy (GTDB): domain Bacteria; phylum Planctomycetota; class Phycisphaerae; order Phycisphaerales; family SM1A02; genus UBA12014. Next base: position 51,954 of record CAJQQE010000018.1, read on the forward strand.
CGTCCCGATGGGCCGAGGGTGACCTTTACGGCCTTGGCGAGTTTCTGGATTCCGCGGAGAATACGTTCGCGGGCATCGTTGTCGTAGGCAATCTGCTTGGCAGCCATTTTTGTTCCTTACATTCAGATTCGTCCCAGCGTTGGACGCTGGTCACGAAGGGGTTTCTCACTCGGGTTCGTCAGCCGATCTCGACCCAGGCGACCCGACCGCACTCGATGATGTACTCGTGCGATCCGTCGGTGACCTTGAGCAGGTCGTCCTGCTCGGAGGGGATCAGCATCGCATTTCGAACCAAGAGCGTCTCGGCACCTTCGAATTCGATTCGAAGGTCACGACCGTTTAGGTTGGAGAACGCAGCTCGAAGCTGATCGGCATTCACGGATTCCACTCCTCGCGGGACCATCCCGCAGCGACGCAATGCGTCAGTCGATGATTCCGAGGATGTCATCCTCGGTCATGATCAGGTACTCCTGACCTTCGATCTTGATTTCGGTACCGGCATAGGAACTGAAGATGACGGCGTCGCCCTTCTTCACGGTGAATGGAAGGTATTCACCGGTGTCCTTGTTCAGATTGCCGCTGCCAAGCGCAATGACCTTGCCGGTCTTGGGCTTGTCCTTGGCAGATTCCGGGAGAAAGATGCCGGAATCCGTCTTGGTCGCGGCTTCTTCACGCCGGACGATGAGTTTGTCGCCGAGCGGTCGCACGTTCATAGGTTCTTCACTCCGAAGGAAAAACAGGAAAAGACATGCCCGGGCCAATGCCAGGCGGAGGGTCGTTCGACTGCCGCACCCGCGTAGGGTGCCTCGTGGTCAGGCGACCGGCCATTGATCCGAATAATGCCGCCGGACGACCCGGCGGAGAGTTTCAAGCATGGTCTCGATGCCTAAGGGGCGGTCGAGGACGGCGAAAACGCCTTCTCTCAGGGCATCGCTCAGGCCTCGGACGCTCTCGCGACGGCTCGGCTGAGCGGGACGGACGAGCACCACCGGTGGGGTTGGCTTCACTCTCCGAAGGAGTTGAAGCACCTTTTCGCCAGCGGCACGTTTGTCGCCGTTGGCTTCCATCGGAAGTTCGAGATCGATCAAAGCGATGTGGATCTCTTCCTGCTCCACCAATCTGGCTGCATCTCGGCCACATCGGGCTTCCAAACATCGCACGCCGAGGGGATCCAGCAACCGAGGCAGTTCTGCCGTCGGGCCGCCCTCCCGCCAAGTGGCGGAAAACAGCAGATTCAGGCGACGGGGGGTCGCTGAAACGCGTTCGGAGGAGAATGGAGTGCCAAGAGAGTCCATGGAGAACTTGAAGGGGAACAACCGGCGCGCCGAACCGTCGCCGGCAGGGCTGAAAACCATCTCTCTGGGAAGATCCTGAGGAATCAGGTTCACGGGTGGCTCTACGACCCCCGCTGGAGCTCGAAATGGCGATTCCATTGGATAACGCAATCTGGGCGAGGCCTGTCAGGTTCTCGATTCGACCGGTTTCTCAATCTGCCGAGATGCCCAACCGGTCGGAAGACCCGCCCGATCGCTGCCAAACTGGCACGCTCCCGGCCCGGCTTTTCGCCGGTCGAGGCCGCTTCCGCATACCTTGCCAGTTCTCCAGGCCCTCGGCCAGGATCTCCATCCGCGATTCGTCCCGTCCGCGACTCCATTCAGGCCCGAAACGGCACTGAAATCACCCCCGCTAGGAATGCCCTCGGTCATGCCCGCCAACTCCATCGCCCAACTCCTCGCCAACCCAGAAAGTCACTTGGGAAACTCCGTCCGTCTCCAAGGTTGGATTCGCACCCGCCGAGATTCAAAGGGCGGATTGAGCTTTCTTCAGGTTTCGGATGGGTCCTGCTTCGCCACCATGCAGATCGTCGCCCCCGGAGATCTTGAGAATTATGAGTCGGACGTCCTCCGTCTCACTTCAGGCTCGTCGGTCGAGATCGAAGGCAACGTGGTCGAAAGCCGAGGCAAGGGCCAGGCCATCGAGATCAAGGCGACTCGAATCACCGCGGTTGGATTCGTCGAGGATCCCGACACCTATCCCATCTCGCCCAAGCAACACAGCTTCGAGTACCTCCGTGAAGTCGCGCATCTCCGGCCCCGCACCAATACCTTCGGTGCCGTCGCCAGAGTTCGAAACTGTCTGGCCATGGCGGTTCACGAATTCTTCCAGCAGGACGGATTTCAGTGGATCCACACACCCATTATCACGGCCAACGACTGCGAAGGTGCCGGCGAGATGTTCCGGGTCTCGACGCTCGACCTCGAGAATCTTCCCCGGACCGAAGCCGGTGCCATCGATTTCTCGCAGGACTTCTTTGGTCGCGAATCTCACTTGACCGTCTCCGGGCAACTTGCCGTCGAGTGCTGGTGCCTCGCGCTCTCAAAGGTCTACACCTTCGGCCCCACCTTCCGGGCCGAGAACAGCAACACCACCCGGCACCTTGCTGAATTCTGGATGATCGAACCGGAAATCGCTTTTGCGGATCTTGCCGATGACGCTGACCTCGCCGAGGGACTCCTCAAGCACTGCTTCCGATCGCTCCTCGATCAACGCGGGGATGACCTCGCATTCTTCAATGAACGAATTGAACCGACTTGCATCGAGCGGCTTGAAAACTTCGTCAACAGTTCATTCGAACGCATGGACTACGGCGACGCGATCAAGGCCCTCGAGTCCGCGATCGCCAAGGGCAAGAAGTTCGAATTTCCCGTGTCGTGGGGTACCGACCTTCAGAGCGAACACGAGCGATACCTGACCGAAGAGCTGGTCGGAAAGCCGGTCATTCTCATGAACTATCCGAAGGACATCAAAGCGTTCTACATGCGTCTGAACGACGATGGCCGAACTGTCGCCGCGATGGACGTCTTGGCCCCCGGAATCGGCGAAATCATCGGAGGAAGCCAGCGGGAAGAACGGCTCGACGTGCTAGACGCCCGCCTCGACGAGATGAAACTTCCGAAAGAGGACTACTGGTGGTACCGGGATCTGCGCCGCTACGGATCCGTCCCGCATGCAGGCTTCGGCCTGGGCTTCGAACGACTGATCTCCTACGCGACCGGCATGGCCAACATCCGCGACGTCATTCCCTTCCCGCGGACGCGAGGTCACGCCGAATTCTGATTCAACAAGGCCGTACGCGATTTCTCGTCAATTCCTTCTCCAAAGATGGACACGCACCATGCAATGCAACATCAATGCCAAAGGTAAAGCCGTTCGTCTTCTGTCCGGACTGAGCTTTATCCTTGCCGCAGTCCTGACCCTTCTCGTTGGGGGCCTTGAAGGTATCCCGCTCATTGTCGGAATATCTCTCCTGATCGGAGGCGGTTTCATGGCCTTCGAAGGTTGGAGTGGCTGGTGTGCGGTGCGCGCCATGGGCTTCAAAACGCCCATCTGAATGCGATCATTAGAACACGCTCGGAAGACGCGTTAGTCTGGACGCATGAGTAACCACGATCCCGAGCGTCGACGACTCCTCATCTCCACCGCCACGCTCGCCGCGCTACCACTGGCGGCCGCCACGGCGGCCGTTCAAGGGGGTCGCCCCATCGACCAGCAGGAAGAACCAGAGCCGAACGCTTGGCCGGGCGCACCGGACGATGCCGCCGTCACGCCAGCGATCATCGCCGCCGCCGAGCGACTCGCCGGCGTGACATTCACCGACGACGAACGCGCGACGATTGCCAGGACCATTGGCGAGCAGATGGCAATCTTCGCCGCCAGGGTTGACGCTGGCGCGATGCCCAATGAGCTGGCCCCCGCCACCGTCTTCCGCGCCATGCCACCGGGTCGAGCCCTCGACCCAGCGACCTCGACGGGAAACCCCGAGTTGGTCGCGGCGAATCCCGGCCCCCTCCCCAATGACGAGGCGGCGATCGCGTTCTCCACCGTCGCAGATCTGTGCACGTGGATGCGAAGAGGCGAACTCACCAGCGAACGGCTCACCCGGATCTACCTTGATCGAATCGAACGGATTGATCCAAAACTCGAGTGCATGATCACCGTCACCGGCGAGCGAGCGCTCCAGCAAGCTCGCCACGCGGATTCCGAGCGGAAGCAAGGTCGAGATCGGGGGCCGCTTCACGGAATTCCCTACGGTGCCAAAGACATCCTCGACGTCGCGGACGTGAAAGCCACCTGGGGTGCGACGCCATTCAAGGATCGAGTCGGATCAATCACCGCCACCGTGATCGAAAAACTCGACCAAGCCGGGGCGGTGATGCTGGGGAAGACCTCGGTTGGCGCGTTGGCCTACGGTGACATCTGGTTCGGTGGACGAACCAACAACCCTTGGAATCTAAAGCAGGGTTCCAGTGGATCAAGCGCCGGAAGCGCCAGCGGAACAGTCGGCGGTCTGATGGCCTTCGGGCTCGGCACCGAGACGCTCGGGTCGATCATTTCACCCGCGATGGTCTGCGGCGCGACGGGCCTTCGCCCGACCTTTGGACGAGTCTCCAAGGCGGGCGCCATGAGCCTCTGCTGGTCCCTCGACAAAATCGGACCGATCTGTCGAAGCGTCAACGACACGGCCCTGGTTCTCGCGGCCATCAACGGCCTCGACACCCGCGACCCGTCAAGCGTGGGCATTCCTTTTGCGCACGATGCAAAACAAGGCGTCAAGGGTCTTCGCGTCGGATGGAATCCGGCCTGGTTTGAGGGCGCGAATCCCGCTGACCGAGCCGCGATCGAACATCTCCGTGAGGCCGGCTGCGAACTCGTCGAGGTCGAACTTCCGGATCTTCCCTACGAGACGCTCCTCATACCGCTCTATGCCGAAGCCGCGGCCGCCTTCGAATCATTGACTCGATCCGGCGACGATGACTTAATGACTTGGCAGTCGCCGCAAGCCTGGCCGAACACGTTTCGACGAAGCTGGTTCATCCCGGCCATTGAGTTGGTGCAGGCCGACCGGGTGCGACGACAAGTCATGGATGCCATGGCCGAGATCATGGATAGTGTCGACGCACTCGCCACGCCCGCATTCGCCGCCAACCTGCTGCTGATCACCAACGCCACCGGCCACCCGGCGCTGGTGCAACCGATCGCCTTCGACGATGGACGCCCGCATGGCTTCACTCTGATTGGCCGGCTGTTCGACGAAGGAACGATCTGCAGGCTCGGTCGAGCGCTCGAAGCGCGGTGCGACGTGGCCAACCAGCACCCCACGCTTTGAGCCTCACTGATTCTTTGACCACCGCTCCCGCGAACGGATTCTTTTCCTTATGAACGCCGACGCGAACCGCCCCAATCACCGACCCGCGACCCTCGGCGGACGCGTCCTTCGCCGCATCGCCACTGGCGCCGCGCGGGTCACCGGCCTTCGACATCGCTCGGATTTGGGGTGGCCGCGATTTGAAGGAGGGCCGATCGGCGAGGGCGTACCGATCGTCTTAGTTCATGGATTCGGCGTCGACGGACTGACCATGCTCCAGTTGGCACGGCGACTGGCACGAAAGCACCACGTCGTGGTGCCAGACCTACCGGGTTTCGGAATTCATCCGGATCACGATCCAAAGATCATCGACTTCGAATTCTTCCTTGCGGCGATCGATGATCTTATTGCGACCTTGAATCTCGACCCACCCGTCTTGGTTGGCTCGAGCATGGGCGGTGCCATCGCGGGAGGCTACGCGGCATCTCGACCCTCCGCGGTGCCCGGACTCGTCGTCATCGGACCGGCGGGAATCGAACCGCCGATTGATACCGAAGTCTTTGCCGCGGCCAAACGGGATGAACATCTCCTCCGCGTAGACTCCGTCGCTTCATTCGAACGGATATACGCCCTGAACTTCACGCGACCGCCATGGATGCCGAGATTCATGAAACGAGTCGTCGCGGCCGAGGCCGCGGCTCGCGCCGAAGATCACGAGATCATCCTGCGAAACCTTGAGGATCTGATGCTTGGTACCGCGGACCGATTCACCGACATCGCATGTCCCACCGAGATCATCTGGGGGGCCGACGACCGAATCATTCATCCATCGGCGGCCGCCTGCTGGCAAGACGCCATTTCCTCGGCGACCACCACGATCATCAAGGACGCCGGACACTCCACGATGGTTGAGAAGCCTGATGCCGTCGCCGCCATCATCGAACAACTCATGCAGCGCCTCAACGGCGCCGAGCGAGCGAATCAACCCCGGTGAACTCAGTTCAACGGTGCCCGCCCGACCGCGGGCGTTTCGTCGAGCCAGATCGGATCGATTCCCACTTCGAAACGAACCCTCGCTGGGCGACCTTCGCGGAAGGCGACCGTGGCAACGCCCGCCAGTCGCGGCGGAGTCGCATCGAGATCGAAGATTTCCAGCTCCCATACCCGCTCGAAACCTTCGAAACATGGCGGGCAAGAATCTGGATCAACGGGCGTGAATCGAAACCGACGCGGACCCAAGCCGATCGGCCCTGAACCATAAAGTAATTCCTGAGCGTCAAACTCGATGATGCCCGTGGATGCCATCATCAGGTCACGACGAACGTCTAGGTCAATCGCAAGGTCGACGATCGGAACGCCATTCGGTCCCGGTGAATCTGGGGTCATTCGAGGGCGGTCGGCGATTTGGAGATCGACCCGGAGGCCGTCATCATCGGGCGTTGTCGTGAGATGGAAGGAGTCTGGCGGCCCGGTGTATGTGAGATCGAGATTCGGCCGCCCTTCCGCCGGCTCGCTCACGATCGAACCAACGGTTCGATCAAAGCGTGGACGGCCGGTGCGGGTCGCAAAGTCCTGTTGACCGACCTCCCCGGCCGCCACGGATCCTCCGTAGACCTGGCCCTGCGTGCTGTTCAGCCAACGCCGCAGCGGTGGCGACCACTCGCCTTCGGGTTGTTCCGCCGCGATCTGTTGCCGCATGTCCGCGCCTCGAACGGATGCTTCTCGTAGTACCAGCAGTTCCGCTCGGCGAAGGACTCGGTCACCGACCACCACCGCGAATGGTTCGAGCACGGCACGAGGGTCGTCGATGGGATTGGAATCAAGCACCAGGAGTTTGTTAGGTGATCCCTTTTTGACCACGCCCAGATTCGGACGCCCAATGGCGGCCGCCGGTGCACGGGTGAGTGTCGCAAGCAGGCCGATGTGGTCTTCGCCGGCGTTGACTCGATCTCTGAGCACGGACGCGTACACGTCGATCAGTTGGCCCGAGGTCGGGATCGTGATGAGATCTTCCGCGGGCGTCGTATCCTCGCCCGCAAAAGGTAGAAGGTCGGAAGCCGCGATCTCCCGGTCCTTGGTTCGGGCGGTGAGGCAACGGCCATCGGGTGAATCGACCATCTTCTTCGGCACGATCACCCCGCCGATGCCAGACAGCAGGGCATCGATCATCCGCCCGCCTTCCAACCACGCACCAATCTCCGCGGAGTCGCCACCACCCACGATCAACGGGGCTGCCATGACGAACCGACCACGACCCGTGACCACGACGTCGCTCTGGAGAAGGACAAAGTTCGCGGCTGGAACGATTCCGGAGACCCGACCATCTTGGATGACCACCGTTGACTCTTCGAGCACCATCGCTTCCCAGACCCCAGACTTCCCCATGACAAAATCTGTGAGGACGGTGGTTCCAGTGATCACGAGCCTCGATGCGGCGGGATCCGGAGCAGCCTCCGGCGCCGTTGGAACGGCAGACCCTTCGAGGATTTCCTTGCCATCCGAGATCTCCGCGGCGACAACTTCTGGTTCGGCGGCTGGAGGCGTCACATCCTGCCAACACCCCTGAGCGGACACCATCCCAGCGAGTGCCATCCCAAGGGCAAGACGAGGAACGCGTTGGGCGAACGTTGGCAGATTCCCGAACTGCGGCCGGAGCGATCGATCGCCAGAGTATGTTGCGATGGTTTGGTGGTGGAGCATGTCTGCATGCTACGGTCCCCTATGACATCGCAGCCTCGGTTTAGGAGATTCGCCATGCCAAATTTACGCCGCCAGCCACTGACCCTTGCCATCTCGATCATGGCGGTCTTTGTCCTACCACCGCCCGAAGCTCGCGCGGGTATCGAAAACGGCGTCCCGGTCGGGCAGTTGGCCGCTCCGGTGCGAATCGAGCTGGATGCTCACGCGATGCCGAGCATCGCCGCTACCGCCCAGGATGATGCGATGGCCGGACTGGGATTCATGCATGCCCGTGATCGAATGATGCAGATGGACCTCTCCCGCCGGAAAGCCGCCGGAGAACTCGCCGCACTCATCGGCCCCCCCATGGTGGCCATCGATCGCCCGAATGCGATTCGACGGAGACGCGCGATCGCCGAACGCATTGTCTCGGAACTCCGACCCCAAGAACAACGTCTTCTCGACGCCTATACGGCGGGTGTGAATGCGGCGATTTCCAACTTCGATCGCGTTCCTGTCGAATACCGACTTTTGAATACAAAGCCCGCCGAGTGGCAACCCGCCGACTCCATTCTGGTCATGCTCACCCTCTTCGACGCGCTTCAAGACAACGCCAGACGCGAACCCCAAGTTGGCGCCCTTCGAAAATTGGTCGAACCGGAAACCGCGGAATGGCTTCTCACCGTCGCTGGCCGTTGGGACGCGCTGCTCATCGAGCCCGATGGGTCGGAGTTCATTCTCGAGCCACCCACGACCGGCATCTCGCGTGGCCCGACGCCTCGCCGTCGCCATTCCACACCCCCCTTGCCCATGGATGAACTCCATCTTGGTTCGAACAGCTTCGCCGTGGCAGGCAGTCGAACCGATGACGGGCGTGCGATCCTCGCCAACGACCCTCACCTGCGATATTCCGCGCCGGGAATCTGGTATCCCGCCGCACTCTCATGGCCGAATGTCGACATGGCCGGCGTTTCGATACCGGGAATTCCGGGAATTCCGATCGGCGCCACCGAATCGATCGCCTGGGGAATGACCAATACCACCGGCGACTTCGAGGACATGGTCCTCATTGACGTCGACCCTGCAAATCCAGATCGCTACCGAATCCCTGGGGGATGGGAGAACTTCGACGATCAAACAGTCAAGATCGAGGTCCGCGGTGCGAAACCAATCTCCGTGGTGAGCCGATGGTCACGATGGGGCCCGGTCCTGATGGACACCGGTTGGACCGACGCGCCGGTCAGCCTGCTGCGTGTCTCGGATCAGCCTGGCGCCGTGAATCTCAGCCTGATGGATCTCCCGGAAGCTCGAGACGTCGAGTCCGGACTCGATGTCGCGGCTCGTTGGTACGGGCCGTCCCAGAATGTTCTCATCGCTGATCACACCGGTCGGATCGGCTGGACCTTGAGCGGCTGGATTCCGAACCGACGTGGATATGACGGCCGAAGTCCGATGATCCATGATGCCACCCACGGCTGGTTCGGTCCGCTCTCCGAAGATCAACGACCCCGATTGATCGATCCCGCATCCGGGTTTCTTTTCACCGCGAATAACCGGCTGGTCCCGCTCCGAGAAGCGGCACCGATCGGAAAAGTCTGGGCGGATGGGGGTCGAGCGTGGCGGATTCGCCGCGATCTCGAATCAAAGGCCCTGGTTTCCGAACTCGACCTTCTCGCCATTCAACTCGACGAGACGGTGCAACGTTTTCTTCCCTATCGCGATCTCCTGATCGAAGTCTTGACCGACCTGCCGGCAAGTCCCGGACGCAATCTGGTTCTAGAGTTGGTTCGCTCCTGGGATGGCCGCGCCTCGCTCGAGAACACCGCGCTCCCGGCGGTGGCGACGTTCAGAAGGGAAGTCATCGGACGGACCCAGATGATGTTGCTTGATCGGGCCAATCCCGTGGGATTAGACGATGACCCCCGGCGTCGCCAAGCGGCCTCAGCGATCGGAGAGAACATCACACTCGCCGTCCTCGAGCGCCGCAATCCACGGTTCTTCCCGACGGACGCCGCCTGGCACGACGTGGTCCGACCGGCCGCGGAGGCGGCGATCACCGCCTATCTCGCAGATCCAACGACCCCGTGGGGCGAGCAGAACCGAGGGCGATTCGCCCACCCCCTTGGAATGGCGCATCCTCTGGTCGGCACTCGGTTCGACCTTCCCACCGTGCCGCAATCTGGACACTGGGGCGCGATTCGGGTTCAGTCTCAAAACGCTGGTGCGTCCGCGCGAATGATCGCCTCACCTTCCCATCGAGCGGCGGCGATCTTGACGGTTCCCGGAGGCCAGTCCGGCGATCCAGAGTCTTCGCACTATTCGGATCGCCACGCGGCGTGGGCTGCGGGAGCGCCTTCTCCCTTGCTCCCGGGACCCGCGGTCGAGGTCATCAGTCTCACCCCGACGGCACCCTGAACGCCGATTGCCCCAAAACATCACACGCTTGAAACGGCGCGACTAATCGTCGAGCCCTTTGAAAGCCCGCCATCGCTGCAATGTCTTAGTGTCGCGGTTTTGTCTCAAAATCGAATTCCGAATATCGCCGAGTCGGGTCTTGGCGCCGACGACCAACCATCGCCGAATCTTCTTTGCCGACATTCCGAGATTCTCGGTGTAACGCGCGACCAATTGGCCGAGCAGTTCTGCCTCGAGATCATCTTGCTTGAGAATGCGTTGCTCCCACATCGCCTGCTCATGACAAGGCTTGTCGCGATAGACGTTGCGTCGAGCCGACGCGTTAAACTTGATGCTCGCCAGTCTGAGTGACCCCTGAAACTCGTGCCCCCCTTCAACCAGACGGTCCCACATGGACTCCTGCGGAATGGCCCCGCACTCGACATGAGGGATCCAGCCACCCACATCCAGTCCCGCCTGCCGACGGTGCATGACGCAGGACGGCGTCATCCAGTCGCCCGGCCGGTATCCCGAGGCGCTCGTGCTGCCCAGTTCGACGCGGCCATTCGGATTAACCATGAAACAAAGACCATTCACGCACGTGGCACCGCGGTCGATCTCCGCGAGCATCGATTCGAGGGCATGCGGCAGATAGAGATCATCGTGATTGAGGTAGGCCACGACCTCGCAGTTTGTCTGCTCGATCGCGTGCTGATTTGGAATCGCTTGATCGCCGGCGTTCTGGGGCAAGTTCTCCCAGATCACCCGCGGATCTCCGATCGTTGAGATCACCTCCGCCGAGTCATCCGTACATCCGTCTCCGACGACTCGCAATTCGAAATCGCCCATCGTTTGCCGAAGGACGCTTCGGATCGAGAAGGGGAGGACACTACTCCAGTTGTAGGTCGGAATGATCACACAGACGCGCGGCATTCGATCCTCCGGAATCTCAAGGGAATTGATACGGAATCACATCATTTTCGAGGGGAAGCAATTCCTTGTCCGGTTCCGCATGCTGGTAAGCACGGGTGGGATGATTCAAGAAAATAGCCTCTTCCGTACTCGACAGATTCCAAGCCGCATGCCAGACCCCGATCGGAATGACCAACAAGATGGGGTTGCGCGGTCCAAGGACGAAGTGGTTCAAGACGCCACAAGTCGGCGAACCCTCGCGATCATCGTAGAGCGACCATCGGAGATCACCCCGAACACCAACCACTCGATCTGTATTCTTCGCGTGCCTCACCCACCCTTTGACGACGCCAGGTCGAACCATTGCGACTTCGGTAAAGGTCACTGGCAAGTCATCAATCCCCCAGCGTGCATCCCAAGCCTCCATCACCGATCCTCTCGAATCGAGAATTGGCTGAAGCCGGCGGACGATGACATCATGAATCTGTCTTTGCAGGGACACACCATCCGCATTGACGGTCGCCGGAATCAAGACCGGGGCGGCAGGGTCCAGTTCAAACTCATTCCGATCATATTTTGATCTCTTCGCGCTCATGAGTATTCTTCAATCAAAGGCCAACGAACGGCGAACATCCGATCTTCTTCGCCACTTCAAACTACTAGCACAACTGTGATGAAACGATACCTTTAAGCGTTTTATCTCAAACAAAATCCGAGGCCTTGAACAAATGCCGAATCCGATAAGAACGCGTCTGAATTCTCGAAGACCGGAAGTTGTCAAAGACGGATCAGGATCGTCGTTCGTTCAGCGGGTCGGGGTGATTGCTTCCCAGTTGATCACGAGAATCATCGGCGTACCCGGCGCTTCGAGAACCTCCAGCGGAATCACCACCGAAACCACGCCTCGCTTTTCGCGGACCGTGACTCGAGGCACGGTCTGCACCAAGCTGGCAACCACCCGCGCCTTCTTGATTTCGACCGCAATGGTGACATTCTCGTGAAGGTCAATCTGATCGATCGCACCGTCGAGGGCCTTCTGCAGGCGGCCGCGTTCCTTGGCCGACACGTGAATTGCCTTGTACCACTTTGCATCAGGCCCGCGGGGGATACTGATTCGAATCGTCCCGCCTGGGTCCGTGAACATGACGGAGTCGACTTCGAAGTCTTCGAATTCCACGGCATCCAGAGAGTCAAAGGCCCCGGTGGTCACCGTCAATCTCGCCGCCAGATCCCATTTGATCCCAGTGGTATCGCGATTTTTCGTTGAATCCACATCCGGCAGCGTGAGCGCGGCCACGGCGATCGAACCCTTTCCGCCTCCTTCCAGCGTCAAGCGGATCCCGGCCGGATCCTGCGCCGAACATCCGAAGGAAGTCGCCATCACCAAGAGCATGCCCAGTCGAGCAATCGAGAACGTGAGGTGATGGGAGGCGGGTCGGAGACTCATCATCGTGGTGGTTTCCTTCGATCTGGCAAGCGGGGAGAAATTTGAAATCAAGGTTGCGACTGCGTAGAAAGAGTACCGCGCCGCGAGTTGCGACCGCGGCGGGTACCTTGCCACTCCGGAGGACCAGCTGATGCTCACGATTCGACGATTTTTCAAGACCCTCATCGGGGTCGCCACCCCCACGCAGATCAAGTTGGCCTGCCTTCTCGGATCTCTTCTGGGATTTTTGCCGATCGCCGGTCCGGGACTCGTCCCAGCGATCCTTGTGGTCTTTCTGCTCCTCACCCTCAATGCCAACATCTTCTTGGCGGGACTGGTCGCGGCCGGAACCAAGTTGCTCTCGATCGTGGCCGCTCCCTTGGCCTTCTGGATCGGCCGCGTGCTGATCGACGGGCCGACCGAGCCAATCGCCCGAGCCCTTGCAAATGGACCGGTGACCGCGTGGATGGGATTTGAGAGTTACTTCGCGGTCGGCGGCCTGGTTCTTGGCGTGGTCATCGGGATGGTGCTGGGACTCGTGGTCAGTCGGGCCGTCATCCGCCTCCGACAGACGCTGGCCGCCCTGGAAACAGATCACGAAACGGCAAAGGCAATCGCCGCTCGACGAAGTACACGCCTTGCCGCGTGGATTCTGTTTGGCGGAATCCCCAAGGGTGGGTTCAGTGCCATCGCTGATCGCCGTGGTTCTCCGATCCGAATCACCGGCGTCGGCATCGTCGCGATTTTGGTTGGTCTGCTGGTCTGGGGAATGTGGTCATTTTCGGGTGAGGTCGCCCGTGGCACCCTCCAGTCGGAGTTGACCCGCCTCAACGGATCAACCGTCGACATCGGCGCCATCGAAATACGTTGGCTCGATGGTCGAGCCGAGGTTCGCGATCTTCAGATCTGTGACACCTCAAATCTGGATCGAAATCTTCTTCAAGCGGCAGAGATCACCGCGAGTCTCGATCTCGCGGATATCTTGCGGCGCCGATTCAGCGTTGATCTGGTCCGAGTGGCCGACGCGGTGAGTGACAACCCTCGAACCATCCGCGGCGTGGTCTTCGTCGATCCGATCGAAACCACCCCCACGGAACCCACGCCGGACGATGGCGCTCAAGATGGCGACGCGATCCCGGGTGGCAATCTTGAGTCGTACCTGAAGAACGCTCAGGCGTGGCGGGAACGACTCGAACAGATCAGCCGCGGCATCGATGGACTCGCAGATCGAATTCCAGACCGGGCCGAAGGTGGCGACTCCGACGCCGCCGGCCAGATTGAAGGGCCTGGATCACCGTCCTTTGAAGCATGGTTACGAGAACAAGTCGACCTCCATGGATACGCCGGAGTCCGAGCGACCCATCTCATCGACCAGGCCCCGACCCTCCTCATCCGAAAGATCGAAGCGCTGGGGGTTCGAAGGGGCCAAGATTTGGACGCGAACGCCGCCACCTACGACATCGTGCTTGAGTCGTTCTCCACCCAGCCCCATTTGGTCGAAGAAGCGCCGTCGCTCTCGCTCGGGTCGAGCGACGACTCTATTGATCTGGCGATTCGGATCGGACTGCTTTCTGCCGTACCCACCGAAAACCGATTTGATCTTGCCGTCCGCCGAATGCCCGCCGGCGGCATCGTCAACCAACTGGTCAAGACGGACCCTCCGCCGTTCAGCGGAGGAACCATCGACGCCCAAATGGCTGGCGTCTTCACGATCCGGCCAACCGTGGGAGTCGCCGCCCCGCTCGACGTGATACTTCGCGATACCACCATTAGCATTGGTGGGGAGCAGGCGACCATCCGCGAACTACCGATCCGGATTGACGTCCTCGGCCGACTCGACGATCCCTCTATTCTGATCGATGAAGTCCGACTGGCGGATGCCCTCAAGGCTGCCGGCGCGGATGCCCTCGCCTCCCGCGCTCGGGAAGAAGCCGACAAGCAACTCGGGCGGGGCTTGGAGAAGCTCGAAAAAGAAACCGGCTTCACACTTCCCGATGAACTCAAGGACGGCATCGGAGAAGTGATCGGCGGCGGTCTCGGTGATCTCTTTGGTGGCGGGAAGGACGAGTGAATTCTCGACGCCGCCGACGCGCTCAATCTCTCCCCTGTTGATCCACTGATCGCCACCAAAGTCACCGTCAACCATGACTGGAACCCAAGACATGCCTCATCTCCCCGACATCGACGCGGTCCGCGCCCAGTTTCCGTCCCTCGCACGTGAGATGGTTCTACTAGAGAACGCCGGCGGCTCCCAGGTTCCTTGGTACGTCGCCGACGCGATTCGCGATCATCTTCTGAACGACTACGTTCAACTTGGCGCGGGCTATCCCGCGAGCGATCGCGCGACCGCCACCGTTGAGCGGGCCCATCGCTTCATGGATCGATTCGTGAACGGCGAAGGTCTTGGCCGAGTCATTCTTGGTTCGAGTTGCACCAGCTTGATGCATGTCCTCGCACACAGCATCTCCCGCACGATTCAACCCGGCGATGAGATTGTCGTCTGCGAACAGGGGCATGAAGCCAACATCGGGTGCTGGCTCGAACTCGAGCGATATGGCGCCGTCATTCGATGGTGGCGGGTGAGCCCCGAGACTGGATCACTCGATCTGGAAGATCTCCGATCGGTGCTCTCGGAACGAACTCGAATCGTTGCTTTTCCCCACGTATCCAACCTTCTCGGGGAGATTGTCGACGTCAAGGCCGTGGCAACCATGGTGCATGCGGCCGGTGGACGGGTCGTCGTAGACGGCGTTGCCTACGCCCCGCACCGGGCCATCGACGTCCGCGATTGGAACGTCGACTTCTATGCCTGGAGTACCTACAAGGTCTACGGCCCGCACATGGGCGGCCTCTTCGCCCGGCACGACGCCATCGCCGAACTTCAGGGACCGAATCACTTCTTCATCCCCGAAGACGAGATCCCTTACAAGTTCGAACTTGGTGGCGTCAGTCACGAAGGATGCGCGGGCTTGTGTGCCCTTCCACGATTACTCGCCTTTCTCGCCAATGACCAAAGTGTCGCCGCCGCTGATGCGGAGACTTGCGACTTCGAAGTCGTTCAGCAGGCGTTCGCCACCATGGCGGCGATGGAAGCACCGGTACAAAAAAGGCTCTTGGAACGACTCGGCGCGCATGATTCGGTGAGGATTGTCGGACCTGTTTCCGATGACATTCGTGTCCGTGTTTCGACGGTATCGATGGTCCACGCGTCGATTGATCCCCGACGAATCGTCGAAATCGCCTGTTCTGCCGGTTTCGGGATTCGACATGGCCACATGTATGCCCATCGTCTCTGCACGCAAATGCACATTGAAACTGATCCGGGAGTGGTCCGGATCTCCCCTGTGCACTACAACACTGTGTCTGAGATCGATCGTTTATGCGATGTGCTCGAAGAAACACTGTCAAAATGAACCTGAAGCGCGGGCTGGCTGACCAACATCAACCGGATAAATCGGATCAAGCCAGCGAGCCAAACTCACCAAAAAGACAAACGTGAATCATCCGCGATGCATCAACGCTCGTGACCAGATATTGCCGATGCAAGAAGTTATGCCGACTACTGTTCCATCCCAAGACCGACCGATGATCGAAGTCAAAATGCCGGTGGCAGATATCGGCATGAGCTGTGATGGCGTTCTCGTCGATACGCAGGCCCCGATTGATAACGAACCACTGCCCACCGCCGAGAGTCTCAAAGCCGCCCGCAGCATCCTCTTGGCGGAATACGGCCCCTGCGTGGCAAGCCATACCCAGACCCTGGTCGCCACCGCTCGAAGGCTTGAAGCCTCGTCGAAGTCCGTCTGAATCACGAATAAGGCGTCTTGAACGCACCGATTTCGGATTCCGAGGAACCCAACCGAACCAGAGGTGATCAAAGACCCGTGTGACGCGCTCTCGATTGGGACGGGTCCATGGACCGCATGTCGGTGCGGCCCCCAACTTTTTTCTCGGAGTCTCCGGTGCGTGCATTGATCCATATTGTCGTCGGCATCGCGGTCATGACGACCGCGACATCCTTCGCTTCCACCGGAGGAACGCTCGAAGTGGTTGCGACCGCGCCGAGCCGAGCGGTTCTCGATGCCTCGACAGACGGATCGATCAGCGTCACCTTCGATCGACCGGTTGATCCGACCTCGATTGGCATCACCTCGTTTCACGCCTTCAGTCGAGGCGCCGGTTCCCTGCGGGGCGAATTTTCGTTCTCCCCAGATGGCCGCACCGTCACGCTCGAACCGGCCCGGAACGCCAGCCCGGGCGAACCCGTCACCGTCACCCTCGCCAACACCATCCGCGGAGTTGATCGGACGACGCTCCGGTCGGCGGGATACCAATTTCGATTCTGGACCGCAGCCGCGGCGGCGGAGATGGACTTCTTCATTCTTCAGGAGATCACCACCAGCGCGTTCCCCGGCGAAGATGTGATCCCCTACGGCGGCAGTGCCACCGATCTCGATGAAGACGGCTGGATCGATCTCTCCATCGTGAATGAAGGCACCAACGATGTCCGCGTGTTCCTCAACACCGGCGATGGAACCGGTCGCATTCAACCATTTTTGACCCCGACCAATCCCATCGGTGAGGTACCAAGCCCCTCCGAACCTGCGGACTTTGATCTCGATGGCCATGCCGACCTTTGCACCGCCAACATCATCGGAGACAACGTTTCGATCCTGATCGGAGGCGGCGATGGCTCTTATGGGGGTACTCAAACGCTGGGTACCGGAAATGCCCCCCGCGGAATCACCACGCTCGACCTCGATGGCGATGGCGACCTCGACATCGCGAGTACCAACTATTCGTCGAGTAATGTCACCTTGCTCCGGAATCAGGGTGACGGCACCTTTGACCCGCCCACCACGATCCAACCCGGCATCAGCGGCGAATGGAGCATCCAAGCCGATGACATGAATGGCGATGGGCTCTTTGACCTGGTGGTCGGCGGCTCGAACCAGATTCGGGTACTGCTCGCGGACGGAAATGGAAACTTCGTTGCCGCCGGAACTCGAAGCGTCGCCGGGCGATGTTGGCAACTGAATCTCGCAGACCTCGACGGAGATGGGGATGTTGACGTGACCACCGTCAACTCCTTCGCGAATGCCGGGCAAGTCTTCCGAAACGATGGTTCGGGTGGGCTCGCCAATGGCGTAACCTATTCGACGGATCCATTCCCCCTCGCCAGCGATCTCGGCGACCTCGATGGGGACGGAGATCTGGACTGGATTACCTCGAGCTACTCCGGAGACTGGTTCCTCTTTGTCAACGACGGCGCGGGTAACTTCTCTTTCAGAGAGTCTTTCCCAGCGCCGATCGCGGCCAGTTGCTCGCTTCCTGTGGATATGGACAACGATGGCGACCTCGATCTCATCTTCGTCGACGAACTCGACGATTCAATGATCGTGATGAGCAATGGTGGAAACAACACCCCTGACCCGCCTGGTGATCTCAATGGCGATGGATTCGTCAACGGTGCTGATCTCGGGCTCATGCTGGTCGCATGGGGGCCATGCGGTCGTGACTGCCGAGCCGATCTTGACCAGAACGGATTCGTCGACGGCGCTGATCTCGGCCTGATGCTCATCGACTGGACCGGTTGAGCTGAGACTCCCTCAAACCCTTGAAGATCAAAAGGAACGACGTCCGCCGATCGGCGGACGTCGTTCTATTTTCTCTTCGGGCAACCGATGATCAATCCCAGCGGAAGACACCCTTCTTCCAGGCGTAGACGTAGGCCACGACGCTGGTCGCGATAAAGAACATGATTCGTCCGAGGAACAAGACTGATTCATCCGACCGAGGCTCGAGTTTCGAGAACGTCACCGCCCACGGATAGAGGAAGATGATCTCGACGTCGAAGACCAGAAACGTCATGGCGAGGATGTAGAACCTCACGTTGAAACGCTTCCGGGCCGATCCGATTGGATCCATGCCCGACTCGTACGCAAGCCCCTTGACCGCGCCTTGAGCACTCGGTCCGATGATCGAGGTGAGCACGAGGTTGGCGACGATGAAGGCGGTCGCCATCAAGATGATGACGCCGACCGGGAGATAACTGATGATGCCGTCGAGGGCGAAGGTAGTCATGGGTGGGCCTGAATCCGGGAACGATACTGATCGACCCGCCAAAGCCGGTGGCGGGTTCGGAGAGGATACCGATCCCAGCTCGATCACGACGGCCCCGTGAATGTGAGGAGCAGGCCCCACGGTCTTGGAATACCCTCCTGCAATGGCCTCGAAACCCTCAAATCGGCATCCGGTGGTGTTCCTTCACGGATGGTGCGGACATGCGGACGAGGTCGAGTTCATCCGATCCGCACTTCCCGGGCCGGTCCTGCCGGTCTCCTGGATGCCGGCCGCAGGTGAGTTCAACCTCGAAGAATGGCCGGATGACCCCGATCCTGAGGCCAAGAACGCGATCGCCCAGCGGTTCGCCGACCGCGTCCTCGAACGGGTCCGCCGGACCATTCTCGATGCCGGATTCGCCGGCGCCAGTCTGGTGGGTCACTCCCTTGGTGGTGGTATGGCGTGCGTCCTCGCCACAGACCCAGATCTTTCGATCGACCGCGTGATCATGCTGGACGCCAGCGTCCCGATGCCAGACCAACTCCGTTGTGAATATCTCACACAGATGATCACCTGGGTGGATCGCGCCGCCGCCGTCGGCCGGCTGGCGACTCAGGCGGGCTGGATCGCCGAAGCGTCTTCGTGGGTCCCGGATTTTTTCTCCCTTGAGGATCAGGGCGAGTCGAGGCTCCGTATCGAACGGCGATTCATGTTTGCACCGGTCGTCGAAGCCGCCTTGATGATCGCCGGCGGCGTGCAGTGGCCCATCTCCGAATCCGTCGCATCCATTACCTGCCCGATCTTCGGCTTGGCCGGCGAGGCGGGCCGAATGCCCGTCGAGGAATTGCGAAGCGTCCGCCCTGACGCGAGGGTAGATCGCTGCCCCGCGACCGGTCACTATCCCCACGTCTTCGCCCCGGAACTGGCCCGGACCTGGCTTGAATCCGGCCCACTTCGGAAGACGCCAAGCTGACTGCAGCGTTCGCGAGATCAGGTCGACTTCGCTGACTGACAAGCGCGAACATCCGCACGACGGCGAGCGCGAGACCGATGCGTCGAACCACCTTCATCCCGCCGATCGCTCGGTCGATGGCCGTCTCGGTCTGCGAGATCATCATGCCTTGAAGCATCGTGATCGTCACATCGCGTTCGCGGCGAAGATCCTGAACCATCGGCACTCGCTCCTGAAGAAATCGCCGGGAGGATCACCGCCCGCTCCACCTTCAGGACCTCGTCCGTCTCGAGGCGTTGGCGTCAATGTCTCGCGACACCACCCCGATCGACTTCGACGATTTCTTCGATCCGTTCGAGCCCACGAGTTTTACTCAACCTCCAAACCCCTTACAACCCAAAGGGAAACACTTTAAAAACCGGGTTCTTCGCGATCTTTCTAAACAGTCGTTGAACTCGCCGTTGATCCTTGTATCTTGAATTCATGAGATCAATCCTCCCCTCGTGTTGCGTCCTTGCGATCGCAGGCCTCTCGACCACCGCCTCAGCAGGAGATGGCGTCACGCTTCGCGATGGCACCCCAAATCCAAAGTTCGCTGGCCTCTACGCCTGGTATGACGGAGCCAACGGCGTCAACGGCGCCGAAGGCTACGCCCAAGACGGCGCATTCGTGATCTCCTGGAACGATTCGAGCATCAATGATCGGCACCTGACGCGAACCACGCTCGGATCTCAGCCCAGATACAACCTGGACGCCGGCGCGGGCGTTCCCGGTGTCGAGTTCACGGATGACTTCATCTGGGCATCGAGTGGCGAGTACGGGAGCCTCTCCGGGCCGAGAACGTTCTTCCTCGTGACCCGACCCGACCTGGCCGACGGGGGTTACGTCATGGACTCCAGTTCGATCGCGGGCCGAAGCGCGTTGTTCACCGGGCAGGACTCGATGCCCGAACAATGGGTCGGATATGCCGGCGGATCGAACGTGTTCAGCGGTGGCGAAGTCGCGATCGGGGAAGTATCGATCGTGACCTTGATCTTCAACGCCGACGGCACGCAAGACATCCAGGTCAACGGCAAAGACGCGGGGTCGAGCAGCGGCATCCCGGAAAGTCAGGCCGGCATCATCTTCGGATCTCGATACAACGTCGAGAATCGGCTGACCGGTGGCATCAGCGAGGCCGTGGTGTACGCCGAAGCACTCTCCGAAACCGATCGGGACGCCGTGATGGAGTATCTCCTCATCAAGTACGGATTCGAGGGTGATGCCTGCATTGGCGACCTGAACAGAGACGGCGACGTCGATGGCGCCGACATGGGCCTACTTCTCGCGAGCTGGAGTACGAACGGGGCTGGTGATCTCAATGGAGACGGCATGGTCGACGGCGCCGATGTCGGACTCCTGCTCGCCTACTGGGGCCCTTGTCCCGCGGATCCCTGCGACGGGATTGACTGCGACGATTCGGACCCATGCACGACGGACACCTGTGTCGACGGCAGGTGCATTCACACCCCGATCGAAGGATGTTTCCCGGGATGCGGCGATCCTGCTTCCGGATCGTGCCATGAGGACAACGGCACTCCCGGCTGCGATGATCCATCGTGCTGCTCCTTCGTCTGCGAAATCGATGTGTTCTGCTGCGACGTCGAATGGGATGCGTCGTGCGTCGCCCAGGCTAAGAACTGCCCTTGATCATCACCCGATCTCTCCTTCGTGGAACTCCGAACATGCGATCCCTCATCGTCGGCGTACTCGTCCTTGCCTGCTCCAGCGTCATGACCTTCGGACAGTCCATCGTGCTGGAAAATGGGGATCCGAATCCCGCGTTCTCCAATCTGCATGCCTGGTACCGACCCGACTCTGGCGTCAATGGCGTCGCCAGACTTCCACCCGACGGAACCAGCGTCCAACGATGGGATGACGCGAGTTCCAACGGGCATGATCTGACTCGAGTCGCGTCGAACGCTCGGGCGCGACCGATTCTCCGCCACGATTCCGGAAACGGAATGCCCTCGCTCGAATTCGATGGCAACGATTTCATCTGGGCGTCGAGCAACGAGTTCGGCACGATATCTGGGCCGCGAACGATCTTCGTGGTGACTCGTCCCGATTCCGCCAACGGGGGCTACGTGTTCGATTCCAGTTCGAGCGGCGGCCGAAACGCCCTGCTCACTGGAGAGTCCGCCAACCCCGCCGTCTGGACACTGTTCACCGGATCGAATCCGACGATCACGTCGGACCTCATCGGACCCGGCGCACTCACCATGGTGACGGCCGTCATGGCACGCGGTGAGCAAGAGTTGCGGCTCAACGGAAAGACCGTGGCCACCGGGGCCAATTCCGTGAGCGATCTCGACGGGTTCATGCTGGGGTCACGGTACTCCTTGAACCAGCATCTCTCCGGAGGCATCTGCGAGATTTTGGTCTATGCATCAGCGCTCGACGCGAGCGACCGCGATGCGATCGAGACCTATCTCGATCGCCGGTACGACCTTCAGGAACCGCCCCCGCCCCCACCCAGCTCGGTCGTCTTCCAAGTCGGCGTCGATACCTATCCCGACATTCGAATCCCCTCCTTGCTTAGTCTTCAGGACGGAACGATTCTCGCCTTCGCCGAAGGGCGCTACGGTGGCGACCACGCCAAGAATGACATCATTCTGAAGCGATCGACCGACGGCGGCGAGACGTGGGGACCGCTGCAATTGCTCGATGATCAGGGTGGCACCTCGCTGAACGATCCGCTTCCTGTCGAAGTGCGGGCCGGACCGAATACTGGCCGTGTCTACCTCTTCTATATGTCTTTTCCCGAAGGCTGCCATACCCACTGCGTGCCGACGGGATACGGCCCAGGAACCTCGCGAAACTGGTTGATGCACTCCGACGATCAAGGCGCGACGTGGACAGCGCCGCTGGACATCACCGAGGTCGCGCGACCCGCATCATCAAACTTCGCAGGGAGTCCGGGGGTGGGAATCCAACTGCGTCACGGAGAGGCCGCCGGCCGCCTCGTCGTCCCCCTTCGCAAAGGTCCCCCGAGCTCGATGCAGATATTCATGCTCTATTCGGACGACGGAGGCGAGAACTGGGCGCGGGGCGTGGACGTCGACAACGGTTCCGGAAACGGAACCGGCGATGAGGTCGCTATCGCCGAGCTCGACGACGGGACCATCCTCCTCAACGCCCGCGGAAACGGTTCGCCGAACTACCGCCTCCGATCCCGATCGATCGATGGCGGCCGAACCTGGACGACGCTCGAACCAGATGACGAGCTGATCACCCCGACCTGCATGGCCTCGATCGTTCTCTTCAACGACACGACGGACGGATTCTCGACCAGCCGCCTGCTCTATGCAGGACCGTGGTCCACAAGCTCACGCTCGAATGGATCGGTGGTGATCTCCGAAGACGGAGGCGAGACATGGCCATTCGTGACGACGGTGGTCCCCGGAGGATTCGGCTACAGCCAACTCGCCGTGCTCGACCCCTGCAAGGATGTCGGCCTCCTCTATGAGGGAGCGGGGTACGCGACCATCCGCTTTCTCCGCCTCTCACTGGAGGTGCTGACTGACGGGAAGGAGACCAACGACCCGGAAAAACCCTGCGCCATCGATGAGTGCACCGCCGATCTCACCGGCGACGGATTCGTCGATGGCAGCGACTTGGGAATCCTCTTGAGCCAGTGGGCGTCGGACGGCACCGCGGATCTTGACTTCGACGGTGTGGTTGGGGGCGGCGATATCGGCCTGCTGCTGGCGTCGTGGGGTCCCTGCTGAGCGGCCATCGGCTCCAGAACCTTGATTGACCCTCTGCAAATCCCCTGAGCATGCAAGGCGCGGAGCTCCGGGTGGCGATCGTCGACCACAAAATCCCGGTGGAGACCCTCCAGAATCGAAGGTTCAACCCTCTCTGGGCCCATCGATGTCCGGGATTGTCCAAAAAGGATTCACGGAACTCGGTATTCCGAGTCGTCCAAGGCCTTGGCGAAACCGATCGTCCGCGTACAATCCCCGATCAATTCAGGGCGTAGCTCAGCTTGGTAGAGCGGCGGCTTTGGGAGTCGCAGGTCGCAGGTTCGAATCCTGTCGCCCTGATTCAGGCCCATCGGAATCCATGATTTCGATGGGCCTGTTTCTTTGCGCGACATCCGCCATCCCGGATCATCATCGCTTGAATGTGAAGGTCATCTTTCCATCGCGTTCAGCCATCTCGACGAGCTTCTCGCCGTTCGGTGGTCGCACCCGAACCCGTTTCGCCGAAGCGCTCGAGAACTCCACCCAGATGTCTTCGGGTGTCCAAGCAAGGCGGTCGATGGTCAGCCCGCCTCGAACTCGAAGCCCTCGCACCTCGCCACGGGGCCACGCGTCGGGTAACGCCGGCAGCAGATCGATCTGAAACCGCGGCGGGACGCCGGGCGCGAAGGCATCCGGGAGCGGCACGTGAGACTGGACGAGCATCTCTGCGATCCCCGCCGCCCCGCCGAAATTGCCGTCGATCTGGAACGGTGGATGGTTGTCGAAGAGGTTCGGCAGCGTTGACTTCACGAGCAGCAGCCGCAGATTCTCGTACGCCGCTTCGCCGTCATGCAGTCTCGCCATGAAGTTGACGAGCCACGCGCGGCTCCATCCGGTGTGTCCGCCGCCGTTGGCGAGTCGGAAGTCGAGCGATTTCCGAGCGGCGGCCAGAAGCTCGGGGGTGGTCTGGTGATTGAACTGAGCGCCTGGATGCAGTCCGTACAGATGCGAGATGTGGCGATGTCCCGGTTCCGCCTCGCCGAAAGGTCGCGACCACTCCATCAACCGACCATCAGCGCCAATGGTCGGCATCGCGAGCCGGTCCCGAGCGGCTTTGGCCGCGACGACCACCTCGTCATCCGTCGCTTCCAGAACCGTCGCCGCATCGATCAGGTTCGTGAAGACGTCCCAGATGATCTCCTGGTCCATCGCATTCCCCATGCCGATGTCTGCGCGCTGCCCATCCTCGGTGATAAAGGTGTTCTCGGGTGAACTGCTGGGGCCGGAAACGAGCCGGCCGGTCGCGGGATCTTCACAGAGGTAGTCGAGATAAAACTCGGACGCCCCTCGCAGGAGCGGCCACGCCCGCTCGCGGAGAAACTCCTCGTCCCCCGAGTGCAGGTAGTGCTCCCAGAGGTGCCGGGTCATCCATCCCCCGCCATGGGGCCACATCCCCCACACCGTTCGACCAATCGGCACGGTGAACGCCCACGCATCGGAGGTGTGATGGGCCATCCATCCGTCCGCGTCGTAGAGCCGTTCGGCCGTCTCTCGACCGCGAACCGCGAGCCGTTCCGTGAAGTCGAACACCGGCTCGTGGAACTCCGCGAGGTTTCCGATCTCCGCGGGCCAATAGTTCATCTGCAAGTTGATGTTGACGTGGTAGTCGGCGTTCCATGGCGCTTCGACGTGTTTGTTCCAGATGCCCTGCAGATTGGCGGGCATGGTTCCGGGCCGCGAGCAGGAGATCATCAGATAGCGGGCGAACTGGAAGTAAAGACTGAAGAGCGAGGGATCCTCGGCGCCCGCACGAAGTTCTTCGAGCCGCACGTCGGTCGGCTTCGCCGCCTGCGGCGACGTCCCGAGATCGATCGACACCCGCTGAAACGGGGGTTGAAACGACGCAAGATGGCGGCCAAGGAGATCGTCGAAGTCACGGTCCAGTGCCACCGACGCGATTCGTTCGACTTCGGCCCGGGGATCCTCGACGCCGTATCCCGGCATGTCGGTCGCACCGGCGATCACCACGGTGTAGGCGCGGACGCGGCGGGCGATCTTGGAATGACTTCGAACGCGTCCCAGGATCTCATCGTCCGGTACCGGTATCGCTTCGCCAATCTCGTGCAGCGCATCACCCTTGGTCACCGCGATTCCGGCGTATCGCACGCCCGGATGCGTTCCGTTGATCGCACGCCCGTACAGCATCAACGACTTCTCGTCTTTCGTCGCAGACGCGTCGCCGCCGACCACCGTGCCTCCGTCGTGGGCGCGGTCTCGCCCGATCGCGACCGCGGCATGCATGCCTCGGGGTGCGTCGGTCTCCCATCGCACCACGATCACGTCGTCCGCCTCGCTTGCGAACATTCGGCATCGATAGTGATGTCCGTTCGCCGAGAACGTGGTCTCCGTGACCCCGGTCCCAAGATCGAGCGATCTTCGGTAGTCGCTGATCGCGTCGAGATCGTCGACCCAGCGAGTTCCCACCGTGAACAGCGTCTGATGACTGCGGGTGAGCCGCTCGCTCATGAATTCCTGCTGCATGATCCGCTGCGCCCCGGTGACGTCGCCGGCAAACCAGAGATCCCGGGCCCGTTGCAGCGCGTCATTTGGCGGATCGCGATGCCGATCGATCGGCGAGCCGGCCCAGACCGATTCCTCACTCACCTGGATCGTCCCCAGCGGATCGCCGAACACCATTCCACCGAGGCGGCCATTTCCGATCGGAAGCGCCTTCGTCCAGGCGTCCGCGGGGCGTTCGTACCAGAGGACATCGCCGACTGGTGAATCCGCGCGGCTCGCCGCGATCCAGCCGGACGCGACCCCCCCAGCTGGTTCCACACCAGCATTGGCCGAGGCATCTCGCAGTTCCTTCCATCGTGCCGCTCCCGCCTCCGCGTCAATCGCCCCAGGCTCATCTCCAGTCACGAACAGCCACGTGCCGGACAGGTCGAGGGCGCCGTCGGGACCTTCGAGTCGCGGCTCGCCACTCCAGATTCCGCCATTGCCGCCCGAATCGTGCACGCGAACTGCGATGATGCTGGTTCCACCCGGTCGCACCAGTTCGGCGGGAACCGAGTAGCGGCGATCGGCCTGCCAGGCACTCCGACCCCGTGGAGGCATCCCACCCGTGCCGCCAACCCGAACCCCATCGAAGAACGTTTCATCGGCATCGTCGATCGACCCAAGGTCGAGACGAAGATTTGAAGACTGCCAGTCGGCGGGAATCCGCACCGGAAGGACGTACCAACCGAAACCATCGTGATGCGGAAGATCCGTACTCGACTGGTCGTTCCAAGACGCCGGCACGCCCAGCAGCATCGGCGGGTCAGCGCGACTACTGGAGGCGACGGCTGTGATGGATCCGATGGATAAAACCAGCAAGATGATCGCGGCGTCGACGGCGATGCCACTGACGGTGATTCTCGGCATGGGTGACTCCTGGTTCGCGGCCCGCTCGGCGCGAAGTCGTAGACGGGCCCCTTCAAATGGTATCGTCCACTCGTGCTTCGACCAGCGATACCCAACGATGCGGCTCAGATCGCCGCGATCTACGCCCCCTTCGTGGATCGAGGGGTGGTGAGTTTCGAGTCGATCGCGCCCGACACCACCGAGATGGCCCAACGAATCGAACGCACGCTAGAAACACACCCGTGGCTCGTCGCCGAAAACGAGTCGGGCGACATCACCGGATACGCCTACGCCACCAGATTTCGAGATCGGGCCGCCTACCGCTTCGCCGCCGAGACCTCGGTCTACATCCGGCCGACCGAACACCGTCGAGGCCTCGGTACCGAACTCTCCCTCGCACTTCTCGATGCCCTCCGCGCCGCCAGATTCCGAATCGCCGTCGCCGTGATTACCCTGCCAAACGACCCCAGCGTCCGAATGCACGAACGCATCGGCTACCAACCGGCAGGCAGACTGCCGGCGATCGGTTGGAAGTTCGATCGCTGGCACGACATCGGATACTGGAGCCTCGACCTTGGCGGCGAAGATCCCAGGCCGCCAGCCTGAAGTCGAGTGGCCTCGATTCGACGTGTGGTGCCGCTCCGATACGATCTGTGACGGAGAACCACCATGCCCATCGCCTGCAGCCTACTCATCCATGCCCTTCTCTCGGCCGGCGCTGTTCCGCCTCCGGAAGATTCGTGGTGGCCATCCGAGCTTCCATCCCGCGTGGCAACGCCGCTCGCGGAGTCGCCCGACCAACACGACGCCCGGATGGCTTGGTGGCGCGAATCCCGGTTCGGTCTGTTTATCCATTGGGGCCTCTACGCAATCCCCGGTGGGTACTGGGAAGGGCGACGAACCGGCGGTGCGGAGTGGATCCTCAACTCCGTGAAGATTCACCCTGACGACTACATGCCGCTTCAACAGCAATTCGACCCGGTCGATTTTGATCCCATGAAGTGGGTGATGATCGCGAAGAACGCCGGCATGAAATACATCGTCATCACCAGCAAGCACCATGATGGCTTCTGCCTCTGGCCGAGCGAACTGACGGACTTCGATGTTGAAGGGACGCCGTTCGGCCGCGACATCCTCGGTGAGCTCGCCGAAGCCTGCCGCAACGAGGGAATCGTTCTCTGCCTCTACCACTCCATCATGGACTGGACTCAACCCGACTACCTCCCTCGACGCGCGTGGGATGACCGCCCGGCCGACGGCGCCGACTACCAACGGTACGTCGCATATATGAAGGGGCAGCTCCAGGAACTCGTCGATCGATACCAGCCCGCGGTGCTCTGGTTCGACGGGGAGTGGGAAGGGACGTGGACGCACGAAGATGGCCAGGCGATGTACGACTTTGTTCGCACCATCGACCCTGCGGTGATCGTGAACAATCGCGTGGACACCGGACGGACTGGTATGGCGGGACTCACTCGATCCGGCGGATACCGAGGCGACTTCGGAACGCCCGAACAGGAAATTCCCGCGACCGGCATGCCCTTTGGCGTCGACTGGGAGACCTGCATGACCATGAATCGGTCGTGGGGATACCAATCGTTCGACGTGGCATTCAAGCCGACCCAGGAACTCCTACGCAAACTGGTCGATATTGCCAGCAAGGGTGGCAACTTCCTGCTGAACGTGGGACCGGACGAACGCGGCCGCTTCCCCGAAGAGTCCATCGATCGACTCGCCGCCATCGGCGATTGGATGCAGGTCAACAACGAGAGTATCCACGGCACTTTCGCATCCTGTTTCACGGACCTGGACTGGGGTCGCTGCACACGACGGAATCTCCCCGACGGGAATCAACGTCTCTACCTGCACGTTTTTGATTCGCCGGCATCCGACGTGATCAGACTTCCGGGCATCCTCAATGATCCGGTGGAACGCGGCGCCTATCTCTTGGCGACACCTGGCGCGGGACCGCTGGCCGTCGAACGAGCGGGCGCTGATCTTGTCATTCGACTTCCTGAGGGCATGTCGCCGGGAATCGACACCGTGCTGGTACTCGATATCGAAGGCCCCGCGATCGTTGTTGAGGCGCCGAGTATCGACGTCACCGAGCCGATCTTTCTTGAATCGGCGACGTTAAATTTCTCCGCTGTCAGCGATGACGTGGAGATTCGTTACACCCTTGATGGGACCACGCCCGAACTTGGTTCGGCCAACGGTGGAATTGGCCCCATCGAGATTCGGCGCTCCGCCACGGTCATGGCCCGCTGCTTCTTCGAGGGCTCGCCGGTCGGCAGCGTCGCGACGGCAGCACTCCGACGAGTGGAACCACTGCGAGCAGTTCAGACCCTGACCTCCCGGCCCGGCCTTCGCTGGACGACGCACCTGGGCGCCTTCGAGACCGTTGCCGACTTCGCCGACATCAAGCCGGCGACGGAGGGTGTCGCCACCTCGATCGACCTCTCAATGCAACCTCGGCCCGAGAATTTCGCGGTTCGATTTACCGGTTTCCTCGAAGCCCCCCAAACCGGGGTGTACCGATTCTCGCTCGATTCCGACGACGGCAGCAGACTCAAAATCGGCGACGTGGTCGTGGTCGATAACGACGGCCTGCACTCGGCGCTCGAAAAAAGTGGCGTCATCGCCCTTGAAAAAGGTCTTCATCCCTTTCGCCTCGATTACTTCGAAGGCACCGGACAAGACGACCTGATCCTAAAATGGTCCGGCCCCAACTTTGAACTCCAACCCATCCCCGCGGAGGCGCTCAAGCGATGACGGTCCCGTTCAGTGAAAAATGGCACCGCCGATTTCTCTCCCTGGCCGAGGAAATCGCCAGTTGGAGCAAGGATCCATCTCGAGGCGTCGGCGCGGTCATCGTCTCACCCAACAAACAAGTGGTCTCGACCGGATTCAATGGTCTCCCACGAGGTGTTGAGGACCGACCGGAGCGACTCGAACGACCCGCCAAGTACGACCTCGTCGTGCACGCGGAGATGAACGCGATCATCCAGTGCGCCCGAAACGGCGTGAGCCCGATCGATTGCGCGGTCTATTCTTCGTTCTTCCCGTGCGTGAGCTGCGCGATCGCACTGGTTCAGGCAGGTATCACCACCGTGGTCACCTACCAGCCTGCGGAAGGCGATGCCCACTGGCTCGGTTCAATCGAAAAGAGCCGGACCGTGTTTGACGAAGCTGGCGTGGAGTTTCTCGAACTCGATCGAACAGACTGACCGAGCTCAGCCCTCTTCAGACCGGATTCGTTCGATCTCTCCTCGAATCTGCCTTGAGATCCGGCTCTTTGCCTGGCGAATCGCCTCCGCGGTCATCCCAAGCCGCTTCGAGGTCTCGTCGATCGGCACCCCCCGACGGCCGT
This sequence comes from uncultured Phycisphaerales bacterium, assembly GCA_905480395.1. Classification (GTDB taxonomy): domain Bacteria; phylum Planctomycetota; class Phycisphaerae; order Phycisphaerales; family SM1A02; genus UBA12014. The sequence continues at coordinate 82,032 of CAJQQE010000018.1, forward strand.
AGAGATCAAACGCTTCCCAGGACTGCTCGCTCTGCTTGCCGTTGATCCGCACCGCGACGATCGCCCGATCGATCACGGATCGCGTCCATTCCTGATCCCAGGCCACATCCAGCTCGTTGGAATCCTCCACCGGAAGCCCGGCTTCGTCCTCGACGTTGACCAAGCCCTTTCGCTTCCGCCATCTCGCCCGCATGGCATTGAGGGTCGCCGCCTTCAGGTAGCCCCGGAACCGCCCGGCACTGGCGTCATATTGAAACCGGTGGGATGCCCGGAAGAAGTTGGCAATGACCTCGTGAGCAACGTCCTCCGCCGCCTCTTCCCCGGCCCCAGCACGACGCGCAAATCCCTTGATCAACGGGACATAGCGGTCATAGAAATCTTTCCAGCCGATCTCCCGTTCCATCGTTCCAGAGGCATTCAGCCGGAGCAGAAGGCTTCCCCGAGTGCGGAAATCGTCCTGGCTTGTCTCCTGGTTAGCCTCAATACTGAGATTTTTCTCTTTTTCTCTCTCCTGCCCGTCCCCTTCGGGGAGGTTCACAACAACCTCTGTATCGCCGAATCGTAATCGGTCGCCGGTCCGAACCCGCGGCGCTTCCGATTCGTCGAGTCGAATCCAGTTCAGGGTCGTTCCGCCCCGGCTTCCGAGGTCGCGAACAAACCAGCATCCTGAAGCATCGGATCGAAGCGAGGCGTGCTGGCGACTGATGGAGTCGCCAAGGAGGCGAATTCCGGACTCAGAAGACCGGCCGACCACGATGGACGCCTCAGGATTTGCGACCGGATCCGCCGTCATGCGGGCCCCGTCTTCAAAGATCAGTTCAATCGGCGAGACCTTAGAAACCATTTCGATTGCTCCAGCAAGAGAAATCCTCAATCACCCGGAAATCACGGTCATCTTATCGCTCGATCTTGAGAGGTTTGAATCTGGGCCTCCTTCCGCTGCGATTTTCATAGAAGACAAAGTTCACTTTTTTGAGAGAGACCCCATGTACGGAAAGCAGACCGAAACCGCCATTGCCGCCGTGAGTTACCTCGCTGCGCTCTGGGAAGGCCCAACGACTCGACGCGTCTCCGCAGCAGACATTGCCGACGGCCGCGGACTCCAACGTCCTTTCGTCGCAAAGTTGCTCTCGTCCTTGAGCCAGGCCGGAATCGTGAGCGGCTCTCCCGGACCCGGCGGCGGATATGCCCTCGCGAAAGACCCCCGTGAGATTTGCCTTCGAGATGTCTGGGCGATCTTCGAACGCCCCGAAAGCAGCCGAGTCGGCTTCGTCGGGAGTGAAATCTGTGGCGTCTCAGTACCAAACGGATTGTCCGACCGGATCGGCCGCGTCGAACAGGCGATGAATTCGCTCCTCGACGAGACCACGTTTGATGTTTTCTGCGGTCATCCGGAAATGCTCGCCGCCGGAAGTCAAACAATTGGCCACTCCGAAGAGCGTCAAGCCGGCTGATCCAGAGCGATCTCGACCATAACCTCAAACTCGACGCTTCCGAAGAGGTGGCGTCGAGTTTTTCTATGGAACCGCTCTCGAGATTCGTTCAAGCCTCGAGTTGGCCAATCGCCGCCGGGAGGGTCGCTGGCGTTTCGATCACGGCCGCTGGGGAGGGTATTCGTGTCGCGATGTCCCTTCCTTCGTTGTAGCCGCCACGTACCGCAATGAAAGGAATCGATGCCGCGTCCGCCGTGTCGCCATCGACCCCAGAATCACCGACCAAGAGCACGCTGCTTCGGTCGGTACTCCCCACCGCTGCCGACACAAAATCCGGATCGGGCTTGAGGCACCCGGCATCCTCAGGACAGCAGAGTTCATCGATCAGGTCGTCAAGGCCGAGATGCCTCAAGACAAGTTCGGCTGGTCGGCGAGGCTTGTTGGTCGCGACCACGAGACGACGCCCTTCGGCGCGAAGTGTCATGAGGCTCTCCGCCACGCCCTCTCGGAGGTGCGAACCGCCGCCGCAGGCGGACGCATAGTGACGGTCGAAGGCCGTCCGGGCCTGTCGGTGCAAGTCCGGATCCAACATCGCCTCCGCATCCCGGCGGAGCACCAGATGAAGCAGCCGGTCTGATCCGCGTCCAATGCTTCGACGAACGAACTCAAGATCGGGGCGTGGACGTCCGATGGTTTCCGCGGCCGCCAGACAGGCGGCGTGCAAACCTTCGATCGAATCGACGAGTGTGCCGTCAAGATCGATCAGAATGTCGTTGAATCGCTCGGGCATGTCGCCGAGGCTACCGGTGATGACTCATCGCCGCTCATTCATCAGGCCTGCAGCATTCGATCGATTCGAAGAAGTCGATCGATCACCGGAATCATCGTGGAGGGACGATCGCCCCTGGAGACCCGAACGCAATCGAGCACAAGGTCCGAGATTTCGACCGGTGTTCCGGGGACGAGTTCCGTCAGTGGAGTCGCGGGTGCAATGCGATCAGGCCCCAGCGGACCGGTGGCAAGACCGCTCTCGGATCCCCTGGGCGGGAGCGCGGTCGGGATCAACTTCCCCGACAACACCCAGTGCATGGTTGCACCAAGGTTGTAAACGTCTGTCCGCTCGGTGATGCGACGACGATGGGCCTGCTCCGGCGCGATATAGCCAGGAGTGCCCTGAATTCGTTCTTTCGTGGTCCCGATCGGACAAGCCTGTCCGAGATCGATGATCTTCACGACCGAATCGTCGACCAGCACATTCGTTGGCTTGATGTCTGTGTGGACAATTCCAGCCTCATGCATCGATAGGAGGCCCTCCGCGATCCGCGTGAAGAGCCTGACGTTCTCGAGCAGTGATTTGTCTTCCACCGAGTCTAGACCTGGAGCATCCACGTACTCCATGATCAGTCCCACTTCCGCGACCCGGAATTTGCGGCGCTTTCGAAGCAATCGGCCGATTCGACGAATCGAATCGTGGCTGAACCGGGATCCGATTCGATGTTCCTCGACCACCTGATCGATGAACCGCTGGTCCTTGTCGCCTCGCTTCACCACATGCTTGAGCGCATATTCCTCGCCTGAATGTGGGTCTCGGATTCGATAGATCGTGCTGGCCGCGCCGTCACCAAGCCGTCCGAGCACCGGGTATCCAAAGAGTTCGACTGGATGTGACATGACAGTCCCGATCGAGAGCGATTGCAGTCCATGCCGCATGGTCGGCTTCCGATCAACCGTTCGAAGCCCTCCGAAATCGTCCTGAGGGCGTCCGGAGGCCTTTAGTTACCAGTACCTGAGAGGTGCGCTTCGAACTTCGCCGCGGGGAAAAACCGACCGGGGCTGCGAACATCGCTGAGATCAGAGTGCAGAAGCACGGCCCCGTCCGCAATATTCAGACGGCTCTGAAGGTTCGTCACCAGATTGGCAAGGGCCTGAGTCTGCGAGGGCGTGAAGGTCGATTGCTCGCCATTCCCCACCAAGCAGATGCCGATGGCCACGCGGTTGAGTTGATCAGCATCGAGCGGATCCGCCCCGGTTCGCGATGCGACGTGGGCACCGGCGAGTTGCAGGTCCCAACGATTCGACACGAAAATCTGACCGTCGGAGAGGTTGCCGTTTCCGTTCCCGATCACGAAGTGGTAGCCGATGTCCTGAAGTCCAGCGGCGACGTGCCGCCGCGTGATGTCTTCCGCATCATCGAAGTAGAAACCCGAATCGTGAATGACGATCTTGTTCCAGAGGGTCTTGAGATCAGCTCTTTGCGGGCCAAAGCCGTCCCTGACGCCAGTCTGATCCGGCGTCAGTAATGCCGACGTTGATGCAAGCGGAAGGTCACCCAACGCACGACTTGGATCAGGCTTGGTCAGAATAAAGAACAGACCGAAGACCGTCATACACGCCATGAAGGCGATCCAGACGATCTGCGTCCGATAGTTAAAACCACTAGGTTCAGCGAGTTGGGTCTGATTCGTCACGCTGCCATGCCCTCCATGCCCTCATTGAAGCTCGCGGTCCTTGCGAGCCCATCCCATGCGTCGATCCCGCCGATCGGGACGACCTTCTCTTGCTTCTCTTGCCCATGCGTCTCTCTACCTCATCCATCGGTCAGAACCGAGGGGCAGCATTCATCAAACAAGGGATCTCTGCTGGTTCCGTTCCATGGAGCGCCAGAAAGTTGGATCGGTGCAACTGGCGCGATGCCACCGGTCGTACCAGCCACCGGGATGATACCGGACCGTTTTAGGACGTCAGGAGTCCGGAGAAAGACGTGCACGAAGCGCCGGTTGAGGCTGCCCGAAGACGTCCTGCTCTTCCAAGGGGATGTACCGCTGTCTCATGCGGTCATGCACCTCGAACTGGGTCCGCGGGTCATCCGGGTTGAAGAGAATCTTCTGGCAACCGCCCAAGATCGCCAGCATCAGCAGTGGCGCCACGACCCGAGAGGCGAGTCGGAATCGTGATCGGCAACTGAAACGGAACTGATTCATACGGGATTCCTCTCCGGCAATGGGCCCGTCACGGGAATCGAGAATTCGGAAGTCAGCGGCTCCGCCGCCCTCGGATCCTTGATCTCCACTCGAATCAGCACCTCGATGCCAGACGAGAGATCCAATGTACTACTGAGGAGGGGCAGGTCAACCGCATAGGCCGTTCCGGTGAATCCCTCTCGAAGGGCGCTCCGCCACGCTGCCGCATCGATCTTCCAATCGCCCAAGGAAACGGGCAGCCGAGCGGCATCGAAGGCGATGGCCGAGATCGCGACCGGTCCGGTCGTCTGCACGAATCGACTCAACGCATCCTCGGTGCGAAGGCGAAGCCTCAATTCCGAGCCCGCGTCGCCCAACCGAACCGTTGATCCGGACGCCACGGCCACGCGAATCGCCGCGGGGATACCGGCCCGACGTTCGACTTCAACCGGTGAAAGATCGGCTCGAAGCCCTTGCAGATCGCCTTCGAGTCGAGCCTTCTCGCCTTCTAGGCGGACGACCTCCTCTTTCAACGCTCGGATCTCCGCGGCCTTCGAAACACTCCCCTCGCTGGGACCAAGTTGAACACTGCAACCGATGCCCATCTGAGTGGCCGTGCCAAGCACGACCATCAGGGCCACTGTCCGAAGAAGAGAGGGATACTCAATCATCGCCATCAATCGATCCTTTTAAGCCAAGCGACACTTGAAACGCCAACTGCTCAAGCCTCGCCGAAAAATCCACGCTCACCACACTGGCTCGATCCGCCACGTCGAGGTGGACCGGCGCGAAATTGAGGATGCCCAGCACGCCCGCCTCAATCAGACGCTCTGCCGTTGCTTGCGCGGCCTCTTTGGGGACCGAGATGATCCCCAATACGATCTCTCGATCCCGCACGATCTGGTCGAGCTCTTCCATTCGACGAATGCGTCGACCGCCAACTTCAGAACCGATGAGACTCGGATCAGCATCAAAGACCGCGGCGATCTCGAATCCATCTCGTGCGAAGGGACCATAGGACAAGATCGCCTGTCCGAGGCGGCCAGCACCGACCAGCGCTGTCTTCCACGTTCGATCCTTACCCAGGATCCCTCGGAGCCGAGCTGCCAGATCCTCGATGGAATAACCGACCCCCGCTTGTCCAAATTGGCCGAACCAAGAAAGGTCCTTCCGGATCTGGGTGTCGGTGACGCCGAGTCCTTGGCCAAGTTGGCGTGAACTCACCCGCTTCTCGCCTTGTGCCAGCAGACGTTCCACCTCTCGAAGATAGAGCGTGAGCCGTTTCACAGTCCGGGCGGGAATTTGCGGGCGGGATGGCACACTCCGGAGTCTATCGAGCAGCCGGATGAAGGACCGCCGTTCCCAACTCACTACACTTCAAACATGACCGATATCGGGGCTGACGGCTCCCCCACCATCTCCTTTGAGTTCTTCCCCCCCGCGACGCCCCCTGGCTGGCTGGCCCTTGATCGCCGAATCGGCGAACTGGTCCCGCTGGAGCCATCGTTCGTCTCGGTCACCTACGGCGCGGCGGGAACGACCCGGGATCGCACTCATGATCTCGTCGAACGCCTGATCAAGGACACCAGCCTCCGACCCGTGCCCCATCTCACCTGTGCGGGTCACCGGCGCGACGAGATCGACCGAATTCTCGAGCGGTACGCCGAAGCAGGTGTCGACGCGATTCTGGCGTTACGCGGTGATCCACCGGCGGAAGGTGCCGAAGTGACCGAAGGCGACTTCAACTTCGCCGCCGACCTCGTCGCACACATTCAGTCATTCGGTGAACGACACGGGCATCAATTCAAGATCGGGGTGGCGGGCTTTCCCGAAGGCCACCCCGATACGCCCAACACACTCGAGTGCATGGATCATCTTCAGGCGAAAGTCGATTCCGGCGCCGACTGGATCTGCACTCAACTCTTCTTCGACAACCATGCATTCCATGATTGGAAGGACCGTTGTCGACTGACCGGAATCGAGATTCCGATCATCGCTGGCATCATGCCAATCAGCACTCGCAAGAGTGTGCGCCGAATGGCCCAACTCGCGGCCGGAACCGTCTTTCCCGCGTCACTGCAACGCTCACTTGCTCGAGCCGCGGATGGTGACGACGAGTCGATCACCGAGATCGGCATTCACTGGGCCACCGAGCAATGCCGAGACCTCCTCGATCATCAGGTCGACGGCATCCACTTCTATACGCTCAACAAGTCTGACGCGACGCTGCGAATTCACCGGAATCTCGGCGTTCGGTCGGCTCGTGGACTGCAACGTGATGGCGGTAGTTCTGACTGACCGTCCGTCGTAGACGCCCTACCGACCGACCTTCAAGCCGTGATGTCCAGTCGTGAGCTTTCGTCTTCCGGAGGGGAATCGCGCCGACCGCTAATCTCTTCCTGCTGTGATTCGCGTCGCCGTCGACTGCGTTCATCGGCGACGGTTTCGTCCTCGTCGAGACCACGGATCGCGGCCGAATCTTCGAGTCCGGCAACTCGAAATTGTTCATCCTCGGCGTTGGTTTTCCGGCCTCGCTCGGACCCAAAGCGAGCGCGGTCACGAGCCTTGGCGGCTTCGCGTTGGGCCTGCGTCGCTTGCAGCGCTGAAATCTCGGGAGGGACGCCGGAAATGCTCATACCGATTCATCGGCAGCCGTCCGCCCACCAATCCAGCAATCCCGAGTCTGGTTTTGACTCGACCCACGATCACCGCGAATCGGCCGTTCTTACCGGCCCTGCCGGCACTTGAGCGGCGGAGAAGTTCGGGGCGTCACTTCGTCGGGGCCGCAAGCCAGATCGCACGCAACAACTCTTCGAGCCCCGCTTGTGGAGACTTGAGAATCTCGTCAAGCCCAGTCTCAATCATGGACTGATCTTCGATCTGCCATCCGATGTAGGCGAGGACCAGCCCAAGCCCGGCGTTCCGCGTTGACGCCGCGTCCCTGCCCGCCGTGATCCTGCTCTTGATGTCGTTCGCCGCGATCATCAGGGTCGTTCGGTTCGGGATGATCTTCGAATCACTGAAGACGGCGCCGACGAGTTCGGGATTGCGAGTGAAGAGCTTGGCCAATGTGATCTCGGCCGAAAAATATGCGCCGAAACCGATCTGCGCATTCGCCAATCCCGCTTCGATCATCGGATTTCCTGGACTGAGCCGCTTAGCATCCTTGAGCCGGTCGGTTGCTTTGGCGTACTTGTTCGCGAGCATGAATCCCTCGGCGTCATCCATGAATTCTCTGGCTCGTTCGGAGACACCGCTGTTTCCAAGATCCCCCACCTCGGTTCGATGCCGATAGATCTCGAAGAGTGCTTCGGCGGACCTGAGATTCTCGTCGCTTTCTTCAGAACTGGTTTCTCCGTCAGCAGGCGGGTCGGTCCCTGCGGCCGCCGCTTGATTCTGCGCCTCCTCAGCCTCAACCGCTTCGAGTTCAAACTCCGTTGGTGAGTGCCGGAACGCTGGGCCGATCCCGGCTTCCGGATCATCTTCGGGCCGAGCGAAGCCCTCAAAGCTCCCGGAACTGCCGGAGGGTCTCACGTCTTCGAGGGTCCCGATCCTCGGTGCTAAGAGCCTCGCTTCGATCAGCGCTCGATCCTCCCGCATCCGCAGGACGCCGCTGTCATCAATGTTCACATCATCGCGGCCTGCATAATTCTCCACGATCCGTTGCACGATGATCTCATAGGGCGTGGAGGAGTTCAGCCCATTGGACATTTTTCCATCGATCTGCTGCTTCGGCTTGAGGCGCTTGCCATCCTCGTCCTCCCAAGGAGATCGAAAGGGGCGAGGTTGCAAGGCATTGATCGCTTCTTGAGGGTCTGAGTCCTGGATGGCATCGAAGAAAAGCGCTTCGTCGAAAAGGTTCTGCGGTACGAATTCTCCAGACCGTGGATTGGGTTGAATTCCCCGAAGCGTCGAGCTCATAATCGTGCCTCGAGTAAAACCCGAATCTTCCGGAACCGCCGCCGTGGTCAGGAGTGATCCTGTGGTCATGGCGGAGTTTGCTCGGTCAAGTCTGATCTGCGCATCGCCGATCTGGCGGGCCGCAAACGCATTGTTGACCTCGGGAAGTGACGTGAAGTCCCTTCGATACTGAAAGGCTCCCTTATTGTTGGTGATATTCAGCGGATCGAGCCGCTGTGGACTGGTCAGGAACTGCATGCTACTGAGGGCTGAATCGCGCTGAAATCCGTAAATGTCATCGCCGCCCACGGCACCCCGAAAATCGCGGGGCGCGGTATAGCCCGGATCCCCACGGAATCCACGACCACCCGCCACGTTATTCGTGACGCCAAGATTCCGAGCCTGAATCGCCTGATAGCTGAAGGCCGCCGCCCGAGGTGAATAGCCGTTGCGCCCACCACTTCCGACTTCAAGGTTCCCGTCGAGGGCATTCCCGGAGCCCAACGCATCGCGGCCCAACTGCCCGTTGGGACGATTGCCGGTGCCATTTCCCAGCGCCTGACCAGCACTCGTTCCACCGCCGTACCGCCGTCCATCGATTTTTCGTTGCGCCTCTGCCGGCGTCGTCACGAGCCACGTGGCCCCAAGGACGCACCAAAGGCACAGGGTGAAGGACTGGCGAGGAAGTTGAGAAGCGACCGCAAATCGGAACATGATGGGATCCAGATGGAAATCGTGAGCGTGGCCAGGCAGAAAAAACCCGTTGTCAGAGTTGTCCATCGACCGATTTCACCCTCTCAGGATAGCCCGCCTACCGAGGATTCCGAACCTGAATCCCCCGAAGTCAGCACCGGACGAATGACATTGGCGATCAAGATCGCCTTTTCGAGGTTGATGGCGATAATCACGGTCGCGTGGCCATCAATACCGAGGATCACCAAACCGAGGCGTTCGGTCCCTTGTTCGATCTCCTCGACGATCTTGGCCCCCGGAAGAAGCGGAAGATGCCGCCCGAGCGGATCGAAGTGCGTGAAGCGAGCGGCGTCCGCCACTTCGAAGATGAAGACCCGCTCACCGGACTTGCTGGACTCGTAGGTCAACTGCACGCCAGAGGTGCCCACCAGGTCTCGTTCAATGGTCGATCCAACCAGCGCCAGGCCCACTTCGTCCAGAACGGGGGGCTCGATGCCCGGCCCCAGAACCTCACCCAGGTCGCGGGTGGCTTGCCGAGTCTTTTCCAGCGGATCTGCCAGCTCATCGACGCGGATCGGCGGCGCGGTCGTCGCAGACCGGGAGATGGCCTGAAGGAGATCCGCCAATGGCGTGCCATCGAGTGGGACACCTCGCTGCTGCATTCGCGGGCCGTAGATTCCGAAGAGAATCGCCGCGGCCACCAAAGAGAGCGCTGCCAGAACGGCGGGGCCAGAGATGCGGGCCGGTGGTCGGCGAGGCGTGGGGTGGTGGGGGCTGGTCGAGTCAGACACTGATTCATCTTTCCTTCTTCGCGGCCATGGACCTGATGGCCCTGATGGACCACATGACGCTCCGGACGAGATTCTCCCCGGCCGGGTTTCTGCCGTTCCCGGCTCACGACCCATGTGGGTCCGCGGGCCTTAAACTTCAGAGGGATTCTCCCCACCGTAAAGCGTATCGGCATTCCCGACTGGAACCTCGGATCAGAGAACGCGGAAGGCCGAGACCTTCCTCTCCATTACACTCCGAGTCCCATGAGCCAATCCGCACCCCTCCATCCCGACCAGAAGCCAGACCAGTCGCCCGCGTACATCACCACCCCGATCTACTACGTGAACGACCGCCCACACATCGGGCACGCGTATACCACGACCCTCTGCGATGTCTGGGCACGGGCCATGCGATTCGCGGGCCGAGACGTGTTCTTCCTGACCGGAACCGACGAGCATGGAGTCAAGGTCGAGAAGTCCGCTCAATCCCAGGGCATCGAACCCCAAGCGCTCGCCGACGAAAATGCCGCGGAATTTCAAAAGGTGATGGGGATGTTCAACCTCACCAATGACGACTTCATCCGGACCACCGAGCCCCGGCATGAACGCCAAGTCCAATCGCTCGTGAAGCGTCTCCTCGAGACCGGCGACGTGTACCTCGGCGAATTCGAAGGTTGGTACGACGAAGGCCAAGAAGAGTACGTCACCGAAACCAAGGCGAAGGAGACTGACTTCAAGAGTCCGATCTCTGGCAAGCCACTGGTCCGTGCCAACGAAAGAAATTACTACTTCAAACTCAGTGCGTATCAGGAACGGCTCGAAGCGTTGTTCGCCGACCAACCCGGCTTCGTAAAACCGGATGCTCGTCGCAATGAAGTGCTGGGCCGACTTCGAGGCGGGTTGCAGGACGTTCCGATCACCCGCACCAATTTCACTTGGGGCATTCCGTTCCCCGGTGATGAAGAGCACGTGATCTATGTCTGGATCGACGCCCTTCTGAACTATGCCACCGCACTCAACCTTGCCGACGCCGATGATGACCGCCACCGTTATTGGCCGGCGACGTTCCACGTCATCGGCAAGGAAATCCTCTGGTTCCACGCGGTCATCTGGCCGTCGGTGCTGATGGCCCTCGAACTCCCGATGCCGGGATGCGTCTACGCGCATTCCTTCTGGATCAGCGAAGGCAAGAAGATGTCGAAATCGCTCGGCAACTTCGTCGACCTGCCCACCATCGAGCGATACCTCGACGTGTACGGTTTAGACGCCTGGCGCTGGTACATGGTCAACAACGGCCCACTCGGCGCGACCGACGCGGATTTTCAGGCCGCCGGTTTCCATGAAACCTACACCTCCGACCTCGTCAACACCGTGGGCAACTGCGCGAGCCGGACTACTGCGATGCTCGGGAAGTACTTTGACGGCGTCGTTCCGGCGGACACCGGATTCGAATTGACCGGGTGGGATCTGAAGGCGTCTGCCGATGAGGCGGTCACCGCGTGGCGAGCAGCGCTCGAAGACTTCTCGCTCGACGACGCCTGCGCCGCCGGGATTGGACTCCTTCGAACCGTCGACGCCTTCATCAATGCGACCGAACCGTTCAAGGTGGCCAAGGATCCCGAACGGCAAGACGAGCTCGCCTCGACGCTCGCCCGCTGCATCGAGGCCGTCCGCATCGCCTCGATCATGCTCTGGCCGGTGCTCCCACAACGAATGGAGTCTCTCTGGAGCGCCATTGGCTGCGACATCGATCCCGGAAAGGGTAATCTTGACGCACTGGTCTGCTGGGGCGATTCAATGGTTGGCGTGAAGACCGAGAAGGTCGCGTTGTTCCCACGCATCGATGCCGCGAGCACCCCGATGGCGGACGCAACCTGATGGCGCTTCCTCCGTTTCACTTGGCGTTTCCGGTTCGTGATCTCGAATCGAGCCGCCAGTTCTATGGCGAACTCTTGGGCTGCGCCGAGGGACGGTCAAGTGATCGGTGGATTGACTTCGACTTTCATGGCCATCAGATCGTTGCGCACATGGTCGACGGTCTCGAACCCGACAGGCCCGAGGAAGACACCGATTCCAACGCGGTCGACGGCCATGATGTCCCGGTGCCGCACTTCGGCCTGGTACTTCCGTGGCAGACTTGGCACGAACTCGCGGATCGGCTCCGCGCCGCCGGGACCACGTTCGTGATCGAGCCATACCTTCGATTCGAAGGCCTCCCCGGCGAGCAAGCAACGATGTTCCTCCTGGACCCCAGCCAGAACGCGCTGGAGTTCAAGGCGTTTAAGGACCCGACCCAGCTCTTCGCGACCTGACGGCATGCGATCGGCTCAGGCTCCAGACGGCGGCCGTTTCGACGCCGTCTTCCACCACGTTTCAAGACGCTGGCGGGCGGCTTTCGGCGAACCCCGCGACGCCTCACGGCCATTGCGCAGCGAATCTCGCTGAAAGATTCGCCGACGTGATCTGATCTCGGCCTCCACCCTGGCTCGTGGTTCGACATCTGGGAATCGATCGGCGTGGGTGGTGATCAGATCCTCGAGGAGAGAGAGATCCCGATCACGACCGAGCGTCCCCGCCACCGTCTTCAGCCGTCGAATCTCGCGCCGGATCGACTTCGACCTGACGTTCCGGATCGCACCGAGCCCGAGCTGGAGTCGAATCACCCGCTTCCTCGTCTCGTGAAGACGCGAGAGATCGTCATCGTCTCGCACCCTGTCGAAAAAACAATGCCGATGATGCCGCCACGCCTTTTCGAATCGATCGATCACAGAATCTCGATCGACCTTTCCGAAATCCGTGGCCTGAAGCCACGCGGCCAACTCCGAAATCTTGGCACCAACCGCCATCACGATGGCTTCATCCTCACGATGGTCACGAGATGTGGGAATGGCCTGGCTCGCAGAGAGCACCATCGAGGCGAGACGAATCGCCTCCCGATTCTTCCGGCCTGACGTGTCTTTTTGCAGACGCGCCAGAAGTTCCATGATCACGTCCCGATCTCGAAGCGGTGAAAGCCGCCGCCCGAGATCACGGGCCGCCATTCGCATCGCCTCTTGCGACTCCGCATCGATCGACCCTTTGGCGAGGTCGAGAACGGCTCGAAACCGCTTGAGTGCTTTTCGAGCCCGACGGATCGCCTCACTTCGCATTCGAACTTCCCAGGATCCATGCGACGCACACGCGTCGCTCACTTGCTGAAGTTCCTCTCGTAGCACTCGCTTGATCTCGTCGGAGACCGGAAGCGCTGGATCCAGAGGCCGAGCGGTCGGGACGCGGCCGCGGCTCATCCGCCCGCTCGCAGCAATTCAATCGCACCGGCGGTACCAACGACGATGCTTACGATCCCGTTGATGGTCATGAAGGTGATCGCCATTCGGGTCGTTCCCCAGCGATGGACCGTGGCATGCTCGATGATTAAAAGCACTGCCACGAGAATCGCGGCACCGAGAAAGATCGGTCCAAACGCGGGTTCGGTCCGGTAGACCGCAAACAGAAGAATGCTGGCGAACACGTGAAGCAACCGGCTCAATTTCATGGCGCCGCTCACCCCGAATCGAACCGGGATGCTCTTCAACCCATCACGGCGATCGACTTCCACGTCTTGCAGGGCGTAGATCACATCGAAGCCACTCACCCAGCAGAGCACCATGCCGGCCAACAGCCAGATCGCCGGTGCAGAAAGCGCGGCTGGATCAACCGCAATGGCCGCCGCGACCGGGCTCAGTGCCAGGCTCGCGCCCAGCCAAAGATGACAGAGCCACGTGAACCGCTTGAAATAACCGTAGGCGCAGATCCAGGCGAGCACCGGCAGGCCCAGCAAGAGTGGCCACCAGTTGTCGCGCAGGATGCCAAAGAGGCCGCACACCAACAGAAAACCGATCGACGAAACCAGCATTGCCACCACGGCGGCGTTGAAAGACAGTCGTCCAGAAGGAATCGCCCGACCGCTGGTGCGTGGGTTTTCCGCATCAATTCGACGGTCAAGGATCCGATTCGAGAGCATCGCCGCGGTCCGGGCAAACACCATCGCCACCACGATCAACCCCAGCGGCAATGCCAAGCTTGAGAATGACATGCCGCCGAAATTGGCTGCCATGAACGCCGCCAGCACCGCAAAGGGCAGCGCGAAGATCGAATGGGCGATCTTGATATCTTCGGCGATGACTCGAAGCGGCGTCACGGTTGGAATCCTCCTAAGTTCACGCTGGAAACAAATCCACAGAGATCGTAGCAGTGCCGCGACGCGATTCACGCATTCCGATCAACGAGCTCGTGATTCCAGAAATGCCGTCGCGGCACGGTCGGCGATTGACCGGTTGATCGGAACCGGGACGCCATGATCATCCGCCGCTTGGATCAGTGGGTGATTAATGAACTTGAGTTCGCTTCGGCCGTGACCCCGATTCAGATCCCCCAGCATCGAGGAAACGTTGGTCGAGGTCGCGCCGATGATCTGCCGGGTGGTTTCGGAGAGACCTTCCGCCTGCTCGCGGAATCCAAGAGCCTCGAGGACCCGAGCGTTCTCGGCACCGAGCCGATCTACGAAGTCCCGTGTCTCCTCACCTTTGAGGAGTTCGCCGTTGCGGCAACCGAAGATCGCGGTGAGCGGATTGATCACCGCGTTCACCCCGATCTTGAGCCACTGTTGGGCGCGGATTTCAGACGTCCATCTGACCAGGAATCGGGCGGCCACCAGGCGGTCAAGGTCATCGGACACCGCCGGACTCGCAGGGCTCACGCCACCAGCCTCGTCGCCGATCCAGAGTGGTTCGCACGCGGTCTGGACCACGGCGTGATCCGACGACCGAAACGCGGCAAACCCCGTGTTGACCACATCCAGCGCCAAGACGTCGGCCGGAAGATCACCCGACCGACGGAAACCAATGCCGTTCTGGAGGAAGTACACCCGCGCCCCGGGGGCGAGCTTCGGGCCCCAGGTATCGAGTACTTCCGCCACCGAGAAAGCCTTGGTCGCGATGATCAACCGCTCCACACGCTGGTCGCCCGGCCCGGATCCAGTCGGACACGGCCATTCGGCGGCAGGATCTGGGGGATGTTGGAAGGTCAATGCCCATGGGTTGGGCCGAGCCGTCCGACCGGTCAGGCAGACCGCCTCGCCGCGTCGATGGAGCCGGTAGGCCAAGGCCATCCCGACCGCACCGTCGCCGACGATCTGCCAACCGGGGAATGCGTTCGCCTGCTCCATATCTGAGAACGGTAGCACCCCCCGGTCACGGAGGACTCGGGCCGCATGCGGATCGGGCTTCCCCGCTACCCTTGGCGCACTATGAGCCAGCAGAAGCAAAAACAACAAGGCAAACCCAAGACCGCGATCACCCCCACCCGCGAGGAGAACTACGCCGAGTGGTACCAGCAGGTGGTGAAATCGGCCGATCTCGCCGAGACCAGCCCGGTTCGTGGCTGCATGGTCATCAAGCCGTGGGGCTATGCGATCTGGGAGAACGTCCAGCGGGGCCTCGACGGCATGTTCAAGGCCACCGGCCACAAGAACGCCTACTTCCCCCTATTCATTCCCCTGTCATTCTTGGAGAAGGAGGCCGAGCACGTCGACGGCTTCGCCAAGGAGTGCGCGGTGGTCACCCATCACCGGCTGGAAGCGGGTCCCGACGGTGGCCTCGTGCCCGCGGGCAAGCTCGAAGAGCCCCTCGTCGTTCGCCCCACCAGCGAGATGATCATCGGCGCGACCTTTGCCAAGTGGGTCCAGAGCCATCGCGACCTTCCGTTGTTGATCAACCAGTGGGCCAACGTCGTCCGTTGGGAGATGCGGACCCGCATGTTCCTCCGCACCACGGAGTTCCTCTGGCAGGAGGGTCACACCGCCCACGCCACCGACGAGGAAGCCAAGGCCGAGACGATGCAGATGCTCGACGTCTACGCCGACTTCGCGGAGAACTGGCTCGCGATGCCGGTGATCCGTGGCGAGAAGACCGAAGGCGAACGCTTCCCCGGCGCGGTCGAGACTTGGTGCATCGAATCGATGATGCAGGATCGCAAAGCGCTGCAGGCCGGCACCAGTCACTTCCTCGGGCAGAACTTTGCCAAGGCCCAGGAGATCCAGTTCCAGGACGACGAAGGCAACCGCGAATTCTGCTGGACGACCAGCTGGGGCGTGAGCACCCGGCTGATCGGTGGCACGATCATGACCCACGCCGACGACGACGGTATGTTCTGTCCCCCGATGGTCGCGCCCGCGCACATCGTGATCCAGCCCGTCCTCCACAAGCCCGAGGCGAAGGACGAGGTCATGGCGTTCTGCGAGACGCTCATCGAGGCGCTCAAGACCAAGGTCTACGGCGGCCGGGTGATCGAAGTGGAATACGACACCCGCGATCTCCGCGGCGGCGACAAGACGTGGCAGTGGATCAAGCGCGGCGCCCCGATCCGTCTAGAAATCGGGCCGCGTGATGTCGCGGAAGGCAACGTCTTCATGGCCCGCCGCGACAAGGGACCGAAGGACAAGCAGAGTCTCAAACTCGAGGACTTCGTCGAGCGAGCCGCGGACATCCTCCAGGAGATCCAAGACGGACTTCTTGCGAGGGCAAAGGCATTCCGCAAGGCGAACACCCACGTCATCGACACCGAAGAGGCGTTCTACGAGTTCTTCAAGACGCCCGAGACTGCCGACAACGAGACCGCCCCAATTCATGCGGGCTTCGTGATGGCCCACTTCAACGGCGACCCGAAGCTCGAGGAGCGGATCAAGAACGACCTCGCGGTGACGGTCCGCTGCATCCCCCTCGACGGCCAGAAGCTTTGCGACGACCAAGGCCGACCCGGCACGTGTCCGTTCACCGGTGAACCAAGTGCGAAGCGGGTGGTCTGGGCGAAGAGCTACTGAGTCGGAACGGCCGACCGCCGAGAACAACAGCGAGGCCGACGACGGCAATGGCCTTCCCGGGTCATTCATCGCGTCTTCGCGGAAGTTGATTCGTTCTTGGCGCTATTCGTTGGTGAAATCGGAGATGGATCGCGTAGTCTGATGGTCGTCCTCGAAACCAATCGAACCCGGAGATCGACCAATGGCTCGAATGATGCACACGGCTCTACTCGCCCTTGCGGCGATGACGCCGCTCGCGACCGTCCACGCCCAGCAAGAGTCCTGTGGCGGCGACTGGACCTGCTGGGAGATGTTTCCCTACGCCGAGGTGCCAGTCTGGACCAATGACGACGCCGGAACTCCGGGAGCCTATGACCCCGACGTGCCGTCGCCGATCATGATCTATCTCCACTCCAACGGTCCGTATGGAGGCAGCGGCGCCGCGGAAGAAGAGTTCTGGCTCCGCCTGTGGCCCGAGAGCTACGACGGCTTCGAGTATT
>CAJQQE010000019.1 GCA_905480395.1 uncultured Phycisphaerales bacterium
GACAAGACAAGACAAGA
The DNA here is from genome assembly GCA_905480395.1 of uncultured Phycisphaerales bacterium. Lineage (GTDB taxonomy): Bacteria > Planctomycetota > Phycisphaerae > Phycisphaerales > SM1A02 > UBA12014. The sequence goes on from CAJQQE010000019.1 coordinate 18, forward strand.
CAAGACAAGACAAGACAAGACAACACGAAAGAAAAGAGGAGCACTGAGATGAAAACCCGTATCACCACCAAAGAAATGACCATGGCGACCGTTTCCGCGATCGCCATTGGATCAAGCGCCATGGCAGGGACCGTGTTTAACACGACCACCAACGACCTCGGCTCGAATCAGTACCAACTCGTCAGCACGTTCACGCTCAACTTCGATCTGTCGACGGCCTACGTTGATTCGGATCTGAACGGCACGGTCGACTCCAGCTTCGCTACCGGCTACTCCAACGACTATGACGGCTTCTACGTGGACCCGGAAAACTACATTCTGGATTTCAGCGGCGATACCTATTATCTAGGAAACCAGTTGACCACCAGTGGCACCGTCGACTGGTCGCTCAATTACGCCTCCGCCCCCGGCGATGCATCAAGCACCTACAGCACGATCCTGTTCGGGACCATGACGGGCAATATCCTGACGATCCGAGACGGCGTCGAGTGGCCGGTCAGCGGCGGCGGTGCCGGAGCTGGAAACCGATGGGGTTACGCCCTCGGCGACTTCGACAGCTTCACCTGGGACAGCGCGAACGGCACCCTGGCCGCCAACGTGGTTCCCGGCCCGTTCGGCATGCTGGCCTTCGCCGGCTTCGGCATGGCTCGCCGCCGTCGAAACCGCTGATCAACCCCCGAAGAACAGTCGCAGACGCCGAATCCCGAGTGCACGCTCGGGATTCGGTTCGTCATGGATGCGGCATGGGAATGTCATGGAGGGGGCCGCCCCCAACCAGACTGCTCCTCGGCACGGGAACGTCGTACTATTCCATTTCCATGCGACCACACCCCAGCATTCTCGACCGATTCCGAACGATCCTCGCCCTGATCGTCCTGAGCCCACTCCTGCTCGCCAACACCCCCGCCCTGGCTCAGTTTGACTTCGGATTTGACGGCGACGCCGCCTCCGAGTTCAACGACTCCCGGGATCGGGTCGGGACCGAGATACAACTCTCGCGAACCGTCGCGGCCCCCGGTGGCGACGTGGTCGTCGCGGTGATTCTCGACCTCGATGCGGGCTGGCACGTCTGGCCCGGGCCGGTGACCGTGCCCGAGGACTTGGCGGAATTCGACGGCGCGATTCGAACCGAGATCGCGGTGCCCGCGGCGGAGGACGCCCCCTTCACGATTCATGACGGATTCGCGACCTGGCCCGAGATCCACGGTGTGCTCGCGGATCTCGGAGACGGCCCGATCCGGTATGCCGTCTACGAGGGTCGCATCGCGATCCTCGTCCCGCTGACCATCGACCCCGACGCGGCCATCGGAACCTACGACGTCTCGCTTGATCTCACTTTTCAAGCCTGCGATGACCGGGTCTGTCTGCAGCCTGTCGACATGGTCATCACTGGCTCGCTGGAGATCGTCGCGGTGGGTGCGAGCGGGATCAGCAACGAAGATGATCCCGTGTTCGACGCGTTTGACCCCACGGTCTTTGGGAAGATTCGCAGTGGCGTCAAGGCCCCCGAGGTCATCGAATTCGATGTCTTCGGGTTTGCGTTTACCGTTGACGTCGCCGGCGGCGGCGGCTTTCTCCTTCTACTGCTGGTCGCGGCGCTCGGTGGGCTGCTCCTGAACCTCACCCCCTGCGTGTTGCCTGTCATCCCCTTGAAGATCATGGGGCTTAGTGCCGTCGCGGATAATCGACGCCGCTGTTTCGCACTTGGCTTCTCGATGTCGCTGGGCGTGGTCTTCTTCTGGATGCTGCTCGGTGGCCTGATCGCCGGCGTGAAGAGTTTTCAGTCGATCAGCCAGCTTTTCCAGTACCCCATCTTCACGATCAGCGTCGGCGTGGTCATCGCGGTGATGGCGATCGGGATGGCCGGGTTCTTCACCATTAATCTTCCCAGCCGCTTCTACGCCGTCCAGACCCGGCACGACACCATGGGCGGATCGTTCCTCTTCGGCATCATGACCGCGGTTCTCTCGACGCCGTGCACCGCTCCACTGATGGGCGCGGCGGCCGCGTGGGCAACCACCCAGTCACCGGGAATCGTGCTCATTGTCTTCGCCTCGATCGGCACCGGCATGGCCGTTCCGTACCTGATCCTGAGCGCCTTCCCCAAGATGGTTCAGAAGATGCCCAGGACCGGTCCCGCCAGCGAAGTCGTCAAGCAGGTGATGGGACTCCTGCTGCTGGCCGCCGGGATCTACTTCATTGGCAGCGGGCTCGCCGGTCTCACGATCAAACCCAATGAACCGCCGTCGCACGTCTATTGGTGGTTCGTCGCCGCGGCCGGTACCGCCGCGGGGTTGTGGCTCCTGGTCAAGACGTTTCAGCTCACCAAGAAGGCGGCGCCCCGAATCATCTTTACCGTCGTCGGCGGGTTCATCACCACGCTTTCGGTGCTGATCGGCCTGACCATGACCGCAAAGGGTCCGATCGACTGGGTCTACTACACACCCGAACGCTTCGCGACCGCCATCGCTGAGGACAAGGTGATCGTGCTCGACTTCACCGCAGAATGGTGCTTGAACTGCAAGACCCTCGAAGCAACCGTGCTGGCCGACGAAGATGTGGTCGCCCAACTTAAACGGGCTGACGTCATCCCCATGAAGATCGACCTCACCGGGGAAAACCCGGACGGTCAGGCCAGGCTGATCGAAGCCGGCCGCCGCACGATTCCCCTTCTCGTCGTCTATGACCGCGACGGCCAGGAGATCTTCAAGAGCGACGCCTATACGCCGAGCCAAGTGCTGGAGGCGATCGCAGAAGCCGAGTAAAGGCGGTGAGCGGGCCGGGAGAAGGCCTGTGACCCCGAAGGTCTCGAACTCCTTCTTTGTTGATGACCGTTCGATGGCAAGCGAACCGACCGGCGGATACCCGATCATCCTGCGATGCCCATCGCCTACACGGTCACCGCGCGATTCGAAGACAACGACGTTGCCGAAGAATTCGTGTATTGGCTCCGATACGGCCACATGCAGGCGGTGCTGGCGGGTGGTGGGGACCGAGCAGAAGTCGTCCACTGGAGCGAGCCAGAAGAAGACGAGAAAACCATCACGGTTCGATATCGATTCCCGGATCGGGCGGCGTTCGAGCGATACCTTGAGCATCACGCACCCGGTCTCCGCGATGAGGGGGCCGAGCGATTCCCCCCGAGTCGAGGCGTCACGTTCAGCCGCACCGTCGGCGAGATCCTGCTCCCGGTCGACGAGTGAATCTCGCCCCAGCGAGCAAGCCCTCCGAAGAATCTACCTCGTCAATCGACGGACGCGTCGCCCGACCCGCGAGCTCGACATCTGACGCCAACCGCGTCAAGGCGTCGTCGTTCCTCCATACCCAGCCGAACGATCGGGTCGAGTGCACGCTGCTCGTCGAGCATTCGAGCAGCGGCGACGGCCAGCATCGCCTCGTCGCACCGTTGCAGATCGGCGAGCCGCTCCGCGCGGGCGATTCGCCATGCGGGATCCCAGGGATCGAACGCGATCGCGGCATCAATGGCCACCAGCGCCTTTTCGTCCGACTCCGCGTCGGCAGAACCACTTGCAAGGACCTGGCGTATCGAGGCACGCACTGCAGTCGACAGCGGACCCGGTCGTGCCGTCGACCAGGCGTCGGCGATTCTCAGCGCCTCCCCGACGTCTGCAGGTTCACCGGCGGCCATGAACTGTTGGATTGCGCCGCGGATTCGACGATCGTCGTTCCAGTCGCCGTCCTCGACGATGCCCGCAGAAAGCCCCAACGCAGCGACTCGACGGTCCGACGCCGAAGGCAGAGGTCGGTCGTCATCGAGCGTGCGATGCAGGTCCGCCACGGATCTGCGTACCTGGGCGTCGGAGATTTCGATGCGGAGAGCTGCGAACAACGACACGATCGCCAGCAAGGCGAAGCACGCCGCCACGATCGGAATCCGAATCGACGATCGCAGGTTCGATCTTGTGGTTCCCCGGATCGATCGGGCGCCGCCGGCGACCGCGAGGAAGGCCCAACAGAACGCCGCTGAACCACTCTGCCAGAAGAGCATTTCGATCTGTGCCTGTGCCGCGATCACCACCGCCGCGGCCACCGCGACGGCCCGGACCATCGACCCGGAAACGTCGGCAAGCAGACCGACGACCACCACCCCGACGAAAATCCCCATCGTGATGGCGACCACGCGGAGAAGTACACCATCGACTTCGAGCGGCGATTCCACGAACCACTGGATCGCGAACAATCCCAGACCACCCACCACGACCGCGATCCGCCAACTCGCCGTCCAGACGAAGCCGGCCGTCACTGGGGGCTCATCATCCGTGGTCGAATCCGTGGGCTGAAGAATCAGTCGACATGCCGCGATGATCCACGCGATGCCGACCACGCCCATCGACGCAAGCCAGTCAACGCCCATCGAATGCGCACTTGCCACATCCTCGGGGCTGCGGGGTGGTTTCAGTTGGAGATACGCATCCTGGAATCCATCCGGTCCCACGCCGACCAGCGGTGAGGACGTGAGCATCCCCCACGCCCCTTGGAAGTAGTGCCACCGAAAGAGAAGGCTTCGATCACCGAGAAAGGACTCCGGTAGCCAACCCCGCAGAAGGACGGCGAAGAATGCGGCCACGCTCGCAGCTAAAATAATCACACCGGGTCGGGCGCGAAACTTCGAGCCAAAAGAACCAAAGAGAAGCCACATCACGATCAGTCCGAGGGCCCCTGCCGCGATCGCGCCCTTCGAACCATTCACCCCGACCAGCACGGCCATGGTGAGCGCGGCCAGTCCCAGCAGTACCGGGCCTCCTGCCTCATGCCCTCTCCGCCGAGAGACGACCACAACGCTCAAAAGTCCGATGCATCCAGCGGCCGCGCAGCCGCTGAAAATGTTTGAAAATCCAATCCAACCGGTCGCTTCCGGCTGCCGAAGTCGGCGCTCGAACGCCAACGCGGCGGGCGAATCTTCGAGCCAACCCCGCGCTGCCAGAATGTCGGCCTGATTGGCGTCGAAGAACGAAACCGTCTCGGCATGCTCGATCGCCACCTGATGCACACCTCGACCTGCCATCACCACGATGCCGCCCAGCAGCATCGCGAGCACCACGACTCGAACCCGACGAACCGCGACCAGATGACCGAGTGCCACACCGGTCGTGGCAGCCGCGAACCAGTCGAGGGCCCGCCAGGTCTGTAGGAAATCCCCGTCGGAATGCCAGGCAAGCACCGGAAGCGGCAGGGTGAGGAGGACGATGAGTTTGAGATCGATCCCCCGCCGTCGTCCAACCGACCAGAACGTGATCGCAGACAGTCCGATCAGCAGCGCATCCAGCAGGGTGGCGGCCGCCGGTCCCATCGCTGACATCGGTCCGGCGACCTGCCCTGGGTCGACGTCAAAGATTCGATCCGGGGTGATCGGAAGCAGCAGCCGCAGCACGACGGTGGCGGCCAGGAGAACCGCGAGCCAGAGATCGGTTCCGATCGAATCCGGCGCGTCCCCGACGGCAGGGATTTCGATCGGACGATCAATTCTCGCCGCGCTCATCAATCGCGCCCTCGCTGACGAGCGCCTGATTCCAAGAGTCCAAGAACGAGCAGGATTGCCGCGGTCTGGGCCCCGACCATCACCGCCTGCCAGGGCTCCACACTCCCGAGAACAATGCCCCCGACGCCGGTGGCCGCGGACAGTGCCCAGATCACCAGCACCGCCGATCTTCTCGACAGGCCAAGACCAACCAATCGATGGGACAGATGCTGTTGGTCCCCGACCAGCGGGCTCCGCCCCTGCCGAATCCGAATCAGGCTGACCGTCACCAAGTCGTAAATCGGAATGGCCAGCACCACCACCGGCATCAGCACGCCGTACCAAGCGCTCCCGAGCGCGAAGTCGGGATCGGCAGTATCGACAAAGGTCGTTCGAATGGTGAGCGTGGCGAGTAACCAGCCGACCAGCAGCGAACCGCCATCACCAAGAAAAATCCGGGCCGGCGGAACATTGAAGACGAGGAACCCCATCAACCCGCCGCAGAGAAGCCCGAAGGCCCCGGCGGTAAACCACTGCCCATTGATGATGGTCGCAGCCATGAAGATCGCCGCGGCAATGGCGGCAACCCCGCCGGCAAGACCATCCATGTTGTCGAGGAAGTTGATCGCATTACAGATCACCACGATCCAGGCGACCGTCAACGTGGCGGACAACGCGATCCCGGCACCACCGAACAGATCCAGCGCCGTGAACAATCGAAGCTCTCCGACGACCACCACGACAATGGCCACGAGGAGCTGGGCCACAAACTTGGTGTAAGGCCCCAGCGCTCGACGATCGTCGTACACCCCGACCGCGTGCATCACCACACCTCCGAGAAGGATGGTCCACCAAGCGGTTTTTTCCGATCCCAGGCGATCGGCGAAAGTCCCGATCGTGGTGCTACCAAGGTCGATCGATTCGATCAGTGATGGGGCGAAGGTCAGGGTGAGGAGACCAACTAGCAACGGCCCGAGGGTAGCGATCGCGATTGCGATCCCACCAATGTTGGGAATCGGCCGGAGTTCTTTCTGGTGCCCCGAGGTGCCGCCGGAATCGAGGGCCCCCGTGCGACGGCCCAACCGAACCAGCAAGGCCGTGAGCGGCATGGCGATCAGAAAACCGAACGGAAGTGAGAACAGGGTGGGTCCAAGCATCAAAATCATAGTATCCGCCTCGTGGACGGTCGCTCGTCGCACGGGCATCGGTGCGGTACGCTGTCGCACCATGAAATCCGTGACGATCTACTGTTCGAGTTCTGCCTCGCTTGACCCCCACTTCACCCGAACGGCCGAAGTGGTCGGGCGAGAACTGGCCACCCGTGGCCTCACCCTCGTCTATGGCGGCGGTTCAACCGGGCTGATGGGCGATGTGGCCCGCGCCTGCGCGGCCGCAGGCGGAGAAGTCGTCGGCGTGATCACCACCTATCTCGCCGGGCTGGAAGTCGCCTTCGAGGGCTGTACCGAGCTCATTACGGTCGAGACCATGCGGGATCGCAAACGCATCATGGTGGAGCGGGGCGACGCCTTTCTGGTGCTACCTGGAGGGCTTGGAACCTACGAGGAATTCTTTGAAACCCTAGTCGGACGGGTCCTCGCCGAGCACAATAAGCCCGTGGGCATCGTCAACGATCACGGCTACTTCGACCCGTTGCTGGCGATGATCGACCATGGCATCGAGCAGAAGTTCATTCGACCTGCCATTCGACAGCTCCTTTCGATCGATCGCGATGCCATCGCAGTCCTGCACGCCCTTGCGGAGGATCGAGGCCACGGTCTCACGCAAGCAGACCTGATTCCCCCGCTCGGCGAGTTGGAAGGCTGATTCAGCCGATTCGATCGACCTCACCGCGCCGCCGTCCACCTCCGCCCCGCTACCCTTTCATTCATGCCCGCCACCGCGATCATCGCCGGACAGGGAGACCTCCCTCGCCTCACTGCTCTGGGCGTCCGGGCCGCCGGGCGCCGAGTGATCGGACTTGGCCTCCGCGGAATGTTTGACGAAGCCTTCCCCGAAGCGTGCGATGAATTCAGATCGGTGAGTTTTCTGCGACCGACCGGATGGGCGCGGGCGGCCAGACGCGCGGGGTGCGAAGACGCGATTCTGATCGGACGAGTGGGCAAGAGCGTGATGCATCGGCGTCGATTCAAGTTCGAGATGCTCCAAGAAATCCCCGACTTCTATGTTTTTGACCTCTGGTACCGAAAGTTGCGGTTCGACCGTCGCTCCGCCACACTCCTTCGAACCCTCGCCGACGATCTGGCCGAACGCGGACTCAATATCGTGGACTCCACTACCTATCTTCAGGATCATCTCGCCACCGTCGGGGTGAATACCTCGCGTCAACCCACCGCCGCCGAAGCCGGCGACGTGATCTTTGGCTGGTCGCTCTTGAAGAAGACCAGCGAACTCGACATCGGCCAGGCCATGGCGGTTCGTCAACGCGATGTCATCAGCGTCGAAGCCTTGGAGGGAACCGATTCGATGATCGCCCGCAGCGGAGAACTCTGCCCCCGAGGTGGATGGACGCTCTTGAAGACGTCATCGCCCGGCCACGATGCTCGATCGGACGTCCCAACCATCGGCGAACTCACGATTCAAAATGCGGCCGCGGCAGGATGCACCTGTATCGCGGTCGGGGCCGGCGAAGTCATCCTCGCCAACCGACCGAAAGTCTTGGCCGCCGCCGATGCCGCGGGGATCGCGATCGTCGGCATCAAAGGGGATCCCGCCGCATCCCTCAGTGCCGCCAACCGGATGGACACGCCCGATGGCTGACCGATCGCCGCCGGAGGTTCCACGGGACGCCGGCGACCCACCGCCGGCGACGCGTAAATTCGCCAGCCGAGCCGGTCTGAAGATCGAACACGGCCTCGACGAATTTGAACTTGATGTCCGCGGATTCCGATGTGCCGACTTTGGCGCGAATGTCGGCGGGTTTACCGACTGCCTCCTTCAACGCGGCGCGGCCAGCGTGATCGCCGTGGAGACCGGCCGCGGCGTCCTCGCTTGGCCGCTTCGGCAGGACCCCCGAGTCGAGGTCCGCGAGCGAACCAACGCCCTGCATGCGGACCCGCCAGAGAACGGCGTCGACCTCGTGGTCATGGATTTGGCCTGGACGCCACAACGACTGGCGGTTCCCGCCGCGCTTCGATGGCTCGACCCAGCCGGTGCCCAACGGATCGTGACCCTCGTCAAACCTCACTATGAGGTTCGAAAGGAGGAACAGGGACTCCTGGACAAAGGGTTCCTTCCGCAAGAAGAGGCCCCCCGGATTCTCAGAGAAGTGCTTGATTCGATGCCAAATCTCGGGGCCAAGGTCCTCGGTTCGACCGCGTCTCCGCTGGTCGGGGGCAAGACCGCAAAGCGGCGAGGGGTCCCCGGAAACATCGAGTACGTGGTGATGCTCGCGCCGGTTGACGAGATCGATCCTCGGCCCCTTCAGGCTCCCTGAATTCAAACCTCGAATGCACGGTTTCATTGGCCTGAAAAGACCACGTCTGAGGCGTGTTTCAGGTAGAATCTAAAGTTCAAGAATTCGCGATCTCGCCTCTTATTGGAGGGATGAGCATCCGCGATTTCGATGGCTTTACAGAGGGATTCGAAGACCCGCATGAGTGAAGACTCGATCACCCCCGATTCGAACGACGATTCGAAAAACGATGACCCCTCGAAAGAGATTCCACAAGACGATGTCTCGTCGGATTCAGATTCGAGCATCATCGCGCCGACCGCGGCCGCGGTCGGCCGTGTCGTTAACTTGGAGATCGAACGCGAGCTCCATGATTCCTATCTGACGTACGCCATGAGCACCATCATGGATCGGGCGCTGCCCGATGTCCGTGACGGTCTCAAGCCTTCCCAGCGCCGCATTCTCGTGGCGATGCACGACCTGAATCTTTCGCCCGGACGAAAGCACATCAAGTGCGCGAAGATCGCCGGCGATACCTCGGGTAACTACCACCCGCACGGCGAATCGGTGATCTATCCGACCCTGGTCAATCTTGGCCAGAACTGGAAGACCCGCTGTCTCCTCATCAACAAGCAAGGCAACTTCGGATCCATCGAAGGCGACCCCCCCGCCGCGATGCGATACACCGAAGCCCGTATGACCGCCGCCGCGGTCGCGATGCTTGAGGACATCAAGTTTGAGACCGTTGACCACAAGGCCAACTACGACGAACGGCTCATGGAGCCGACCGTACTCCCCGCCAAGTTCCCCTGCCTGTTGATCAACGGGTCGAGTGGTATCGCGGTGGGCATGGCCAGTTCGATGCCCCCGCACAATCCGGGCGAGATTTGCGATGCCGTGATCCAGGTGATCGACAACCCAGATCTCACCACCGCCGAACTGCTCCAGATCGTGCCGGGACCTGACTTCCCGACCGGCGGCGTCATCGTGGGCCGACAGGGAATCGCGCAGGCGTACACCACTGGCCGCGGCCGCATCATGGTCCGCGGTCGCGTACGACAAGAGATTCAAAAGGGCCGCGATGTCCTCATCATCGAGGAGATCCCCTATCAGGTAAACCAGAGCAGCCTGATCGAGAAGATTGTTGACGCGGCGAAGTCGGGCAAGATCGCGGAGATCTCCGACGTCCGGAATCATTCCGGCCGTGACGCCCGCACCAGAATCTTGGTGGTGCTGAAGAAGGGTGGCAATCCAGATGTGGTTGAGCGTCAGCTCTACCAGCACACGCCGCTCCAATCGACGTTCTCGATCATCAACATCGCTCTGGTCAACAGCCAGCCAAGGACCCTCGATCTTCGATCCCTGATCGACTACTGGATCGACCATCGCCGCGAAGTCATCCGACGGCGAACCGAGTTCCTGCTTCGTCAGGCTCGCCAGCAGGCTCACCGCTTGGAAGGTCTCATCTTCGCGGTCTGCGATATCGACGAGGTCATTCGACTCATCCGAGCAAGTCAGACCCGCGAAGAGGCGATCAACCGACTGATGGAACGTCGCTTCCAGATCCCCGCCGATCATGCCTACGCACCGCTCATTCCGAAGCGTTTGCTTGACGCGGCCAGCCGCGAGGTCAACGGCGAAGTCGGCGCCCTCCTCACCAAGGTTCAGGCGGAAGCGATCGGTGCCCTTCGGTTGATCCAGTTGACCGGCCTCGAGATCGAGAAACTCGCCGCCGATCTGCGTGCGATCCACGAAGAGATCGAAGGCTACGAGACGATTCTCGGCAGCGAAAGCATCATCCGCGACCTGATCCGCGCCGATTGTCTCGAAATTCGCGAGAAGTTCGCGGACCCGCGACGGACGGTGATTGAGGATGGCGAAGCTGAAGGCTTCGAGATGGAAGAGCTCATCCAAGAGCATCGCGTCGCGGTCACCATCACCCACGGTGGATGGATCAAGCGACTCCCCGTTGCGACCTACCGCCAGCAGGGCCGCGGTGGGGTCGGCATCAGGGGCGGCGATGCGCGAGAAGGCGACTTCATCGAGCACGTCTTCACCGCGAGCACCCATCACGATCTACTCTGCTTCACGAACACCGGCCGCGTCTTCAAGATTCGGGTCTGGCAGATCCCCGAGGCTGGCCGAACCAGCAAGGGCCGTTCGATCGCCAATGTGCTTGATCTCAAGGACGGCGAATCCGCAAGGTTCTTCCTTCCCATCGCTGACTTCGAAAAGAGCGAGGACTATCTTTTCTTCGCCACCCAGGCGGGCCGGGTCAAGCGAACCTCACTGAAGGATTTCCGCAACGTCAACCGCAGTGGAATCATCGCGCTCAATCTCAACGAAGGCGATCGACTGGTGGGCGTCGAGCTGACCAGAGGCGACGATCACGTACTGCTCGCGACCGCCAACGGCATGGCGATTCGTTTCAATGAAAATGACGCCCGGGTCATGGGACGGGCCGCCGCCGGCGTGAAGGGCATCGATCTCGCCACCAGCGACGAAGTCGTCGGGCTGGTGCGGGCCGAGGATGACACGGATCTACTCACGGTCACCGTCAACGGATACGGCAAACGAACGCCATTGCAAGAGTACTTGGTGCAGGCTGAGGAGGGGGCACGCCCCCAGAGCCGTGGCGGAAAGGGTCGAATCGACATTAAGACCGCCGGCCGGAATGGCCGCGTGGTCACGGTCCGACGCGTGACCGACGACGACAGCCTCATGTTCATCTCTTCGGGCGGCATGATGATCCGAACCTCAGCCGCTGAAGTCTCGCGGCTCGGCCGCAATACGCAAGGGGTTCGAGTCGTCAAGCTCAAGACCGACGACCGACTGATCGATTGCGCGACGACCCCAGCGGAACCTGATGACGACGTCGAGACCGTAGAAGAAACCGACACGACAACCTGATTTTTCCGGAAGAAGATTCTATGAGCCTCAATGAGTGGTCCGACAAGATCATCCTCGCCGAAACTGGTGAGGAACCATCCTTCAGCGAAGATATGACATCGCTGATGACCATCGTCGAAGATGCCGAGCAGGGAACTCGCGGCATGCCCGACGTCGTCGTGAATCTGGCGGAAGTCGACTACTTGAACTCATCGAACATTGCACAGCTCCTTCGGCTTCGCAAGCGACTCGCCGCCGGTGGCGCCAGACTTCGAGTCTGTTCGGTCCGTGATCAAGTGTGGGGCGTGCTCTTGGTGACCGGCCTCGACAAGCTCTTCGATTTCCACGACGCCACTGCCACCGCCATCGCGTCACTCCAGCTCGAAGCGTGACCCAGGACGCGATCCATAACGTCGCGACCACTTCGGATGGTCCAATCCGTAAGGTCAAACTCCGTCGCAGCGAACCACCCTTTCGAGTCGAACTCACGCCGCTGATCGACGTGGTGTTCCTCCTGCTCACGTTCTTCATCTACGCCATGGTCCTGATGGATCGAATCGAACTCGTCCCGCTTGAGCTCAAACCGCTTGAAGCCGGGGCCGTGGTCACCGACGCATCACCGCCGCCAGCCCGAACCCTCAGCCTCGACGGCAGCGGCGGGATGTATCTCGATCGCGAACCCATCACCCTCGAAGCCGTGGTCCCCACCCTTCAAGCGGCGCTCGAAGACGACCCGGAGACGGTTCTGTACCTCGCGGTCGCTGATGAAGTCGGCCCCACCGATCGCATCCCGGTACTCCTGGAACTCTGGAATCAGCTTCGGCTGGCCGAGATCCCGATTCGCATGGTTGGCCGTCCCGCCGAGGCCTCGAAGCGCTCTCCGCTCGACTCCTGACCGATGAACACGGGTCAACGGCAGCATCAACGCCGTCTTGACTACTATTCGAACGTGGATGCATCTTCTCGAGATTCTCTGCCCGTGCCGATCGTCGTCTTGCTGTCGATCATTCTGCATGTCCTTGCCGTCGCGATCTTCCTGTGGGCATCGACCGCCAGCGGACAGTCACAGGCGATCACCCACGAAGTCCCGACCGACGAGGAGTCGGCTGAGGAACCACCAGCCGAACCACTCGGCATCGACAAGAGCGAAGCCGAAACCCTCACGTGGATCGGTTACGAAGAGTACGCAGAACATCTTGCCCGACTCTCCGAAGTCGAGCAGGCCGCGATGAGTACCGCCCCAATGGCTGGCGGCGGTGGAAGCCCGGCGGCCAGCAATCCGTCTGCGGCGGTTGCCCGAGCGGCCGCCCCCGCCATCCCGATGTCCGCCCAACCCGCGGCGGCGGCCCCGGCCATGACGGTGCCGAGTCTGGAAACGGAGTTGCCCGAAATCTTGATTGATGCCGAGGTTCTCCTCGACGAAAAGATCGAGCCCACGGTCGAACCGGAACCCGTCGACTCAAAGACGACCGAGGAATCCAGCACCTCCGAGACGGAAGCCACCCCGGATCCGACGACCACCCCCGATGAACAGACGACTACGAAGGACCAGACGAAGGAAGAACAGACGAAAGATGATGCGGCCGAAAACGTGGAGCCGGAATCACCGACCGAAGAGAATCCCACGCCCGATCCGTCACCGGATCCAGCGCCGAAGCCTTCGCCCGAACCGACCCCGGCACCCCAACCATCTCCGGAACCAAAACCCGAACCTACGGAAACGGAGGGCGAAGGCGATGGCGAAGGCGAGGGGCCGGGCGAGCCCGCCGCGGAACCGGGAAACGATGCGGATAAGGACGCCGAGGCGACCAGCCTGACCAAGGTGCCGGCCTCCGAATGGAAACAGGGAAAGCCCTTGGCCGCGCAAGGGCTCAACATTCGAACCCGTCGACCGAACATTCCACTCGTCTCTTGGCTCAGCTACCAGCCTCAGTTCAATCCGGTCGCTCGGATCGAGTTTGACCGGACCGGAAAGCCCGTCCGAGCAATGCTGATCGTCAAGAGCGGGGAAGACCGGCTCGATGAAAATTTGACGGACATGCTCTTCCGCTGGCGGGCCAGTGGAACGCGACTAACCCAACTGACCGGCGATGAGACGGTGACGATCGAACTGCAACTGCTGCTGAATTGAATCCGTTCACTCGATTGATCTCCCCCACGGAATCTCAATCTTCAAGCCGCTCTCGCCAGGTCTGCAGCCTCGGGTGATCGGTCAGATCGAATTCGATTGGCGTCACCGTGACGCAACGATCCATCAGAAACTCGACGTCCGTCTCCGGATGCGTGTGCATGAATGCCATCCCGCTTCCCGCGGGCCAGTAGTAGGATTGCCCGCCCGGGCTGGTTCGCTTTTCGTAGTCGTCGGCCGCCGCGGCGGTATTCATCGCACAGACCTTGATCGGCGGCATTGGTGCGTCAGCGGTTTCGGTTCGCGGAACGTTCACATTGATGACCGCATGTGGATCAAGCGGGTGCGCCAAGATCAGGTCGATTGCCTCACGGGCGATCTCCGCAGCCCGGTCGTAGAAGATTCGAGTGCGATCACCCAAATGCAGGCTCACCGCGATCGAGGGAACACCGAGAAAAGCACTCTCGACCGCTGCGGCGACGGTACCGGAGTAGATCACGTTGATGCCGACGTTCGCACCGCTGTTCATCCCGGAGATCGTGATGTCAGGACGCGTTCCTTCTCCATGCAACTCGGCCCAGAGCGAACGCAACGCGACTTTCACGCAATCGGCAGGCCTTCCATCGATGGCGTGGCCGATGGACCCATCGCCCATCGTCGTCGTATGCACCATGAGCGGTTCGTAAAACGTCACGCCATGGCTGGTCGCCGATTGAACCGTATGGGGGGCGATGGTCGTGATGTCGCCAAGCCCCTCAAGCGCCTTGTGTAACGCCCTGATCCCGGGGGCCTCGATGCCGTCGTCATTGGTCAGCAGAATTTTCACGTCCGTCTCCATTCGAATTTGATGGCACCAGTGAACTTTAAAGTCTCGCGAACCTCAATGAGGGTCTGGCCTACGGGCCCGGTTCGATCACATACTCACGCCCACCCCATCGGATGGGACGCCGTTTCGCGAGGTCGATGGCCCCTCGACGCAACACCCCCGCGATCAGAAGACAACCAATTGGCCAGCCCAGAATCCCAATCCGCGGCATGCCACCCTGCCCGAAGATGATCGCCAACGTCACACTGGAGATCGTAACCCCACAGACTCCGCCAGCGATCCCGGCGATCCCCATCATCGAGTGACCTTGTCCGATCGAAACACTGCCCATGACAATGCTCAGGACCGACGCGACGGGGCCAAGCCCAGCGCCCGCGACGCGGATCACGTTTCGATTCAACCGCCCAATGTTGCGATGGCAAGATTCGATGAAGATGCGGCGCCAACCCGAGAGAAGATCATCAAGTGATTCGTACATGCTGGTCTGGATCATGTCTTGGGAGTGGACCACCCGGACCCGCCCACCGATGCGATGAACTGCCTTCGCGAATGCAAGATCTTCAAGCAAATCCTCCTTCACCGCCGCATGCCCGCCGAGCCGATCATAGGCACTCCGACGAAACAGCATGAACTGACCGTTGGCAAAGGACCGCGGCCTCTCTTCGTGATTGACGCGATCCGGCGGGAACATCCGCAGGAGCGTGATGGCGGCGGGCGGCTGAACGACGGCCTCCCACCAGTGGCCAGAGGTGAGCCGGGTATAGGCACTGAATAAGTCGACCTTCTGCTCGGCGGCGATGGAAACTGCAGCCCTCACCACGCCTGGATCAAACTGCACATCCGCATCAGTAAACAACACCCAATCGCCGGCGGCCGCCGCCGCGCCAACCGCGGCGGCATGGCATTTTCCGGCCCATTCTTCAGGGCATGAATCGTTCTCGATGATCCGAACCCGAGGGTCTCCCTCCGCCGCGACGATCAGCCGATCAAGCGTCTCGTCGGTGCAGCGATCGAGCACCACGATCAACTCGATTTTCATGTCCTCTTGCGACCGCATCGACCGAACCATACGCTCGATGACCCTCGCCTCGTCGTGGGCGGGAACGATGATGGAGACCATCTCATCGATGATGGGCAGTTGAAGGCCCGCCTGCAGTTCCGGCGTGTGGCGGGAAAGCCGTACCAAACGCCCAAAGACGAATCCCCAGTAGACCGCGGTGGCCGCGGCGAGTATCGCGAAGACGATGGTCATGGCGTTGATCACGAAGAGCATGGGTGATGCATGGTACGAGTCCACGCAGATTGTCGGGGCGGCCGAAGTCTGAGAGGCCGCCTGCCCTACAATTTGCCAATGACCGGACATCCCGAAGAACCATCCGAAAGCCATTTTGTGCTCGATCGACGTGCGGCCCGCCAGCTCGACGCGGCCGCCATCGAGCGGCTCGGAATGCCGGGAATCCTCCTGATGGAGCATGCGGCCATCGGCATCGCCCGGGTCGTCGATCAGATGAGGGTTGAAGCTGGTCTCGACGCGGTCACCATCGTCTGTGGCACCGGAAACAACGGGGGTGACGGATGGGCCGTCGCCCGCCTCCTCGCGAACCAGAACATCAAGGTGCGAGTGGTCAACACGGGTTCTGCCCGCACGGGGTCTGATGCCGCCATCAACGAGGGGATCGCCCAAAGAATGGGCGTTCCAATTAGTGATGCCACCTCCCTGATCCAAGAAAAAACCACGCCGCTGATGTCGAGAAAATCGGCTCCATGGCCGGATCTTGCATCCACGGTGGTGGTCGATGCGATTTTCGGCATCGGATTGGACCGACCCCTCGTTGAAGGAGAAATCCGGGAGCTCATCGATTTCATCAACCGCCGAGCAGGGATCGTGGTCTCCGTCGACGTCCCCAGCGGCCTCGATGCGGACACTGGACGCCCATTGGGGGCCTGCATCCGGGCCGATGTGACCACCACCATGGCCGCCCCAAAGCTCGGCATGTCAAACCCGGACTCGGTCGCGTGGACCGGGAGAATCGAGGTCATCGACATCGGCACCCCTCCAGATCTGCTGATTGAATTCGGTGTCGCCACACAAAGCCCTCTGATCGAGGATGATGTCCGCGACGCTGGTCCATCCGCGACCTGATTCCCCGCATCCGTACCCCCGTATTCCGCGAGTCCAGACCCTCGTGTACCAACCGCTCCTCGCCAATCGATACCTCGGCAGTCGGATCATCCCACTCATTGCAGTGGCGGCGGTCGCCCTGTGCGTCGGCCTCGTCATCATCGTGGTGAGCGTCATGTCGGGATTCCTCGACATGCTGTTGAACTCCGGTCGGACCCTGATGGGCGACGTCATCATTCGATACGCCGACCCGGGTATCCCCCACTACGACTTGTTGATCGAGGAAATCGAATCACGGCCCGAAGCCCTTGCCGCGACGCCGGTCGTAGAGAGCTTCGGGCTCTTGAAACTTCCCTACGGAAATCGGACCGAAGGCGTCCAAGTTTGGGGAATCGACCCGGCAAGTTTCGATCAAGTCGTCGACTTCCAAGACAGTCTGGTCTGGAAGGAAGCACCTCCCGAAGTACAAGCCTTCGCCGCAGACATGACCGGCCTAGAGGTTCCGGTCTTCGAGGATCTTCCACGGCTCGACCCCGGCGCCGATGGTGGTGATCCGGGCGTGATCCTTGG
Organism: uncultured Phycisphaerales bacterium; assembly: GCA_905480395.1. Lineage (GTDB taxonomy): Bacteria > Planctomycetota > Phycisphaerae > Phycisphaerales > SM1A02 > UBA12014. The sequence goes on from CAJQQE010000019.1 coordinate 17,444, forward strand.
GGTCGAAATCGACTCCGCGGCCAAAGTCCGACGAATGGACGGCTCCTACGAAGTGAAGGCGCCCGCGTTTTGGATGCCGTTCCGCGATGTCGAGATCACGCTCATCCCGATTTCCACGAGCGGCGCCCTCGAAAAACCGGACAACCGACGATTCGATGTGGCCAATGAATTCCAATCCGGCGTCTATCAGATCGATTCTCGTCGGGCGATGATTGGGTTGGACACCGGCCAACGGATGCTCGGCCTCGAAGCAGCCCCGATCTACGACAACCGCCTGCTCGACGAGACTGGCGAGCTCAAACGAATCGGGACCTATCCCGCCCGAGTTCAGATGATTCTGGTCCGCGCCGCTGATGGCGTTTCGCCCGAAGGCCTCCGTGATTCGGTCAACCTCGCCTATGCCGCATTCGCCGCGAAGATCAACGACGAAGACACCATGACCATTCGCCCCCCGGATCAAGCCTTCGTCGGCATCCGAACTTGGCGAGAACAACTTCGCGATCTGATCGGCCCCGTCGAGAAAGAACGCGAGTTGATGCGAATCCTCTTTTCGATCGTCTATCTGGTCTGCGCGGGCCTGGTGCTTTCAATCTTCTGGTCGATCGTTCACGAAAAGACCAGAGACATCGGCATCCTGCGGGCCATCGGCGCTTCCCGACCGGGCGTGCTGGGCGTCTTTCTCGCGTACGGCCTGGTGATCGGCCTGGTCGGCGCGTTCCTCGGTGCGCTGCTCGGTTGGAGCGTCGTCGTCAACATCAACGGCATTCACGAGGCGATGGGTGAACCGGCACCAGACTGGACCTGGATGACCGCCTTCGCCCTGGCCGCCGTCATGCTTGCGATCGCGATCCACGCGGCAATCCGCGGAGGCATGCTCCGCACGCTTCTCTCGATCGTCGGCGGGTTGGTTCTCGCCGGCGTCGGCACGGCGTTGGTACTCCACAGTGGTTTCTTGATGTGGGATCCGGCCGTCTACTACTTCAATTCAATTCCCAACCAGGTCGACTGGTCCAGTGCCATTCTCACCATGGCCGGCGCCATCGTGTTCAGCGTCCTTGGCGCCGCCATTCCCGCCGCCAAGGCCGCCGATACCGACCCCGTCAAAGCCCTTCGATACGAATGAACCCCTCTCACGACCAATCTTCCTCAGACGCCACCCGCGAACCCGTGCTGGCCGCCAGCGGCTTGCGCAAGACCTATCGAATGGGTCGTGTCCCCGTGCAAGTTCTCAAGGATGCGTCCATCGAGGTTCGATCCGGCGAATGGGTGGCGATCCTCGGCGCCAGCGGGAGCGGTAAAAGCACCTTGCTCCACCTGCTTGGCGGGCTTGACCGACCCGATCGCGACGGTGGGATGATTCACTTTGAAGGCCGACGGGTGAGCGAATTCGGCGGCGCCGAACTGAATACCTACCGGAATCGGAGCGTCGGCTTCGTCTTCCAGTTCTATCACCTGCTCCCCGAACTCTCGGTGCTCGAGAACGCCATGCTTCCCTGCTTGGTACCGAATCGCTGGTTGTCGGCGACGCTGCCGCTCTTAGCCGCAGTGATCGGGGGCGGCGTTGGTGCGGCGGTCGGCTCGACGTTCGGGGTCGAGATTCTACCCACCGCCGATGCGCCGACTCCTTCGAAGATTGCGTTGCTGGCGGTGACCTGCGGCGTGCTCGGGGCCGCCATCGGCGTGGTGCTTTTTCAACTCGGACAAGTGGTGGCCGAACGCACCCGTCTCCGACACGGACCACAGGCTGCGATCTCGCGAAACACGCTCGAAGAATTCGGGCTCGGCCACCGATTACGGCATCGACCAAGCCAGCTCTCGGGGGGCGAACGGCAGCGCACCGCGATCGCCCGCGCTCTCGCGAGCGAACCCGGCGTCCTGATGGCCGATGAACCAACCGGCAACCTCGACGCCACGACGGGGAGAGAAATCCTCGATCTACTCAAGAAGCGGCACGATGCGGGCCTGACCATCGTCATGGTCACCCATGATTCCGCGGTCGCCGAATATGCGGACCGGATCGTCCGACTCGAGGATGGGCGAGTGGTGGAGTCGCCGGCGTGACCGGCGGGGCAAGTGTTTCTTCCACGACGAAGGACCGTCCCGGTTCTCCAAACGAGCCCTCATCGTCGCCGCCTTCCTGATCGTACCGCGGGGGCAATCAGAGACGAAGTCATGACCCAACGCCATTCTGATCATCTGTCCGGCATGCGTTCTTCAATGTCGGGCATGGCGCTGATAATTGCCGCGGGCATGGCTCAAATGCTCGTGGTCATCGACTACACCGCGACGGCAATTGCGCTACCGCGCATGGCGTCGGACTTCAACGTCTCGGCAGACAGCCTTCAGTGGGTGATCACCGGGTACATCCTTTCCTTCTCGATCGTGCTCGCGATCGCCGGCCCGCTCGGAGATCGGTTCGGCCGAAAGCGACTCCTGCTACTGGGGATCGTGCTCTTCGGCGGCGTCTCGATCTGGGTCGGTTTGGCGAGTTCGGTCATCGAATTGGTCGTCTCGCGGATTGCCCTGGGCATCGGCGCGGGCCTGCTGTTCCCGCTTTCGACGGCGGTGGTCAGCGCTGCCATGCCGCAGTCGCAACTGCCCAGGACCATGTCGATTCTCACCGGCGTAGCCACCCTCGGCATGGCGATCGGCCCCGTCGTGGGTGGCGTGTTCACCGAGCTGATCGACTGGCGATGGGTTTTTCTCATCAACCCCCCGATTTCCGCCGTCGCCTTCATCCTGATGTTCTTGCTTTCGACGGAGAGCCGGAACCCGGAATCCGTGCCCGGTCGCCTCGATTACCTTGGCATCGTGTTGTTGACCCTCGGGATCGGCGGGCTCTCGATCGGCGTGGCAGGCCTCGCGGAACAGTCGCTCACCACGTCAATCTCCGTCATCGCTGGCAGCATGGTCACCCTCGCCGCATTCGTATGGCAGGAATTCCGGCAGGATGCGCCACTGGTCGATCTCCGACTTCTCGGAAATCGAACCTTCGCCGGCTACTTGACGGGGGGCAGCCTGAGCAATGCCTGCTGGTGCGTCTTGATCTTTGCGACGACCCTCTACCTACAGGAAGTTCAAAAAGAAGATGCCATGACCGCGGGCTTTCAGTTCCTCTACCTGAGCGTGCCCGTGGCGGCCGCCGGTTTCCTCGGCCCGCTCCTCCAACGACGGGTCGGCACTCGACGGATGCTGCTTTTTGCAACGGCGATCCAAACCGCGGCGTGCGTCATCTTCTGGATGTCGGACGTCTCACCATGGCTTGCCATCGGGCTTCTGGTGGTCGGGTTCGGATGTTCTTGGGGATGGTCAATGTCGCAGGCTGGAGGGATCGCCACGATCCCCCAGAACAACGTCGGCCTCGCCAGCGGCTCGATGCTCACCGTACTCATCATGAGCGGGAACATCGCCGTGGTGGTCTCAGCCACCATGATCAAGGCCATGGGAGGCTCGGAGATGGCCGACTACGCGCCCGGGGTCAGCGCGAGCTACCTGCTTGCGTTGGGACTGGCAGCCGCCGGATTCGTTGCCACCGCGATCATCGTTCCACGCGAAACGGCGAAAGCTGAATCAAGAACCGAATAGACCTCGGACCGGCGGCTTAATCGTTGAACCGGAACCAATCGGCCGTATCCTCGAACCAGGCTCGTGCGGACATCCCGGTCCACCGACGAAATGCCTCATCAACCGTCATACCCGCCTTGAGATCAGTGATTAGGCCCGGCACGGTCCGTGGATCGGTTTCAAAGAGTCGGGTTACCACGACAAACGAGACGTCACGGGCAAGGCCGTCGAGATCAAATCTCTCATCATCGCCATCGAGTCCCAAGATCCAACCCGGAGGTCGCCCGTTTCGCTCGTTTCGCATGGATCGCAACGCTCGTTCGCGGCGGATTGAATCGATCGGCGCATCTTTAATCAAAATCGACGCCAAATATTCCGCGATGCCCTCGACCAGCCACGCCGGAAGCGATCGTCGAGTGTGCGCCTGCACCAAGCAAGCTCTTGCCACAATTCGGGCTCGCTCCAACGACTGAAGCATCTCAAGCGGGTCACCACCCGACATACCGGCCGAGATCGCAGCGATCCGATCCTTGTTTGGAATCGCCATGATGACGAACGGGCCATCGTCAGTCGGGAAGAGAATCGAATCATCGTCGAGCGGCGCCTCGTGATCAAAGATCGTGCCCGCCATGAGCCGAAGCGTGTCGTGATCGACGACCTCCATCACCAGCATGGCACCGGGGAACGGGTTGCGACCCGACAAGAGCCCGAGTCGCGGTGCAATCTCACTGGTCAACCGATCGAAGGCAACGCCGTCCCTCGCCAGCGATTCCAAGGACTCCAAACCCAGCACCACCGTCGACGCCGTTCGGACGCCTTTGAGCCCGAGTCCTTCAGACGCCGCCTCACCTTTGATGCGGAGTTGCTCGGCCAAGGCGTCTTGCTTGATCGGATCCGGTACCCCCCACACCGCGACCGACGTCGAGCGAAGATGTGGGCGTCCCTTCTTCAGCCTCGCGGATTCCGCGGCCAGTCGAGCCGCGTCGACTTGATCACGCACTTCTTGCGCTCTCCGCGCTGCGGCACCGATGATTCGATCTGCATCGGGGCCAGCCTTCGCCCGAAGAAGCCGCTCGGCCCGATCGCTCAAGTCACCGGAATCGGTGCTTTGAAGCATGAAGAGGAGCCAACCGAGGCCCGCGGGGTCATCTCGGCGACTCTTCTGAAGGGCTTCTCGGCCAACCCTGAACCGATCTGCCGGGTCGAGATCGATCCATCGAATATTCCCGATGCTCCCGGAAAACCCTGCATCATCAAAGTCTGATATTTTTCCGGCGTGCGTGGTCCCATTTCGATCGCGAATTCGAAGTGAAAACGGATTGACGAGGGTGACCTGTCCATTTGGAAGCGTCGCATCCAGCGATTGGACCTCCGCGCTGCCCGCAGGCGGATCCACCTGACCCCCCGAATACCCTGAATCGGAGGATGCCACCGCCGCAGTACTGCAGGCGATCGTAATCCAGACCGTCAGGATGGCAGGAAACATTGTCATCACGAGTCCACCATACGGTGAGTTTCATCGCGCCGATTCGGAATATCTGGTCGATTCGGGCACTTACAGGGCCGATGCTAGGGATATGAGTGGTTCCGGCACGGAGGTTGCCGCCATTCGAGGAACGGGCGACCCGACTTTGAGGTCGTGCGTACTATGAGGGTGACTGGCGTTCTGCCAGCCAAACCGGAGATACCCCAATGTTTGAACGACTGACCGACCGAGCTAGAAAAGTCATGGCCCTCGCCAATCAGGAGGCGCAGCGGTTCAACCACGAGTACATCGGGACCGAGCACATTCTGCTCGGACTCGTCAAGGAAGGCTCCGGAGTCGGCGCCAACGTCCTCAAGAACCTCGACATCGATCTCCGGAAGGTCCGCCTCGAAGTCGAGAAACTTGTCAAGAGTGGCCCCGAAATGGTCACGATGGGCAAGCTCCCTCAGACGCCTCGAGCCAAGAAGGTCATCGAGTACGCGATCGAGGAGGCTCGGAATCTCAATCACAATTATGTCGGGACGGAACATCTCCTGCTCGGACTGCTTCGTGAGCACGACGGCGTCGCCGCCCAAGTGCTGATGAACCTCGGGCTCAAGCTCGAAGAGGTTCGCGACGAAGTGCTCAATCTGCTCGGTGCGGGCGTCGAACCCGAAGAACAGGCTCCCGAAGCCGGCGAACCAAGTACTGGTGCTCAAGGTGGGCCACGACGGGCCGCTGGCAAGAGCAAGACACCAGCGCTCGATTCCTTTGGCCGGGACCTCACGGAACTCGCCAAGCAGGGTGAACTCGACCCGGTGATCGGCCGGACCATGGAGATCGAACGCCTCGTTCAGGTGCTCTGCCGCCGAACCAAGAACAACCCTGTCCTCCTCGGCGAAGCCGGCGTGGGCAAGACTGCCATCGTCGAAGGGCTTGCCCAGCGAATTGTCGACCAGGAGATCCCCGATCTCCTTTGGGATAAGCGACTCGTCGTGCTCGACCTCGCCATGATGGTGGCAGGTACGAAGTATCGCGGTCAGTTCGAAGAACGAATCAAGGCCGTCATGAACGAGGTCCGACGTGCCAAGAACGTGCTTCTCTTCATCGACGAACTCCACACCTTGGTGGGTGCGGGTGGCGCCGAAGGTGCGATCGATGCGGCCAACGTCCTGAAGCCGGCCCTTGCTCGCGGCGAGATGCAGTGCGTGGGCGCCACCACCTTCGACGAGTACCGAAAGTACATCGAGAAGGACGCGGCCCTCGAACGCCGATTCCAGTCGATCACGGTTGAGCCGCCGACACCTGAGCAGACCATCGAAATCCTCAAGGGAATTCGCGAGAAGTACGAGACGCATCACAAGGTCAAGATCACCGACGGTGCCCTTCGGGCCGCCGTGGAGCTCTCAGGACGGTACATCCCTGCTCGCGTGCACCCCGACAAGTCGATCGACGTGATCGACGAAGCCGGCGCTCGTTTGCGCCTCAAGAGCATGACCAAGCCGCCGAACCTTGCCGAACTCGAAGAGAAGATCGAGAGTCTCTCCGTCGACAAGGACGAAGCCGTTAAGGGTGCCGACTATGAGAAGGCCGCCGAACTCCGTGATACCGCCGAGAAGCTCCGCAAGGAGAAAGAGCGGATTCAGCAGGAGTGGCGTGAGCGGATGAACGAGACTATCGGCATCGTCGATGAAGAAGTCATCGCCGAGGTCGTCTCGAAAATGACCGGCGTACCGCTCACCCGACTCGAGAAGGAAGAGTCCGAACGGCTCCTCGCACTCGAAGACGAGTTGCACAAGACCGTGGTCAGCCAGGACGAGGCCGTGAAGGCCGTCGCGAGAGCGATCCGCAAGGCCCGATCGGGGCTCAAGGATCCGCGACGTCCCATGGGTTCGTTCATCTTCGTTGGCCCGTCCGGCGTGGGCAAAACGCTCCTCGCGAAGGCGTTGGCGGAGTTCCTCTTCGGAGATGCCGACGCGCTCATCTACCTCGACATGTCCGAGTACATGGAGAAGCACAACGTCAGCCGTTTGGTTGGTGCCCCTCCCGGATACGTCGGATACGAAGAAGGCGGCCAGCTCACCGAGCGCATTCGTCGTCGACCCTACGCGGTCGTGCTCCTCGACGAAGTCGAGAAGGCTCACCCCGACTGCTTCAACATGCTCCTTCAGATCATGGAAGAAGGCCGCCTGACCGATTCGTTCGGCCGGCACGTCGACTTCAAGAACGTCATCCTGATCATGACGTCCAACATCGGTGCGGACATAATCAAGGGTGGTGCGAGTTTCGGATTCGCGAAGCGAACCGAGGTTCAAGACTACGAGAAGATGCGAAAATCGCTGATGGGGGAGATCGAGAAGTTCTTCCGCCCGGAGTTCATCAACCGGCTGGACGAGGTCATCGTCTTCCGTCCACTGGACCGCGAGAATCTGACTTCGATCATCGAATTCGAACTCTCCAAGGTTCGAGAGCGGCTCGCGGCCAAGAAGATGACCCTGGAACTCGACGACGCGGCCAAGGGCTTCCTCATCGACAAGGGGTACAACCCCGACTTCGGCGCTCGGCCGCTACGACGCGCCCTTTCGACCTACATCGAAGACGCGTTGGCTGAGAACCTGCTCTCGGGCGAATTCATCGAGGGAGATGCCATCAGTGTCAGCCGTCAGGAGGACCAGGATCATCTCACCTTCAAGGCGACTCGAAGCAGCGACGAGGACGGTGGCGAAGGCGATGACGGAGAAGACGCCCCGAATCCCGACGCCGCTGGCGCGACGTCCAGCTGAGTCGACTTCAGTTTCATTTGAACGCCATCGCGGCGGAACGTTCCAACGAACGTTCCGCCGCGTTTTTTTTCGTGAACGATCTCAAGCGTGAAACTCGGCAATCGCTTCGACGAATCCCCTACCTGTGTGTCGCCATCACGACGCGGACCAATCACTTCCGAGCTCGTACTGGATCCACCCGACTGGGGTCTTCTCCCCAATCACCTTGAAATACGCCCGAAGACGAAAGAAATCATTCGATATTCGGAGAGAAGAGGGATGGCGATGACTTCATCCTTGAGAACCATGCCGATGCAAGACCCAACAATCCCCAGGCTCACCCGCCAGACCGACCAGATTCCAACCTGGTCGAGCCGACTGAGTGCCACCGGGTGCGTGCTCATGCTCATCGTGGGAATCGTCTGGGCCTCTCCCGCGGCCCGACACGGGATCGAACTCATTCGGGCCTCGAAAGAGATCAAGGCTCCGCTGATCGAAACTGCCATCACCCGCGTCGCCGTTGGACCACTTGCCGCCAAGCCGCCGGTGGTGGCGGAAGGGCAAGGAACGCTCAGCTTTCTAGAGACCTCCATGACCCCTGAGTTCCAACTCCTGGTGAGACCGAGGGGAGTCGTCGAAATCTCGCTTCGGAAAGACCAGCCGCGACTGAGTCCAGAGCTCGCCGATTCAAGAACTGCCCGATCAACGTCGAGAGAAATCGCGAGCCGCCTCTTTCAGGAGTTGCGACATCAAGTCGAACTTGGACTGCGGCGACTCGGCCGGGTCGCGTTCTCGTCGACGCTGCCTTGACGTCACTGTCCATGCGATGAGCTGCGATGACCTGGGATGACTTGAGATGACATGGGATGACCTGGGATGACCTGGACTGACATGCACTCGCATGACTTTGGCATGACGAGTACGAGCCATCCGCCACCAGATGGGTTTAGTGGATCCCCGCGAGCTTCATGCCGTCCCGCTCCTGAGAGATGAACACCTCTCGGAACTTGAACTGCGAACCGATCTGTGGCGCAAACCGAAGCCGAACCGATAAGTCCGGCAGGCGTTCAATGATCACTTCGGACCCGCCGTAATAACCAAAGCTCATTCGATTCAACGTCATCATGAGTTCGGATCGATTCTGAACGCAAAATCGTACAAAGTCATCGACGTCGAGCCCTTGGGCTTGGTAGTCGCGCTTCGTCGACTCGGCAACCACCTGATCCCAGAGCTCGAGATACTGCTGATTTCTCAGCGAAGACATGGTGTTTGCGAGTACGTGATCGGGGAGGAGCGCCTGCATGATCACGGTGCCATCATCGAGCACCTCCCTCGCGAGGAACTGCTTCAAAGGCCCCGGCTCCATCCCTTCCGGAGGAATCGGGCGACCGGCCCGGATCGCTTCCGACCGAATTCGAGCGCGTTCCGCCTTCTTCGCCTCGGCCCGCGCTGCAGAAGCCTCGTCGAATGCATCCTGTTCACTCGGCAGTAGGCCGTCTTCGATGAAGACCACACGGCGCCCCTGCGCATCAACGTACTCGTCGACGAGTTCCACCTCGCTGGCCATCCGGTAGAAACTGGACCGGCGGTGATACTCCGTCACGACTGACTCACACCCGATCGCGGTCGTGGTGAGGGCTGCCAGCAGCGTGGTCCAAAATAGTCGGCCCGATGAAATCACTCGGTCACCGCCTTGAGATTCTCTCCGGCGTGGGTCGATGCTCCATCGTCGTGCATCGTCCGGCAAACCGGGAGGACCTCTGGTTCCTCACGGCCTCGACGCCATGCAAACCGAATCTTGAATCGTTCGTCGGATTCCGGGTGATCCGCTCGACGATGCGTCCCGCGACTTTCCTGCCTGACCAAGGCGCCCCGGACCACGAGCCTCGCCGCGGCGAGCATGCCTTGTATCCGCCAGCCATCAGGATCATCGAAGGTCTTGTCGAGACAGTATCGACCCCAGAAATCGATCATCTCAAGGGCGTCGCTCAGTTTTCCGCCATCTCGCTCAATCCCAACGTTCCGCCACATCGAACTTCGAAGGCTGGCGCGAACATCGATCAAATCGAGCTCCCCCGCACGGCCTTCCGGGGCCTCGGCGATGAGCTTCGGACGATGCCCGGGATCCTCAATCGAGATCGCAGCCTCGCCCGCGCGGCCGCCGAATACCAGGCCCTCCAGCAGAGAATTGCTCGCCAACCGATTGGCACCGTGAATTCCAGTCGCAGCGACTTCGCCGCACGCGAAGAGGCCGGGAACCGAGGTCATACCGTTCTCGTCGGTCACCACGCCGCCGATCGTGTAATGCGCCGCCGGATGCACGGGAATCAACGTGGTGTCGGGATCAATTTCAAACTCCGCCAGCGATTTCGCAAGATTGGGGAATCGCTTTGAAAACCCTCCCACAACTTTGGTCGCGTCGAGAAACACACAGGGGTCACCGGTCTCGGCAAGCACTTGGGAAATCCTCGCCGTCACCACGTCCCGTGGTGCAAGATCGCCAAGTTCATGGAGACCCTTCATGAAAGAACGACCTCGCCGATCGACAAGGCGGCCGCCCTCGCCACGAACCGCCTCGCTCATCAATGCCCGCACCGATCCCGCAACATAAAGCGTCGTCGGGTGGAACTGGACGAATTCCGTATCTGCCACCAAGGCACCAGCGCGAAACGCCATGGCCAACGACTCGCCAGTCGCAGTGGTCGGATTGGTGGTCTCCCGAAAGAGCCGTCCGGCCCCGCCCCCGGCGAGTACCACCGCGCCAGCCCAAATGACCTGCAGCCCGTAGCGAGGGTGATGGGTGAGCACGCCGGTGACCGGGGCGCCAGGGGCATTCTCCGCGGTCAAGAGATCAATGGCGGTGCATTGTTCGAAAATCCGCAGCGTCTGTCGGGCCGCGGCCTGTGCCAGCAGACAACTCGACAAGGCACCGCCAGTCGCGGCGCCGTCAGTATGAAGAATTCGATTGTGCCGATGGCCACCCTCGCGACCAAGACTCAAGGAGCCGTCGCTCAGGCGGTCGAAACGCATGCCCCACTGCAACAGCCGTTCCATCTCTGCCGGCGCGGCTCGACAGAGCAGATTAACCATGCCCGGGTCGCAGAGTCCGGCCCCGGCCTTAAGCGTGTCCGCGACGTGGGCATCCGGATGATCCGCGGCGTCCATCGCCGCGGCGATTCCACCCTGCGCCCACGTGGTCGATGACATCGACGCCTCCCGCTTCGAGAGAACCACGACATCTTTTCCCGCATCGGCCGCGACCATCGCCGCCCGCAAGCCGGCCACCCCGCTACCGATCACCAGAACATCCGTAAAGAGCTGCGGTAGAAGCGCAGATCGGAATGGAACCAGATAGCGGCGATCGTCGATGGCCGAACTCACTTCTGCTTGGCTCCGTTCTCTGAGGCCGGTTGCCCGTAGGCGCCCGCCGGCATCGCACTGGGCGAGTCTAGATTTGCGACGAATTCCGCCACCCATAACTGGCTCGTCTCGCTCGCCCCGCGCTTGCAGGTCCAGATCATCTCCGAACCATCAGCATCGAAGGCGGGGAGAACGTCGGCCGCCGGCCCAAATGTGAGGCGTCGCATGCCAGTGCCGTACTTCATGCTCGGCGGCAAGGCGTCGTCGTTCTGGGCCGCATCCACAAGAAAGACCTCGTAGTTTCGATGGCTGACCGCACTGGTGGCAAACACCATTCGCTGGCCATCCGGGTGCCAGAAGGGACACCAGTTGACGTTGGCGTCGTCGGTGATTTGGATCTCTCGATCCACCCCGGTGATCGCGCCACTCTCGTCAAACGCTAGGTCCGCCACGAATACCTGGAGGAGATTATTGGCGTGTCGATCGCTTCGGTAGGTAATGCGTCGGCCATCCGGTGAGAAGAACGGTCCGCCGTCGTAGCCTGGCTTGCTGATCAGCGTGGTGATGGTTCCGGTGGCGAGATCCTTGATGAAGATGTCGCCTTGTCCGCTGTCGAGTGAGGTGTACAAAAGGAACCGGCCGTCCGGCGAGAAGCTTCCTTCGGCGGTGTACGAGGTTCCATCACCGACCAATGGATCCAGCGTGCCAGGAGTTCCATCGGCGGTGCGAAGGTCCGCCGCAACGATCCTCATCTCGGGCGGGAACATCCACCGATATCGCCCACTCCCCCGTTGGTATCCGGGAGGCGTGTTCTCAGAGGGCGGCGACATGGTGGTCCCGAAGATGACAATGTTGGGGTCAATCGGATGGAACCACCCACAGGTATTGGCCGACCCTTCGGGTGAGATCTTTCGAATATTCTCGAGAGACCGAGTCCTTCCGGACTCATCTCGAACGGTGTCCGCGACAAACATCGCATAGAAATCGGCGGGCGGCATCCCGGAGATCTGCTCGACCGCTTGGAAGATGATTTTTTCCCCGTCGGGGGAGAAGTAGGACTCTCCCGCCTTTACGAATCGATCATGGAAGGTCAGTTGAACCGGGTCATTGAGGAAGGCGGCTTCCTGAGTCTCCCAGTCTGGCGAAGCGACATCGTCCGATGATGGCGCCATCGACGGCAAGGCGGACAAGGTGACCAGAGAGAGCACGCAGGCGGGAACCATGGAGAGCAAGAACATGTCGTAGAAGACTCCACATCGGGCGGCGTCGATCGATCCCGGTCGGACGATCCCCGAATTGGGATTCATCACGATCCGGACGGAAGTCCCTAGTCTATCGGTCCCCTCGATCGTTTTCCCGTTTTCGAGGGATCCTCCCCATCTCCTGATCCGGCGTTTTCCCGTGCTTCCACCCGTTCTCCACCTTGATGACCGATTCATCGTCCTCGATAAGCCGACTGGCTTACTCTCCGTACCCGGCATCGGCCCTGAAAAGGCGGATTGTCTCGCCAGTCGGGTGAATGTGACGTATCCGGAGGCCCGCATCGTGCATCGGCTCGATCGAGACACCAGCGGCGTCATCGTGATGGGTCGCGATGCCGAAGCACATCGAGAATTGAGCCGGCAATTCCAAGACCGAGAGACCGAAAAGACCTATCACGCGCTGATCGGTGGACACCCGAAAGAAGATGCAGGCGAGATCGATCTCCCGTTACGGAAGGACCTCGATGACCCGCCGCGACAAATGGTCGACTTCGAGCGCGGAAAAGCCAGCTTGACGAAGTGGATCGTGACCAGCCGCGGTGAGATCGGCGATCTCAACGATGCGCTCGCGGCGCCCGACGCCGATCCGCGAATGCCCATCACCAGACTCGAGCTCACCCCGCTGACCGGGCGCAGTCATCAGCTCAGACTTCACCTCAAATCGATCGGGCATCCAATCCTAGGCGACGACCTGTACGCCCCCGATCCGCTTCGTGCCGCTGTGAGCCGGCTCTGCTTGCATGCCTCAAGGCTTGACCTCACGCACCCGGGAAACGCCTCACCAATGTCCTTCCGGTCCCCGCCGCCGTTCTAAGCCCAGGTGCGAATCCCCCGCACACTTTTCTTAGAACGCCAAAAAAATCTTCTTCGGCTTGTTTCTCAAGGCGAATTCGATCATCCTTTCTCTTATGAACCGATCGAACCAACCCGTCGTTCTCGCACCCACCGTCGGTCGATTTCTGATCGGCATGCTGGTCGCCGGCCTGTTCACTTCGCCGGTCTTGGCGCAAGCAGACAAAGTCCAGCGGGATCTGGTTCCCGCCGTGAACGTCACCAGTGTCGGGGAGGGGCCACCGATCCTCCTGCGATGGCTGGCGACCCAAGATGCGGCGAGCACGCTGCAAGTGTCCACTCGAACCGTTCCCACCTTGCTTGAAAACGGGCTCAGCCTCAAGGAAGACACCGAGGCGACGCTCGCCAAGACGCCGCGTCCACCCCTCGAGCGATTCTGGACGATTCAAGGGCGGATCAGGGAGACCGAGCTTCCCTCGATGCCTCGAGCCCAGTGGCGGGTGCTCGATGGCGCGGCGCGGCTGTACATGCTCAGGCCGGCGGCAGTCCCCGAAGCGACCGTCGAGAATGACGATCGCGAGCGACCAACCAAATCGGCACCGATCCAGACCAAGCCGGGGCCCGATCGGCCAGATCCAACCGGTTCTCAGATCCCGTCAGCTTCCGGACCCAATTCCTCCGCGTTTGAGAAATCCAGAGCATTCGCACGGGTTCAAGACAACGCGATCTCTCGCTGCGCCGGCGCCGCGATCTCCCAGCAATTCTCCGGTGACGGCTTGGTGCCCACCAGCATCCAGATTCGATTGGAAACCGCCAGTCCTCGAACCATGTACGAGGTCGAGCGACTCACGTCGATCCTCCGGCTCTCGGGGACCCTGATTCCGAACCAGCCAATCGGAATCGGCGGAACCTGGGTCAGCCGTTGGACGAATTTGGAGCAGAGAACACCGGTCGAGACGGTCATGACTTGGACTCTTGCGAGCGTTGACGACGCGGCGCTCGAAGCCACGGGGATCGCGGAGACCGCGGTGCTCAAGGTGCGATACACCCGCCGAATCGTCCAAGGACTCGACGACGAACCGGTCGCTCCTCGTCTGATCACCATGCTGGAATCCGACGGAAACGGCGAGATCCGTCTCATCATGCGAAACCCCATGCATCTCAACGCCCAACTTGTCCAGATGCCGGTGCGACGTGACCCCAAGGCTCCCGGCGCGGTTGAGGTCACCAGAATGCGAGTGATCACGACCGAGTGATCCACGGCGCTGTGGGTCGAGGGAAGTCTGTCCTCACCACCGCCAGCCAACGTCTTTGTTTCCACCCACCTCGGGTCTCGACGCATGAATCAGCCTGAGAAAATCTGCCGCTGGGGCGTACTGGGAACCGCGTCGATCGCCAGAAAGAACGTCCGTGCCATGCATCTGGCGGACAACGCGCATCCGATCGCGATCGCGAGTCGAAGTCTTGACCAGGCCGTCGCTTTCGCGGCGGCGCATCAGGTGGACCGACCGTACGGCAGTTACCAGGCGATTCTGGATGATCCAGACGTCGACGCTGTGTACATCCCCCTCCCCACCACCCTGCATCGCGAGTGGACGATTCGCGCCGCCGCCGCAGGCAAGCATGTCCTGTGTGAAAAACCCGTTGCACCAAATGCGGTGGACGCCAAAGCCATGATCGACGCGTGCCAAGATGCCGGCGTGCAGTTCATGGACGGCGTGATGTTCATGCATCATGCGCGGATGCAGGTACTCGAATCACACCTTCCGGACATCGGCGGGGAATCAACCCTGATCACCAGCAGTTTCACGTTCCGCGGTGATGAGTCATTCTTCGAGAAAAACATTCGAGGCGACTCCGCGATGGAACCGCTCGGATGCGTTGGGGATCTCGGTTGGTACTCGGTTCGGATCACCCTCGAAGCGATGCAGGCCATGCCCAAGTCGGTCCGGGCAAGACACCATCAGTCGCATGCCAGTGTCCCGACACACACCACCGCGGAGATGTCGTTTTCGGGAACCGACGGAGATCGCCACGCATTCCTGCATTGTTCGTTCCTGCATCCCCTCCGACAGCGAGTCGAAATCTGTGGCTCCATCGGAACGATGCGACTGGATGATTTCGTCATCGGAAGTCCCACCAAGGCCTGTCTCTACCTTGAAACTGAATCGCGCTTGACCGAATACGACCTTGTGGCCGAGCGACGCGTCGAGTGTCTCACCACCGAAAATTGCGTCCAAGAGGTCGAGATGATCCGGAATTTCTCCGAGATCGCCCGAGGCGCGACTCCCCTTCAGCCCAGCTGGGGTGAGCGTTCCCACGCCACGCAACGGGTGATCGACGCGATCATGAATTCAGCCTCCCAGGATGGGACGAACGTGATCATCCCGGACTGAGATCCGTCCACTCTGAACCGCCACGAAATCTCGACCTCGAGATCCGGAGAAGGGTTGATGATCTGCGTTCTCCCGCTGATACACTTCGCAACCCTCACCATTCCACGGAAGAATTGATGAACACCGGAACCATGCGTACCGAAGGGCTCTGCGAGATCGATGGCGTCGCGTGCTATCGGGTCCCCGATATCGATCGCATGCCGCCGTTTCTCGTGACGGTGGTGAGCCCATCCGATCACTGGCTCTACGTCTCTTCCAATGGAGGACTGACTGCGGGCCGAGTGAATAACGGCAACTGTCTCTTTCCATACCGAACCGATGATCTGATTCACCAAGTCCATGCATTCTCGGGACCATGGACCGGCATCCGCGTGGGCAGCGTGCTTTGGGAGCCGTTCTCCGCACGACCGACACCCGGCATCACCCGATCACTCGCACGCTCGGTGTCCGGTGACCGCATCGTCTTTGAGGAAGCGAATCCCGTCATGGGGCTTCGGATCCGTGCGTGGTGGGCCTTCAGTGAACGGTCGGGATTCGTTCGGACCGTCACCATTGAACGCGACGGCACGGGACCGGCGGCACTCGATTTCGAAGTGGTCGATGGCCTTCGGGAGTTTGTCGCGGCCGGCGCGGATCTCGGCGTCATGCAAACCATGAGTTGCCTGGTCAATGCCTATACGCGAGCCGAGCAATCGATCGACTCCAGACTCGCCACGATCTCCATGGAATCAGCGTTGAGCGATCGGGCCGAACCTGCGGAATCGCTCTACGCGACCACGGTGTGGTCGACCGGTCTTCCGGATGGCACGGTGTCGCTGTCCACGCAGACGATCGAATCCTTCGCCCGCGAGGGGATTTTCACCCCCAACTCGCTCTTAAAAGGACACCCCTCGGCCTACCTCCTGCATTCCCCCCTCTCATTAGGGCCAGAAGAGTCGGCCACGTGGTCAATCGTCAGCGACGTCCGGCGAACCCAGGCCCAAGTCGCCGACCTGTCTCAACGACTTGAATCGGAGAACGATCTGGCCGTAATACTCGCCGCGGAGATCGATGAAACCACCAGGGCGATCGACGCCATTCTGGTCGATACCGACGGCATCCAGTGCAGCGGCGATCCGATTCTCGACGCCCACCATCGAACCAACACCCTCTTCAACGACATGCGCGGCGGTGTCTTTGTCGACGGCGTGAACCTCCCATGGCGGGACTGGGTCGACTTCTGTCGTCAACGCAATGCGGATACGTCACTCCTTCATCGAAAATGGCTTGAGTCGCGCGAAGATCAAGCTTGGATCGACCGTGCCACGCTGGTCAGGGAAGCCGCGTCCTTTGGCGACCCGAACCTAGAACGCATCGCGTGGGAATATCTACCCGTGTGGTTCGGCCGCCGTCATGGCGATCCAAGCCGACCGTGGAACGCCTTCAACATTCGCATCAAGCACGCCGATGGTGAGAGACGACTCACCTACGAAGGAAACTGGCGGGACATCTTCCAGAATTGGGAAGCCCTTGCCTTCTCCAGCCCCGGCTGGATTGACCACGTCATTGCCAAGTTTCTCAACGCATCGACTCCCGACGGGTTCAATCCCTATCGCATCACCCGCGAGGGAATCGATTGGGAGGCACCCGAGCCGGACAATCCTTGGAGCAACATCGGCTACTGGGGCGATCACCAAATCGGCTACCTGACCCGCCTCCTCGAACTTTCACGACAGATCCAACCCGGTCGGCTCGATGCTTGGCTCAACCATCCGATCTTCTCCCACGCCGACGTTCCCTATCGTCTCGCCGATCATGCGGATCTGATCGCTCACCCGCGGAACACCATCGCCTTCGATGATCGTGCTCATGCGATCTCTCTCGATCGTGCCGAGAAGAATGGTGCCGACGGCCGACTGGTGCACGATGCCCAAGGCCAGATCGTTCATGTGACCCTCGCCGAGAAACTCCTGATTCCGGTCCTCTCCAAGCTTTCTGCCTTTGTGCCCGATGGTGGCATCTGGATGAACACCCAGCGCCCCGAATGGAACGATGCCAACAACGCGCTGGCGGGGTTCGGCCTCTCGATGGTGACCGCCTGTTATCTGCGTCGACATCTGGTTCTCCTTCAATCGATGTTCTCAAATCACCCGGGGGAACTCCAGATCACCGACCGGGTTGCCGACTGGATGCGTGAGGTGACCGGCGTCTTCGATCGTCATCGAACACTGCTCGACGACCCCGCGATCGGCGACCGAAATCGCTTGGCGATCCTCAAGGAACTCGGCGGCGCCTTCGAGATCTATCGTCATCGATTGGCCTCGACGGCATCTTCAGAAGCGGTCGATCGATCACTGGCGGTGTCCCTCTGCGTCGCGGCGATCGCCTGGCTCGATCACGCCATCAAGACCAACCAACGGGAGGACGGCCTCTACCACGGCTACAACCTCGTCGCGTTTGATCAAGACACCGCGACCGTCCACCACCTTCCCGAGATGCTCGAAGGCCAAGTGGCGGTTCTCTCCTCGGGCGGCCTCGATTCCAAGGCTTCCGCAGAACTGCTCGAACGGCTCTTTCAGTCATCGCTGCATCGGACCGACCACGACACGTTCCTGCTCTACCCAGTTCGCGAGATACCCGCCCTCGGCGACAAGGGCGTGCTGGACCCTGAAGACCTTAGCGCCAACCCGCTCCTCGTCGGTCTCGTCCGAGCCGGAGATACTCGCCTCATCGAATCCGACGGTGGCGGAACCGTTCGTTTCGCGACACCACTCCGCAACCGGCGTGACGTCGCCCACGTACTCGATGCGCTTGAGGGAGATCCGATCTTCGCTGGCCCTGCTGCCGCCCATCGCAGCGAGACGATCGAACTCTACGAACGAGTCTTCGATCACCATCGCTTCACCGGCAGATCTGGCGGCATGTACGGCTACGAGGGTATTGGGTGCACCTACTGGCACATGGTCTCCAAACTGCTGGTCGCGGCGGGCGAGTGCGTACAGCATGGTGAGGACTCTGATCAACCGGCGGAACTGATCGGCCGTCTGCGTGGTTCGTACCACCGCATCCGCGACGGGCTCGGATTCCGTCAATCCGCCGCCCGATTCGGCGCCCTCCCGATCGATGCGTACTCGCACACGCCAAGCGATCGCGGCGCTCAACAACCGGGAATGACCGGACAAGTGAAAGAAGAGCTCATCACCCGGAGAATGGAACTCGGCGTTCGCTTCGATTCCGGTGGAATTCGATTCGCCCCTGGCTTGCTGCTTGATGACGAATGGCGAACGGACGAGGGTGAGTGGTTGATTCCCGCCGGAGACCGTTCCCCGGCCCGACGCATTTCAATTCCCACCCCCGGACTCGGCTTCCAAATGTGCGGCGTACCGGTGGTGTATCAACGAGGGGTCGGCCCCATCCGAATTCACTTGACCGATGCGGCCGGAAACACCCGCCTCATTAAGAGCGATACCATCGGCCCCGGAGATGCCCGCGGTATTTTCGAACGCGATGGACGTGTCTCGATGATCACCGTGGAAATTACAAAACACTGACGAAAATAAGTGAATCAGGTCCAGGCGATCACTGTGGGAGGAGACACGTTCGTCTGCGTGATGACCGGAGGTCTTCACCAGCATTCCCCCGGACCTGATTCCGCCTCGTCGATCCTGGTTCACCAGAAGACGATGCCAACTCGATTTCCTCACCTCCTAAGACGATGGAAGTCTGGAGAAGGTTCGCGGGTTGCGACGAAAACGGGTTCACGGTCGGTCCTGGGCGTTCTCCACTCGCAAGCGTGCCGAAGCGGCCACGTTCCGTTGAAGCGCCCACTCGCCATTGGTGATCGCACCGTCACTCAATTGATTGGTGACGCCGCCATTTCTCGCTGATACTGGGATCGTGATGGCCGCTTGATCCCACGGCCCGTTCAAAGAGAACTGGGCCCTCAACCCCGCGCGGATGAACCCTGAACGCGCCCACAAAAGGGATGACGCCCGATCCTGCCGCGGACCGGGCGCCATCGACGATCGAGGATGCGATGCGAGCGGAGGGGCCGGAAACCTCTGAAGAACCGGGCTCGCTCGAACAAATCGCGGAAGAACCGCCACCGGCTCCTCGATCGGAGAGAGAACATATCTTGATGAACTTTTTTGAGAATTCGCGTTCTCACCCGCGTCGGTGAGGTTCGGTTTCCATGCAAGCTCATGGCAACCTCATGGCAACCTCAGGGCAACGTCATTAAAACGTCACTCGGGACATCCAAAGATGCACCGTCGTTCCACGGATTTTCGCGATCTCGGAAAAGACGTCTCCATTGCCCCTGGAACAACGTCCGACCATTGGCCTAAGACTCCTTTGAGTCTGCCGAAGCGACCATACGAGGCCACCGATCCTCGGGTTGCCTTGAATCCTCAATTTTCTCCGGGCCGAGTCGCCTACGAAACCCGCGAGGAACCGATCGCCTCCCCGACGCCCCCAAAGAAACCCTCGCACACCGACTCGGCGATCGCGTGCCATTTCCCAACACCAAAATCACGAATCCATCGATCAACTCGAACGCCCAAGCACCACGGCGGCAGGCCCGGTGAACAGGCCGAGCGCGAGCTGAATCGATCGCCGATCTTGGCTGGACATGGCTGGGCATGGCCGGGCATGGCCATCGTTACCCTGACGCATGATTGTTGATCAGGAACGCCTCTGACTCCTTTAGGCCGCGTCCCGACGGCTCGCACTTGCCAGCGTGCCAGCCAACGCCGTCCCGATCATGCTCGCAATGAAGAGGACCACGATGGTACCCACCGTGCGAAGCAGAATCTCCTCGTGATCCACATGCATCCAAATCGCGATCGCACCGATCAGAGTCCCACCGACGATGCACAGCCAGGAGGCGATCCAGCAGACTTTGGCCAGCAGCACATCGAGCGTCCGCCCGACAATTGAGTTCACCAGCAAACCCAACAGACTCGACGTGAGCATCAGCCCGATCGTCGCCATCATCCTTCCCGCAAACTCCGTGCTGTCCTCACTCCAAATCATGACAATCAACATGATGGTGACCGCGACCAGCGACATGACACAAATAGTCACGAGAACAAGGTTCAAAGAACGAAGCCCATGCCTCCGTTCCGGTGGATTCGCGGCGGTGGTTTCAGGCATTGGATCCCTTTTTTGATCAGATGTCATGAGCGATCGCGACACGCAACGTTATCCATGATTCAGAACCGCAAGCCTACGACGCTTCGTCATGCCGGCCGCTCAATCTCGACCAACGGACCCGAACTCCGGGCTACGAAGGCGACTTCGATCCAGGCGGCGGGAGAAGCCATCGATCGAACCAGGCTTTCGCCCGCGCCGAGGAGCGAGTCGCATCGTCCCCCACGAAGCCGTGCCCCGCGTCTTCGTAGATCTCAAGTTCGACGGGAACGTCGGCTTTCTCCAGAGCGTTGAGCATCATCCTGCTTCCAAGGAGTGGAACCAGTTGATCGGCCGTTCCGTGCTGAATCAACACCGGCGCATCGCCTGCATCGACATGCCGAATCGGAGAAACCTCGTGCGCGAGTTCCGGGTCGAAGTCGAGGGCCGGGAAGGAGTCGCTGGGACCCACGATCCGAACCATGTCCACCGGCGGATACCAGGCCACCACCGCGGCGAGCGGCGCCGCGATCTCCTTCGTCTCATCCGAATCCTGCCGGGAGGCACGGAGTTCCGGGGTCGCTTCCTCGCCTCCGAGCATCGCCAGATACAAGGAAAGATGTCCGCCGGCACTAAAACCGAACGATCCGATCCGTTCCGGATCGAGGCCCCTTTCCGGTGCTTTTTCGCGAAGGTGCTGCAGTGCCTTGCGAACGTGACTCGCCGCATCCGGAACCTTGAACCGCGGTGCGCTTCCGTGCCGTACGATCGCGACGTGATATCCGTCGGTCAGAAGATCGTGGAGCAGGGACATTCCATTCCACTCTGGAACCATCGCCATCTCGGGTGGAAACCAGACAGAATTCCATCCGCCGCTCACCACGAAGATCACGGTCGCCCCGTTGGGCTTGGCAACCGGGACGAGCAGGTCATAAGTGAGCGCGAGTGCATCCACCCGCCCGCAGATGACGTCCGGTACCACGGTTCCGACGGGAGGGAGTTCCGTTTCGGGGCTCGATTCCGCGAACGCGGAGAGTTGCCCGGATACCACGACCAGCCAAAGAAGGAACGTACACGGCCAAGTCCATTGCTTCATCATCGCTTCAATTCTCCCGAGTTTCGATCAAGGTGGCGTCGATAATCCGTCCATCGACGAGAATACACAATGCGACATCATCGCCGGTTCCCGCTTCTTCGTCTTGGCCGCTGGAACGAATCGTCGCGAGGACCGCATCCGGGCTCTGGCCATTCTCCTCGACGGCGGAGAACTCCAACGTCAATGGATGCCCCCACGGATCAGTGAGCAGATTCGGATCGAGGCTCTCCAGCAATCTCCCGGATGCGAGCAAGGGGCTGACCCGATCGTCGGTCTCCAATCCGTCCCAGATCGGAATCAAGCGGACCGCGATCTGACGGGCGATCTCCTCGATGGCTTTTCGCCCCGTCTGACTCTCGCCCGCCTGCATTGGGTTACCGCGGCTCCCACGAGTGACGAGTCCGAAGCGACCCGCGATGACCTCAGGCGGGTAGATGTTGTTGGTGCGATCGGCGTCCGCGAGTTCGCGATAGGGATCGAGCCGGACGCGAACGATCGGCTGCGGACCGGTGAACATCTTCGTCGCCACCGACGGATCCTGCTTCCAGATTTCGACCGGGAGCATCACCTCCTCCGTCGTTCCATCGGCAAACGTGATCTCCAGCGGAAGCGGCATCACGAGCCCCCCGTGGTTCCGGAATCGAACGATCGAGAAATGAAGCGGCTCTGACGCCACTGTTTCGTAGACCTCACGATCATCATCATCCAACTGCTTCATGAATCGCTCGAACGAACGGCGGTCGCCTTCGGTGACCTCGAGTTCGTCGAAGCGACTGTAAAAGTCCAGAAGCTCTGGGTAACGCTCTGAACGGCGAGGAAGATCGACGTTTCGTGACGTGCTTCGACTCGGGAGTTCGGCATCACGCTCCGCTTGGAGCAAGGGCTTTCGAACCGATGGATCGCGAGGCTCGACGGTGTAATCGAAGATCCGTTCGACTTCGACGTCGACATGCCCCGTCGAATAGAACCAACCTCGCCAGAACCAATCGAGGTCGACTCCGCTCGCGTCGTCCATGGTGCGGAAGAAGTCGCCCGGTTCAGGCGCACGGAACGCCCATCGACGGCAGTACTCCTTGAACGCATGGTCGAAGAGCTCCCGCCCCATGACCGTCTCTCGGAGGACGTTCAATGCGACCGACGGCTTGGCATAGGCGTTGTTGCCCTTCTGGATGATCGACTCGCCGTGGGACATGATCGGCCGTTGCCGTTCACTGATCATGTACGAAACGATGTCCTGGGCCTCGCCGCGGCGACCCGAATGATCGGGCTCCCATTCCTCGGTGGCGAGGAACTGAACGAAAGTGTTCATTCCCTCATCCATCCAGGTCCACTGTCGTTCGTCGCTATTGATGATCATCGGGAACCAGTTGTGCCCGACCTCGTGGATGATCACCCCGATCAGACCCCACTTGGTGCGTTCTGAGTACGTCCCGTCCTCCTCCGGACGAGGGCCGTTGAAGCAGATCATCGGGTATTCCATGCCCCCGACCGGCCCGTTGACGCTGATCGCGACGGGATAGGGATACGGCACCGTGTGCTTCGAATACACCTCGATGGTCTGGGCGACCGCCTGCGTCGAATATCGACTCCAGAGCGGCTCCCCTTCATTCGGGAAGAAACTCATCGCCATGCTGATCTCGCCATCGGTCTCGGGAACTTCGACACCCCAGGCATCCCAGGCGAACTTTGGACTTGCCGCCCAGGCCACATCCCGAACGCGAGCCGCATGGAATCGCCAAGTGCGTTCGCCGCGGTCTCCGGCCGACTGAATCTCGTGATCCCGATCCTCGTTTGCCTGCGCCTCTTCGGGCGTGATGACAAACATGGGCCGATCCGCGGTGCGAGCCTCTTCCAGACGGGCTCTTTGAACGTCGGTCAGAACCTCGTCCTGATTGAGCAACTCACCACTCGCGGCGACCACGAAGGTCTCCGGAACGGTGATGGCCAGGTCGTAATCCCCAAACTCCAGCGCGAATTCGCTCTCTCCTTGGAACTGCTTGTTCTGCCAGCCATCGCCGTCCGTGTACGGCGCCATTCGGGGAAACCACTGGGCGATCTCGTAGATCGCGTTGTCATCTTCATCAAACCACTCGTAGCCGGAGCGAGCCCGCATCGTCGAACTCGGAACGATGGCGCTGTTCCAGTCGATCTCGAATTGAATCGAAGCACCCGCCGACAGTACCGCCGGAAGATCGATCCGCATCATGGTTCCGTTGATGACATGGTCGAGCGGCGTTCCATCGGAAAGAGCCACCTTGGTGATGTTCACCCCTCCGTCGAACTCCCGCCGCTCCAACTGCTGCCGCATCCAACGAGTGGATTGATCGCGACGAAGATCCGGCGCGGTGTCGCCGAGTCGACCGATCGATTCCTTCCGGAACCGGTTCTGGTCGAGTTGCACCCAGAGATACGTGAGGTCATGCGGGCTTTGATTGAAATAGGTGACCGTCTGTTCGCCTTCGAGCCGGTGCTTTTCGGTATCCAACCTCACCGCAATGTCGTAGTCGACCTTCTGCTGCCAGTAGTCGGGCCCTGGCGCCCCGGAGGCGAGCCGGACTTCGTTGGGGGTCGGAAGAAGATCGTCGATCTGGCGAAATGGATCGGTCTCGTTTTCCCAAGCGGGCGCTTCGAGCCAGGGATCATCGTGGAGTTCCCAATCCTCATACTGCGAGGGGAAGAGCGAGGGTGGATGGGCCGAGACCGGCACACTGGTGATCCCAATTCCCACCAAAACAAGGATGAGGATGCTCGCCAGAGTTCGTGACTGGTAGGTGTTCATATGGCGAGTGTAGATCCAACACCGATTTAGGTTCCAATCAACGACAATTTTGGATTGAAGATCGCCATTCTGGTTGAATTCGGCGAGAATCCCATCATGCCTGAATCTTCGGCTCAATCCGGTCCCCTGACACAAGAACGCCATGTTCGAGTGGTAGGCGTACCCATGGACATCGGTGGCGCGGGACGGGGTGCCGCCGGAGGCCCGGCGGCCCTTCGGACGACCGGACTGATGAAAACGCTCGGACCCGGGAGTCTTGATCTTGGTGACATCAACGTCGAATCGCTCGATGCCTCCCTCTCCATCGCACATGGACCAGACCCGCACAGCACACGCCCAGAGTGGCCGTTGATCCAGAGAGTCTGCGCATCACTGTGCGAACGAGTCGAGTCGATTGTCACGGAAGGGCATTTTCCGCTCGTCGTGGGCGGCGACCACGCGCTCGCGGTCGGTTCCATGGCGGGCGTCGCTCGGGCATTCAGAGCGTCCGGGCGACCAGTGCCCGGTCTGATCTGGTTCGACGCGCACGGCGATCTCAACACGCCGGAGACTTCGCCAAGTGGAAATCCTCATGGCATGCCGGCGGCCGCCCTGCTCGGGTTCGGCGTTCCGCCATTCGACGAAGTGATCGGGCCACACGGCTACTTCGACCGGGCGCGGACCGCCTTCGTCGGCTGTCGCGATCTCGATGACGGTGAGACAACTCGCTTCAACGACGCCGGGCCGCATCTCTTCGGTGACCCACGGTTCAGAAATGAAAGCCCCGAGGATCTCGCGGATCGGGTCTTGGATCTCGTCGCGCCGAACGGCGCGCCATTCGCGCTCTCCTTCGACATTGACGTGCTCGACCCGGTCCATGCCCCGGGGGTGAACCTTCCCGTGAAAGATGGGCTCGACCCAGAAACCGTTCGCCGTGTGCTGCGACGATTCGCGGAACACGGAGGCATGATCGCCATGGACGTCGTGGAAGTCGATCCCACCAGCGACCTTCAGGGAATCACCGCCGAGCTGGCGGTCGAGTTCGCGGGCATTGCGACCGGTGCATCAATCATGTCCGCTTGAGCCGGTAAACCTCAGACGTTCAGGGGCGATTCCACCTTCGCCGATCGAACCAGCGCGGCGGTCTTGACGTCATTTCCCCGCAGCCAGCGTCCGAACGCCATCAAGGGAAACGTGGGTCGCTGAAGGTGATACCGAAGGTCAAAGACCTTCGGAAAACCTGTCCCAGCAAATTCGGTTTCTCGCCAACTGCCCGCCAGATCGGCCGCGGGATTCTGGCGCGGATCGGATGCGGCGTCTGAATCTACCTGCAGGTCGCACGACCACGCGATCGCGCGGGCAAGATCAAGATCGTCGGCTCCACAACTCTCCTGCGGGGTCATCGCTGCCCACGCGGTCGGGCTGGCCGAAGGGCTGATCAATCATCGGAAGATCAGATGATCAGATGACCAGATGCAGAAGCCGGTTTGGAATCAGAGGTCGACGACGACCATGTCACTCTCGATCGAGACCTTGGCCTCCGGTCGAACGATCTCATTCCTGAAACCGCTCAACCCCGAAAGCGTGGAGATCTCGGCCCGAGTCTGTTCGGGATCGAACTTCACACTTGCCCGGCCTTCCCGCGCCGCCAGAAGATCAATCCCCATCTGTGACTCGCCCTTGCAGTAATCGATGGGCGTGATGGCTCGCTCGAAGGCCTGCAATCGATCGGCGGCATTCTGGAATGAACCGGCCTTCTCCATCCAAGTCGCACTCGGAAGAAGCACCGTGGCGGCGTCGGTCAAGAGACTCGGCAGCGTATCGATGAGCACGAAGGGCTTTGAGGCAATCGCCTCGGCCCATTCCGGAGTCACCCAATCACTCGGATAGTTTCCGGTGATAACGGTGGCCGCGAACTTCCCGGCTGATGATTGCGTTCGGAATGCGTCGGCATCGAGAATCGCAGTTTCGTCACCGCCGCAAAGGCCGGCGAGTACCCGGCGAACGCCGCGAGCGTTGGGCGCCTTTTCCGCACGGACCACAAAACCGCTGTACTCGCGATCCTCACCGTCGACGGGAACGGGGCCAAGACCAAAGACCACGTCCTTGTCGATTGACCGCACCCATTGGGCGAGGAGGTAGGCGTCTTCACAGGAGAGCATCGGACTCACCAGGAGGCCAAGCCGACCCTCACCCGCGGCGAGTTCGAGCGTCTGGTTGGCGGCGATGATCGAAGCATGCCACGCATCGCCTGCGCGGGCGTAATCAAACGGATCTTGGCCACGAATCGCCGGCATTCGCAGTCGGTTTTCGTTGTGTACGAAGTCCCATCCGTATCGAACCTCGTCGGTGATCCACCACTTGTTGACCTCGGGATTCTCCCGAGGCTTGATCCGATGCACGATGCCCTCATTGTGCTCGACCCAGATGTTGTCGCCACTGGAGGTGATTCCATCAACTGACGGTGTCTTGGTGAGGAACCACACCCGCTGCTTGAAGAGGAAGTCCTTGTCCAGCAACGCACCAACCGGACAGATGTCGATGACATTGGAGGCGAGTTCGTTGTCCAAGGCCATTCCAGGGAAGACGTCGATCTGCCCCGTCGAACCGCGGCCATCCACCATCAACTCGCCGGTACCAGTGACTTCACGAGTGAAGCGGACGCAGCGGGTGCACATGATGCAGCGGTCGCTGTAGAGAAGAACGTTCGGGCCGACGCTCTTCTTCGGTTGCTTGTTCTTGTCTTCGCGGAATCGGCTCTCGCCACGGCCATACTGATAGGAGTAGTCCTGCAGATGGCACTCGCCCGCCTGATCACAGACCGGGCAGTCGACGGGGTGATTAATCAGCAGCAGTTCCATGACCTGCTTCTGGTTGGCCACCGACTTGGGGCTATCGGTATGGACCACCATGCCGTCCGTTGCCGTCTGCTGACAGGTCGGCACGAGCTTCGGCCATGGTTCGAGTTTGTTGTCGTTGCGGGCATTCGGCGCCCAGACTTCCGCCAGACAAATACGACAGTTGGCCGCGATCGAGAGACCGGGGTGGTAGCAGTAATGGGGAATCTCGACTTCGTTGCGAAGCGAGATCTGGAGGATGGTCTCACCGGGCTCAAAGTCAAAAGACTGGCCGTTGATGGAGATCGAGGGCATATCGGATTCCGGGCGTGGCAGGACGGCCTAAAACGGCTTTGGATGGTATCAAGAGGACGGTTCAACGGCTCGCGTGGAACGCCTGAATCCTAGGGAAGGATGGTTCCTCTCTGGGTCGGCAGCTCCACCTCGGAGGCTCCCGGCGGCCGAGCCAGCGACCGAGGTTCGACCATCCGAGGAGGTTCCCGGGGCTTTTCAGCCGGAACCCTCGCTGGCAACTTCGACCACCAGACCAGCGTCGACCGCGATCATCGCCGCGGAGATGGCGCCGGCCTCCAGGCCGTAGGAACGGGCGATCGCCGTGCGATAGCCCTCCAGTTGGAGGCGATGACGTTCCAGCAGCACCTCAGATGCCGCCGTCGAGTCGGAATCGACCCGATCGGTCTTAAAGTCGATGATTCTCGCCCCCACCACCCGGCGTGAGGACTCCACACCCTCGATCGGTTCGGTTTCGAGAATCAATCGGTCGATCGACCCCTGCTGAACACCAAGCGGCCCGGCGCTCACAAATCGTCGTTCTCGACGAACTACCTGTCCGGGTTGGGGACCCGACAACGCGTCGAAGACCGACGGAATCCCGCAGGCGGTTCTAAATGTCTTGATCTGATCGGTTCGCCAAACAGACGGCCGGCCCGGAACCACCCGGCGAATCCGCGCATCAAGCAGGTCATCGCCAATTTTATCCAGATCCGATGCCCACTCGATGGCTTCGAAGCACGCGTGGATGGCAATTCCCCGATCCGCGGCACCAGGATCGTCTCGCTTGAAGAACCGCCCTCGATCCTTGTGCCGAGCGGAAGGCGGGCGCATCGAGACTGCTCGTCGCCGCTGCGTTTGTGCCACCACCTTGATCAACGGGCGTTCCGCGATTTCCCGATCAACCCGCTCCGTGACTTCCTCGACCTCTGAAGTCGAGGCACCCGCTCGCCAAACTTCGACCGCGGACATTTCGGTGGCATCGTCCCCGTCGCTTGGCGCTTCGATCTGTAAGGCTTCGCGGACGATCCCCGCCGCGGAACCGAGACTGGTCTGCGACTCCTCCCCATCCTTCTTAATCGAAGAGGCAGGGACTTGGACCACCAGATCTCGAGCCGCCCGGGTCAATGCGACGTACAGGCCACACACCGACTCCAGAACCGCCCGATCGATGGTCTCCTGATGGACCTGCTCAACTTCCGTGGGACGAGCCTCTTCGGCATACCAACTCGACACTTCCGGCACTGGCAAAGTCGGCTTCGACGGTGTTCCGCTGGCAATATCTGGCAGATGACAAAGCTTCCCGGCAAGATCCGTGACCACCAACCCACGGAATTCAAGCCCCTTGGACTGGTGAATGTTCATCACCACGACGCCATCACCACCTGGATCCTCCACCGCCAACGTTCGGACGATGCGAGCCAGTTCGCCGGGACCACGCGGCACCGATGGATCGGCTTCGAGCGACTCAATCGACTCCACAAGCTGACGTAAGCGAACCGCCTCGCGGGCCGTCAACATGGGCTCAAGCTGTCGACGCCAATCGTCGATCACGGGGGCCACGCCGGATTCTGCAAACCGAAGGCGTAATCGACCAGCCAGACGGCCTCGGGCGTCTGAGCCGAGTCGCCGGTGGGCCGCCGGCGTCGGGACATCCAAGATCGCGCCCAATGGCGACCGTGCGATGTCGTCGGCCGCCAATGAATCTCTGGCATCGCCCGCCAGGCGCATCGCCTGAATCATGACCACCGATGCTTCGGCGTCGAGCAACGAGCCCCCACCTCGACCGGTCGCAGGAATTCCACAGGCCCGCAACGCCTCGACAATCGGACCGATGCGCTTATTGCTGCGGACCAGAACCGCCACGGTGGGCCGGCCGTCCGCTTCCTCGAGCCCGTGCCGCCCAACCAGTCGTGACGCCGCCTCCGCGGCGCATCGGGCGAGGATCGCGTCTTTATCGTCGCTCGCGTCAGGCAGTGGGAGTCGCTCAACCACCGCGAATCCTGGCAGGTCGCGGAGCTCAGTTTCGTGAGTTTTGAAAAGGTCTCCAAACGACTTCGCCGCGGCCTCAGAATGAACCTGAATGGCCGGGTTTTCGGCCACGCCTCGGAAGACGGCATTCACCAGTTCGATGACTGCGGGGCTCGACCGGTACGAACGTTCGAGCGTTTCCTCGACGAACTCCACTTCGCCCTCACTGGTGATCGATTGCAGTTGTTGGAGGATTCGCGGATCACCGCCCCGCCATCCGTAGATCGATTGTTTCACGTCGCCAACCACAAAGAGCGAGCGACTCCCGTCGGCCACACTGGCGATTTCCGCGGCGATCGGGCGCATGGCCCGCCACTGAGTCGCGGAGGTGTCTTGAAACTCATCCAGCAGCAGATGCTCAATCCGAGCATCGATCCGATACCAGAGTTCTTCCAGTGCTCCCGCACCCACCCCACCGCGGAGCGGATCAAGCGCCTTCGCGAAGTCGTCAAACTCCGCAAGCCGACGATGCCGTTTGATCGCGGCTCGCCACGGCCCGATTCGCACGAGCAGTTCGTGGATGCAGGCGGTGCGCTTCGAGAGGTTGCGGAGATTTCCTGCTTCGGCGTGGTGGCCAAGCTGCGTGAGGATTTCCACCACCGCCGGCGGAAGGTCTTTTTTGTAATACGTGCCGCCGGAGATCGCGATCTTCACGAGCGAGGCGCCGCCGATCTCGATCCAACCCGCACCGTCGTGTTGAAGGACGGCGGTGGTGAGATGCCCAATCTTTCGGAGTTGGTTTCCGATTCGTTTCCCGAAGGGGGTCAGGAATGCTTCGTCCAAGAGACAATCGCGAATCGCGGAGATCGCGTTTTCATTCCGCTCCGGCGCGGCCCATGTCCAAGCATCGGCCGTCGACTCTTCATGCAACGTCAATAGTTTGGCGACGGCACGTTCCACCACCGGCACGATGGTGACTTTAGTTCCACGCCGCCCGAGGGTTTCAAGCGTCGCCAGCATTGCTTTTTCGTCGGATTCGTCGATCGCGTGATCGATCGCCCGACGTAAGAGATCAGCCGATTCGTCGGCTTCGACGAGACGCGCGGCATGCGGAACCCCTGACTCCGGTCCGAGCCCGGCAGCAATCGAGGCGAAGACGCTGTCCAGAGTGCGGATCTGCAGCGCGGGTAAGTCCGTGATCAGGCTTTCGAGCAGTCGCGTCGCGTCTGCATCGGTCATCGAAGAGCGGGCAAAGTTCCGAGCGCGAATCGCGTCGTCGCGCCCAGCCTGGTCCAAGACCAGTTGGGCGGCATCGCAGAAAACTCGATCCCGAATCTCACCCGCCGCAGCCCGGGTGAACGTCGTCGCGAGGATCGTGGTCGGATCAACGCCACGGTCAACCAAATCAAGAAATCGCCCGGCGAGGCGGAATGTCTTTCCCGTACCTGCCGAGGCCTTGATACGGAGATGACGAAGCCCCATCGCCGCGTCGGGAGATGCGGATGCAAGATCGGGATCAGGGACGAATTCCAGTTCGCCGCTGGTGTTCTCGGTGCTCATTCGTCCGCGCCTCCTTCGTCGTCCGCACCGAGCGTTTGGCTTCGCTGCACCAGTGCAATCGGATCACCCTCCCACGGGGGATCACCGAGGTGATCAAAGTGACCCAACCGGATATCTCGAACCACTTCGACCGCCGCGTCCATCGCATCTTGTTGGAGCTCATCAATTCGCTTCGACGGCGTGAACCCGATCTTCGCCGGATCCGCTCCAACCAGAAAGTATCCCGTGGCAATGTCCGCGGCGTCGGGCGCCCCGGGGAGTTGGGCCGCATGGAGTCCACGGTACAGAGGCAACTGCAGATCAATCCACCGATCCCCTTTTCGATGCGCTTTATCCGGCGACGTTCCGGAGTCGGAAGACTTGAAGTCGATCAGTCTCCATCCAAGGTCAGGGTGGTAGTCGATACGATCAATCCGGCCCGTCACTCGCATTGGCGCGTCGCCAGGAATATTCAGTAACGCGTCGAGTTTCTGTTCGACCGCATGAATTCGCCATCCTTCCGCTGCCAATTGCGACTGTTGCGCCGCCACATATTCGAGCCTTGCTTCGAGGATGCGATTCTGCAAGCGAAGCCCCGCACCGCGGTGCGGCCCACAGCGCCGATCGAGGCCCGCAGACATGGCGGTGACCAGACAGTCTCGGATGAGATCGGGGTCGGTGCGATGCGGCTCACCGCGACCCGTTCGTTCAATCTCTTCGAGGCCAAATACTTCAACCGCCTCGTGCAATGCGATGCCGAAGAGGCGGGCGTCAAGTTCGGCGCCCACCGGATCGGGCGCTCTGAGCCTGAGAATCGTTTGAAGCCAGAATCGATATGGAGAAACCAGGTAGTTCTTGAAGCCTGTGACGGAGAGTCGATCGAGGGTCTCGAAACCGTCATCGATGGCGCCCGGCCGAGGGCGCCCGAATTGAGAGATCAGGTTGGCGCCGCGATTTCGGACCCGCGGTGGCGCAAAGACTTCGACCACCCGCCGCGCAAGCGCTGGCCCGTGATCACCAAAGATCAAGCGTGAGGGAATCCGCGGTTCTCCCCGCGCGTCTCGGCGGGGTACCAGGAACCTCGCCTCTGGATCACGGCCGAGAATGGTGGACAAGACCCAGAGGTCCCGGGCATGCCGCCGTCGCTCATCTTCGATTCCGGCCGCCGATCGCAGACGATCGGGCAGGATCGGATCAACCTGACGGCCGGGGAGCACCGCATCGTGACACCCGGTGACAATCACCTTGGACGCTGGATCAAACGGTGCCTCGAGCCAACCGATCGTCTCGATCACCCCCGCCTCCGGTGGATCAGGCACCCGAACTCGAACAATCGCCTCCAGAAGCAGACGAAGACCGTCTGCCGCGACCACGTCGTGTTGGATCTCCGCCGGTAGAGATGCGAGTTCGCACGCCGCGGCATGCACCTTAGAGAGAACGTCTTCGGACCAGAGACCGTCTTTCGACTCCTCATCGAGTCCGCGCAGGACTTCCAAGATAGCGCTCATGGCATCGCCAAGCGGCATCGGGGTGTTCGAGTTCAACGGCCCGAGCAGATCCGTCACCACCGCATCGGCGGCCGTCAGAACATCCCGAACCTCCACATCTCGCTCATCCTGGGTATCGGCAGGGTCACCGGGCCAACCGGCGACCAGCGGCCGGGGCATGTTTCCCTCCGTCCAAGACGACCAGGCCAACGCCGCATTGCCTCCGACCAACCGTCGATCGACCGCGACGGCGAAGGCTGAATCTCCGAGCAGGCGACCAAAGGCGTCGGAATCACGGCGCTCCAGAAAGTCTGCAAGCACGCCGAGCGTCCGCGCGATCGCCATCTTTCCGATGAGCCGGCCACCGGCCAAGTGGGCATGAACTCCGGCGGCTTCGAACTCGCGCCGAAACGACTCTGCCGAGGTCTCATCCGCGACGACGATCGCCAGAGAAGCAGCATCGATCTCCGGAGTTCCCGCAGCGCCGCCGCTGGATGACGCGACCATCTCCACGGCGGCTTCCGCCTCGTCGATTGGCTTGTCCTCAATGTGCAGCGACGACCGTGGGATCACCGGCGGATTCTTGATCCACATCTCCGGCACCAGTCTTCCGAACGAATCAAATCGACCCGCCACCTGATCTGCGATCACCATGGATTGGCAGGTCACCCCGCGAAGCGCCATCTCGTCACGTTTCGAAAGGTCGACCACCCCGAGCAATATGACCTCTTCGATCAACGCCTCTGGCGCGGCGGCATCATCAACCGCCGCCGCCAGCATGGTCCGCTTTGCCATTTCCGTGCTGCAAGTTCCGATCTCGGTCAGCCTCGCGTCGGTCATCGCCAGGACAGTTCCGATTCGAAGGTATCGCTCAGAGTCGCCACCCATGGTCTCAGCGACCGCCGCCAAGGCCGACCACGTGACGTCCGCGGCGGCGATGGACCGGTCCGCCGCCAGAATGGACTCCGCGACCGACCACCGTTCAAAGAGGTCCGCGCCAGCGGCGACAATCCCACCGACGACCTCTGGATTTTCTGAATCGAGAATCGAGGCCAGCGCCGCCCGCACCGCGACTGCTTCGACCACCAGGATGTCCGGGAGGCCGCGAAGTGTGAAAACGAGCTCACTCGGGGTCACGATCCGCGGTGGAAGGAAACGCAATCCCAAACCCGTCGCTGCTTCATCGAGGGCAATCAAAAACTGGCGCCCGGCGCGGCCGCCGGGCATGACGACCAGCAGTCGCGACAGATCGATCTCACCCAGCTCGTCTGGTGTCCGGTCGAGCAGCCGCCGCGCGGCAACGCGGAGCGGTTCGCTGGTGCCCAGCGGTATCGGGGGTAGCGGCTCGGTCATCGGAAGACTCTCTCGATCGGAGGTGCGCTGAGCAGTGGCGACGGCACGCCATCGACGAAGACATCATCCCTCAACGCCTTGGATCGCGTCGTCTGATCAATTTATTCGGGAAGAACGTTCGCTTTTCGGTGCCGGGCCTGCTCTTGAAGCGTCAACGAAGGGTGCGGAACCGAAGTCCCAGCTCGTCGGAGGCCACCTCGACGTCTTCAATCCACAATTGACGCCCATCGGCGAGTTCGATGAGCCGGGGGACCGAGAGACGATCCATCGACGGCTCGCGTTCACCGCCATCACCCAGCCCCAAGGCGGGGATCATCGACGCCCCCATCGCCAGTGGTACCGGAATCGAGCCGATCGAGGTTCCAACCAATTCGAAGACCACCGACTCATCTTCGATCCGCGGCCGAAGGTCGATGACCACGATCAAGGAGAATGGGGAACGGACCCCGATCTGAATCAAGTCTGATCCAAACCGAACTTGCGGCGATGTCCAACCTTCTGGCAACGTCAGATCACCATCATGTTCGAGCCAGGGAACCAGCCGGGTCTGCAGCCAGACGTTGACGCTGCCGTCCTCGATCACGAACCCCCACGCCGCCTCGGACTCGCGGACCCGAGTCAGGCGACTCGCCACCATTTGTTCGATATCGAAGCCTTGCTGTTCGACCGCATCGCCGTCGGACGCGAACCGCCACCACAATGGCCCCGCCAAGGCGACGCCGACGAACAACACCAATGCGAAAAGGCCTAAGAAAAGGATGCGGCGAAACGTCCAGCGTCGTCCATCTGGCCGGGTGCGTTCCACCGCCGGTCAGTCCTCGAACCTAGAAATCACCAGGGTGTCGTTCTGACCACCGAAGCCGAAGTTGTTTGAGAGCGCCACATCCACCGTGGCGACTCGCGCGTCGTTCGGAACGTAGTCGAGATCCAAGTCGGGATCTGGATGGTGCAGATTTCGCGTCGGTGGAATCATGCCATGCCGAATCGCCATGGCACTGGTGATCAACTCCACCGCGCCTGCCGCGGCGATCAAATGACCCATCATGCTCTTGATCGAACTCATGGGGATCGCCGGCGCCAGATCACCGAAGACCCGCTTGATCGCCCGAGTCTCGATCGAGTCGTTTTCCTTGGTCCCAGTACCGTGGGCTGAGATGTAATGAACGGCCGGTCGGCCGTCCGGGCCCACGGTGTGGGGATCGATACCGGCTTGCGTCAGTGCCTGGTGCATCGCATCGGCGGCGCCTCGGCCATCCGGCTGGATGTCGGTGATTCGATACGCATCGCAACTCGAGCCGTAGCCCCGCACTTCGACCAACGGCGTGGCACCCCGCGCCTTCGCGTGCTTCAGCGTCTCCAGAATGACCATCCCAGACCCTTCGCCCATCACGAATCCACCTCGGGTCCGATCAAACGGTTTCGACGCCTCCGTCGGATCGCCATCGTGTTCTGACAGGGCGGTCAGACGGTTGAATCCGGTGACGCCCAACGGATGAATCATGGTGTGCGTACCACCCGAGAGCATCATGTCTGCGTCGCCACGTCGGAGAATGTCGGTCGCCTCGCCGATCGCCTGGGTACTCGCGGCACAGGCGGTGAGGCAGTTGTACGCGGGACCTCGGAGGCCAAATTCGCGACCGAGATGCGCGAGCGGCATGTTCGGCTCTTGCTCAATCTCGTTGACCGCTTCCATCATCTCAAGGGCTTTCTCGACCCAAGGGACACCGTCGATCCGTCGCGACTCTTCATTCCAACCCGCGAGGTTCACCGCCACGTAGTTATCGAAGTCAAGGACGCCCTCACCCGCGCCGAGATACATGCCCGCCCGAAGTGGATCGAATGACTCGGGGGTGAGACCCGCCTGGGTCCAGGCCTGCCGAGCGGCCCCGAGCGCAAACTGCGTGTTGGGCCCGGCATGTGCGTGCACGGACGGATCGTCCACGAACTGATTGACGTCAAAGTCGCGGACCTCCGCGGCGAACTTGGTCGGGAACGTCGTCGCATCAAAGCGGGTGATCGGGGCCATCCCACTCCCCGACGCCATCAACTGCTTCCAGACGGTGTCGAGATCATGGCCAAGCGGCGTCACCCAGCCCATGCCGGTGATCACCACGCGCTGGTCGTCGGTTCGCTGATTCAAGACTCGTCCTCCCCGACGCGAGTGAGCACGATGGCCGCGGTCTGCCCGCCTAGGCTGGTGGTAAAAACCACCACCGCATTGAGGTCGGCCTCTCTGGATGGTGTCGCCGCCGCATCAAGCCCGTCGGTTTCGCCGTCGTTGACTCGAGCTGGCAACCGTTGAGATTCGATCGCTTTCGCGGCCATAGAGATCGCAATTGCACCGGTACCCGCACCGCAGCAACCAAAGAACGGAATCGGAAGCATCAGCGGAATCGTGGGCAGGCGGTCACCAAAGACCAGACCCATCGCCCGTCGATCGGCGTCGTCCATCGCCCGAATGCCGCTTCCGAAGGGCACGATCGCGTCGATGTCCGCCGGCTGAAGGCCCGCATTTCGAATCGCCATCTCGATGGCATGGGCAACGCCAGGATCGTCCTCTGCGAATCGGGCGCCGACCGTGTCCGGGCAGGAAGACTGTGCCGCGCCGAACCCGGAGATCTCGGCGTAGAGACGCCCGCCCCGCTTCCGGACAGACTCCAGTGCCTCGACCACCAGAATGCCACCGCCTTCGCCGACCAGCGTGCCACCCGCGTCATCGGCGAACGGCCGAATCGCCTTCAACGCTGAATCGTCGTCGGAAGTTTCTGCGATCCGTCCGGCAAACTGCTGACGCAGCAAGGCCATCGGATTCACTTTCGAATCGCAACCACCGGAGAGGCAGGCGTCCGCACCACCTCGTTGGATGGCCCGCATCGATTCGCCAATCGAGAGCGTGGCGCTCGACTCTGCACAAGTAATGGTGTTACTTGGCCCCTGACAGTCGTGAATGATCGTGACGTGGCAGGCCAGCATGTTCGGGAGGTACTTGAGCAACCAAAGCGGTGTCAGATGTCCCATCCCCTGCGAACCCCAAAGCCCGTAGTCGAATTGGCCCTCTGCATCCACGGACTTCCTGAGGGCGAGGGTCAACTCATCGACATCGGCGGCAATCAATCCCGCTCCGATATGGCAGCCCATGCGATTCGAGGGAATGGTCGGCCCGTCGACCGGCTCGTCTGGCTTCGTCAGGAGTCCCGCATCGGCGATGGCGGCGGCCGCCGCACCCACGGCAAGCTCGATATCGCGGGCCATCACTTTCGTCGCTTTGCGATAGGACTTGGGGACCGAGTCGCGAACCTTGAAGGCGTCCGCGGCCAGCGTCCCCGCGTGCTGACTCCGAAAGCCCGTCGCATCAAAACGCTCGATGCGAGAGATCGCAGAGGCACCTTCACAGGCGGCCTTCCAGAGGCTCTCGATTCCGACACCGGCGGCGGTGATCGGCCCGAGGCCAGAAAGTACAACACGTCGGTCGCTGGTCGTCATGGGGCCGCGGATTGTATCCGAACCAGCCAAGTCCGCCGCTCGATGGAAGTGACGAATTCAGACCCCGGCGTCACGCATCCGGCGGGCGATCCGCATGGCCATCTCAAGGGCCTGCTCGTAGTTCAGTCTTGGATCGACCTGCGAGCGATATCCGTGGCCGAGATCGGTATCGCTGAGCCCACGGGCCCCACCGGTACATTCGATGACATTCTCGCCGGTCAGTTCGAAATGCACGCCACCGAGCCGGGAACCGCATTCTAGGTGGATCTCGAAGGCCATCTCGAGCTCTTGGAGAATGTCGTCGAACGACCTCGTCTTCACTTTCTCGCCCGACATCGGCCCCGAATCGGGCACCACGCTGCGGGTGTTTCCATGCATCGGATCACAGACCCAGAGCGGCTTTCGGCCCGTCTCCGCGACCGCGCGGAGAATCGGTGGAAGGCCATCCGCGATGCCCTCACGACCGAATCGGTGGATGAGGGTCAGCCGACCCGGCGAGCGATGAGGATCCAGTCGTTCGACCAACGCGAGGACGTGCTCGACCGACATACCGGGGCCAATCTTGACGCCGATTGGATTCTGAATGCCACTGAAGTAAGCCACATGGCCGCCGTCTGGGTCCGCGGTCCGCAGCCCGATCCAGGGAAAGTGCGTCGACAGATTCCACCAACCGGGGCGATGCGGAACCTGCCTGGTTAAGGCCTCTTCGTATTCCAGAACCAGCGCCTCATGACTGGTAAAGAAATCGACCTGAGACATTTCGCCAAGTTGTTTCCCCGCCAGCGACTCCATGAATCGCAGGGCTTCGCCGATCGCCTCCACCATCGCCTGATACTCACCGCCGCGAGGCGAGTGACTGGCGAAGTCGAGATCCCAATACTCCGGATGGTGCAGGTCGGCAAAACCACCGTCGATCAGCGATCTGATGAAGTTGAGCGTCAATGCCGATCTGGAGTGCCCCTCCACGAGACGGGCCGGATCCGGCGCCCGCTCGCTCGCACCGAACGCCGAGGCGTTGATGTTGTCACCTCGGTAACTCGGAAGTTCGACGCCGTCTCGAGTTTCGGTCGAAGTCGATCGAGGCTTGGCATATTGGCCGGCGAACCGACCGACCCGGATCACGCGACGTCGACCGCCATGGGCGAGCACGAGGCTCATCTGAAGAAGGATCTTCAATCGAGCGGCAATCGGCGCCGAGGCACATTCGTCGAATCGCTCCGCACAATCACCACCCTGCAGGAGGAAACGCTGCCCCTCCGCGGCCTCCGCCACCTGATTCCTGAGTCGGTCGATCTCCCAACTCGTCACGAGCGGCGGAAGACTCCGCAGGCTGGCGACCGCGGCGGCCAAGGCCACTGGATCCGAGTACACCGGCTGCTGCGTGGTCGGCGAGGACCGCCAAACACCGGGATTCCAACCTTCGGTGGCCTGAAGAGGCAGGGTTGATTTCGGTGAGGATCGAGGATCACGAGGGGTGGACATGGGCCTACCGGCAATGGGAAGAAAGATGAATGCGGGCGACAGGAATCGAACCTGCACGGGTTTTACCCCACGGGAACCTAAATCCCGCGCGTCTGCCAGTTCCGCCACGCCCGCTTGGGAACGTATCCTATAGAGAGATCGAACAGGCCGAGACGTCTTCCTCGGCCCGATGAAGTTGATTCAAGCACCTTCGCGAAACTATCCCCGGCTTCGGCCGGGCACCCTGCCACTGTTGATGGAGTTTATCCATGGGATTCAGCCGAGTCGCCGCCCTTCACCTCGTCCCCCTGCTCACCAGGATCGTCCTCTGCGCCGTGTTCGTACCGGCCGGATGGTCAAAGATCATGGACAAGGTCGAGTTCAGCGGCCCGACCGCCGCCACGATCCGATCCCTCACCGAGGCCGAAAAGCCGACAAGTACGCCGGTGTCAATCCGTCAGGAACTCACCCCGCCCTCGAAGACCGCGAGAATCGCCGCGGAATCGCCACTCGAAGCAAGACGCCTTTATGGGCTGTCCGTAATGCTGCACGATGCGGATCTCCCCTATCCCGTCGTTCTGGCGTGGCTGGCCGCCGCGACCGAACTCGTCGGAGGCGGTCTCCTTCTGGTCGGTCTGTTCAGCCGCCTTTGGTCGGTCGGCCTCGGCATCGCGATGGGCGTCGCGTTCGTCCTCACGAGCCTCCCGGCGATCGAGGCCGCGGGCCCATTCGCCCTGGACGTCACGACGTTCACCAAGGCATCCGCGCAGCTCGCCCTGCTCATGCTCGCACTGGGAATCTTGCTCGGCGGTCCCGGTGGCATCAGCCTTGATCACGCCATCTTCGGAGGAGGCACGCACACGGCCCGCAACCCTCGGGAGAGCGACCCGGAGCCCGAAGAAGACTGATGATCAGCATGAGTCCCAATGCCGCGGCGGAAACACCGCGTGCCTGAATTTTGGCAACCCTCACGTTAATCACGGGGCGACCCAGCTAGATTCAATCTGCAATGACGACCGAGCCAGCCATCACGCCGCATCCGACACCCTCTGGGGACCGCGCCCGCGGTTCGCGTCACGCTGAGACGCCGCTGGCCTGGGCGATCTCCATCATGGTCCACCTGCTCGTTTTGGCCATCGCATTTCTCGTGACCTGGAGTGTCGTGGACTCGAAGGAAACCGAGGCGATGGATCTGATCTCGGCGCCATTACCGCCGCCGACGTTCGAGCCGGTCACGATGCTCGAACGAACCATCACGCCGTTGCCAAGCCGCCCGGCGGCCGCGTCCGTGGAATTGGCTCCCGACGTAGATTCAAACGATCTGGCGGACTTGCTCCTCGCCGCCGACGACCTACTCGCGGGCTCGGCGGCCCTCGACGTCGACGCATCGGGCGACTCTGGCCTCCCGGTCATCTCTTTCGGTGGCGTTGCCGCGCCCGCCGCCCGCCGCATTGTGTTCGTGGTCGACGCAAGCGGTTCGATGATTGGCGCCTACCCCGCGGTCATCGATCAGGTCGAACAGTCATTGCGTCGACTCGATTCCCGCCAGACTTTTTCTCTGGTGCTCTTCCGGGGCGGTGATGCCGACGAGTTACCACCTCGTGGAAGGCTGCGTCCAGCCACGCCTCTGGCGGTCGACAACGCGGCCGGGTGGATGGCGAATCAGACTCCAGAGGGCCGAAGCGATCCGGCGGCGGCACTGCGACTCGCATTCCTGCTCGACCCCGAGGTTGTCTATCTCGTCAGTACTGATATCACGGGAGCTGGGGTCTACGAGATCGATCGAGATGTCTTGTTCTCCCTCCTCGACGAAATCAACCCCAAAGACGCCTCCGGTCGCAGAATCGCGACCGTTCGCTGCATTCAACTTCTCGACGAAGACCGACTCGGCACCCTCCGAGAGATCGCTCGCCGGCATGGACCAGAAAACTCCGAAGAGACCGGATTTGCATTCATCGGACGGAAGGAACTGGGCCTCGAATGACGTGCCTACCGGACGCGGAACGATCGCTTGGAATCACGCCCGAGGGGGGCCACTTGGAAACTCACATGACTCGAATGAACCTCAAGATCACCACGCGTCGACGCGACCTCATCCTGGCGATCGCTGGCACACTGCTCCTCACTTCAGTCGCTTCGGCACAGGACCCTGGCGAATCGAGGAGTTTCGCTGAGGCGTTCTTCATCTCGCATTCGGTGGACGCGAACGGCGCCCGGAGCGTCGAATGGCTGGGAAGTCTGGTCATCTGGTTTCTCATGGCGACCAGCGTCGCCAGCATCGGCCTCATCGGGCAACTCGCCTCCACGAATCGGCAGGCCCGCATCGCACCCGAAAAAGTCATGCACCGGGCCAGCGAGTACCTCGATGCCGGGCGATACCGAGAGACCATGACCATGCTCGCCGAACCGAATTCTCGGAGCGACTTCGCGACCGTGCTCCTCGGAGGTCTGGAGCGGGCGCCTTCGGGGTTCCAATCCATGGAGGGCGGCCTCGAACAAGCGGCGACTGAAGTCATCGCACGCCGCGTCCGACGGGTCGAAATCCTCAACGTGATCGGACAGGTCAGCCCGATGATCGGGCTCTTCGGCACGGTCTACGGAATGATCTTGGCCTTCCAGTCGATCGTCGCGAGCGGTGGCAACGCCGATCCGGTCCTGCTCGCCGGCGGGATCGGCACCGCGCTGGTGACCACGTTCTGGGGGTTGATTGTCGCCATCCCGGCGCTGGCGGGCTACGCCGCCCTCCGCGGTCGCCTCGACGCCAGCCTGGCCGAAGCGATTTCCGAGGCTGAAACCCTGCTCGAGAAGTTCCGACCCGGTACCCAGGCCGAGACCCCCACGATGAACATCGATCGCGAGGACGCCGCCTCGTGAGCGCCCTCTCCCGACTCGATGCCGGACGTCCAGTCCGGACCGGCGCCAATCTGACGCCGATGATCGACATGACCTTCCTACTGGTCGTGTTCTTCGTACTCGTCTCGCGGATCACCGCGGTCGAACAGGTTCCAATGGAACTCCCGGTACCGAACGACCCCGCGTCCAATCCAGCAGATGAGACGGCTCGCATCGTCGTGAATCTCGCCGCCGGCGAATTGGCCAATCCTCGGAGCGTGACCCTCGACCAAACGGCGTACGGCCTTGATCCAGGCGGGCTCCAAAATCTCGAGATCGAACTTCGACGCCGCCTCACGAATTCGCCCGAAGTTCAAGTGAATCTCCGTGCCGATCGTCGCATCGACTACGCCTTCGTCGCGCCGGTCATCGATACCATCGCCCGATCCGGGCGTGGGACCGGGCGACCCGACGGGGTTCGAGTCAACCTGGTTGTGATGAATGAGCATGAGCGTGGAGCGACGCCATGAGGAATCACCATCGGGCCAGCCGACGTCGCGAGCGATTGGGGCCGCCCAAAGTCGAACTCAACCTCACACCCATGATCGACGTCGTCTTCCAACTCCTCATCTATTTCCTGCTCGGTACGAGTTTCGCGGTTGGCGAGCAAACGTTCCGAATGGATCTCCCCGATCGAGGTGGTCGCGGCCAAGTCGACCCCTTTGAACTCGACGACTCGCCAGTGATGATTCGAGTGCTCGGTTCCGGCCGGGTGGACGTCCCCGGCCCGTGGCGAGGCCCGAATCGAACCATCAATCTCGCCGAGTTTCTCGAGGAACAGCGGCTCGACCGAGGCGGCCTGTTACCAACCGACACCCCCATCCACATCGACCCGAATCCCGGCGTCGACTGGGGCGAGGCGGTGGAAGCATTCAACGCCGCGGTGCTGGCCGGCTATCACTCGGTGGGCTTTGCTGAGGGCACCGCTCGGGCAGGATCAGGTCGTTGATGACACCGCATTTCATCATCGCTTTACCCCTTTTCCTCGTTGGGATCCTCGCCCAAGGCATGAGCACGCCCTTGGACCCACCATCGGATCTGACGTCCGATTCGGCTTCGGCCAGCGCCGAACGACGATCGATCGAAGATGCGACGATCCGCTCGACGTCAGACCCAATCGACCGGGTCGATCTACGGCTCGACGCTGCCGCGCTCGCGTTTCGGGAAGATCTCTCGGGTCGAACTCGAACGCGATTGTCATGGACCCCACTCAATCCGACGCTGGCGGCGAAGGCGAAAACGGTACTCACCCGAATCCAAACCCTGATCGACGATTCGCTGGCCGATCTTCTTCTCTCGAAAGGGCCGGGGCGAGATCGACGACTGGCCCGCGCGGCCGCCATCGAAGCCGCGGCATCGCTTCTCGACGCACAACTCCGCCGCATGACCGTTAGAGATCTTCGCGCCACGGTCCAACGGATCCATCGAGACTTGGATGACGCCGTCGAACGAACCAGCAATCTGAACGGGGCCATCCTCATGGCCCTTGCGAAAGCCGCCGCGACGGCCGAAGAAGATATTCCGACGCGTTCGGCGTCATCGCTGCTCGCCCGGGTCGCCGCCGGACCGCGGGGAATCGATGCCATTGAGTTTGAGCTCATGCAGCGACTTGACGCCGCTGGCGGCGTCGATCCCAGCCACCGCGAAGACGTTGCCAGCGCGATGATCAAGGAACCACGGAGGCCGGCAGATCGTCTGTTAATCGCTGCGATCCTCCTCGAATCGCGTCGATTGCAATCTGGAGCATCAGATTCCCAGACCGGGCACCTCACGTTGCGGGACGCGCTTTCTGCCCGCGATACCGATGCTGCTGATCGCCCCAGACTGACCCGAGGGCTCGCCATGATCGCGGCCGATGTGGTCGATCCATTGGCGCCCATGGAGTCTGTTTCCCCGCTCGCCGCACTCGGCCGCTCGATACAGAGTTCGACCACTGGCGATGCCGAAGCCGCGCTGCGGTTTGCCACCCGAGCCTGCGAAACCGACAACGTGGATATTGTGGCGGAGGCTCAGCTGGAACGCGCGAATCTACTTCTGCGAAGTGGCGACCGTCGCGCCGCCATGGACGCCCTGGTACTTCTCTGCCAAAGAGCGCCCACCCATCCGAGCGCCGAGCGAGGGGCCACCATTGCCGCTCGGCTGGCGGCATCCGAATCGAGCGATGCCAACCACGCTCGGGTGGTTAGGCAACTTGCGGCGGTCATCCCGTCTCACCCTGACCGCGATGACTGGATGATCACCGTCGGCGATCGCGCCATGCGCCAAGGCGATGAAGACTCCGCCCGGATCGCCTGGTCCTCCATCGAAGATCGCGCCAACCTCGGACCGAAGGCGTTGGTTCGCCGGGCTGGCCTCCGCAATCCGGGGCTCGACGATATCACCATGCTCCGTCGGCTCGACGCCCTCGACGCGAGGATCCCTCGTGATCCCGTCGACCCCCTGCGAAACGCGGCGGATCTTGCCCGAGTTCGACTC
Source organism: uncultured Phycisphaerales bacterium (assembly GCA_905480395.1). Lineage (GTDB taxonomy): Bacteria > Planctomycetota > Phycisphaerae > Phycisphaerales > SM1A02 > UBA12014. Next base: position 61,797 of record CAJQQE010000019.1, read on the forward strand.
CTGCTTCGACTCGATCGTGCCACCTCCGCCGCGGAGATTGCCGCCCGCTGGTTTCGTTTCGAGGACGTCCCGACCGACTCCCGGCTCGAGGTCGCCACCCTGTGCATCACCGCCCTTCAACGTTCGGGCCGAGAGACCGAAGCGGCGCTCTTTCTCGCCAATCTCCAGACAATCGATCCCTCGCTCGCCCGTCGACTGAGTCAAGGGGAACGAGAAACGGCGGTCGCAAGCGTCATGACGGCGATTGATGGGGACGACCGGGCCACCGCATCCCGCATCGCTCGCCAACTGATCTCGATCACCCCTGGCGCGGGCGTTGGAGTCGATTGGCTCGATGCGAAAGATCCAGCGACGCTCATGGAATGGTCATGGCTGTTCGCCGCCGCGAATCGGCCCGCAGACGCTTCGGTGCTCCTCGAGAGAGTCCTTGCCGATCGTTCGGATGCCTCCGATGGCTTGATGCTTCAAGCGTTCCTCCAAGGCGGACGCCTCTCCACGCCCCCAGATGCGAAACGGTTGCCCATCGAGCCCGAGCGAGCGGAAGCCGCGCTGCGAACCCTCTCTCGCATTACGGCGGGGACGAGCCGCGACGAGCGAATGTGGTGGCGCTGCGAGATCGAGCGATTGGAGCTTCTCTACCTGCTGAATCGCAGCATCGATCGCATCGGACCTCGAATAGACCGACTTCGGGCCGAACGACAGAGTCTTGGCTCGGAACCGCTGCGTGGTCGTTTTGATCGATTGAGGTCGCAAGTCCAACGACCACGGCGGTGAAGCATCGATCGGTTCGCCGTGACAAGCTTCCGGGCTGGCGCGATGCTCAGAGTTGCCGGAGCTCGTCGCGAAGAATCGCCGCGAGTTCGTAATTCTCCGATGCCAGCGCTCCCAGCAGTCGTTGTTCCAGATCATGCCTCAGACTGATCGGGAGCTGGGGTTGAAGCACATCACGCATGCCTTCGAGCATGGGAATCTCCGGCGGTTCCGCCGCACCTTCCGAAAGTCCCATCCGGATTTCATTCACGGCGGCATCAATGATGTTGCGTGCGACACCGGTCTGCCGATCTCCGATCGCGATCAAGGCCGCGGATCGAGCACGGGTGGCGAGGACCTGCGGACGGAATTGTTCCAGGATGGTCCGATCGTTGACCTCGCACGCACGGTCACGGCAAAGATCAAACATCCTCAGGTTTCTGGATGTGTCCTCGACGACGAGATCGAAACACTCCAACGCGAGCAAGGCGACATACCGCTGATGCACCTGCACGGCTTCGGACCGCAGTTCCGCGGCCAGTGATGCCTCGATCTTGAACGCTGGTTCCTTCAGCACCATCGCCTCAACCGAAGCCAATCGATCCTTTCCACCGTCCGGCCGACCGCTCAGCTCCATCTGGAGCAGGCCGAGTTCGACTCGGATTTGGAGCACTCGACGATCACCGTCGATTTCGATCATTCGGGCGACCAATCGATCCGGTTCGAAGGGCCATCTTTCCAAGGGTCCGGTCAAATCGTCGTTCACGAGCTCTCCTCGGGGTTCGATGCGTATGCAAGGACGGTGACGATCGTACCGATCGTCCACTCCACGACATGTCTTCCAACTGGGAAGAGCAAAACCGGGGCGATCCGCACCAAAAAAGTTGACCACATCAAGAATGGTGATCGAATGGGCCGAATCGTTCTTTAGGGAGAAGAAACGCCGAACTTCGGGCTCACTGGACTCGGCACTAGGAGGGACTCACTGCTGGTTCGGCATCAACTCACGAAGTTTGCCCTTGTTTCGCGACCCGTCACTCCTACAATCGGAGTGCTGGTCTGGGAGGGCCGGCTGATTTGAGGGGTACTCCCCCCTTGAATTCGTGAGGAGGTACCGAGCACAGAAGTGAGCTCGGAAGAAAAGGTAAAGGGATCATGGCTCGAAAAGGCGTTTACACAGAGCTGCAGTTGTACCTGCGCGAAATCAGCGGACTCCAACTCTTGACCGCACAAGAGGAGAAGGATCTCGGCTGGTTGATCGTCAACGACAGCTGTCCTGAGGCGAAAGATCGGATGATCAAATCCAATCTTCGTCTCGTCATCGCAATCAGCAAGAACTATGCAAACCGCGGTCTACCGCTGCTCGATCTCATCGAAGAAGGCAACATTGGCCTGATTCGGGCGGTCGAGGGCTTCGATCCCGCACAGGGCGCCCGGTTCAGCACGTATGCCTCTTGGTGGATCAAACAATCCATCAAGCGGATGCTGGTGAATGCGACCCAACCAATCCATATCCCGGCCTATATGGTCGACCTCATCGGGAAGTGGCGATATGCCGCGTCCCGGCTTGAGGAAGAAATGGGCCGTCCGCCCAGCAACGCGGAAATGGGCGAAGCGTTGCAGATCCCGGACCGCAAGGTCCAGGCGATTCGGCGAGCCATGAAAGCGGTTTCGACCGGGAATCAGGCTCCAACCGGAATCGATGGCGAAGCCGCTGATTTCGCAGAAATCTGCCCCGACTCGCGCCATGGCCAGCCAGAGACCCAGAGCGAACATCGCGAGGAATATGCGATGGTGCTCAAGCTTCTCGATTCGATCGATGAACGGGATGCCCGAGTGATCCGGCTCCGCTTCGGACTCGAAGGCCAGCCTCCGCTCACCCTGAAGGAGATCGGCCACGAAGTCGGGCTCACGAGAGAGCGAGTTCGCCAGATCGAGATGGAGGCACTCCGTCGACTTCAGTCGCAGATGATGGACGACCGGCCCGGCCGCTTCGTTCAGACTCGGGGAGAAGTCAGTCTTCGAACAGGTTCCCGGCGTCGTTCGTCAAAGTCGAACCCGATGCAGCCGGAAAAATCCTGATCCACATGATCCACATGATCCACGACCATCAAAGTTGAGCGTGAATTGAGCGTGGAGTTGGCGTGATAACACCATAGAAACGAACGCGGGCCCGGTTCTTAACCGGGCCCGCTTCTTCTATTTCGTTGCCATTTGTCCGACCGGAAGAAGGGATGTCTCAAGCGATGTTCTGCTTCTGCGCTCGGTTCTGCTTCTCCGCTCGGCTCTGCGGCTGCTCGCCGCGAACGGATTGGCGTCGATCAAGGCCGCTTGTAGAGCGGCAAAGGCACGATCTCGGCGTCGGTGCCTCCACCCAAGTCGATTCGAACTTTGGTGCCAACTTCGGCCATCTCGGCGGGGACGTACGCCATACCGATCGGATGTCCGAGGGTCGGACTCGGGCAGCCACTGGTGACAGTCCCGATGACGCGTTCGCCATCCAAGATTGACATGCCCTGACGGGGGCTTCGACGGCCGTCCAGCTTGAGACCAACCAGTTTTCTCGCCGGACCGTCCGCCGCAATCCGCTGCAACGCGTCCTGACCAATAAATCGACCTTCCTGCGGATCCGCCTCGCCCTTGTCGAGTTTGACGGCAAATCCCAAGCCCGCGGAGATTGGATCGGTCTGTTCGTCCAATTCATGTCCGTAAAGCGGCATTCCCGCTTCCATCCGGAGACTGTCCCGGGCGCCCAGTCCCGCCGGTCGAACGACGCCGCCTTCTGCCCCGATGTCCTTGAGCAGCATTCCCAGCGCCTGGCGGGCGAACTTGGCACCAAGAATGACCTCGACACCGTCCTCTCCGGTGTATCCGGTCCTGCTGACGATGATTTTCATGACCAGGACATTCTTCACCGTGAAGCGGTACCGCTTCAGCGTTGGCACCTCCCGGGACACTTTCCCGAGGAGTTCCATGACTTTGGGCCCCTGAATCGCGCACATGCACGTCGATTCAGTCTCATCAACCATCTTGAAGACGAGTTCCTCTTCCGCCTTGACTCGATTGAAGTGGCTGACGATCTTCGCTCGATTCGCGCCATTACAGACGACCATGTAATCGTCGTCCGAGAAGCAGTACACCAAGACGTCATCGAGGCATCCGCCGGTCTCGTTACAGATCAGGCCGTAGCGACACTGCCCGTCCTTCATCCCTCGGACCAGCCGCGTACAGACGCGATCCAGGAACTTCCTGGAATGCCGCCCCGAGATGCGAAGTCGGCCCATGTGCGAGACATCGAAAATACTGCCGCTGGAGCGCGTCCAGAGGTGTTCTTCCCCGATCGAGCCGTAGTGGAGCGGAAGCTCCCAGCCGGCGTATTCGACGATTTTCGCCTTGTGCTCGACATGAAAACTATGGAGCGGAGATCGCGTCAGCGTGGTGGTTTCAGGCATCTCCGCACGGTAGCGGTCCCCCGGAGCCTTCGCCACCACCGAGGCCCCGTTCCGACCATTCCGGTCATCCGATCTGTGACGACCGATCGAGCCCTCGAGACTGGAAATTCCACCCCTCGATCTTGCATTCCGCCAGATCGAATTCGACTTTCACCACTTGGGATGAGTCGTCAAGGAAATCCACCAACTCGAGGAGAAGGCCTGATGTCCAAAAAGACCACTACCGCCGCCACCGCCCGCGGCGATCGAGATGTCCTGTTCCGGTTGGCGATGGCGGCCGCCGGAGTCGGTCTGCTGCTCTCAGTTCTGATTTAAACCCTGACCAACCGCCGACACCCGAGAGACGGGCACGCGGCCACGTGAACGACTCGCCCCGACGGAACGTGCCACCCACGCTCCGCCGGGGCGTTCGAATGCCCTCCGAGGTAAACTCTGAGGTTCATGCCGACCGGTTTGTTGATCTTCGATGATGGCTCGTCCCCCAAGGGCGAGCCTTTGCGCGCTGCCAACTCCGGGGCTGCACTTCCGGGCCGAGGCGGCACCCGATCCGCCAAACAGAGATGGCAGGGCCGTTTCACCCTTCTGACGTGGATTGGTTTCCTGCGGATCCTCGTGGGCTCACTGATCGTGATCGGCGTGAACCCAACGCTCGCGACCCCCGCGGCAATCTTCCAAGACATCGACGACGAGACGTTCGCGGATCGGCCGATCTCGGAAGTTGAATTCAAGGGCCTCGACCGCGTCGAGATTCGCTTGGTCCAGAACAACATTCGCACCGCCTCCGGCCAGCCGTTTGAGGCGCAGTCGCTCCGAGACGACGTCGCCACGCTCTACCGACTCGGCCAGTTCCAGACGGTCACCGCGGATGCCGTTCTGCAACCAGATGGCAGTGTCAAGGTCATTTATCGCGTCACCGAGCAATCCATCATCCGAGACGTCCAGACCGTTGGGAACACGCTCGTCTCGGACCAAGAACTTCGAGCACAGATTCCGCTCTACGCAGGAGGCCCTCGCGACGACTTTCTCGTCGAGCAGTCACTACTGAGGATCAAGAACCTTTATCGCGGCAAGGGCCATTACCTCGCTGAGGTTCGAGTGGACGACTCGCGACTCACCGATGCGGGCATCCTGATCTTCGTGATCGTCGAGGGACCCCGGGTGCGGATCAAGGAGATCGAGTTCGTTGGGAATCGAAACATCCCGGCAAACATCTTGGGCTCGCAGATTTCCACCAAGCCAGCCATTCTCTTCTTTCGAAAGGGAGAGTTGGATCCGAGTCGTTTGATCGACGATGCGGCGACGATTGACCGTTTCTACAAGGATCGTGGCTGGATCGACGTCCGAGTGGATAGTCGGATCATGCTCGGTCCCGACTCCAAAGAGGCCAAGGTCGTCTTCGTGATCGACGAAGGCCGGCAGTATCGGCTTCGCCGAATCGACATCGCTTCGAGCGGCGGCCAGGAATCCCCACTCGATGTCTTCAGCAGCGAGCAGCTCCTCGCACTCGCCGCACTTCGTCCTGGAGCCCCCTACGAACGGCCAAAGGTCGACAGTACGGTGGACGCGATTCGAAACGCGTATCGCCAAATGGGCTTCATCGATGCGCGAGTCAACGCCCGAAATCTTCGCGTCGGCGAGCAAGCCGAAGTCGACATGATCATCCAGATCGTGGAAGGACCGTCCTACACGGCCGGTCTCATCATGATTCAAGGCAACTTCCTGACCAAGGACAAGGTCATCCGACGCCTGGTTAAGGTTCGGCCAGGCCGGCCCCTCGACGGAACCCTTGCGGATCAGGCGGAGATCGCCATCGAGCGCAGTCAATTGTTCAATGACGCACGTGTCTCGATTCAGCAGCCCAGCTCCGACTCGCCACGAGTCCGAGACATCATTGTCGAAGTCAAGGAACGGAACACCGGCTCCTTCAACTTCGGCGCGGGCCTCGCTTCAGACAGTGGGATCTTCGGTGAATTCTCGTTTCGCCAGACGAATTTCGACGTCGCAGACTTTCCGCTCTCGGTCGAGGAATTGATCAGCGGTCGAGCGTTCCGCGGCGCGGGCCAGAGCTTCAACATCACGATTGCCCCCGGTACCGAAGTAAGCATGTACTCGATCTCGATCACCGAGCCGCATCTCTTTGAGAGCAACATCTCCGGACAGTTCGACAGTTACTACCGCAACCGCATCTACAACCAGTACGTCGAGGAACGACTCTCCGTCGGTGGTAACGTCGGCCGACGACTGGGCGACGTCTGGGTTGGAAACGTTTCGACCAATCTGCAACGCGTGGAGTTGACGGACTTCGACGCCTCGACGCCCATCGAGGTCTATGAAGACCGCGGCCCCGACGTCTTCGCACTCATCGGCGGTTCGCTTCGCCGGACCACGGTGGACAATCCATTCCGTCCCGGAAAAGGTTCGGTCATCAACGTCGGCGTCGCGAAGGCGATTCCGATCAGCGGAAACGTTGATTACTGGAGTATGAACGTGGAGCTGGCGAGTTTTCTCACGCTCTATGAAGATTTCCTAGGCCGCAAGCATGTGCTCAAGCTGCAGGCCGAGGCCGGCTGGATCTTCCAAGGCGAAGCGCCGACGTTCGAAAAGTACTATCTCGGCGGCCGGAGCTTCCGGGGTTTCCAGTTCCGGACGGTGAGCCCGAAGACGGATCAGACGCTCGGCGGAACCGATACCGACGAACCAATCGGCGGCAGCTGGCTCTTCTTCGCCGGTGCCCAGTACGAAGTACCACTCTTCGGCGAAGGACTCGCCGCCGTGATGTTCGTCGACTCCGGCACGGTCACAAACACCCCGGGATTCGATGACTACCGAGTCTCGGTCGGACTTGGACTCCGCCTCTACCTACCGATTCTAGGTCCAGCGCCCCTCGCCTTCGACTTCGGGTTCCCAATCGTCAAACAGGCTGACGACGAAACGCAAGTCTTCAGTTTCAGTGCCGAACTGCCTTTCTGAGCGACCTGCTTCGCTCCGACCAACCGTTCCCCCCCCTCACGCAGCTCCGGTCCGTACAATTCTCGACAGTCACCAAGGCCGTCTCACCTCCATCAGGAGCCCCGTCGCATGTCCGTGGATCGCTCGCCCTCGACGCATCGTTTCTCTCGTCTCGCCGGACCGACCGCCCTCGCGGTCAGCCTGGTTCTCCTTGTTCACACCATGTCAGTCAACGCCTCGCGCCCCGCCGTCGTGAAAGCCGATCCGACTCCGGTCGCGGTGGTCGAAGTCGCCCGGGTACTCGACCAGATCGATGAGAAATCGGAGTGGGAAATTCGAATCGAAGCCCTCAAGGGTTCCATCCAACAGGAAGGCGCTAGCCGCCAGAAGGCGATGGAGCGACGGCTCGAAGAGAGCGAGTCCGCCACGTCGCCGGAACAGCGACAGATCATTCGAGATGAAGTTGCCCTGATGCAGCTTCGCCTTGAACAATGGGCGAACATGAAGGCTGTCGAGATCGACCGTGAGCAGTCGCTCATGTGGCGGAGCATCTACCGGAACCTCCGAAAGGAAGCCGAACGAGTCGCCGAGGCTGAAGGCTATTCCCTTGTCCTGGTCGACGACTCCGGAGGCGAGATTCGAACCCAGTCCGGCACTCAGGTCCCCCTTCAGACCCAGGTGCTTCAACAAATCACCAGTCGCCGAATTCTCTTCGCGGCGAACATGACCGACATCTCGGACCAGGTCATCGTCCGTATGAACAACGCCGTCGTGGCTCCCTGAATAACGCCCCGATCGCCTCCCGACCCTTCGCCCCTTGGAAGATTTCTAATCATGAATCGCTCGACTCTTCGAATCTCCCTCGCCGGAATCGTCACCTTCATGGTGCTTGCCGGTGGTTCACGACTGATGTTCGCACCCCCAACCGCGCCCCCGTTGGTCGCAACCATCGATCTTGAGCGACTCTTTAACGGGCTCGATGTGCAGAAAACGGAAGGCGCTCGGGTTGATGCGGTGGCTGTCAAGTACGACAAGCAACTCGATTTGCTCCGTGGTCAAATCGAAAACCTTCAGGCGGAGTTGGAAAACTTCGAACAGGGCGGCGAAGCGTGGCTCAAGACCAGTCGGGATGCCGAGGCCGCGATCAGCGAATATCAAGCAATCGAGCAGTTCGCACGACTCAAAGTAGAAGCGGAACGAGCGAAGTCGATGCGGACCGTCTACGAACGCATCAAGTCAGAGGTCGAAACCTTCGCCAAGGCCCAGACTCCCCCGCTCGACCTGGTCCTGATCGACGACACGATCCCAGTACTCGAGCCTTCGACCGCCGAGGCAATGCAGAAACAGATCTCGGCACGTCGGATGATCTATGCCTCTCGTGCATTCGATATCACAGACATCCTGCTTGAACGCATGAATGCCACCAGTGGAAACGGCGGGTGAACGAACTCGGGCTTGGAGTCGAGACGTCCCGCACCGCGGACGGGATCGCCTTGCTGGTGGACGGCGAGGTTGAAGGGGACGGCAACGCCGTCGCCCGAGGCATCGAGTCGATCGATCATGCCACCCACGGCGATCTCACGTTCGTCGGCGATGCTCACCACGCGAAATTCTGGCCGGCGTCCGACGCGAGCATCGCGATGGTGACCCACGGAATTGCCCTCGGAGATTGGCCGACCAAGGGTCGGGCGGTGATCCGCGTCGCCAACGCGGACCAGGCGATGATCCAGATTCTCGAGCTCGTTGAAGCCGCGGCCACGGATTCCTTCGAGCGTCCTGCGGTCGGAATCGATCCGGATGCCAGAGTTGATCCCACGGCAACGATCGAAGACGACGCGGCGATCGGCCCCTTTGCGGTGATTGGCGCCAGATGCCGGATCAAATCGGGCGCCATCGTGGAATCGGGCGTCCGAATCTACGCCGATGCGATCATCGGGATCGGGGTTCATCTGCACGCCGGCGTGGTCATCCGAGAACGCAGTGTGATCGGGGATCGTTCTATTCTCCACGCGGGCGTGGTCATCGGGAGTGACGGATTCGGATACCGGCCCGACCCCAAGGGCAACGGCCTTCGAAAGATTCCGCACGTCGGCCACGTCGAGATCGGGGTCGACGTCGAGATTGGGGCGAATTCGTGCGTTGATCGCGGCAAGTTCGGGCCGACGATCATCGGCGATGGTTCGAAGATCGACAATCTGTGCCAGATCGGACACAACGTGAAGCTCGGAAAATGCGTCGCGATCAGCGGGTTGTCGGGAATTGCCGGGAGCACCACGGTTGGAGACGGTACGCTCATTGGTGGCGGCGTTGGCGTGAGTGACCATGTCCGCATCGGCGACGGCTGCCAGATCGCCGGACGCGCTGGAGTCATCAACGATGTCCCGGACGGCCAGACGTGGGCGGGAATGCCAGCCAAGAATGCTCGGGTGGCGATGAAGGAACAGGCCATCATCCGCAAGCTTCCTGGGTGGTCCAAGAAACTCAAAGAACTGCTCAACGCCGACTGAACATCATCGACCGCCTCGTCGTCATCACTCGGCCGATCCTACTTTCCTTTCAAAAGAATCCAGAGACCGATGCTCAGACCAGAGACCGAAACCGACCCGCACATCGAAACGGGCGACGACCCCCAGTCGCCCCCAGCATCCTCGATGCGCCAGCACACCCTCGGTGGTCCCATCAAGGTCGAAGGACTCGGACTCCTGCTCGGCGCCCCGGTGCACGTTTCGATCGAACCGGCCGACATCGATCATGGCATCGTTTTTGAACGAATCGACCTCGACCCGCCGGTCCGGATTCCAGCGCTGGTTGAGAATGTGGTTCCCAGGGGACGACGGACGACCCTCAAATCTGGCGAGACCACGATTGAGACCGTCGAACATTGCATGTCCGCACTCGCCGGCCTCGGCATCGATAATGCCTTGATCCAAATCCACGGCCCAGAACTCCCCGGAGGAGATGGCTCGGCCCGTCCCTTCGTCGATCCGATGCTCGAGGTCGGACTCACGGAGCAGGATGCCCCTCGCCGGATTTTTGAACTGCAAGAGGCGATCGTCATCGACGAAGGCGACGCGATGATCGCCGCCATCCCGCACGATACGCCAGGCATGCGAGTCATTTTCGATCTTGATTACAACGCCACGGGCGGCCGCATCAAGCGACAAGTCCTGAACTGGGACACTTCGGTACAAGACTATGTTGGAGATCTCTCCTCTGCACGGACCTTCAGCCTCGAAGAAGAGGCCAAGGCGATGTGGGAACGGGGCATCGGAAGGCACCTGACCCCCAAGGACGTCTTGGTCATCGGAGACGAAGGTCCGATCGAAAATGCGTATCGCTTCGAAGACGAGCCGGTGCGACACAAAATTCTCGACATGCTCGGCGATCTCTATCTCGTGGGATGCCCCGTCCGGTGCCGAGTGGTGGCATATCGATCGGGCCACGGCCTGAATCGCCGCCTTGGCATGGCCATTCGCGAACAGATGGCGGCCGTAGATCGACGCTACAGCATTCAAAACGGGCGCGTGATGGACATTCGAGCCATCCAGCGGACGCTCCCACATCGATACCCAATGCTGTTGGTGGACCGAGTGATCGAGATGGATGGCGAGCACCGTGCGGTGGGCATCAAGAACGTCACGATGAACGAGCACTTCTTCCAGGGCCACTACCCGGGAATGCCGATCATGCCAGGCGTCTTGATCATCGAGGCGATGGCGCAACTCGGAGGCCTCCTCCTCAGCCAACGGCTTGAACACACCGGCAAGATCGCGGTTCTCTTGAGCCTCGACAAAGTGAAACTTCGGAAGCCGGTCGGTCCGGGCGATCAACTGGTGCTCGAAGCACTCAGCCTGCGGGTCAGCGCCCGACTCGGTCACATCCGCTGCAAGGCCACCGTTGATAACAAGATTGCGGCAGAAGCGGACATCAAATTCATGCTCGTTGACGCCGAACAAGAATAGACCTCCTATCGGTCTCCGCAGACCAGATAACCCCAGTTGCCACCCGGTAGGACTCCAAATGCCGGGCCCTTTCGCTGGATTGCCACCGGGATTCCCTGAATCTCACCCCGCTCATGGTCGATGAACTTGAGACGTTACCGCTCCTTCCCTCCCTTTCGGAATGAAACACATGCGCGTCCTGCTCGATGAAAACCCCTGTGACATCCAGGCCAATTCCGTCGGCGAAGCCATTGCCGCGGCGGCTGATGCCGCAGAGCAAGCCGGCCGACTGGTGGTCGAGGTCCGAGTCGATGGGACCATGTTCTCTGAAGCAGATTTTCAGGCCGAGGCCAGACTCGCCGAGACGGCTGAAGAAGTCCAGATGCTCACGACGACCATCGAAGAACTTCTTCGGGATACCTTCCTTCAGGCCGCGGAAGCGCTGGCCGAAGCGGATACCGTCCAGCGAACCGCCGCCGAGACCCTGCAGCAAGGAAAGACCGCCGAAGGAATGGGTTCGCTGAAGCACGCGTTGGAAACCTGGGGAGGCATCAAGGATGCCGTCGTCCAGGGACTCTCACTCGCCGAAATCTCGGTGGACGAGGTTGAAGTCGACGGGGTCAAACTCGCTGACGCCATCGTGACCCTACAAAATCAGCTCGAGAAGTTGAAGGATTCGGTGGTCAAAGAGGACATCTCCGCGACCTGCGACTGCCTTCTCTATGAACTCCCCGAAGCCACACGAGATTGGCGGATCATTCTCGCCGGACTCGCCAACCGCTTTGATGCGGCCTGCAAGCCGAACTCCTGAACCCCTCGATCGGGCAATACTCATATGACCACTAAAACTGACATCCGACGAATTGACGCTTTGCTCGAGAAGACCGAGGAAGCCATGAAGCAGACCTCTTGGTTTGCCGCCGAACGACATGCCGTCGCCGCGCTGGACATGGCCCTCGAAGCCGAAGATCACGAACTGGCGGCCCGCGCCTGCCTTCCACTGCAGGAAGCCCGTCGTCAGCGCGGCCTCGATGCAATCGACGCCGCCAACGGCAAGGTCGTGATGCTCGATCACATTCCAGCGGAGATCGAGTCGACCGAACCCGGCGTGTTCCTTCTCTCACCAAATGCCGTTGGCGCCGATGCTCGACGTCTTCGAATCGCAGCCCTCCAATTCGAGGTTCCGGTCTTTGCGGTCTGCCGCGAACCAGATACCCGACTCGGCATGGTCCCGGTGGTCGCCCTCGGCGGGAGAACGATCCGCGCCAGGATCGATCCGCCCGAAGACCCTGAGAATCCAACGCTGGAGTGGGTCATCAGTGCCATGGAACAGTTAGGGGACGCGGCGATCGACGGCTTGGATGCGGGCCTCAGTGGACCGCAGCGAATCGATGCCCTTCGAACCGCCCTCGACTCCGTCCCCGATCACGAACGGCTTCACCAGGCCTTGGCGGAAGCGCTTCGCGACGCCGCAGGCTGAGCCGACCACTCGGCGACTCAACGCCAATCAAGACCTTCAGGCAGCGTGTTGACGTTCACACAGCCTTCCGCCGTGACGATCACCAGATCTTCGATGCGGATGCCCCCCACGGCAACGTCATAGAGCCCCGGCTCAATGGTCAGCGCATCGCCGATCAACAATTCCGGCCCCTTGAAGTCGAGCAGTGGCGACTCATGCACGTCAAGCCCGAGCCCGTGGCCAGTTCCGTGAACCATGCCGCAATAGTCGCCGCCACCCGCCGGTGGCAGGCCAACGCCGAACCCGTGCCCTCGAATTTCTGCGAGCCCCGCCTCGTGCACCGCCTCGCCGGTCGTCCCCGCGCGAGTCGCCGCCTCCGAGGCTGCCTTTGCGGCCGAGACCGCCGCATGCATCGCCGCCAGCCTTGGCGAGATCGCTCCGTGAACCACGGTTCGAGTGCAGTCGCCGTTGTAGCGGGTCTTCTTGTCCTGCGGAAAAATATCCACGATCACCGGTTCGCCAGTTCGCAACGGACCAGTTCCCAACTCATGACAGTCGGCGCCCATCGGTCCACCCGCGACGATTGCGGGACGAGACGAGAACCCCCGTTCGATGAGATGTTGATCGATCAAGGATCGGACGATTTCGCTGGTAAGACTTCGCCCTTCATGGACCAGCACCCCGGCCGCGTCCACGTCCGCCCGCGCGATGGTCTCGCAAGCAAGTCGCATCGCCGACTCCGTTCCCGCCTGGGCGGCTCGGAGATACTCGATCTCCTCGGCGTCTTTGCAGCGACGATCGACAATCCCGAGATCGCGGTCGCACACGACCTCGATTCCTCGTTCGCGAAAACAATCTGCGAAAAGCACCGGGAGATCTCGATGCACGATCGCCCGATCAAAACCGTGGCGGACTAGAAACTCCGCGGTTGCCTGTGCGGTTGCGATGCCTCGATCGCCCGAGAGGCCTCCGGTCGGCTCGAACTCCGATGGACATGTGACTTCGTCGGCGCGAGCCGTTTTCCGGGCTCGGTCCATCTCGATGTCTCGCACCATGAGGGCGGATCGCGGTGTGCCATCTTCCGCCCATCCGATCCACGCGGCAGGATCACCGACCAAAAAACGGATCCGGTGATAAAGCGACATATCGACGGCAGGTATCCCCGCGATCACGGTGGCGGTTCGGTTCTCTGGATTCACGGCGAGTATTCTCCGGGGAAAGGACGTGTTTCGTCGGCGACGCGATGGTATCGAACCTCGCGGGACTTCACTCCAAGATCAAAGGTGCCTTCTCTCCGCCGATCCCCGGTTCGGTGAATTCTCACGACGGGCCACTTGTGAATCACCACCGAAACAGGCATGATTCATGGCTTCACGACCCAACTGGTCGGAACCGACCTCTTTTCACCACTCTCCGGAATTCAACATGCGACCCGTTCTTCGATTCATCATGCTCGTCGGGATCACCACACTGGCCGGGTGCAACGCCACATCTAACCCTGTCGTCGGAACCTGGGAAGGTCGAGCAACGGCCGACGAAGCACCGTTTTCTTTCGGGGCGGTGACCTTCGCCCCCGACGGTACCTTCACCGCCGAAGCAAAATACGGTGAAACCACGCGAGCGGTCAGCGGTCGTTACACCCGGGACGGCGAAAAGATCACCCTGGATGGCCAGGGCATGCCCGCCCGCGTCTACAACGTATCCACGGGAGACGGCACCGCGATCTTTACCGATCCGACCACCGGAAAGTCCATGACCCTCGATCGCTTTAAGTGATCCGCTGACTAGCGACGGACGTCGTTCGACGGTTCACGCAGAGAATGAAACAGGCCGGTTCCCCCCAAGAAATGAGGGGAACCGGCCTTTCTTTTTCGATCGCGTCCGGCGTCAATCCCGAACCAGTCGCCGGTACTTGATCCGACTTGGATTCGTGGCATCCTCGCCCAGCCGCGCTCGGCGGTCCGCCTCGTAGCTCGACCAGTCGCCCTCCCACCATCGGACCTGGCTGTCACCCTCAAAGGCAAGGATGTGGGTGGTGATTCGATCAAGAAACCACCGGTCATGGCTGATCACGACAGCACAACCCGCGAATGACTCGATCGCCTCTTCGAGCGCCCGAAGCGTGTGGACGTCGAGATCGTTGGTCGGTTCATCCATCAGAAGAACGTTGGACTCGCTCCGGAGCATCCGCGCCAGATGCACTCGGTTTCGTTCGCCCCCGGAGAGATCATCCACGCACTTCTGTTGATCGGTACCGGTGAAACCGAATCGGCTGACGTAGGCACGACTATTGACCGTCGCGTTACCGAGCTTGAGCTCCTCATCACCGTCGGTGATCGCCTCCCAGATTGACTTGCCTTCCGGGAGCGAACCCCGCCCCTGCTCGACGTAACCGAGCTTGACCGTCTCACCCACCTCAAAGCTGCCGGCATCGACCTGCGCTTCGCCGGTGATCATCTTGAACATGGTGGTCTTGCCAGCACCGTTGGGGCCGACCACGCCGACCACGCCGCCCGGTGGCAGTTCAAACGTGAGGTTGTCGAACAGCAATTTCTCGCCGAAGGCCTTCGAGACCGACTTTGCCGAGATCACTCGATCGCCAAGACGGGGGCCCGGCGGAATCCAGATCTCGATTTCCTGCAACTTGTCCCGCCCTTGTTCGCCGAGCATTCGCTCATAGGATGCGATCCGAGCCTTATTCTTGGACTGTCGGCCTTGGGGGTTCTGCTGGATCCACTGCAACTCCCGCTGCAGGGATTTTCGACGCTTATCCTCGCCACGCGCTTCGACCGCAAGCCGTTTGTCTTTCTGTTCCAGCCATGACGAATAGTTTCCCTGCCACGGAATCCCCTCGCCCCGATCGAGCTCAAGGATCCAACCCGCGACGTTGTCGAGAAAGTAGCGGTCATGGGTGACCGCGATGACGGTCCCCGAATATCGTTGGAGATGCTGTTCGAGCCAAGCGATGCTCTCGGCATCAAGATGGTTGGTCGGTTCGTCGAGCAACAAGATGTCTGGTTTGGTCAGGAGAAGTCGGCACAGCGCGACCCTTCGTTTCTCACCGCCCGACAACGTGTCACAGGACTGATCCTCGGGTGGACAACGCAGCGCATCCATGGCCTGCTTGAGCCTGCTGTCGAGTTCCCAGGCGTCAAGCGCATCCAACTTCTCCTGAACCTCGCCCTGCCGCTCGAGGAGTTTCTCCATTTCCTCCGGCGTCATTTCCTCCGCGAAGCGTTCATTGATCTGCTCGAACTCCTTGAGCAAGGCGACCGTCGCGCCAGCCCCCTCCTCGACCATCTCGCGAACCGTTCGAGTCTCATCAATCAGCGGCTCCTGTTCGAGGTAGCCGATGGTGAACCCACGCTTCATATGGGTATGTCCCTCGAAGTCGGCATCCGCGCCGGCGAGGATTCGAAGCAAGGTCGACTTTCCCGAGCCATTCAGCCCGAGCACGCCGATCTTGGCACCGTGAAAATAGCTGAGGGAGACATCCTTGAGAATGTCCTTCTTGCCCACCCGCTTGGTGACCCCCGCCATGGTGTAAATGATGTTTTCTGAGTGACCCGCGGCCATGCCGATGCTCCTCTACTGAATCTGACGACCCGCAGGACAACCGGCGGGTTCCGAGATGCTACCGTCCATACGCCCTTTCGCGGAGCCCCCGATGACCACTCGTCCAGAACTTTCGACCAGACCCGCCGCAGTCGAGATGACCTGGGCGGACATTGCCTTTGTCCACTGGCCAGTCCCGGTCGAGATCATGCGTCCTCTCATTCCCCGCGAACTTGAGCTGGATGTCCATGGTGGCGTCGCTTGGGTCGGGCTCATCCCATTCGAGATGCGTGACTGCCACTTTCGGGGCGTACCGCCCCTCCCCGGACTCGGCACTTTCTTGGAGTGCAACGTCCGGACCTATGTCCGCCATCGGGGGATACCCGGCGTGTGGTTCTTTTCGCTGGATGCGGAATCACGGTTCGCGGTGATCGGCGGCCGAGTCGTCTGGGGATTGAACTATCGGCTGGCGAGTTTCACACGGGAGCAATCCACCAACTCGACGCGGTATGCCATCTCGAGAAATCGCGGCGACGGATCAGGACGCATTGACTGGACCACTGGGGAGGCGATGCCGACGCCGACCCCGGACTCTCTGGAACATTTCCTGGTGGAGCGATACCACCTCTATTCGAAGCGGCGAGGTCGACTGATCCGTGGGCGAGTCTCCCACCCGCCCTGGAAACTTCGATCCGCTCGAATCGATTCCATCGACACCGGGCTCGTCACCGCCGCGGGCATCGCGGTTGAGGGGGAACCGATCGCATTCTGCTCCGAGGGCGTCCGAGTTTCCGGATTCTCGCCCGTGGATGCCAATCTTCCCCAAGCGTGAGCATTGACCTCGTATGATCCAAGGATGCCCGATTCCCCGTCCATCCCAGACGGTGCGACCGCCGTCGTTTTCTATGACGGCGAATGCGGACTCTGTGAACAATGCGTCGCATGGTGCCTGAACAGAGATCGCCATCGACGACTTCGATTCGCACCGCTCCAGGGAAAGACCTTTGCATCGCTCGAGGCCTCCGAGAAACCGACTGACCTCTCGACGATGGTCGTCTGGGATGCCCGTGGCCTGCATCAAGAGAGCGACGCCACACTGGCCATGTTGAGCGGGATCGGTGGACCTTGGCGTGCCGTCGCGTTGATGGGGCGAGCCCTCCCCCGGGCACTTCGGAACGTCGCGTATCGGTTCGTCGCCAGGCGTCGATACCGCTGGTTCGGCTCCGGGGATGCGTGCCGCGTTCCAAGGGACCAGGAAGCAGCCTGCTTTCTCCCCTGACCTCTAGGATTCGATCAACCGTCGACGGCGTGGGCTTGAAGACGGTCCAGCGGAACGATATCGAGTGTCCTGCGATGCGTCGCGGCGAGCACCACCTGCGGTGCCTGTCCGGCAAGATCCGCTTCCAGCCAACGGGCAGCACACAGGCACCATCGATCACCAGGATTCACCCCTTCGAATCCCCACTCGGGACGTGGCGTCGACAGATCGTTTCCGGCGGCCTTACTAAACGTCAGGAATTCCGCGGTCAACAGACAGCAGACACTGTGCACCCCGTGATCGTCCTCGCCAGATCGACAGCACCCATCACGGTAGAAGCCGGTCACCGGATCGACACTACAGGTCTCGAGCCTTCCGCCGAGAACATTGCGATCGTGGGAGTCGGTTTGAGCATCGTCAGCGGCACGGATCATACGTATCTCTCCTGCCCGGTTTCATCGGGGATTGAGTCGATGCCCGTCGGCCACTAGGGCCCGCGAGCAAGATTACAAATCCAGCGGCGAGTGATCGTTCTTCAACGAGGACCGTGACTGGGCTCATTTTTTCGTCGGCGTTGATGACGCCGCAGGCGCTACTTCGGAAGTCGGTGCCGCGTTCGAACGGTCGCTGATCGCCGCCTCGACCTCCTCAACCGCTTCGGGGATAACGCTCTTCGTGCTACTGGCCAAAGATTGCTGAAATCCCGTGAGCATCATGTCTGACGCGATCGCGACAAGAATGAGCCCCATGAAACGCAGGATGATCTGTTGGGCCCCTGCGGTGAGGAATCGCCCGATGAATCCACTCATGGCGAAACAGGCCCCCATAATCAGGGTGAGCGCTGCGGTTCCTGCGGCCACGCCGATGGTTCCCCCGAGGGTCGGGTATGCCGCTGCGACCGTGATCACGGTCGCGATTGAACCTGGACCGCCAAGAATTGGCATGGAGAGTGGAACGATGAGCGTGCTATTGACGCGTTCCTCTTCCCCGTTGACGGTTGCAATCTGTGAATCACCAGCGTCGGTCTGGTGGGCCGGATTATCGCCACCATGAAGCATCTTGAATCCGATGCCCAGCACGATGAGACCTCCGGCAAGCTGGAACGCCGGGAGAGAGATCCCAAAGGCGTTCAGCACGGCGGTGCCGCCAAACGCGGCCCCGATCAGGATGATCAAGACCGTGATCGTCACCTTGATCGCAGCCTTCACCTTGAACGCGAGGGGAAGGTCCCCGGTCATTGAAATGAAGATCCCCGTATTGCCGATGGGGTTCATCATCGCAAAAAGTGCGAGAAACGCTTTAATGAATGCTGCATATTCCATCCATGCATGATCCCTGATTGCAGAACAACCCACAACCCCAGCGGCCCATTCTGGTCCGGCTGGCCCCCGCCATCCTGCCTTCTAAAACCAAAACCACCTCGACCCGTCTGTGAAGACGGGCCGAGGCGGGATTGTTCAAGGCTACTGGTCGATCGAAACCAAGCCGACTCGCTTGAGGGCGATGCCCTTCCGCAAGTCCCCGGAGCCACTCTCGATCCTCAGCGAGAAGGCTCCGGCGAAGACCTCAAGGCCTGGTCTGAACATTCGTTCAACGCTTCGTGATCGTAAAGACGCCGCTGGCGAGGTCCTGCACCCCGGCAATGACCTTGAGTGTGCCATTGGCCACCGCTTCCTTGATGACTGTCGATCGCTTCAGGAGCTCTGAAACTCCGATATTGGCATTGCACTCAGTGGCCTTGGCCAAAGCGTCGGGGTCAGTGGGGTCAACGGCGAGGGCGCAAGGCGAGACGATCTGGTCGATCAACTGCGGCAGCGATCCCGGCAAGACGCTGGTATCTCCGCGATGTTCGATCGCGGCATTCACGGCGCCACACCCACTGTGGCCCATCACCACGATTAACTTGGTTCCCAGGACAGCAACCCCAAATTCGAGGCTCGCGATCCCCTCAAGCGTCGCAATGTTGCCCGCGACCGCGCAGACAAAGAGTTGGCCAAGAGGTTGGTCGAAGCAGATTTCGGGAGCGACGCGAGAATCAGCACATCGAATAATCGCGGCAAACGGCGCTTGACCAGCGGCCAGGTCCGCCCGGTCGACCTCAATTTTCTGGGCCGCGGCCTTCCGACTGACGAAACGCTTATTGCCGTCCATGAGCTTCGCGATCGCCTCATCTGGCGTGCCAGGTGCCGGATCAACGATCGGCGCCACCGGTGCGAAGGCGAGCGACGCAACCGCCGCGGCAAGCACCGCAAGAACAACTCTGGGGCTCGTTGAACCTCGGTGGAAAGACGAAATCGGCTGATTCTGATGGTTCATGACTGGAGATACCTTCTTCTTGAAAATTTGGAAAAAACACGGGCTAGGGTCCGAATATAGCCCGCCTCACGACTCGGCAGATTAGCAAATAGCCTCTTGACCACCGTTGCCACTTGCCGCAATGTTCCGCTTTTTACCAAAGGAACCCCGAGCTCGCGCCCGGCAAGAAATGCTGATCGACGTCGAGTCGTTGGCATTCAGAAGGACGCCGCGAATCGCAGACAAACTGAAACCACTATGGACTTTCGCCTTTGGATCCACTATTGTGGACCAATTCGGGTGATGCTGACGATCTAGCGAACGCACTCCCGACGACCGGTGGCTTTAAGAGGACGTGTTCCACGTCCGGAGACCTTCCGGTTTTTACAAGCCACCGGATGCGCCCCGACATCCGGAATCCAGAGAATCTACTCATGAGCTTCCACGAAATGAGGCTGTCAGAGCCTATCGTTCGCGCGGTCACCGACGACGGTTACGAGACACCGACGCCAATCCAAGCACACGCTATCCCCGAGGCCATGAAGGGCCGAGACGTCCTTGGCTGCGCCCAGACCGGAACCGGTAAGACCTGTGCTTTTGCCCTCCCAATCCTTCATCGTCTCGCGGAAAACGCGCCGACCGTGGAGCCCGCATCCGGCGGAAATCGCAAGAACCGCCGACAGGGAATGCGAGGCCGACTCCCCCGAGCACTCGTCCTGTGCCCGACTCGCGAGCTCGCGAGCCAGATCTTTGAAAGTTTCAACACCTACGGTCGAAACCTCCACCTCCGCCACGCCGTGATCTATGGCGGCGTCAGCCAAGGCAAGCAAGTCACCGCCTTGCGAAACGGCATCGACGTCTTGGTGGCGACGCCCGGCCGATTGCTCGACTTGATCAATCAAGGCTTTGTCGACCTGAGCCAGATCGAAGTGCTGGTCCTCGACGAAGCCGATCGCATGCTCGATATGGGGTTCATCAACGACATCCGTCGGGTGGTCAGCCTCGTCCCCGAGAAACGCCAGACCCTCTTCTTCTCGGCCACGGTCTCGCCCGAGATTCGACGCCTTGCAGATTCCATGCTTGACGATCCGGCGAAGATCGAAACCGCACCAGAGTCGACCACTGCTAAGTCGATCACCCAAAACGTCTATCTCGTTGAACGCAAGAACAAGCCGGCCTTGCTGGAGTTTCTCTTCAACCGCGGTGACATGGGCCGAACCCTCATCTTCACCCGTACCAAGCATGGCGCCGACAAGTTGACCAAGATCCTGCGGAAAGCGAAGGTCAAAGCCGAATCGATTCACGGGAATAAGTCGCAAAACGCGAGAACCAAGGCCATGGACGGATTCCGCGCGGGCAAGATCCCGGTGCTAGTGGCCACCGATATTGCGTCTCGCGGCATTGACGTCGACGAGATCACCCATGTCGTCAACTATGACATGCCGATCGATCCGGAGACCTACGTCCACCGGATCGGACGCACTGCTCGGGCGGGCGCCTCGGGCATCGCGGTCTCCTTCTGTGATCGCGACGAGTTGAGCAAGCTTCGGGCCATCGAGCAACGAACCGATGCCCGACCTGAAGTCGCCACGGATATTCCGGAACTCACGTACGCCGCACCGAGTCCACGACAGGGCGGCCACTCATCCCATCGAGGCGACGCCCCCCGCCGAGGTAACGGCTGGAAGTCGAAGCCGCTTCCTCGATCAGGCGGCGGCAAGTCCGGTGGCTGGAAGAAACGAAGTTCGGAGTCCAACAACCGTCCTCAGGGCGGCGGCGGTGGCGGCGGCGGATGGAAGTCCAAGCCGGAATCGAAGGAACCTCGGACCGGCGGCGAATGGAAGCCACGAAACCCCAAACCAGTGCAAGCGAGCGGCGGCAACAACGATGGTTGGAAGTCCAAGCCCGCTCCGCGAGACGGCGATGGCAACGGATGGAAGCCGAAGACCCAGCCCAAGCCGTCCGGAGACCAGCAGGGCGAGTGGAAGCCAAAGAATGCCAGACCGGCACAGCCCGATGGTGGCAGTAACGGATGGAAGCCCAAGCCCAAGCCTCGGACCACCGGGAAGCAAGCGGGTGAATGGAAGCCGAAGAATGCCCCCGCTGGCAACTCCGGAAATGGAGATCACGGAGGTGGTTGGAAGACCAAACCACGACCCTCCGGCGGTGGATCTTGGACTCCAAACTCGAAGCCCACCGGCGGCAACCGAGGGTCGACCTCCGCACCTCGAAAGTCGGGATCAGGGTCGGGCGCCAGACCTTGGACCGCCAAAAAGACCTCGGGTGGCAACGCCGGACACGCCCGCCCCTCGAGTGGAAGCGGACAGACGGGGCGAGCACGAAGCCACTGATGCCCTTGAGGCCCCGGATGTGACATTACAGAGAGAGAAGCGCCCCCGTCGGATGACCTTCCGACGGGGGTTTTTTTCGTCAACCACTCTGAGAACCGCTGCTTTGAAACGACGGCGGCGGTTGCAGTATCGATCCTGCTTTTCTTCGAAACCGATCTGTCACATCGGTGAGACATGCCACTACTGGAGGGTGTCCTGGATCAATCCCCTTGACTCCGGATCTCACTCGACCAGCATGTCCCCAATCGGAGAAGAACCATGCATCCTCGTTCATTTCTCATCGTTTCTAGCAGTGCGACGGCTGCAATCCTCAGCACCAGTCTCTTCGCAGATCTTGACATCCAACGTTACAGTTCGAGCACGAACTACGAGTTCCTCGTCTCGCACATGCCGGATCTTGACCAACGCCGTTCAGGCCTCGGAGCCGACTCCGACGGTGATGCCGGCGGCGCGTACTGTTTCCCCACCGGGGTGAGCAATCTCTTTGCCTACATCGCGAACCATGGCTACACCTACTGTGCCCCTGGCCAGGCCGACTGGCAGTTGAATACCAATCATGCCGATGCGACTGACTTCATCGACCGACTCGCCGACGAAATGAACACGAGCCCGACCAACGGCACCACGAACGGCCGAGGCTACCGAGGCGCGAGAGACGTCCTGCAGGATGAGGTCGGCTCACGGTTCGTCATCGAGGACGAGCGCTACTCCCTGTGGAACGTCGTGACCTTGCGAGAACTCTCGCGAGCCGGCATCGACGACGACGCCATCCAGTCTCTTTGCTACGGAAAATACGAGACGCTTGGCTACAACTGGTGCGACGAGCGGGTCATCAAACGAAAGGGCGGACACTGCATGACCTTCGTCGGCGGATATCGAAACGGTTCCACTCGCGAGATCATGATCAACGATCCCGATGGATCGGGAGATGCCAACACCGTCCAATCGACTTTTAAGACGCTGGACTACGACTGCCCCTGGTACTCCGATCTCGTGGTGTCTTTCACCACCGTCGGATCATGCCTGCTTCCCAAGCAGGGAATGAACCGGATCCAGCGGAACTTCGGAGATTCCTTCCTCCGCCTCATCGACTCGCGGCTCGCGATTCGTCCCGCGAACTGCTACTCCTGGCACAGCTATGACAACGGCACCTCGTGCGCCGTGGAGACGAGTGGACTGCCATTTGGTCCTGGGGAATTCGAAATCAAATTCGCGCCTTCGAGCAGTGCAGCATCTCGTTGGAATACCGGCCAGAGCCTCGCCATCGCCCCAAATGGCCGACCCTTCCTACTCGCGGCCGACGGCTCGATCATGCTCCGCGAAAATGACGGAGAACACGCGACCATGCGAACGGTTCCCCTCGGCGAGCTGGATCTTCCTCCGGCCGACGGCATCACCTTCTGCAGCGACCGGACCCTCGTTCTTCGCCACAACGATCGACTGATCGCGCTGACCGGGATGGACGCCGTCACCACCGATCCGGACGCTGACCGCAACCCGCCCACCGTGGCATGGGAAGCGCAGGCCCCCTTTCAGATCGGACAAGTGATTCCGTCGCGACGGGAACGGACGCTGGAAGACGACTCCATCCACACGGTTCTCGCGTTCTCGCCCAACCTTCGGGTCATCTTCGAGGCGAGCGGCAATCCGGAAGTCGAGCCTCAGATCCGAAGCGTGCCCGCCTCACTTCCCCTCGACCCCGAGCGCTTCAACCAGACGATCATCGTCGAAGATGGTGCCGGCACGATCTGGTTCACTCAGGAAGGCGACCGCAAGATCTCCTCGCTCGACCGGGAAGGCCAAGTCGCAATCATCGAACTGCCCGTGAAAAAAATCACCGGCTTCGATATCGACGATCTGAATCAGCTCCTGGTGGTCGATGAGGGACGAGTTCGGTGCTTCGGCCTTGGAGCCCGAGGGCTCGAGGAGCGAGGCGAGGATGCGTCTCCCTTCGTCGGGCACACGGTCGGCATGGGCTTCAAGGTTGACCGAAGTACCAGCAACTACGACCCTAAACAGCACCGCGAGGAGCAGGGCTGGTTCGATGCTCCCGAACTCGCACCGGCCCCCCCCTGCCCGGAGGACCTCAACGGCGATGGCCAGGTGAACGGTGGCGATCTCGCACTCATCCTGAGCTCCTGGGGCGGCGACGGTGACGATGGAGCCGATCTCAACGGCGACGGCACTGTCAACGGCGCCGACATGGCCCTCATCCTCAGTGCCTGGGGAGACTGCCTCTGAGCCTTATTCTCTCCAACCGGTCCGCTCAATATTCCGACTCCGCTCCGGCCCACAGGCCGGGGCGGAGTCTTTGATCGACCACGCCATGATCTGGAAACAGAATGCGATGTGGCGAAGCGTTCCGAATTGCGGTGCTTCGGGGTCGAGATTCCCACGGAATTCGAGGATAATGCCCGGCCGTCTGCGACTCTGTCGGTCGAAGCACGACGCTCCGGATCATCGACAATTCCTCCCGAACTCTCATGTCTAATCTGCTCTCCGCTCGGCATCTCACCAAGTCGTTTCCATCCAACGTCCTCTTCGAGGACGTGGCGATTCAATTAATCGCCGGCGATCGCGTCGGGCTCATCGGCCCGAACGGCGCCGGAAAGTCCACCTTGATGAAAGTTCTGGTGGGCGTTGAGGAAGCCGACACTGGCGAACTCATTCGCCGCAAGGGTTCCAAACTCGTCTACGTGGCGCAGGATGATCAATTCGAATCGGATGCGACACCAATTTCGGCAGTGACCGCCGAACTGGCAAGCGATCGCGATGCCCGAGTCGATGGCGACACCCGAGCATCAATCGTCCTCTCGAAGCTCGGGTTCACCGATTTCGATCGATCGGTCTCGACGCTCTCGGGAGGGTGGCGAAAACGGCTCTCGCTCGCCTGCGCTTTGGTCCACGATCCCGACGTGTTGATGCTCGACGAACCAACCAACCATCTGGACCTCGAAGGCGTCCTCTGGTTGGAATCCTTCGTCAAGCAATCGAACATCACAATGATGTTCGTCACCCATGACCGACGCTTCCTTGAGAACACTGCCAACCGGATCATCGAACTCTCAAAGGCCTTTCCCGGCGGGACCTTTGAAGCCGAGGGTAACTACACCAACTTCATCCGACGTAAGGAAGAGTTCCTCGACGCCCAGGCCGCCGCCCAGTCGATCCTTGCCAATAAGGTGAGGCGAGACACCGCGTGGCTCCGGCAGGGAATTCAGGGTCGCCAAACCAGAAACAAGACTCAGGTCGAAGACGCCACCACTCGTCGCGCTGAATTGAAAGCGACCAAAGATCGGAATCTGGCTCCGACCAAAACCACGACCATCGACTTCCAAGCCACGGATCGGAAGACCAAGAAACTGCTGGCACTTCACGCCGTCGGCAAGTCAATGGGCGAGAAACGACTCTTTCAGGCTTTGGACCTGGTGCTGACTCCCGGCCAACGGGTCGGACTCCTCGGACCCAACGGTTCGGGCAAGACCACGTTGCTGCGACTGATGTCCGGCGAATTGGAGCCCGATACCGGCACCATCAAGCGTGCCGCAGAACTTCGCACCGTGGTCTTCAGTCAGCATCGAGGGACCCTCGTCCCGGAACAGACGCTCCAAGAGGCACTCTGTCCCATCGGCGACATGGTGGAATACGCCGGGCGAATGGTCCATGTGAGCGGTTGGGCGAAACGATTCCTCTTCGAACCTGATCAACTCTCGACCTACGTCAAGAATCTTTCCGGTGGTGAACAGGCTCGCGTGCTGATCGCGAATCTCATGCTCAACCCCGCCGACGTCCTGCTCCTTGACGAACCGACCAACGATCTGGATATCCCATCGCTCGAAGTGCTTGAGCAAGCCCTGCTTGAATTCCCCGGCGCCCTGGTCTTAGTGACCCATGATCGGTTCATGCTTGAGCGGATCGCGACGGAGTACATCGGCCTTGACGACCAAGGCGGCGCCAAGTCATTCATGACCTACGGCCAGTGGAACAAGTACCGAAAAAACCCCACCGCCTCGGTCGGGACCCCGAACGCCGCCTCGTCGAAGAATTCGAAAGCAACGAAGACATCGAAGGCACGCAACGCCACGAAGGCGGCGTCAAAGAAAGACAGCCCGCTTCGCAACAAGCTCACCTACAAGGAAAAGCGAGAATACGACGGCATGGAGAAGGCGATCCTCGAAGCCGAGAAGGACGCGGCGAAGTTCGAACGCGCGGCCGCCGACCCATCGCTCTCGTCAGATCATGTCCGCGCGACTTCGGCTTACGAATTACTTTCGACGGCACAAGGTCGGGTGAAAGAACTCTACGCCCGCTGGTCCGAACTCGACGCGATCCAGAATCGGTCCTTATGATGAACATGCGGCGCATGCGATGCATGCCCCACGCCACCCTGCGATGATCACTGGCTGATCGAGCGTCCCCGCCGCATCGCCGAGTCTTTCCCCTGAGACACGCTAGCCTCGCGGAAAAGATTTTCGCAGCAGCGCAAGGCTCTTTGGGATCGCGGTGCGATAGTCTTCCATGCCTTCGAATTCCAACGAGACCCAACCGCGGTAGTCGTGTTCGTTGAGAATGCGACCAATCCTTGAGTAATCGAGGTCAAGGCTGTACCACTGCCCACCACCAAAGTACGTCTTGGCCTGCACCAGCACCGTATGCGGTGCCATCTTCGCGAGTCGCTCATAGGGGTCGTCGAGGAAGTTCCCGGTGTCGGTGGTGACCTGCAACCACGGCGAGTCGATCGCATTCACGATTCGCAAAATGCCCTCTGGGGTCAAGCCGAGGCCCCAGTGGTTCTCGAGGCCGAGTACCACCCCACATCGCTCCGCCGTGGGAAGGCACTTCTCAAACGCCTCAATCACCCAGGGAAAAGCATCCTCGTCCGTGTACCCATCGAGCGGTGCCTCGATACCGCGATTCGCCATGAGATCATCAAAGTCCTTCGAGGTCCCCCACGTCCCAGTGTTCACCCGCATGGTCGGAATGCCGAGGTCGTACGCGATCT
The DNA here is from genome assembly GCA_905480395.1 of uncultured Phycisphaerales bacterium. Taxonomy (GTDB): domain Bacteria; phylum Planctomycetota; class Phycisphaerae; order Phycisphaerales; family SM1A02; genus UBA12014. Next base: position 88,809 of record CAJQQE010000019.1, read on the forward strand.
CGATTTGCGCAATCGTCCGATCGATGTTGAATTCTCGCTTCTCGCGATCCGGGGTCACGAAACCTTGGTGCGTCGAGAGACCCATCAAGGGCAAGCCAAGACGCTGTGCCCGCCGCTTGTAGGCCATGCGCTGCGACCGACTGATGAGTTCGTTCTGCCCGATCTGATAGAGCAGGAATTCGATGCCGTCGAATCCAAACTCATCTGCGAGATCAATGCAGGTATTCATGTTCCGGAGTTCGTCGTTGCGAAATCGCCAGAGCGAATAGGTTGAGAGTGCGATCGGATGCGTGCGCCGGGCGCCAGAGGGCGATTTCGCCATCGCCGATGGTGCATCCTGCACTCGAGCGATCGCCGCGGTCGCAGCACTCATCGGAAGCACCGATGCCGCAGCACTGGTGGCGAGGAAACGGCGACGATTCTGGTTCATGGTCTGGCTCCGCAGCGGACGCCGATCACCGGCGCCAAGAAAGGATGCTACCGCCCCGGAGGGGGTTCCCGTCGACTACTCCGCGGGCGCCATGGCTTCTTCGGCATCGAGCGAAGTCCTTTGGCCGGCCCCATCGACCCGATAGAGCCGCCCCTGATCGTAGAGAAGCCCCTCGGCCTCCGATGGATCGCGCCACGCGACGTCGATGCCGATGAGTTCCCGCCGACCATCAATCGGACCAACTTCATCGACCACGGTGTGCCCAACGACGATGTGCTCGACGTCGTGGCGATCAAGAATCGACGCGATCGCCTCGTCACTTGGTCGCCCTCCCCACTTTTCGGCATACCGCGGGAAGTACCCCCGGTACCAATGCGGGCCCTGCTGATGCCACGTGAGTCCCGTTCGAAGATCGGCTTTTCCTGCCGCCGGCCAGGCCGGTGGCCCGAGTCCGACGCGAATCGCCCGGTTGATCTCATCGAGTTCCAACCCAAGCCGGTCGAGTTCGGGCGAGTATCCCGCGTGCACGAAGAGGAAGGGCCCGACACGGATCACGCTGTTGTGATTTCGAAGCCACCGGCCGAGCTCGGTCTTGGGCCCATGGAGATCTTCGTAGCTCGTGCCGATCCGATCGGTGCTGTACCGATACTTCGGGTGGATATAGCGGAGGTCGCCAGCCATCACCATCGATTCGTGATTCCCCAGCACGTAGTGGACCCGTCCACCAGCCTGCGCCGCTTCCCGCTCAAGACGACGAATCAACCAAAGGAGCTCGGTCACCTGGTCGCCACGATCGACAATGTCACCGTTAAGAACAAGATGGCCGTCGCCCCAGATCCACGCACCCGCCTGGTTCACCACGCCGTTGCCTCGAAGAAACGAAAGAAAGGTCTCACGGTTTCCCTCGAGATCACTCACCGCAAGGATCCGCGCCGCATCCGGCCACGTCGCCGCGGGGAGAGCGGACGATGAACCGACCGTCACCACGGGAACCGCTCGACTCGGCGTCGCCAGTTCATCGCCGTCGGCGATCCCGTCATACTCGGTCCGAACGACCTCACCGTCCACCATGGTGATCATGGTCGCGGTATCGGCATCCCTCCAGATGAGATGTGGACCATCCTGCACCGACTCCGGACCGATGCCCAGCAGCTGGATCTGAGTGACGTACCGAACTCCCTCTCGCACCTCGTACTTGACTCGCACCAGTTGTCCGTTGACTGGCGGATCCGCGCCGAGCGGCGGAGAGGGACCAGCGACCGGAATGTCGGCGCCCTCTTCGACCACGAAAGTCTTTCCATCGATCCGCCATTCGCCGATGTAGCTCGCTGCGAAGGACTCCAGAACGCCGACCGCCTCATCACCGGCGAAGACATTCGCCGGCCAGGCGCCGACCGACATCGCCATCATCGACGCGAAGAGAAGAAATGACGAGACGAGGCGTGGCATGGGAGCTCCGACGAGACTGGATAAAAACTGATCAAGCGAGAGTCTAGACCCTCGTCCGATTCGATGATCGCCCCGGTCATAGATCGCCCCCGGCGATCGACATGATCCCGTGAAATCGACGCGACCCCGGCCGGAGCCGGGGTCGCGTCTTTCTCTTCAGAAATTGCTGAAGTGCTCAGCCTTTTTCAGTCGCTTTCTTCTCTTCGACCGATGGCGGATACTTCAGGCCAGCTTTCTTGAGAAGCCCATTGATCTTTTCGACCTTCTCTTGAAGCGGGTTCGCCGGATGCAGCCCGTTGTAGGCGACCTTGCCGTCGGGGGCGATGATCGCGACGTGGGGGATGCCGCGAATACCGAAGTCGGCGTTGAAGACCTCCTGCTTGCTGAAGGCGATTGGCCAAGTGACCTCCATCGCCTCCACATAGTCGGTCATCAACTCGCATTCCTGCTGGAAGGTTTCCGCATCTTTCTTTCCTCGCTCATCGCGGAAAATGACGCTGCCCTGTTCGCTGGTGACTCCCAGCACGACGACGTCATAGCCGTCGTAGTACTCGACCAGCTCCTTGACCTGCGGAAACGAACCGACGCACGGTCCGCACCAGGTTGCCCAGAAGTCGAGGACGACCACCTTGCCCTTGAGATCACCAAGGCTCTTCATCGCCGTCCCATTGCTGTTCCAGAGCAAATCCACCTGGGGCGCTGGATAGCCGATGAGCTCTCCGCGACCGGCGGGGCCGTCGAGGAAGGCGATGGTGCCGTTCATCCGAGCCGCCGTACCCTTCAACTGTTCCGCCTCGGCTTCCGGAGCGGACTTCGCCTTTTCTTCAAGCGTTGCCACGCTCTTCTTCATGCCATCAACGACCCGCGTGTGAATTTTGCGGCGAGTATCGGCGTCAACCTGCGCCTTGCCAAGCAATTCGGGGTAACTCCGCCAGCCTTGCATCAGGCTCATGGGATCATCGGTTGGCATTCGATCGACGAGACCGACGAGTTCGATCTGCATCGGAATGAGTTGTTCGGTTTCGAGTTGGCCAAGCGCTTGCAGCACTTCTCCGAGCCGGTCATCCGGCACTTCGGCGAAGCCGTGCGGCGTGGCAATCGCGAGTGCCTGATCATTCTCGCCCATGCTCGCCAGCATCAGACTCGCATCGAGCCAATCAGATCCTTGCCCGATCTCCACGATCCGACCGATCCAGATCGGTTTCGCGTTGGGCGAGTAGGCCCAGAGCATCTGCATGTTTCCAATGGTTTCCATGTCGCACTCCGCGGGGTTAATCCCGTTGAGTTGTGCATCGAGCACGGCGTGGAAGCCCGGGTCTTCAAGTGAGAATTTCTCACCTTGGGCCCGGTAGTAAGTCATCGCGGCCTCGGTCTTGGCCTTGATCTCGTCGGCGGTCGGTGGCGCCGCGATGGTCATCGCGGAGATTCCAGCGGCGAGCCCCGCCGCCGCAAGAGTGATCGATCGGTTCATCATTGACTCCTTTCAAGAGGTTTGAGCAGATTACCACGAGGCGTCCATCGGCCCACGCGGAATACTCCATGGGCTCGGCCGCCACGCGTTTTCGGCACTCAGAATACGGGCCCGCGGAGATCCACGTCACCAGACGGCCAGTTCAAGCCCCCGAGCCTGTGGATCAGAAAATCGCCGGCGGGTCGCAAGACCGGCTCGGAACCACCATCGCGCACCATCACACCCCCTGAACACGTTTGATATCCGCTCGAAGCGTATATCTCCCGACGACCAAAGAGCGTGGCAAACTCAAACCCCGCGCCGATTCCCCACTCGTGGGCGGCCGCCAACAACCCCCGCACCAATCCCTGGCCGCGGTGGCTTGGCAGAACACAGACTTCGGCGATCCCCAACATTCGGATCTCGCCCTGAATGGTGCGTTGATGCGCGGCGACATGGGCCACTAACCGATCTTCGTCTCGCAGCAGCCATCGCCAACTCGGCATTTCCGTGAAGTAACGGCGGCTCCGAAAGATCTCGTCGCCCGGTTTCTTGAAGCAGGCCGAGAGTAAATCCCGCAACTCCAAGTCGAGCGGCGGCTCGACGTCATCGTCGGCAATCTGAATGATGCCATGTGACCTCAGATCTGACATGGCATTCCACTCCCTGAACCGGCGTTTCAAATCATGGCGATTCGCGCACTCATGATCCGGATTCTCCCGGGTGCATCGCCTCTGCGAGCGCGGCCTGAAGTCGTCCGATCAATTCCGCATCCCGCCCGACCGCGTCAGCCCTTCGCGCCCCCGCGAAGTCATACGCTTCGAATGGTCCGAGCTTCCGAGCCTCGGGATCCTCGGTGGCGAATCGAGGGACGGCATGTCCGTGGAGTTCGGGTACTTGGTTGCAGAGGATCAGGTAGTTGATTCGTTCTGCACCGGTCGCCGCCAGCACGGCATCACCAAGGCGAACGAAGTCCGTCATGAACGCGGCTCGCGCCCCCTCGTCCAGATCGTTGACCGATGAAGCCCCGGGATCCGGAAGGAGCATGCAACAGCCATTGATCGAATCTGGTTGTTGATTTCCCAGAATGGCCCACCCGCTCGCCATGCGAGCAATGAGCTGAGGATCATCACCGCGACGAATTCGATCGAGACGATTTGCAATGGGTCCGGG
>CAJQQE010000020.1 GCA_905480395.1 uncultured Phycisphaerales bacterium
GTCGGAGAATTCCGACGCGACGAGAGGTCATGAAATCCGGTCGGAAAGACCGGCGGAACTGCGAGGTGAAATCAATCAACGAGCGGCTCCCGTTGAAGTGATCTGATCGGTCGAACCGGCAGTCTGCGTGCTCCTGCGATCACGGATCCAGAGCAGGCCGACGCCGACCACCATCACGAACAGCGTGACCAGTCCACCCAACTGCATCACCCGGAAGGCGAGCAGGTGGTACGACCCAGAATCCGGATCGTAGACATGGCACCAGAGAATAAAGCGTTCTAACGTCGAACCGATGCGGCCCTCGGCACCTTCCATCAGGGCGAAGCGGAGCGTGTCCGGCTCGTATCGGACCCCATAGAGGTACCGGGAGATTCGCCCGTCGGGTGTGATGATGAAGAGTGCGGCCGCGTGGGCGTACTCACCATCGTCTTGAAGGCGGTACTTGAATCCGACCGCATCGGCGAGGGCACGCGTGTTCTCGGCCGAACCGGTCAGGAAGTGAAATCCCTTTGATGCACCGGAGCGGTTGTACTCGAGGAGGTAGCCCTCCTTCTTGATCTTGGCGAGCTCGTGGCTCTCTCGCGGATTGACACTCACTGCGATGAGATCGAAGTCCGTGCCCGCAGAGAGGTCATCGACCCCCGTGAGTCCATCCATGGTCTCGTTGAGCACGAGGTTGCAGAGCATCGGACATTTGAAGTACCCCATCTGCAGGATCGCGGGTCGCTTCCCGTCGAGCAGATCGCCAAGCCTGATCTGTTGGCCATCCTCATCCGTAAACATCAGGTCAAGCGGAAGCGTCTCGTCGAGGTGCTCGATAATGTCGACCCCGGCGAGTTCGGCCGGGACATCGGTATTGAATTCCGGGTCCTGAGCCGATGCCATGGTTCCGACCAACGCCAGTGCCGCTACCGTCGCGAGACGGCCGAGGAGACCACGCGGCGTTCGAGCCCCGATAAGGGACTCGGTCACGAGGCGGGTGCGTCGGAATGGAACGGGACATTCGATCATCGGCTAGCAATCTCTCCTGATTCGTCCGCGTCTTGGGCGTCTGCCGAGGCACGAGCGTCGGCCACCACAAGCTCCATCGCACGGCTGACGGGGATCCTGATTCGACTCAACTGTTTGCCTTCAGCGTCTTCGATTTCGTAGTTTTGATACTCGGTGAGCTGTTCCTGTTGGGCGAGCCGTAGTTCCTGTAGTTCAACCGCCGGCTTATCGACGATTTTCCGATCGACCTCTCCGTCTACGAAGGCGAAGTACATCGCCACCGAGGCGAGCACCGTCACCACCATGACCACCACGCTGGCGAGCGAGATGAACCAGGTCACGCCGGGTTCGGGGTCGTCCTCGGGAAGACCCGGATTCAGGAGTTCGGGATCGGTATTGTGTTCACTCATGTCAGTGCTTCCGGACTGGAAAGGCCATCGAGCCTTTCGACTTATTGATTTTCGAACGAAAGACCCTCGTGGAGTCGCGGATCTCGAATAGCGAGCAAGGTTGATCCCCGCATGCGTCGAATCGTCATCCAGAGGTAGATCCCGCCGACTCCGGCGAGCATCGTGAAGTTGAGCGGATTAAAAATGTGGGTGGACGCATCGGCGTGGGCTTCGACCACTTCCATATACGTCTTGGCCGTCATTGCGTCGGCAGGAACCACCGGCATGATGAGCCAGTAGAGATCGAACCACCCAAAGAACAGCATCCAGATCGCGGCCGCGAGGAGGTACCACGAAAGACGCTTGGTCCACTTGGAGATGAGCAAGACAAACGGCACCACGAAGTGGCCGAAGAGGAGGACGAACGAAAGGGTCCCCCATCCACCGATCTGACGCCCTAAAAACCAACCGGTTTCTTCCGGGATGTTGGCGTACCAGATCAGCATGTACTGACTAAACCCGATGTAGGCCCAGAAAATCATGCCGAAGGCGAAAAGGAGCTTGCCCATGTCCTGATAATGCTCGCGATTCACGACCTGCTTCAAACGACCAAGAGCTTGAAGCCGGAGCACCGCGATGATCAGTACCGAAAATCCACAGGTGCAGCATCCACAGAAAAAGTAAACGCCAAACATCGTGCTAAACCATGCGGGGCTCAGCGACATAATCCAGTCGAACGCCGCGAACGTGATGGTGAGCCCGAAGCCGATGGCGATTGGCCCCGACCACTTCTGCATCTTTTCGGTGAGCCGGATATCGCCGGTCGCGTCCTGGGCAATGCTGGTCCTGAGGAACCAGGTGGAGACCACACCCCAGAAGGTCACGTAGATGATCGCGCGGATCCAGAAGAACGTCGAGTTCAGGTAGGCGGACTTGGCGGCGACGATGTCGTACTCCGCCGGATGATGCACCTTGAGTGCCTCAAGATCTGCCCAGGGAAAGAGAACGCCCGGGCCCCAGTTCGAATGAGCCGCGTCGCTTCCTTCGACATGGCCACCGCCCGAAAGCCAGAGTGCGGCAAAGGGGATGAGCCCGACCCACGCCCATTTCAGATTGGCCGCGATCAACTCTGCGGGACGACGGATGGTGGTGCTCCACCCGGCCCGCGTCAGATGCTGGATGAAGACGAAGAAGAGCGCGCCCAGCGAGATCGCCAGCACGAACATGTAGTTCTGCGTCCAGCTCTTCATGAGGAAGGTCGGAGTGGTGCCGAACATTCCACCGAATCCGATCACCGCGCTGGCGACCAAACCGATGATGCCGACCAGACCAGCCCCCTGCTGGACGCCTAAGCCTGCGGTGCCGAGACGAACGTTGCCTTCGGAAAGGTCCGGCTTGGCGACGTGGATGCTGCTCATCGATTCAACTCCGCCCGCTGATCGGCGGGGACGTCCTGCATCGTCGCATTCTGGCTTCGTTGCAGGGCCTTGACGTAGATGGTGATCGCCCAGCGGTCATCGACGGTGATCTGAGATTCGTAGCCCGCCATCGAGTTCTTGCCGTTGGTGATCGTGTTGAAGATCTGCCCCATGGGCTGAGTATCCCAACCTGGATCATGGAGATTCCGAGCCTGTGTCCAACTGGTTCCGTCGGGAGGTCCGTCGGCGTTATTCATCAGGCTGATCGCCCGCTGATTCACTGGTCCCTGTCCACCGCCGTTCCAACCGTGACACGGGGCACAGTAAATGTTGAACCGCTGCTGACCTCGCTCGACCGTCTTGAGATCAAGCTTGATCGCTTCGGGCAGGGACGTCGCCCAACCACCATCGACCACGCCATTGTGGAGATGCGGATCAAGGTAGGTCTCACCGCGGGCGACCGCGCCGACAACCTCGGGACGCATCGCACGCTGGTCCGCGTAGATCGGATTTTCCGACTGCGCCTTGAACTTCGTTTGGATGTCCATGTCTTGAATGATGTGGATCGGTCGACCTTCGGACGGCGTCGCGCGGACACGAGCGGCCACCACTGGCGGAATGAGCGCCAGCATCAGAAGGACCATCACGCTGTAAACGATGAGACGTGGCATCAGTCCTGAACCTCCTCGACGGCGACGGCCCCCAGCGACTCGAGAAATGCCTCGGTCCGGGTGCGGAAGAACTTGGGGTCACGAGCCTCGATGACGATGTAGAACCGATCGTCGGTGGCTCGTCGGAATCGTTTGTTGCCCAGCAGCGGGTGATGCAATCGGGGCAGACCATTCATCGTGAACATGCCGAACACACAGGTCAACGCGGCAAACAAAATCGTGAGTTCGAACATCACGGGAATGAACGCAGGAATCGAAAGCAGCGGCTTGCCCGAGATGAGATACGGATATCCCGTCACCCAGACCATCGCCCACACCGTCATGCCACTGGAGTTGGTGAACGCCTGCAATACGAATGCGGCGATCAGACCAGCGAGCCCGGCAAAGAAGACCATGATGGGGAGAATCGTTGGCTTGATTCCCATCGCACCATCGAGGCCGTGAACCGGGAAGGGCGTGCAGCAATCCCACCAGCGGTAACCCGCCTTTCGGACCTGTTCGGCAGCCTTCAGCACGGCGCCCGGTGATTCAAATTCCGCGAGCAGCCCGTGGATTTTCACGGCCTCGGATTGAGATTCCGTCGGCTCGATGCCCGGGACTGGTGTTTCATACGTCGTCACGACTGGTCTCCGGTCGCGGGAGTGCCGGGTGGGTGCCCGTGGCCGTCCTCACCGTAGTGGGGGTCGGATTCAGGCATCACCATCTTCACTTCAGCCATGGCGATCATGGGAAGGAAGCGGCAGAACAATAGGAACAGGGTGAAGAACAGTCCGAACGCGCCGGCCATGGTTCCGATGTCCACCCAAGTCGGCGTGAAGAACTCCCAAGAACTGGGAAGGAAGTCGTTGGCCAAGGAACTCACGATGATCACGAACCGCTCGAACCACATTCCCACGTTGACCACGAGACTGAGGAAGAACATCAGCGGGATGCTGGTCCGAATGGCCTTGAACCAGAACAACTGCGGTGTGATGACGTTGCAACTCACCATTAACAGGTAGGCCCACCAGTATTGACCAAACGCTCGGTTCACGAACGCAAATTTCTCGTAGAGCGCGCCGGAGTACCACGCGATGAAGAATTCCATCGAGTACGCATACCCGACCATGCTGCCGGTCACCAGAATGACCTTGTTCATGTTGTCGAGATGGCGAAGCGTGATGAGATTCTTGAGCCCGAACATCTCACGGGCGGGGACCGCGAGGGTCACCACCATGGCGAAGCCGGAGAAGATCGCACCCGCCACGAAGTAGGGCGGGAAGATCGTGGTGTGCCAACCAGGAAGCTGGCTGACGGCAAAGTCAAAGGACACCACGGAGTGGACTGAAAGCACCAGCGGAGTCGAGAGCGCCGCGAGCAGCAGGTACGCACGCTCGTAACGGTGCCAGTGGCGATTGCTTCCCCGCCATCCGAGTGCGAAGAGACCGTAGGCGACTTGTTGGAGTCGACCCTTGGCTCGATCCCGAAGCGTGGCGAGGTCGGGGATCAACCCCGTGTACCAGAACAACAGCGAAACGGTGAAATAGGTACTCACCGCAAACACGTCCCAGAGCAGTGGACTTCGGAACTGCGGCCACATCTCCATCTGATTCGGAAGCGGGAAGAGCCAGTAGACCACCCACACGCGACCGACATGGATGCCGGGGAAAATGCCGGCACACATCACCGCGAAGATCGTCATGGCTTCCGCGAACCGGTTGATGCCCGTCCGCCATTTCTGTCGGAAGAGGAAGAGGATCGCGGAGATCAGCGTCCCGGCGTGACCAATGCCGACCCAGAACACGAAGTTCGTGATGTCGTACGCCCAAGCAACCGGCGTGTTCAGACCCCAGACACCGACTCCGGTGAAGATGAGGTAGAGCACACAGACCCCAAGGACGCCGAGGAGCCCGAGGCTTCCTGCGAACGCCACGTACCACGCAAGTGGGGCGCGACCAGCTTCGCTGACCTTGGACACCTGCGCGGTCACCTGACCGAAGGTGGTCATATTCAACACCAGCGGGGCCCGGGTTCCCGGGACCTCAGTGGTGTTATCAACGATGCGTCCGCCGACCTGGTCGGCTCTGATCGAGCTCATGATCGAACTTCCTCAGCGTTGGTCGACGCAGCGGCGTGGGTGCCGGCAGCCGCGTCAGAATGACTGCCATGATCACCGTGCTTACCACCGGCACGAGGCACGCCGGGGTTCGTCACCTTGGCGAGGTAACGGAGTCTGGGCTTGGTATTGAGTTCTTCTAGAAGTTGGTAGGAAACCTTCTTCTGCTGAAGCTTGGTCACGCTGGAGTCGTTGTCGGCGAGATCACCGAACACGATGGCTCCGGTTGGGCAGGCCTGCTCGCACGCGGTCTTGATGACCCCGTCCGGAATTGACCAGTCGGGACTGGAGGCCGTTCCGCCAGCCTGCGCCCACTCATTCTTGTACTCAATCTTGGCTTCGTTGATTCGCTGCACGCAGAATGAACATTTCTCCATGACGCCGCGGTTGCGGACCGTCACTTCGGGGTTCATCTGCATCCGACGCCACTGGTTGGGGCCGTCGGACGTGTAGTAGTCGGGCTTGACCGCAAACAGGCCTTCCTGTTCGCGAATCGGCTCGCGTCGCCAGTAGTCAAACCAGTTGAACCGACGAACCTTGTACGGGCAGTTGTTACTGCAGTACCGGGTACCGATGCATCGGTTGTAGACCATCACATTCAGGCCGTCCTTGTCATGGACGGTCGCGGCGACGGGACAGACCTGTTCGCACGGTGCGTTCTCACAGTGCATGCAGGTGACCGGCTGCACGAAGACCGCCTCGGGCGCGGCGGGATCGTCACCCTTGAAGTACCGGTCGACGCGAATCCAGTGCATCTCTCGACCACGAGCAATCTGGTCCTTGCCAACCACCGGCACGTTGTTCTCGGCCTGACAGGCCGTGACGCACGCACTACAACCGGTACAAGTGTTGAGGTCGATCGACATGCCCCACTTGAATCGGGCGCCGTCGAGGTTGGTTTCCTCCCACAGGCTGAGCCGGTGGGCCACGTGAACCCGATGCTGCGCGAAGTCGGGGTGACTTCGATAGTCGTCGAGCGTGGTCTCCCGCACAATGGTGGGAAGACGTTCTTGAATGCTGCCGAGGGGGAAATCGGGGATCAGCGCGTCCATGGCGCCATGATCCTGCGTCTGGGCGAAGGCGTACCGGCCGCCGGTCGGAGACATGGTCGCCCCCGTAGCAATCCACGCGTTCTTCGTGGTTCGGATCGGATAGGCATTGAATCCCGCACCGTTGGCGATGGATCCCGAGTCGGGCCCCTGCCCCCAGCCAAGCGAGATCGCCACGGTGTGTTCGCTCATCCCCGGAACCGGGAATACCGCGGCCTCGATCGATCGGCCGCCAACCTTCATCGAGACGACGTCGCCGATCTTCAATCCGCGAGCCTTGTAGAGCGACGGGCTGATCAATGCCGCGTTGTCCCAAGTGATCTTGGTGATGCTGTCGGGGAGTTCCTGCAGCCAACCCAGATTCGCGAAACGTCCGTCGTAGACCCGGGCGTCGGTGTTGAAGACCAACTCAAGATCATCCGCGGCCACGGCCTTTCGATCGGTCGCGAGGGCCGCCACCGCACCTGCGATTCGGCCGTTCTCGAGACGGGTTGTCGAAACTGCCGTCGTCGTGCCATCGATCAGCCCGGTGTCGAGCACCGTTCGCCAATGCGATTCGAATGTCGTGCCGGTCGTCCCCGAACGAGCCGCCTCGGTCGCGCGAACGATCGAGTACCCCTCCTTGGGCTGCGATCCGGACAATTCGGCCAAGAGTTCAATCGAACTCCAACCTTGCTGGTCCAGCGGCATCATTGGCTGGATGAGCGGCTGCACCACAGAGATCGTTCCGTCATACGCCCTCACGTCGCCCCAACTCTCAATCCAGTGCGCGCGCGGGAGGTGCCAGACCGACGCCTTCGAAGTCGCGTTTGCATAGAGGGAAAGATGAACCGATTCCTTCGCCTTGCCCAAAGCCGTGGCGAAGTCGAGGTCGACGGGCGCGTCGTAGACCGGGTTGCCGCCGATCATCACGAGCGTTTCAACCGCCCCCGCGTTCAGTGATTTCACCAGCGTCGAGATCGACGCCATGCGACTCGGGTGTGGATCTTCGGTGTACTGAACGGTCTTGCCGACGTTACCGAGTGCGGCATTGATCGCGGCCGCCATCGCGTGGACCGCCGGAGGCTGCCCCTCACCGACGATCACCACGCACTCGCCGCCGTTGGCCTTGAGGTCGCCAACCATGGCGTCAAAGACCTCGGCGTTCCGCCCTTCCAGCGCGACCGTTCCTGCGAGCGATTCCAATCCGTCCATCGAAACACCGAGTGCGGTAGCAAGCGAGGCGGCGACCGCGCCGACATCACCACTGCGAACCATCACTCGATCGTCTGCATTCATGCCGGTGACCGACAAGACGCCTTCGACGGCGTACACGCGACTCATTTCTTGATGCGCGGGGTCTGTGGCGTTGAGACGACGCTTCGATGCCCAGTCGCGCGAAAGTCGATTGGCGGCGGCATGCGTCGAAAGCGGGTCCGCATCGAGACAGACCACGACGTTTGCCTGATCGAGCATCGGATGGACGCGCTGCGGCGACCCGAAGGCGATCTCTGTTCCCGCGCGTTCGTCGTCGCCGGTGATCGGCTCCCATTCGTGCCACGTCGCCTTTGGAAACGCAGACTTGAATTCCGCTCGCATGCGATCCATGCTCGGGCTTCCGCTCGCTTCCGCCAACACCGCGAGACCAGCGCCGCCGGCCTTGCGAAGATCGACGCCAAAGCGTTGGTCTGACCAGGTCTTGAACGCCGCGGCATCCGCGGGTTTTCCATCCTGATGAACGGCGCGGCTTCGTTCCGGATCGTACGCCTGCAGAATTCCACTCTGGGTGATGGGATCGCACGCGCCCATGTTGGTCGAGTGCGCCGCATTACCTTCGAGCTTGATCGGGCGGCCATCGATGCTCTTGATGAGCAGGCCCTGTGCCACGCCGCCTCGCTCGCACGCGGATGCGAAGTGAACCGGATGGCCGGGAATGCGCCCCGCCGGTCGCGCCGCATAAGGAACGATGTGGGTCTCGGGAATCCGACGACAAGCCGCGACGCCGAATCCAGCGAGCGCGAACGAGGCCCCCATCACCTTCATGAAGTGACGGCGGTCTTCGCCTTCGAGCAGATCGGCGTCCGCGGGAAATTCACGGTGCATCCAGGCCCGAAACTCTTCGGTGTCCTGAAGGTCGTCGAGACTACGCCAATAGGCGCGGCGCGACGGTTCCACCGACTGGTGATCGCCGCCGCAACCGGAGATCTCGGGACGTTCCTCGCCAGGGTTCAGCGATGACATGTCGAGCAATTTTCCGAGGGGTTGATGTGATAAAGATCCTTGAGCGCGACCCGTTCTTCGTACGTCAGCTCAGTCCGTTGGTCGTAGGCGAGATTGGTGATCTCGGAAACTGGACGAAGGTTGTCGACCGGATTTCGGTGACAATCAAGGCACCACCCCATTGAAAGCATCTCGTGCCTCGAGACGACCTCCATCTGGTCGATTCTGCCGTGGCACTCCACACATCCAACGCCACGATTCACGTGGGCGGCATGATTGAAGTAGGCGTAGTCGGCGATGCGATTTACCCAGACCCACTCGACCGGAAGCCCGCTCTCGTAACTCTGCTTGATCGGCTCAAGCTTTCGGCTGTCGGGTCGAATTGCCGTGTGGCAGTTCATGCAGGTCTGCGTGGGTGGTACGGCGGCGTGCGCCGCAGTCTCCACGGTGTTGTGGCAATAGCGACAGTCCATGCCAAGTTCGCCGGCATGGAGCGCATGACTAAACGGCACTGGCTGCGTCGGTTGGTAACCCACCTCAAGCGTCTTCGGACTAAATCCGTAGGCCACGAACATCACCACGTACAACGGCAATAACGCACCCACCACCGCGAGGGCTGGCAGAAGGGCGTTACTCCATCGA
>CAJQQE010000021.1 GCA_905480395.1 uncultured Phycisphaerales bacterium
CATGCCTTGTGCCACGATGGTCGAAGTCGAGGTTTCGTCCGCGACCGTCGTTGCGGTCGTCGTGGCATCACTCGCCTGCTCCGAATCATGAGAAGCCGAGCCGGTGACCATCGAGACGATGGAGGCGCACGTTGAACACGCGCCAGTGGTACCCATCACGGTCACGTAGGCCGTGGCGACGGCCGGAACAACCGCGATGGCGAGCAGGACCTTGAGAATCGGCATTGACCAGACTCCAGAGAGGAAGAAGAAAACGAACCACTCGAGGATAGTCGGTTCGACGCCGGGGTGGACTTGGGAGTTTGGCACTCGCCACGTATTGGGCTTGCTTCGCCCGAATCGGACGGTGGTTCGGTCCGAAACGCGGATATCGTGGCGAGCATGGATTCCGATTCGACATCTTGGCTGGACTCGGAAAGTGAGTCTGGGCGGTGGATGATCCGGATCGACACCGGCGGTACCTTCACAGACTGCCTGGCCAGCCCACCCGGAGCGAATGCCGGGCCACCGAGCCGAGTGAAAGTTCTGAGTTCGGGACGAGTTCGAGGTCGACTTATCGACGGGCGGGTACACGGTTTGCGAGGGCTGGAATTTCTGGTTGGCGCGGTGGTTCGTCGGCTCGACGACGGGCGTGCGATTGGTCGGCTCGCGGTCGGCGCTGCGGTGCACGGTGGCGATACCAGCGTCGCCGAAGGCATGACGGTTGAGCTCGATCCAGAGATGGACGCGCCCCGGCTCGCGATGCATCTTGCGACGGGAACACCCATCGGCCATGAGCTTCCCGCGATCGACCTGCGGATCGCGACGACCCGTGCGACCAATGCGCTTTTGGTCGGTGCCACGGGGCGAGTGCTCTTGATCACAAATCAAGGGCTTGAAGATCTCGCGGTGATCGGCGATCAGAGTCGGCCAGACCTCTTTGATCTCGATGTCCGTCCGCCCCGTCTTGAACCAGCCGCGGTCATTGGCATCAGCGCCCGTCTGGATGCAGATGGAAACGAATTGGTCGCACTCAATGTTGCCGAGGTCGTTGCGCTGGTCGAGGCTCAGCTTTGTGCAGACGAAGGAGGCTTCGATGCCATCGGCATCTGCCTCCTTCATTCCTGGCGAGATCCATCACATGAGATTCGGATTGCCGAAGCGATCGCGGCCCGGTTTCCTCGATTCCCACTTTCGGTGGGCTTCGTTTGTTCGCCGGATATCAGATTGGTTCCCAGGGTTCGAACCGTGGTCGCCGACGCGGCCTTGGCGCCGGTCATGCAGGCGTTTTTAGATGGGCTGGGTCTTGATCATCAAAAAAGCCAAGTCTTGGCGATGACCAGCGGCGGTGGACTCGTCGAGTCCTCGAGCTATCGCCCGTCCGAGAGTTTGCTGAGCGGGCCAGCGGCAGGAATCGTCGGGGCCATCGCCACCGCGGCCCGGAGCCACGCGCACCGCATTGTCGGCTTCGATATGGGTGGAACCAGTACCGATGTGGGACGAGCAGAACGGGTGGCCGATCTTCGGGACGTCACTCAGGTCGGAAGCGCGACCGTCCGGACCCCTTGTGTCGACCTCCACACGATTGCCGCGGGTGGCGGATCGATCTGTGGCGTGAGAGATGGGCAGCTGCAGGTCGGGCCTGAATCCGCGGGAGCGGCGCCCGGGCCGGCCTGTTTCGGCGCGGGTGGCCCGTTGACCATCACGGATGTCAATCTTCTTCTTGGCCGAGCCGACCCCGCGCGGTTCGGAGTCCCATTGATGATCGAACACGCTGAAGCCGCGATGGAAGCCATCTCGTTGGAGACGGGTCGCTCACGCGAGGATCTCCTCGATGGGTTCGTGACGCTTGCCGATGAACGAATGGCAGAAGCGATCCGAACCGTCACGACGCGGCGTGGTGAAGATCCCGTCGAACATGTTCTGGTCGCATTCGGCGGGGCCGGTGGTCAACATGCCTGCGGCGTGGCCGCCAGACTCGGCATGCAGCGAGTGATCGTTCCTCCGGACGGGGGGCTGTTGAGCGCTGTGGGCCTCCACGTCGCGGTTCAGGAGCGGGCGGTCGAAGAGGCGGTCCTGAAACCGATCGATGAGTTCGATCCGGCGCCCCCACTCGCAGAGGTCACGCGACGCGCCCTTGAGTCCGCACGGCAGGTCGGGGTCGATCATCCGGTGATCCGGCGACGCCAAATGCGTTGTCGGCTGGTCGGCCAGAACACGACGATTGACCTGGAGCTCAATCCGTCTGCGACACCGGTTGATTCAGACCGCCTCCGGGTGATGTTTCAGGATGCGTATGCTCGACTCTACGGCCATGCGCCGCCGGATCGGCCGATCGAACTCGCTTCTATCCGAGTCTTCGCAGGAGATGCTTGCGGCGATGATCCGCCTGATCCCGAGCCTTCGAGAGCGAGTTCTGGCCGCTGGGACGAGGGTGATCGGTCGATTGATCGGGGTCATCTTTCGGCGGCTCAGGTCGTTCATGGGCCCGCTTTGATCGCGGACGACACCAGCACCATCTACGTGGCAATGGGCTGGGTCGCCACCGCAGACGACTCTGGGTCGATCGTGTTGGATCGAGACGACTCCGGTGCCGTCGGAATCGTCGGTGCGGCCGCCTCGGAGATCATGGCGTGTCGTCTGGAATCAATTGCCTTGGATATGGGAGAGACGCTCCGCCGAACGGCCCTCAGCGTGAACGTGAAGGAACGTCTCGATTACTCCTGTGGGATTGTCGACTCCGATGGCCGATTGGTCGTCAACGCACCTCACATGCCGGTGCACCTTGGAGCCCTCGGCGACTGTGTGCGTGCGGTCACGGCGAGGTTGGAATTGCATCCTGGCGACGTCGCCATCGTCAATCATCCAGGGTTCGGCGGCTCCCATCTTCCGGATCTCACGGTGGTCACGCCGGTCTTTGATACCGACAACACGTGTTTTGCGTATGCCGTGAATCGAGCCCATCATGCGGAGATCGGTGGTTCAAGGCCCGGATCGATGCCACCCGATGCACGCCACCTCAGCGAAGAAGGTGTGGTGATCGCGCCAATGAAAATCATTGAGGGCGGTGTGCCTCGCTTCGATCTCTTCGAGCGCATGCTCACCAGCGGACCATTTCCATCGCGTGCGGTGGCGGATAATCTCGCGGATCTTGAAGGTCAGCTGGCCGCCAATCGACTCGGCGCTGAGCGATTGAACACTCTCTACACGCTCGTCGGTTCAGACCGCTTTGCGGCGGATCTTGAGTCGCTTCGAAATCGGTGTGCATCCTCGATTCGTCGGCTTTCCCAGCGACTTGATGGGATGGATCGGACCGTCACGGAACGGCTCGATGATGGAACGCCGATCATGGTGCGAGTGTGGTCGACGTTCGGTCGGATGCACATCGACTTCACGGGATCCGGCGGCGAGCATCCGGGGAATCTCAATGCCCCGCTTGCGGTGGTGCGGGCTGCGGTGCTCTATGTACTTCGAGTGGTCGCGGGCGAGGATATTCCCCTCAATGAAGGTGCGATTGATGCGGTCGAATTGGTGTGTCCGCGTGGCTTCCTGAACCCTCGATTCAGTGGTGATGCCTCGGTTGACCCCGCGGTGGCAATTGGTAATACGGAGACCAGCCAGCGAGTCGTTGATTCGCTCTTGAAAGCATTCGAGGTCGTGGCGTGCAGCCAGGGAACCATGAACAATCTGCTCCTCGGAAATGATCGGTTCGGCTACTACGAGACCATCTGTGGTGGTACGGGAGCTGGACCTGGGTTTTCGGGATGCGACGCCATACACAGCCACATGACCAACACGCGATTGACCGATCCAGAAGTGATCGAGCATCGGTACCCGCTTCGGCTGGTCCGATTTGGGATCCGTAGGGGATCTGGTGGTGCCGGGATCACGCCGGGTGGTGATGGCGTTTGCAGAGTTCTCGCCGCCTTAACACCTCTTTCCGGCTCGCTGCTGGCCCAACATCATCTCGAACGTCCGTACGGCCTTGATTCCGGTGAAGCCGGGAGTTGCGGACAGGCCAAGATTGTTCGAGGTTGCGGACAGACCGATGTCCTACCAGGGATCAGTGCATTTGAACTTGAGCCGGGCGACGAACTCTGGATCGAGACTCCCGGAGGCGGCGGTTGCGGCGACCGATGAAGGCGAGCACGCCCCTAAAGAACCAGCATTTCGAGCGAGGCCTTTTCGAATTGAGCGACGCGAGAGGATATGAGCGGGTCCCAAAAAAGGGACCGTCGATCCCCGGCGTGAGCCGAGGATCGACGGAATATGTGCCCTAATTAACGTGGTGTCGAGCGCGGATCAGGCGCGACGACGGCCGCCAGCGAGTCCGGCAAGGCCGAGCAGCGCGAGCGCACCTGGAGCAGGAACCGAGTTCACTCCAAAGAACGTGAGTTCAGCCGAAGTAGCGGTACCGGCAGAAGTTGCCCAGCCGTTGGCCATGTAGGCCATTCCCATGCCGCTCATGGCTTGGCTGAAGGAGGTGAAACCACTGTAGCTGCCATCGGAGGGTGATCCGCTGGTGCCGCCACCGGAATTCCAGGTTCCGCCGACGATGTCGCCGATGCTCAAGTTGAAGCCACCGATCGAAGCGCCGCTCACGCCGTCAGACATACCGAAGAGCATGTCGGAAGCCCAGCTGGAGTCGCCGGTGCTGTTTTCCCAGGTGTAGCTGTAGCCGATGCCGGTGAGGACGCCGCTGACGGCACCCATGTCGATGGACGTGTACTCGCCGCCGAGAAGATCGGTCGACAAGAAGCTGACGGTGACGTCTGCTGCTGCACCACCACAAATTGCAGCTGCCGAAGCGCCTGCTGCTGTAAGAACGAATCTCTTACTCATCTCTGAATCCTCCAATAGGAAGTTGGGAACTTGACTCGCCTAACACATTGGGAATAGGGCACGAGTCGTAAATAGGGAGTTCTAACACGTTGAAAGTAGTCGAGAAGTCATCGAATCGGAAATGAAAACCCATAAAAATGTCATGTTTATTGCGTTTTGATCGCAAAAAAGGCTTTTTCGAGTGGAATACGAGGTGGTTTATCCGCCACGATCGATTATCGGAACCAACAGCCGTTGGCTTTTTGGGTGATGAGAGCCCTGCTTGTCATTTTGTGGTGGGACCACAATTCAATTATCTACGCAAAGTTCTCTTGTCTGATTGGGATCGAAGACCCTCGCTCAACGCAACAAGAACAGCCCCCGATCCAGAAGATCGGGGGCTGGTATTCATTTCTTATCTTCTTTTTTGACCCCGCTTGGCGACTTTGAACGGGCTCAGGCTCGACGTCGACGTCCGGTCAACCCAGCGATTCCCATGAGGGCGAGTACGCCAGGCGTCGGAACGGCAAGGCCATTCAATCCCAAGACGCCGGCCCAACTGGTGTCAACCGATGTTTCATAGCCATTAGCGACCTCAATGATCCAGTCGCCACCGCCGCTCAAACCGAAGGCGGCGAGATCCGCTGAAAATCCATAGCTACCCGAGACATCGACGTCCCAGTCCGCCGGAAAATCACCGCCGACGGTATAGCCGAATGAGACGTTATACCCGCCGAATTCGATGGAGTTTCCGTTGGGATCGGTGAATCCGAAGAGGACGTCACCAGCCCAAGTGAAGTCGCCGGTATTCGTGAAATCAATCGCAAAGTCGATTGAATCAAGAGCGCCGCCGTCGACATTGAGGACGTACGAGGTCGAATCCGTTCCGTTGCTGTTGAG
Source organism: uncultured Phycisphaerales bacterium (assembly GCA_905480395.1). Lineage (GTDB taxonomy): Bacteria > Planctomycetota > Phycisphaerae > Phycisphaerales > SM1A02 > UBA12014. The sequence goes on from CAJQQE010000021.1 coordinate 5,701, forward strand.
CAACTCAAAATCAAGATCGACGTTGGCAACGGCCATTCCGCAGAGCGAGAGTGGCGCCAGGCCACTCACCATAAGGATTGAAGTCTTCATCTCTATTGGTCCTCCTAAGATCCAGCATGTCTTGGCACCTGGAATCACATGTCTTCTTCAAGCAGTTGCCCGAACGAACATTCGCCGAGTCAGCCGCCCGTTTTCCCTTACTTTGAAAATGCCATCAACCACCGATGAATCAAGCCATCGCGGGCTGAGCAAGGCATTTTGCACGCGAAGACATGGTTCGGGCAATACCGTGGGCACCGCAACTCATGTTTGGTAAAGGGGTTAAGAAAACAGTCGGACGTCGAAAAAACTTCGTTTATGACGACAAAGTTTGACCGCCATACTGAAATGGCGTAATCGAAGACGCGGTGGCACGGCCCGGACGGAGGATGACTAAGGCGCCACAGAGGCGTTCGTCCCCAGAACCCATCTCATACGGCGTGTGGACCGCGGTCCGCATGTGCCGAAGCACGGCATCTGGATCCCGCCCGATGATCGAGGCGTATGGTCCGCACATGCCGACATCGGTCTGGAACGCGGTTCCTCTGGGCAGGACGCGAGCGTCTGCAGTTGGAACATGGGTATGAGTACCGAGCACCGTGGTCACTCGGCCGTCTAGATGGAACGCGGTCGCCGCTTTTTCGGCGGTGGCCTCCATGTGAACATCAACCAAGGTGCCTGCCACCGATGGGTTCGCCTCGAGCAGCTCATCTGCCACGGCGAACGGATCGTTGGCAGGTAATCCCATGTAAACCCTTCCAAGAAGGCTGAAAACGAGGAGATCGCCACCCCCGCAGGCCTTGGGAAGTGGGACCCGCACAAATCGTTTTCCGGGGGCATGGGCCGAGAGATTGGCTGGCCGGCAGATTGGTTCCGTCGGATCTTCGAGGAACGGCACGATGCGGCGATCTCGGTAGACGTGATCTCCGAGCGTGATGGCATCGATCCCCAGCTTGCGAATCGCGTGGTACAGATCAGGGCTGAGTCCCGAGCCATTTCTGAGGTTCTCAGCATTGGCGATGATTAAGTCTGGTTCGTGGTCTCGGCGGAGATCATCCAGATGGGCGATGAGCGTTCGCCGCCCGGGTGCCCCGTTGAGATCCCCTAAAAACGCCAATCGGGCCGCTCTTGGAGATTTTCTGGCGTCAGAGAGACCTGTTTCGGTGGTTGGCTGGCTTTGCATGGGTCCGGCACGGTACACTTCTAGCGTCGAGTTCGGCGGTTGGTCGCAATCGCGATCCTGCCCCTCGGCCGCGGATGAGTCTGATTTCGGTGTTGATTCCAGCGTCTGCTTGGAGTTGTCTCCGTTGGCGAGGTTGGCTGCGAAGGTGTTCCTGCCACCGTGTCAAGGCATCCGAGCTTGGCTCATCTCCATCCGCCTCTGGCTCGTGCTCGATGATGACGATGTTGATTTTGATGTCATCAATCAAGCGAACGGCGTTCCAGACACGGTCGACGCATTCATGCAGAGGTCACTGCGTTTAGAAGTAGGAAGTACAGGAGTTCACGAAGTTGAAGCACAAGCAAGGTGATCGCGTGACCCATCCCGGTAGGCCGGAATGGGGAATCGGCGAAGTCATGAAAGTCGAACTAATCACACGTGACGGTCGGCCGGATCGTCGTGTTTGGATCAAGTTCCCCAATGAGGGCACCAAGACCGTGCTCGCCAGCATGGCCGGACTTGAGACGATCGAGAAACCGATCGCTCAGGAGGCGGCGGAGCGCGGAACGCTGCTTGATCGAGAGGCGTCGCAAGAGTCTGGATGGCTGGGAGCGATCGCCAAGAGCCGACCAGAAGAAGCCATGATCGCGGTCCCAGATCGGGCGACGGATCCCTTTATGGCGGCCGGCGTACGCCTCAAGTTCATCTACGGGCTCTATCGCTTCAACAAGAGTGGCGGTTCCATCATCGAGTGGGCCATCGCCCAGACTGGTCTTGATGATCCGTTGGCCCGTTTTAATCGCCATGAGCTGGAACAATTCTTTGATCGATGGTGCTGGGAACGAGATCGTGTCCTCGCGCGGACCATTGATGAAGCCAGAAAGGCTGGCGAGCCCATCGACGCCCTCCTTCGGGACGCCCCCCCCGCCGCTCGCCGTGGTCTGAAGAAGGCCGCCCCGGCTCGCTGAGTCAGTTCGTCCGAAAACAACCGCATGACGACGTCGTACCTTCCGGTTTGGGAGGTCTGGTCGGCTTGCGCGGCGATCGGCACCTGGGAACATGACCATCCTTGCTCAAAGACTTGGAGGACGCCCTTTCGCGTGGCATTGATTCATTCGTCAGCGACGAGACTTGATTCGTCGACCTTCCCACCGATTCGAAACAGGAAACAGAAGACATGGATGAAATTACCTTTCAGCGGAAAATGCAGGAGCTCATGTCCCGAATCCAGGCGATGCCGGAAGCGAGTGACGAGCCGAGCAACGACGTCAATGAGATCGGTGAACGCCGAAATCGCATCAAGGCTTCAGTGGCAGAACTTCAGGAATCACTGGACTACCTTCGCCTGAGCGTCAAGTACCTCGTTTTCGATCTTGAGGCAACTCGCCGTGAGAACTCCTATCTCCGACGGATGCTCGAACAGTCGAGCCGGGATGCCCAACGGCAGATCGAGGATGAGGAGCCCAACGAAGATTTTGGAGACGAGGAACGTTTCGATTGAATTTGACTCCCCCGGTGTCGACGAATCCCGAGTCGACACTGATCCGGTGATGTTGGGGGTTCCCCAGTCGGCCGATCCAGGTTGGCCCCGACCAGCATTCACCTGAAACGCGTACCGGTTCTGCCGGTACGCGTTTCGTTTTTGTGTTCGCTCAGCATCGACTCCAAAGACCACCCCGAAGGCGGGACGCTGACGCTAGACTCTCCCCGTGATCGGTAATCAAATTCGGAATATCAAACGCTGGAAGCAGATCGTCCATGTCCTCGCCAGATACGGATTCGTGGAGTTTCTACGCGAAGTCGGGGTTGGGGACGCGGTGGCGTCGGTGCTCGAGAGTGTCCGGATTGGTCGAGGCGAAGCCGAGCTCATGCGAATGCCTACCCCGGTACGGCTTCGCAAGGCCATGGAGGAGCTCGGACCAACGTTCATCAAGCTTGGACAAGTGCTTTCCACGCGTCGGGATCTCGTACCGGATGAGTGGGCGACCGAGTTCGCGAAACTCCAGTCCGGATGCCCGTCGCTCCCATTCTCCGAAATCGAAGCCCAGTTAACCGAAGCTTTTCCCGATGGCGTCGATGCGATCTTCAAGTCCATTGATCACACGCCGATCGCCGCGGCATCCATGGCTCAAGCCCATCGGGCGGTCCTGATTGATGGCACCACGGTCGTGCTCAAGATCCTCCGGCCACACATTCGCGAGGCGATCATTGGCGACATGGAGGCGTTGCGGTTCTTAGCGAGCCTCGTCGATGAACATGTTTCAAACGTCGGTTTTGATCCGAAAGCAACGGTCGAGGAATTCGCGAAGGAGCTCGATCGCGAGACCGATCTCACCAATGAGGGCCGCGCGACCGATCGACTCACGAGCATGTTCGCGGACAATCCAGAAGTCGATTTTCCAACCATTCACTGGCATGCCACCACTCGGGACGTCCTCTGCGAATCACTCGCGAGTGGAACCCTGCTCGCAGACCTCGACGTCTCGAAGCTCTCTGATGAGGAACGTCGTTCAATCGTCACCATTGGTGCCGGCGCCGTCTTCCATCAGACGCTCGAGGTTGGCTTCTTCCACGCTGATCCGCATCCGGGAAACATTTTCGTCCGACCCGACGGCGGAGTCACCTTTATTGATTGCGGTATGACGGGCTTCGTGGACGATCAGACGCGGCTCCGCTTGGCCGAGATCGTCTACGGCATGACTCGCAACGATGCAGACATGGTGATGCGGGCGGCGATCTCGCTGGCCGACGTGGATCTGGACACCGTCGATATCAAGGCGGCCCGAGCAGATGTGCAGCAACTGGTCGGTCGGTTTGTTGGTGTTCCAATCAATCGCATCGATATGGGCGGGGTGTTGGATGAGTTTTTCCAGACCCTTCGGAGGCACGATCTTCGATGCCCCGCCGAGGTTGTCTTGTTGATCAAGGCGCTCACCACCATCGAAGGGGTGGCGATGCAGATCGATCCAGACTTTGATCTGATCGGCTTCACCCGGCCGTATATCGAGAAACTCCTCAAGGGCCGATTCAGTCCCAAGGCGGTCGCCAGGCGATTCCGCGAAGCCGGAATGGAACTTCTTCATCTCGGCGAGACGCTGCCGGGCGAACTGTCGTCCTTTCTTCAGCGAGCGCGTCGGAACAGGCTTCGACTTCAACTCGACATCGTCGCGATCGAGGATTTGGTGGTCGGACTTGAGGATGCTTCCGAACGGATCGGATACGCCCTGATCATCTCCGCCCTCGTGATGGCCAGTGCCATTCTGGTTCTCGCGAGCCGTGGCGAGGGTATTGCGTTCCACCTCGGCATCTCCGGTTTTGTGATCAGTGCCACCTTTGCCTTCGGCTTGATTTTCAATGGATGGCGCAATCGGCGAAGACTCAAGAAGCGAACTCGGGCCCTTCGGCGTGCCAGAGGCGAACGCGGCTGAGGGGGTCAAGCTTCCGGCGTCAGGCTTCGGGCAATTCCGGAAGGACCGGATCTGGCGGCGGCGGATCGCCGACCATGGCAGCCGCAATTCGGACGGCATGCACGTGTGAATTCTCAATGTAGACCTCGTAGCGGCCCTGTGTCCCGTTCACGGCAGTGCCGGCGACGTAGATCCCGGGGATGCTCGTTTCCATGGTGCTGGAATCGTGCAGGACGGCCTGGTTTGGGCCGACCAGCTCGCAACCGAGCGCCTCGAACATGGATCCGTCCGCTTCAAAGCCGATCTGAAGCAGGACGTCGTCGATCGGTTCTTCGAACCGGACACCGTCGGTCAGCCGCTCCAGCGTGACCGCGTTTGGCCCGATCGCCAACACCCGAGTCCCAAACCGGGCGGAAATCAACCCCGATCGGATGCAAGATGCCAGTTCCGGCCGGATCCAGTACTTGATTCGCGGGTGCAGTTCGTCGCCCCGATAGGAGATGGTCACTTCGGCACCCGCCCGCCAGAGTCGTATGGCCGATTCCGCGGCGCTGTTCTTGCCTCCCACCACCAGCACCCGTCGTCCAAAGTATCGATGTGGTTCGCCAAGGACATCCGCGACGATCGATCGATCTTCGCCTGGAACGTCGAGCCGTCTGGTCTTCGCCGTACCACCAACCGCCAACACCACGCGTTTGGTTCGGATCAAACGCGAGAGGCCTCCTGCGGTACTCGTTCGCACCTCGAAGCCGTCTTTTACTGGGGTGACCTGTTCGACGGACTCGAAGGTGCGAACCGCGAGGTCAAACTGTCGGACCACGCTGCGGAGGTACGCCAGATAGTCCTCTCGGGTGGCCTTTTCTTGGGAGACCGTTTCGAGTGGCACCCCGCCGATAGAAATGCGCTCCGGACCGGAGAACCATCGTGACTGCGGTGGAAAATCAAAGATCTGCGCCCCCAGCGGTCCCCGATCGATGTTGATCGAATCGACTCCGCGCCTTTGGAGCTCGATGGCCGTCTCGATTCCAATTGGTCCGGCGCCAACGATGACCACTGGAACCGTGGTGTCGGATTTTGGATCTGGCAGGGTTGGAGCGTTGTTCTCGGGAGCCATGAGCAGAGTGGTCCGGGAGATCTGGGGGAAAAAACAGCCAAGCAAAGGCTTCGCGAGTGGAGATTGTCACGATAGACTCGGAGTCGTGCTGTGGCCAACCTTTCAGACTCGAATCATGATCGTCGTCGTCGCCCTGAGCGGCGGTTGGGCGTTCGCCAGTGACGATCAGGAGACCCCGATCTCGTTCAATCGATCGGTGCGGCCGATTCTGGCCCGTTGCCTTCCCTGTCACGGGCCAGATGCCGGGGCCCGCGCGGCCGATCTTCGACTGGACATTCGAGAAGGTGCGACGCGTTCGCGCCGTCGCGGCGCCGCGATCGTTCCGGGGGACCCCGCGAGCAGTCTGCTTCTCGAGCGAGTTCAGACCAACGATCAGGATCGCGTGATGCCTCCTCCGGGCAAGGGCGCACCGCTCGATGACCAAGAAATCGAATTACTCCGACGTTGGATCGAGTCGGGGGCGGAATACGAAACGCACTGGGCGTGGCGACATCCGTCTTCTTCGCCACCACCCCCGGAGGTCGACTCAGACTGGCCACGGCGAGATCTCGATCGATATGTCGCGGCCCGCCACTGGGAACTTGACCTTCGCCCCGCGCCCGAGGCGGATCGAGCCGTGCTGGCACGCCGGGTCTCCCTCGATCTCTTAGGAATTCCGCCGACGCTCCAATCCGTCGACGCGTTCGTGCGTGACCAACGCGAAGACGCTTTCGAGCGCTTCGTCGACGATCTTCTTGATTCTCCCGCCTTCGGGGAACGATGGGCCCGGGTCTGGTTGGATGTGGCGAGGTACGCGGACACCCGGGGGTATGAAGCTGATCGACCGCGAACGATCTGGCCGTGGCGGGATTGGGTCATCCGAGCCTTTAACGCCGATCTGCCCTTCGACCGATTCACCCTCGAGCAGATCGCTGGTGATCTCATTCCCGACGCCAACGACGACTCGATTCTCGCCACCGCATTCCACCGAAACACCATGAACAATGATGAAGGCGGTACTCGGGATGAGGAGTTTCGGATGGCGGCGGTCATCGATCGAGTCAACACCACGATGTCGACCTGGATGGGCCTCACCGCGGAGTGCGCTGCCTGTCACGATCACAAATACGATCCGATTGAACAACGTGAGTACTACCAGCTCGCGGCCTTCTTTAATACCACCATGGATGCCGATCGGCCGGACGAATTCCCGTTGCTGGCGCATCTTGGTGCGGAAGATCGATTACGCCGCGCAGATTTGACGGCTCAGCGGCAGGCCATTCAGACGAGGGATGAGGTTCAAGTAGTCATCTCGCCTCCACTGGAGCGTCAGGACTCGCCGCTTGCGGAATCCCTCGATCCTGACGGCTCATCATCGCTTGGCGGCGTTCCGATCCTCGGTGATGTCCTCCCACCTGGCGCCTCGCTGTTCGACGAAGTTATCGATGGCCGTCTCCCTTGGGATGATTCCATCGTGCCGCCGCCGGGCGCGCTCCGCGCTCGGAGATCGGTGGCGCCAGCCAACGCCATCGTTCAGCACCATTTCAACGGCGTCGCGCCGTCGGCTCAGGTCAAGATTGCCGAAGGTGATCTCATCACCGTGTGGGTCCTGCTCGACGCCGACAATCCGCCAGACGAAATCATGATCCAAGTTCATTCCGTCCAGAAGACCTGGGGGCATCGAGCTTACTGGGGGGCGAATCAGATCCAGTTGGGCACGGACGGAACGCCCGATCGCCGCCGACTTGGTGATCTGCCCAAGACCGGAGAGTGGCAACGGCTGGAGATCGAACCTGCTGCGATTGGGTTGGATCCGGGCGCGATGATCAGCGGGTTGGCGTGTACCCAGCACGGAGATTCGGATGGTGGCCTGACGTCCTGGGGGCCGGTTGTCGTCGAGCGATCATCGGCCGCCGTGCCGAGCTGGCAGACGGACTTTGAAGTGTGGTTGGCGGCTATGGCGTCCGTTGATGGGCGTGGACTTCCAGCGTCCCTTCAGGACTCACTCCGGGCGGGTGATCAACGAAGCGTCGAAGCGAGGGCCAATCTTGAGGCGCATTGGAGATTGAATGCGACCCTCGCGGGGATCGCCCTTCGTCGTTCGAAGGCGATCGAACTCGACCCGATCGACAAGGAGATCGCCGCGATTGAGGCTCGTGAAAGAAACGTTCCGGTCCTGCGCGAACAGGCGGAGGCGGATCGTCGAGTCACCAACATTCTCACCAAAGGCGATTGGCGGAGTCCGGCAGAAGAAGTCCTTCCCGGGACACCCGCGTTTCTCCATCCGATCGCCGTTGAGGCAGACGCTCGGCCCTCTCGCCTGGAACTGGCGAAGTGGTTGACCGATCCGCAAAACCCCTTGACGGCGCGGGTGCATGTCAACCGCGTCTGGGAACGATTCTTCGGCCGAGGCCTCGTCGAGACCGCCGAGGACTTCGGGACGCAGGGCATGCCGCCCGACGACCAGGCGATGCTCGACCATCTTGCCGTTCAGTTCATGGACTCGGGATGGAGTCACAAGATGTTGTGCCGCGAAATCGTCACCAGTTCGACGTATCGACAATCTTCCGTGGTCTCCAGCCAGGCACTCCAAACAGACCCGCTCAATCGGAATTTGGCGCGAGGCGCTCGCTTCCGACTTGAGGCGGAGGCCATTCGGGATTCCGCACTTGAGGCTTCGGGGCTCCGATCGCATCGCATGTTCGGGCCACCGGTGTTCCCCCCGCAACCAGATGGGGTCTGGGAGATCGTCTACAGCGGTGACCGTTGGAACACCGCGATGGATGAAGATCGTCATCGACGCGGGCTCTATACATTTTGGCGACGAACCGCTCCATATCCCTCGATGGTCGCCTTCGATGCGGGGAGTCGAGAGACGTGCTCAGTCCGTCGTATCCGTACCAATACGCCTTTGCAGGCACTGGTCACGTTAAACGATATCGCCTTCATTGAAACGGCCGGCGGACTTGCGAGGCGAGCGCATGCCGAGGCGCCGGATTCGCAACGTCTTGAACTTGAACGAGCCTTCCGACTGGCGGTCATTCGATCGCCGGAGGAGGCCGAAATCGAAATTCTCGAGCAACTTCTCGAGGCTCAAACGCTGCGATTCCGCGATTCGCCCGAACAGGCCGCGGCCTTGATTCTGGCGTCGGGCGTGGAACGGCCGGAAGAACTCGAACCCGCGGACTTTGCGGCTCGTATCGTGGTGGCGAACGTGCTTCTCAATCTCGACGAATTCCTCAACCGCGGGTGATCGAGCCCGGCATTCGGAAAGGAGAACCGGAACATGGCATCAAGAAAAAACGTCGACCCCCAGGATCTCCAGCGCCGTCTGGTCGGTGAGGAACTCCACGCCACGACTCGTCGGACTTTTCTGGGTCAGATGGGATCGGGGATCGGTGGAATGGCGTTGGCCTGGGCTGCCGCCCAAGACGGATTCGCGGGTGGCTTTGGCGACTCGCCAACTTCAGGTGCGGCCGCACTCGACCTCTCCCGTCCGCACTTTGCACCTCGGGCCAAGCGAGTGATTTATCTGCACATGGCGGGCAGTCCGCCACATCATGATCTGCTTGACCCGAAGCCGAAGCTTCTCGATTGGAATGGTAAGCCCTGCCCAGAGCATCTTCTGGATCCTGAGAACTTTGCGTTCATCAAGGGTCATCCCGAGGTACTCGCCTCCCCGTACGCCTTCCAGCCACGGGGAAAGTCCGGAACCGAAATCAGTGAGTTACTTCCGGAGCTGGCGAGGCACTCGGATCGAATCGCGGTCGTTCGATCGATGCACACCGATCAGTTCAACCATGCGCCAGCCCAGTTGCTCCTTTACACCGGTTCGCCGCGGCTCGGTCGGCCATCGATGGGGTCTTGGATCAGCTACGGGCTTGGCTCGGAAAATCGCGATCTTCCGGCCTACGTGGTGCTGGTCTCGGGCGGAAAGACCCCCAGTGCTGGCAAGAGTGTCTGGGGCAACGGGTTCCTGCCCAGCGTCCATCAAGGTGTGCAGTGTCGATCTGACGGCGACCCCGTGCTCTTCGCATCCAATCCGCCCGGAATCGATCGCGAGACCCGCGGCGCGACCATCGAGGCGCTCGCGGAGTTGAACGGGCTTCAGTGTGAGCAAAACGGTGACCCGGAGACGCTCGCAAGGATTGCCCAGTATGAATTGGCATTCCGCATGCAGGTCGCGGTTCCCGAAGTCATGGACATCGCCCACGAGTCGCCGGAGACCATCGAGCGATACGGCGCGACGCCAGGTGCCGCCAGCTTCGCCAATAACTGTCTGCTTGCGAGACGGATGCTCGAGAATGACGTCAGGTTTATCCAGCTCTTTGACTGGGGCTGGGATACGCACGGTACGAATCCGAGTGACGACATCATCAATCAGCTCCCCAAAAAATGCCGAGAAACCGATCGGCCAATCGCGGCGCTGCTTGATGATTTGGTGGAACGCGGCCTTCTGGAGGACACCCTCGTGATCTGGTCGGGGGAGTTCGGACGAACCGCGATGAACGAACGGCGGAACGGCTCAACCTACTTTGGCCGGGATCACCATCCCCACTGCTTCTCGATCTGGATGGCCGGAGGTGGGGTCAAGCCGGGAATCGTCCACGGCGAGACCTGCGACTTTGGTGCTGAGATCGTCAAGGACCCCGTGCATGTCCACGATCTGCAGGCGACGGTGCTTCGCCTTCTGGGATTTGACCACGAACGTCTGATTCGTCGGCATCAGGGCCGGGATTTCCGGTTGACCGATGTCCATGGAAAGGTCATCCCCGGATTGTTGGCCTAAGGCCGATCACGCCGGCGGCGAATCCTCGTGAGTCAAGCGGCGGTACGCCACCGTCGAAATGTGGCTTCCGACCAATCTGGCGACTAAGACGGTGAGATAGACCTGGCCGATGATCGCCTCAAGATTGGCCAACGAACGGGCCAGTTCGCTCTGGGGCGTGATGTCGCCGTACCCCACCGTCGTGATGGTGATCAACGAGAAGTACGCCATGAGACGATCAGGTCCCAAGGACGCATCCGCGCCAACCGGTTGCTCCGGAAGGAAGAACGAGGCCGGGTCGACCAGCAACTGGATCGAGTACACCGTGGCAAAAACGCCACTGATCAACAAGTAAACCGAGATCGATCCGCAGATTGTATCGGCGTCAACCTCCTTGGTCGTAAACACATCGGCACTGATCAGGAGGATCAAGTACGAGAGCAGCAAGGTGTCGAGCGAGAGCGCCATCACGGTGAACCAGGTCTGATCATCTGCGGGCAGATATCGACCGAGGGTTCCGACGAGAATCGCGGCGATGCCCAGCGTGATGCAGGTGACGAAATGTCGTCGATCTTTAAAGAAAGCGCGGATCGCGGCGAGGAGAACAACTCCAACCAGGAGGTCACCGACATAGAAATGGGTGGTGACGATCTCAAATCGGCCGATGAGCGGCCCGATGATCATCATGAGAAAAAGCCCGGTCATGATCCAGATGTACCGGCCGCCGAAATAGAGGCGAATAAAACCAAGCGGTTCAATCCGCTCATTCGAACCCGAAACGGCTGGTGATGGTCGATTATCGCTTGGCATCTCCGAATCATCGGTCATGGCTGGGTTTCCTCTCAAAAGTTGTATGACGACTTCTGCTGGCTATGATCTCCGACATGCAACCCGTGCTAGAGATTCGTGGTCTTCGTTTTGTTCGTCCCGAGGGCTTCTCGATCGAGATTCCAGAGTTCACCCTCTTGGAAGGTGAACAGGTTCTGCTTGCCGGGCCTTCGGGCTGCGGAAAAAGCACGCTGCTCCTTCTGGCCGCCGGCCTCCTCGATGCCGACTCGGGCGAGATCCAACTTGCCGGGAAATCGATGGCGAATGCCCGTGGCGGACGTCGGGATGCCATTCGAGCCGACCGGGTCGGCATGGTCTTTCAGACCCACCACCTGCTCCCCGGATTCACCGCGCGAGAGAATGTGTCGGTTCCCCTGCTCTTTGGTGGCGTGAAACCCGCGGAACATGCCGCCATCGCGGACGCCCTACTCGCTCGGCTTGGGATCTCCGATCCCACCGCTCGCGTAGATCGACTCAGCGTTGGCCAGCAACAGCGGGTGGCGATCGCTCGGGCGCTGATCGCGGATCCTGACGTGGTCTTCGCGGACGAGCCCACGGCCGCGCTGGACCCCGAGAACGCCGCCAAGGCCGTCGCGCTCTTGAAGGAAGTCTGTCGCGAACGGAATGCCGCCCTGCTCCTTACCAGTCATGATCCTGGACTCGAATCGGCGTTCTCGCGGGTGGTTCGATTTGATGAACTTGCCCAGACCTCGGGGGCCGTTGGATGACTGATCTTCGACTTATTCTGAAGTCTCTGATGGCGCGATCGGCCTCGACCGCCGTCACCTGTCTACTCATTGCCATCGCCGTGGCGTTGCTTCTCTCGATGCTCTCGCTCCGAGAAGCCGGAAGACGAAGTTTCACTCGGGGTGTCGGTAACGCGCATCTCGTGGTGAGTGCGGATTCAAGCCCGTTAGTGGCAGTGCTCAACGGACTGTTCTACGCAAACCCGCCTCGGGCGGCGATCTCAGAATCAAAGGTGTTCGAGATCACCACCAGCTTCCCATGGGCCTGGTCGATACCGACCCAACTCGGCGATTCGTTCCGGGGATTCCCGGTGATTGCCACGACGTCTCAATTCCTCGAGGACTTTGAACCAGCTCCGGGAGAGCCGTGGGTCTTCGCAGAAGGAAGGAACATTGAACGTCCCTTCGAAGTCGTTCTCGCAAGCGGCGTCGCGGCGGCCACTGGTCTGGGGATTGGTGACCGACTGCACCTGACCCACGGCATGGGCGTCGGCGGAGCGCCGCCTCCGGCGCCGGCCGTAGAGGAATCCATGGTGGCCTCAGTTCCGGGCCCCGACGTCGAAGGCGTGGTCGAGGAGATCATGGATCCCCACGACCACGGCCACGGGCACGTGCATGCCGACGACGGCGAGCATGTCCACGATGAAGTGGTCTTCGACGTGGTTGGCGTGCTGGCACCCAGCGGTACCCACCATGATCGATTGGTAGTCACCGAAATCCAAGGCGCTTGGTTCATTCACGCCATCGATCGACGAGAACTCGCGGGCCGACCAGCCCCCGGCTCGGTTGAGCAGCTTGAAGCCGCCGATCGACTGATCACCGGAATCCTGCTCCGGACTCCAGTTCGAGCGGGCCGGAACAGCGCGGCCATCCTCCAAGGCGCTTTCGATCGTCTCAGAAGAGACCCCTCCATCACGGTGGCCTCCCCTTCGACCCAGGTGGATCGGTTGTTTGGAATCGTCGCCAGCTTAGACGCGGTCTTTATCGCGTTGGGCGCGGGAATCCTGCTTTCGGGCGTGATCTCCGTGATGCTGGTTCTTTGGAACTCGATGGAACTCCGACGTCGGCAAATCGCGGTGTTGAGAGTGCTCGGCTGCCCGCAGCGTCGAATTCTCGGATTAGTCCTCACCGAGAGTGCGATCATCGGCCTGATCGGTGCGATCGCCGGCGGGTTGCTGGCGGTCGGTGGAGCCTCGCTCGCGGCTGGTCTCCTCGCGATCCGCACCGGTGTGGTCGTCTCGCCCAGCGTCGATCCAAAGTCGGCCGTACTGATCGCTGCGGGCACGGTGGCACTGGCGGCACTGGCGGGCGTGGCACCCGCTATCAAGGCGTATCGAACCCCGGTTGCAGAGAACCTTCGCCCGTTGGATTGAGGCGGTCACCACCGGGACAGCAACCGAGGGTCGTCTCGGAAGTAGGATGATCTACCTTCGGTTTTGAAACGGCCGATCTGGAGGAGCCAAGATCTCATGAGATTCATTTGGGCGATCATCGGCGGCCTCTTTCTCGCGGCAGGCGTGTTGGTTTTTCGAACGCCCGGTTCGGCGCCAATTCCGATCCCAACAGCTCCGACCACCGCGTCGAACGAATCGTCGCCGGGCGATCGAATCTCCAGTCTGGCCTCGACCGCCGCCGGCTCCTCGACCGAGGCAGCCCCGATGCCCGACACGGTTCCAGTGCCCGGAGCGGCCCCTGAGACCGAGGTGACTTCCGCACCTGTCGAAGAGAAGACGAGTGCTGCCGGGGCCGCCGAGCCACCGAAACTCGCGGGCGACGCCGACGCATCCGACGAATCAAGCAGCACCATCACGGCGACGACGATGACCCATGTGCTCGTGGCCGGTGACACGCTGCAGTCCATTGCGCAGCGTCGTTACGGTGACGAGCGGCTCTGGCGCAAGATTGTTGATGCCAACCCAGATCTCGCCGCCGGCAAACTCGAACTGGGTGACCGCATCGAGTTACCGCCCTTGGATTCCATCGCGATCATTGATCCGGCGGCCTCACTGATCGCAGACCTCGATGCGGGCCGAGCGGCTCGACCGTCAGATTCTGGCACCGCCGAATCGATCGAGATTTCTCCAGAGGCGCCAAGGCTTGATCTTGGTCTTGATCGAGAGATTCTCGATGCCACCGTCGCGCCCGGCGAACTCGTCCGGCTCGCGGATGATCGATTTGTGGCGGATGGTGAATTCACCATCCGCGGTCTCGGAACCCGGGAGTCGCCGTACCGGGTGAGTTGGGAACTGCTCGCCAGTGCGGCTGACACCTATCGACCAAGTCTTGGCGAACTCAGCATTCCACAGCGAATCGCCGCTTTGGATGGGGCTTGGATCCGGATTGACGGGTACGTCGCGTTCCCGCTGGGCGGTGAGGCCGCGACGGAAATCCTCGTGATACTCAATCAATGGGATGGATGTTGCATTGGTATCCCGCCGACGCCGTATGACGCCATCGAGGTGGCCCTTGCCAAACCAGTTCCTCGATCGCAACGCCATGCGATCTCTTTTGGCACGCTGGTGGGACGGCTTCAAGTCTCGCCGTACCTCGTTGAAAGCTGGCTCGTCGGTCTCTATCTCATGGACGACGCCGAGATCAACCTCGAACTCTGAACGCCCCGTCCCGTCTCCTCATCGGAATCAATCCAGATGCTCATTCCACTCCTTCTTGCTTTCGGCCCACTGCAGCCCGCACCCCCCTGGGATGGATACCTCGATGACCCTTCGCTGTCGTCGCGCTTGAGCGGTTGGATGGAGGCCTATCCGGAACACGTTCGGATCGACTCTTACGGCACCAGTCGAGAAGGTCGTCCCTTGCTGGTCGCAACCCTCGCCGGCGATCTGGCTTTCGCGGAGTCAAAGCCTGCCATCCTCGTGGTCGCCGCCGTCGATGGGCTTCATCCGGCCGGCACGGAGTACGCGGTTCGGATCGGCGAAATGATGCTCGCCGAACATCCGGAATTGCTTGACGACACCACGATTTACGTCCTTCCCAGAGCCAACCCAGACGGGATCGCGACCAACATGGGTGCCGTGAATATTGGCCGACGTGGGGTGAGTCGATTGGTCGACGGCGATCGAGACGGCACCGTCGACGAGGACCAGCCGCAGGATCTCAACGGCGACGGGGTCATTTCTCAAATGCGATGGCTCAATCCACCGCTTTCCCGAACCGCCACCCATCTTCCCGATCCCGCCGAACCGCGGCTCATGAAGACCCCCGATCGTTCGAAGGGCGAAGAAGCCACCCACTTGATCATGATCGAGGGTCGTGATGGCGACGGTGACGGTCTAATCGCGGAAGACGGCCCCGGGGAAGTTCGGATCGATCGGAACTTCCCGCATCTCTGGAAGGAGCATTCGGTTGACGCCGGCCCCTACCAGTTGAGCGAGCCAGAGTCGTTGGCGATTGCTGAGTTCGTTCTCGCTCATCCGAGAATCGTGGCCGCTTTGGTCTACGGACCCAACGACTCGGTGGTGGTGATTCCCGCGAGTGACCAGAAAGACGAGACCAAACAGACGCCCATCGGTATTGATGCCGGCGACCAGAGCCTCTACACGAAGATCTCGAAAGCCTACGCGGAACACACCTCGCAGAAACGAGCTTCTAACGATGGCGAGGAAGGCGGGCTGCACTCTTGGCTCTACGCCCACCGTGGAATTCCGACCGCTTCGACCAACGGATGGGGTCGGCCGGATCCCACCGCGCCCGAGGAGATTGCACCCGAGGAATCCGCCGAAGAAGAGACGCCATCAGATGAGGCTGGCGGGGACGCCGGCGAGGCCGGAGCAGAAGAGGCAGAGAAGAAAGAGGAGCCTCCGAAGCCTGCCGACGTCGAAGCTGCCGGTTGGCTGGCCTGGTCGGATGCGGATCGAGATGGAAGTGGGTTCGTCGAATGGGAAACGTTCGAGCATCCCACCTTCGGCACCGTGGAGATCGGCGGGATGGTCCCGGGGTTCACGCTGAATCCGCCGGCAGCGCAACTCGACGCCATCGCGCGGGAACAGCTTGCCTTTCTCGCCGCCCTCTTGGCAATGCAACCAGCCGTCACGATCGAAGGGCCGGAGGTTGAAGCCGTCGGTCACGGAACCTATCGCCTTCGAATGGCGATGGTGAATTCCGGTGGAATGCCGACCCGAACCTCGATGGCCCGCCGCAATCGAGCGATTCGTCCAATCGTCGTCCGACTTGATCTCGATCGAAAGAGGATCCTCGATGGGGCGCCGGTCAATCGCATTGAAGGCCTCGATGGCGATGGCGGCCGAGCCGCGCTCAACTGGGTCATCCGGCCCGAGAAGAATTCAGTGACCATTCAGATCGATGATCCGCTCACCGGGGTCCGAACGATTGAAGTGCCCTTGCCGCCGCAAGGAGAAGAGGGAGACGCCTCATGAATCAGTATGGAATCACCGATCGATTGTGTCAGTTGGGCCTGATGGTGATGTGTGCACTCCCGTTCGCGGGTGCCAATCCCTCGGCGTTCGCGCAACAGCAGATCAAGGCGGACGTCCCGATCGCCTTCAATCGCTTCTACGACTACGACGAGCTCTCCGCGACCATGGCGGCGCTCGCCGCGGCGCATCCGAAACTCTGCTCCATGCACTCGATTGGTAAGAGTGAGCAGGGGCGAGAGCTGTGGCTCTTGACCATCAACAACCCAAAGACCGGTTCGGATCTCAGCAAGCCAGGCATGTGGATCGACGGAAACGTCCATGGGAATGAAGTCCAAGCTGGTGAGACGGTGCTTTATGCCGCGTGGTATCTGCTTGAAGGATATGACGAAGTCCCGGCGATCCGCGAACTCGTGGACGCCAACGTCTTCTATCTTCTGCCTTCGGTAAACCCCGACGGCCGCGCGGGTTGGTTTCGTGATCCGCACACCCCAAACTCAAACCGAACCGGCTTGCGACCGACCGACAACGACGCTGATGGCTTGCTCGATGAGGACGGTCCCGAGGACCTCAATGGCGACGGCCATATTGGTCGCATGTGGCGTCCGGATCCCAATGGAACCCATCGTCGCAACGAACGCGACCCTCGGATCTTCGAACGAGTCCCCGCGGTGCCAGGTCCCGACGGACGCATCATGCGTGGAAAGTGGTCGATGGCGGGAAGCGAAGGCATCGACAACGATGGTGATGGCCGGATCAATGAAGATGGCGAGGGCGGCTACGACATGAACCGCAACTGGCCGAGCGACTGGCAACCGACGCACGTGCAGCGTGGGGCGGGGACGCATCCGTTTAGTTTTTCCGAGACTCGAAGCGTCGGCGACTTCATCCGTGCCCACCCCAATATCGCCGCCGGTCAGAGTTACCACAACACCGGCGGGATGATTCTCCGTGGTCCGGGGGCGCCGTATGAATCTGGCAACTATCCGCGCGCCGATCTCGGGGTCTATGACGCTCTGGGCAAAGCTGGCGAAGAGATGCTTCCGCACTACCGATACATGGTCATTCATTCGGACCTCTATCCGGTTCACGGCGGATTTGTGAATTGGCTCTCCGAAGGACTCGGCATCGTGAGTTTCACCAACGAGTTGTGGTCGGAGAAGCGAATCACGCAGAACGGCACCAACGGCCTGCCCGACGAGGCCGCCAGAATGCGATGGCAGGATCGAGTGCTGTTTGGCCAGACCCACAGCGACTGGACGGAAGTCGATCACCCGGAATTTGGCAAGGTATTAGTCGGCGGAGGAACCAAGTACTCCCGGCGAACCCCCCCACCATTCATGCTTGAAGAGGAGGCCCACCGCAATTTTGCCTTCACGATGTTCCACGCTTCAGAAATGCCGGTGCTTCGCCTCAACGAGATTCTCGTGACGGATCTTGGCGACAACGTCTGGCAGGTTGATCTGGAGATTGCCAACGATCGGATCATCCCAACTCGACTGGCGCATGCGGCATCGAAAGGGATCGGTTTGCCCGATTTCTTGAGTTTCGAGCCAGGCGAAGGAACGAAGGTCCTGCTGGCGGGACCCGCGACCAATCGGTTCGCGAAGACGTTCGATCCCGTCGAGTTTCAACCAGCGCGGTTCAAAGTCGAGGATGGGATCAAAGGCCGGAGCATCTCGACCTTTCGGTACATCCTCGCCAGCGACGGCCCCCCGTCCGGCACCTTCCAGTACGAAGCAACCAAGGCTGCCGATCTCACCATTCCACTTGAAGTTGTTGTGGAATGATGCTCACGGGGACCCGGACGACATCGTGAATCGGGAACAGATATCCATCGCGATCATCGGTGCCGGAGCGGCTGGGCTGATGGCCGCCATTCATGCGGGTCGGTCTTCCGAGGATCGCATCGGCCCGATCGTGGCCTTTGATGGGGCCGCCAAAATCGGGGCCAAGATCTTGGTGGCGGGCGGCGGCCGCTGCAACGTCACGCATCACGAGGTGCGGCCGGAAGATTACGGCGGCTCCAGTCGAAATGCGATCCGCAAGGTGCTCCGCGCGTATCCGGTCGATGCGGTGGTTGATTTTTTCGAAGCCGAAGGGGTCACGCTCAAACGGGAAGAGACCGGCAAACTCTTTCCGACTACCAACAAGGCCAGAACCGTCCTCGATGCCCTTCTCGATTCAGTCCAACGGTCGGGAGTCGAACTGCGTCATCCGGTTCGGATCGAATCGATTGACCGGACCGAGGATGGTTTTCAGATTCGGGGTGATGGCCTTGAGGTACAGGCAGATCGGGTGATCCTCTGCACCGGCGGAAAAGCGCTTCCCAAGACTGGTTCCGATGGGCTCGGACTAGAGATCGTTCAGCATCTCGGGCACTCGGTCACGTCGGCCATTCACCCCGCCCTGGTTCCCCTGCTCCTTCCCGAAGGCGACGCGGTCTGTGCCCTCTCGGGAATCGCCGCCCCGGTGACCTTGTCAATCCGCACCGGCGCTGGTCGGTTGATTGCGGCCTATTCCGCCCCTCTCCTCTGTACGCACTTCGGCATCTCCGGCCCCGTCGTCTTAGATGCGAGTCGTCATCTTCTGGCCGCTCGGGCCGCCGGTGAAACTGCCGAAGCGTTTGTCGATTGGCTGCCCGATCAAGATCGCGGCGAATTAGAACGGGCGATGCTCACCGCGTCGGGACAGACAACCTGTCAGGGAATTTTGCGAGGTCGATTCCCAGAACGACTGCTGCAGATGCTCTTACTCGCCGGTGGTGTTGACGCCACGGATCGCGTTCGAACCCTCACCAAGGTTCGACGGATCAGTTTGCTTGACGCACTGTTCAACCATCGCCTCGAAGTGGTTGGGGATCGCGGGTACACCTTCGCGGAAGCGACCGCCGGCGGCGTGCCACTGTCGGAAGTTCGACTCGATTCGATGGAATCCCGGATCGTGCCCGGTCTCCATCTCGCGGGCGAAATTTGTAACGTTGACGGCCGGGTCGGCGGGTTCAATTTTCAATGGGCCTGGGCCAGTGGTTTCCTGGCCGGACGAGCCGCGGTCCGAGCCTCGTGATTGATCGGTGTTTCCTTGCGGTCAGGATCACCCGGCGAGATTCCCCAGCCGGTAGCATGCGGCCTACGAAGCGCGGGCTGGTAGCTCAGCGGTCCAGAGCCCCCGACTCATAATCGGTGAGACCCCGGTTCGAATCCGGGCCGGCCCATCTCTCGTTCTTCGCACAACTCCCCAATCGCTCAGGCCGGCTTCGCGGCATCCGGCTGTCGCCGCTCGCGGGAGAGTGAATTCTTCAATCGAACGGCGTTGCCGATGACCGAGATGTCACTGCAGGCCATGGCGCCCGCCGCGATCAACGGTCCAGAGGTACCCAAGAGGCCGAAGGCGGCGGCGGGAATCGCGATGGTGTTATAGAGAAAGGCGAGAAAGAGATTCTGCCGAATGGTGGTGAGCGTCCTTCGAGCCAGATAGATCGCTTCTGGAACGGCGCCCACGCGATCTGGCGGGACCACGACGTTGGCCGCTTCGATGGCCGCACCCGTCCCCCCGGCCATGGCGATGCCCAGATCAGCTTGGGCCAAGGCCGCGGCATCGTTGATGCCATCCCCGACCATGGCGGTATTCGGTCCGGCCGTGGCAATCGCCTCCAGTTTCGACTCGGGCGTTGCCTCGGCGGTGATCTCGTCGGGACGAAGGCCCAGCACCTTGGCGATCCGCTCGGCGGAAGCCCGACGGTCGCCGGTGAGCATGCCGACTTCCAATCCCATTTCTCGGAGCCGGGCGATGGCCTGGGCCGCATCGGGTCGCGGCTCATCATCAATCATCAGCCGTGCCACCAGTTCGCCGTCGATCTCGATCCGGCAACTCGCATCCCGGTCGCGACCAACGCGGATGGCTCGTCCTTCGACGGTGGCCGTGACGCCTTCGCCGGGAATGGCCGTGAAGTCGGTGGCGTGCGGCGGCGTGATGCCACGTTCCGCGGCGGCCGCGGCCATGGCCCTGGCGATGGGATGTTCGCTTCCGGCTTCCGCGGCGGCGACGGCGCGGAGTACCGATGTCTCGTCGAAAGCGTCGTTGACGATCTCGATGGCGACGACTCGGGGACGCCCGAGCGTGAGCGTGCCGGTCTTGTCAAAGATCACTCGTGAGAGCCGCCCCGAAGCTTCCAGGCTGGCGGCATTCTTCACCAATATGCCGCGGCGGCTCGCCTCTCCGGCGCCGACCATCACAGCCATCGGGGTCGCCAGGCCAAGGGCGCACGGGCAGGAAATGATCAGGACCGTGACCGTACTCACGACTCCGGTACTCCAATCCCCCATCAACAGCCCCCAACCAAGCAAGGTGATCAGGGCGATCGAGAGGACGGCGGGAACGAAGATCGACGAGACTCGATCAGCGAGCCGCTGAATTGGCGCCTGGCTTGATTGGGCGTGTTGAACCAGTTCAGCGATTCGAACCACCGTGGTGTTGCGACCGTCCACGGTCGCCTCGAGGACCAGCCGACCGGTACCGTTGAGCGTCCCCGCCACCACCGCGTCGCCGGGTAACCGATCGACCGGTATTGGCTCGCCGGTCACCAGTGATTCATCGAGTTCGCTTCGGCCTTCGACAATCAACGCGTCGACGGGGATCCGCCCGCCGGGTCGGACTTGTAGGCGATCGCCGACTTCGAGGTCCCGACTCGGCACTTCGCTTGCCACGCCTTCTGCATCGAGCCGTTCGGCGACGTCGGGTTGGAGTTCAAGCAGTTCCCGTACCGCCGCACCCGCGTGCGCCGACGCCTTGGCCTCGAGATAGTGGCCGAGGCTGATGATCCCGAGCAGCGCGGCAGACTCTGCAAAGTAGAGCGGTAGCGACGCCCAGGCTTCGGGGTTGGCCAGCACTCGCTGGGCGACGAACACAATCAAACTCCAGACGAATGCCGTCGTCGCGCCGATTGCGATCAGCGTGTCCATGTTCGTTCCGCCCCGTTTGGCGGCGGTCCAGGCGGAGGCGTAGAAACCGCCCCCGGCGAATCCCAGCACCACGGCGGCGCCCACGAGCATGGTCCAGGGCAGCCACGGACTTCCGGCACCGCCAAGGGTCCAGTGCATCGTCTCCAGTGGAATCCAGATGCCCAACGCGATGATCGCCCGCCGTCGCCACATGCCAACCGTCCGCGACTGCGCCAATTCCATTCTGGAGCGGGTCTCCGCCAGATCGATCCCCGCGGGAAGATATTCGCCCTCGAACCCTTGCCGACGGATGGCTTCGAGAATCGTGCTCGAGCCGGACTCACCCTCGATGACCGCCATCGCACTGGTAAAACTCACCGTCGCCACCCGAACCTGCGGCAGTTGAAGCAACGCTTTCTGGAGATCGGCCGCACACCCTGTGCAGTGCATTCCTTCGATTCGATACCGGGAAGCCTCCTCGGAAGCCCCGCCAGGGCCGGTCGCACCGCCCAAGGCGGTCTGATGATGGGCATGTCCGGAATGGGGATCAAGATCGGTGGTCATGGTCTCATGCTAGGAAAGAAGGCCTCTTCTGGCTTCTCCGCTGGGGAGTCTGGGGTCCGAGAGCCGATGTATTGGGCTCAGCGCGACCGATTGGTGGTCGTTCCGGTCCCAGATCCTTGCCTTCATGCCCGAATCGCGGATATTCTCTACGAACTTCCAAACTGACCTCCGAACGACCCATGCCGCACCTGACTTTCGAACGACGAGAACCAACTCCCGTCACCGCCTTTGCCGCGGTGTTGGCGGCGGCGATCGTGCTTTCAATCGGCGTCACCACAGGAACCCTTGGCGGGTTTGGACCTGCGGCGGTCGGAGCCGTCTTGATCGGCGGGATCGGTGGGGTCACCTCCAACGGGAGCCACCCGCTCGACGCCGCACGGACGGCACCACGCACGCGGCCAGAGATTGCCTCCGGATCAAACGCTCATACGGCATCCCTCGCAGTCTCAATCCTGCGCATTTCCGGGCCCTCCGGTCCGGCGTCGGCGGATCTTCCGCCACCGATGATCGCCTGACGATTCGGCGTCGGACACGTCCCGACGGTTCTTCCGAATCGCCTCGTTTCGATCAATCGACCCGCGTTTTACATTCAAAATCACTCACGGCTCGCGGCACCCCCGCCAGTGCGTGCTCCGACCCCCCCCGTCAACCAATGCGGTGGGTCGTTTCCCGAAAGGATTCCGCCATGGGCGTTCCGTTCTTCGGCTGGGCTGCCAAAAGGCTCTTCGGTACTCGCAATCAACGTCAGGTCACCCGCTATCTTGAGAAAGTCGGCAGAGTCAACGCGCTGGAGGACGAGATGCGCGTGCTCACCGATACGGAACTTCGGGCCAAGACCGGGGAATTCCGGAGTCGGATCGCCGAAGGCGGAGAAGTTGGTTACGACCTCATCCCCGAGATCTTCGCGGTGGCTCGCGAGGCCATGGATCGGGCGGTGGGCATTCGAAACATCTTCAACCCGGATGCGGGATTCGATCCAAACTCGCTCCCCGAGGATGCGCGTCGGCTCTACGACGAGGTCAAAGCCGAAATCGACCGGACCGACCCGATGCCGCCAGAAGGAGATCTTCTGGGCTGTGAGGAATCCGTACCGTCTTGGCAGTTCGTGGAGATTCCGACGGCCTTGTACGAAGCCGTTCGAGTGCTCTTTCCCGAGAGCAAGCCGCCCTTCCGTGCCCGTCCGTTTGACGTGCAGCTCATCGGTGGCACGGTCTTGAGCGAAGGTCGCATCGCCGAGATGAAGACGGGTGAAGGAAAGACGATCGTGGCCCCACTCGCCTGCTATCTCGCCTGCGTCGAGGATAAGCAAGTTCATGTGGTGACGGTCAATGATTATCTGGTGCAGCGAGACCGTGACTGGACGTTCCCGTTCTTTCGCGCCCTTGGTCTCACGGTTGGGGCGATCCATCCGTTCCACATGCAGTCGGGTGATTTGAAGAAGTCGATGTATGACTGCGACGTGGTCTACGGCACCACCGCCGAATTCGGCTTTGACTACCTCCGCGACAATATGAAACTCCGTGCCGAGGACCAGGTTCAGAAGCGACGTCAGTTTGCGGTGGTTGACGAAGTCGACTCCATTCTGATCGACGAGGCTCGGACCCCGCTCATCATTTCCGGCCCCGCCCATTCGGTACGCCCTCGGTACGAGCTGGCCGACGGCCTGGCGAGACACCTCGTCGACAGCCAGAAGGAGTGGGCCGTCGCTGACGAGAAAGTTCAATCTTGTGAGGTTCGAATCTCCGGACTCGAAGGTGACATTCGTAACGCCCGCGACAAGACCGCGCTGCCCGCGATGAAAACCCAAATCGAAGAAGCCCGGGCGCAACTCCCACTTCTGGAAGCGGCGCGTGACCGGTTCGTGCAGTTCTTCGAAGTTGAGCTCGATAAGAAGCAGGCGTCACTGACCCACGAGGGCATCACGGAGGCCCAGCGAAAGGCCGGCGTCGGCTCGTTCTATGTCGGTGAGAACATCGACCTCCCCCACTTGCTTGAGCAAGCGTTGCGGGCCCACGTGGTCTACGTCGGCGATCGTGACTACGTGATCTCGGCGAGTGATAAGGGCGAGATGGAAGTGGTCATCGTTGACCAGAACACCGGCCGCAAGATGGTCGGGCGGCAATGGTCAGACGGGCTTCACCAAGCCGTCGAAGCTAAGGAAGGGGTCCCGATCAAGGATGAGACCCAGACGATGGCGACCATCACCATCCAGAACTTCTTCAAGATGTACGAGCGACTCTCCGGCATGACCGGGACCGCTGATACCGAAGCGACCGAATTTCACGAGATCTACCGGTTAGACGTGGTGTCGATTCCGACCAACGTTCCCGTGGAGCGGCTCGACGGAAACGACCTCGTCTATCTGAGCGAGCGGGATAAGTGGGACGCGATCGTCGAAGAAGTCCGACGATCCTACGAGGTGGGCCTCCCGGTGCTGGTTGGTACGACCAGCGTCGAACGGAGCGAAATGCTCAGCCGTCTGCTGACCAAGACGCACCGAATTCCTCATGAAGTACTCAACGCGAAACAGCACGAGCGCGAAGCAGACATTATTCTCGGGGCGGGTGGCTTGGGCGCGGTGATGATCGCCACCAACATGGCGGGCCGAGGCACCGACATCAAGCTGGCGAAGTGCACGCGTGACGAGCTCATCGAGCATTGGAAACGCGCGGGAATCTGTCCGAAGGAAGCGAACGCAACAATGTCCGACGAGCAGGTGCTTAACCTCTGCTGGTTGCATGTCGCCCAGCGGGACCTCGGCATCTCCCGGAAGGACGCGGAAGCATTGGACCCGGCGGAAGCACGTCGACGACTGATGGTGAAGTGGGCCATCGAACTGGCGTGGCAGGACGAAGCAAAGGCCGAGCAGATGTCGGTTGAGACGCTCGAAAACGTGCTCGATTCTTCTGGTACCTGCCGGCTTCATCGACTTGGTTTCTACGACTCGGTGCAATCTATGGGTGGTCTTCACATCATTGGCACGGAGCGTCACGAAAGCCGTCGCATTGATAACCAGCTCCGAGGACGAGCTGGACGTCAAGGCGACCACGGGAGTAGTCGGTTCTTCCTCAGTCTCGAGGATGATCTGATGAAGATGTTCGCCGGAAAGAAGACGTTGTACGTCCTCTCGAAGCTCGGCATGAAGGACGGCGACGCCATTGAGCATCCGATGCTCTCTCGCTCGGTCGAGAATGCTCAGCGAAAGGTCGAGGAACGAAACTTTACCATCCGTAAGAACATCCTTGAATACGACGAGCCGATGGAGCATCAGCGACAGGCCTTCTACTCGATTCGCCAACCGGTTCTCGAGCACAAGGGAATCAAGGAACGAATCTTTGAGTACGTCGAGGAATCAGCCCGCGACGAGGCAGAACGGCTCCTCTCCAAGGACTACCGAGCAAGATGCATCAGCGAGTGGATTCATGAGCATCTCGGCTTCATGGTCGAAGCCGAGCGGATTCGCAAGAAAGACCGCGAGGATCTCCATGCCTTGATTCGCGGCGATTACCTTGAGGAAAGCAGCGAAGTCGTTGCCAATACCTGCAACGAATACCTGGCCGACGATCTCGACTCCACTGAATGGGATGTCGAGGGCTTTGCCCGATGGGCGAAGTCGGAATACGACGCCGACATCGAGGCTGAGTGGCTTCGTGGCGCCGATCGTCGCGATGTCATCCGCAAAGTCGAGGAGGCACAAATCCGAAAGATCGAAGATTTTGATTTGTCGCCCCTGGATACGTATCTGGTCAAGGATTACGGCGCCCGCGAGCTCGTCAAATGGGCGAACAGTAAGTTCGATACCGAATTCGAACCGGAGATCGTGTCGGGTCTGTCAACCTCCGATGAGGCGGCGGACCGACTGCTTCATGCCGCTCGTGATGCCTATCGACGAAGAGAGGTCGAGTATCCCATTGAGTATGCGGTGGATACGACGACTGCGAGCATGCCTTCGGATCCTCGCGGAGCACTGGGACAATTCTGTACCTGGGCCAAGTCACGCTACGAGCTCAACTGGTCCGCGTCGGCGCTTCCCTCCACGGATCCGAAGGAACTGCAACGCCTGCTGATCGAGCAGGCGCACAAATGGGATGAGGGGCGGATTGCCAAACGGGCTGGAGAAGCCGTGGCGTCAGCCGGCGGAGACGTCGACGCGCTGGACGAGTGGTTCCAGCGAGAGTGCTTGATCCGCTTGACCGACGAGGAAAAAGAGACCGCGGTTCGCGATGGTCTGGAGGTCTTTGCCAACCGTCGTATTAGCGAGCTGCTCCGGACGGAGCTCAGTCAGTTCGAGCGGTGGATCATGCTGCAGGTTCTCGACTCAACTTGGAAAGATCATCTCCATTCGATGGACCAGATCAAGGATGCCATCGGATTCCGGGCCTTCAGTCAGAAGGACCCACGGATTGAGTTCAAGCGAGAGTCGGCTCGCCTCTTCGATGAGATGAAGGAGCAGGTGCGAGATCGTCTCACGGATCTGGTGTTTAAGGGGCGGCTGCAGGCTCAGCCGGCAAAGCCCGCCCCGCCGGCTCCGGCCGCCGCAGTCCAGAAAACGGAAGCTGCCCGACCATCCGTTTCGGCGGCCGCGGCCATGATGGCCGAGGCTGCAGAGGAGGCCGATGCCGGCACCGAGGCTCAGCGGCGTGACTTGGAGATCGCCGAGCGAGCCGGGGCGTCGCCCTCGGAAACCGGTGGGTCCACGGCGAGCACCGCCACCAAGCCCAAAGCGGTCCCAGCCATTGGTCGGAACGAGATGGTCGGAGTCATCAATCCGGAGACTGGCCAACGGGAAGAGATGAAATGGAAGAAGGCGGAGGCGCTCGTCAAGAAGGGCTGGAAGCTCCGCTGATTCAACGGGGTCATCTCTCAGGATGTTCCGGACGCGTGGCGACTTGAAGACGGGGCGGGAGTGGTTACAATCTTCCCGCCCCCGTAGCTCAATTGGCAGAGCAGCTGACTCTTAATCAGCGGGTTCTCGGTTCGAGTCCGAGCGGAGGCATTCGAAGTGAGGTTTTCTACCTTGAGAAAATCTCTTGCGATGCTGGCCTCGCATCGATCGGAAACAACGAGCCCTCGGCATCCAAGATGTCGGGGGCTTTTCCTTTTGTTTAAAAATGTGCGTGGTCCCGTTTTTTTCGACGGGTTCAGTACGGTCAAAGAGTGGACTGAATTCGTTCAGTCAACATGCGTCAACAGCAATATCCCCCCCGCCGCGTTACTCAACTCTTCATCTGAGAGTTCCATCGAGCCGCTGGGCGGTGCAGGCATCGTGATGTGTACGCAGTTGTCAGCGTTCTCCACCACTTTGACATCCATCCCATCAGGAACCGGCATGTCATACTCAGCCAGGACCGCCTTGGGATCACTCATGAAGCGAGCCTTCAACGCCTCGTCCTTCCAGCACGCGGCGAACAAGGCGGCGAGTTGGTTCTTCTGTTCAGTCATTGGTCTTTCCTTTTTTGAGACAGCGGTGTCAAAGAGTTGGCTGGATTCGTTCAGTCAACATGCGTCAACAGGTAAGTTCGTCAGAAGTTCGGGCGGGAGTATACGAACTCAAGCCAACGGAACGTCGTCGATCGTACCCCGACGGAGGCCATTGATACGCCAGAAACGACGGCAATGTTCGCGAATGGGGTCGACGAGCCAAGGCAAGCGGGGAGTCGTCTCTGGCCCCGCCGCTGCCGTCAAAGGAGCACCGCCTCGCAACGGGGATTTCACTGCAGAAACCCACTTCGGACGCTGCTGAGCGGGGCTGTCGTCACGAACCTGGCGTGCCTCTGGTCGCCGTGCAGGTGTGAAGAGGCTTTTTGGTGGTGGATTGAGATCCCCTCGAAGAAGACATGGTTGGGGAATGGGACGACCGGTTAGTGGATTTCGCCAACGTCGTCTTCGCCGTAATCCCAGGCCAGTTCTTCTCGAAGCCAATCCAAGAGATCACTTCCGTTGACCACTTGACTTGGGTCGTGGTCAGCTCGGTAGCGGGCGGCGGCCTCGTGGACGTTGACGACCAAAGCATCAATCTCTTCATCGCTCGCGCCGGGCTCGATGTGGAGGTTCAGAGTCGTATCCGCCCAACCAAACTCGATCTGGATTTTCGTCCGTTTCATCGGGTAGGAACTCCGAGTCGTCGACGTCCATGTTGATTGGTCGGCGTGGGTAAATCAAGAAATGATTGCGATGTGATGAAAGAAAAGTCGTGGACACCCACCAACCTGCTGCGGGGGGAAAGAAAAGTCGTGGAAGAAAAGTCGTGGACACCCACCAACCTGCTGCGAGATCTCAATCGGTGAGTGCCTACAGTCCCTTCCCGCGGGGTCGGTCCTTCATGCGGCGCCTCAATTTGCCTGCCGCTGGTAACTCTCAAGCCAAAAGCCGATAGAACACAGTCCTGTGAGGTGTCGATCGGTGGGTGTCCCCAATTCCCCCCCGCGTTCGGAATCTCTCCCCCCTGCGAGCGGCCTTCCCGCATCGACGGAATCCACGAACAGAAAACCGGCCCGATCCACATCGTGAATCGGGCCGGCGAATTGATCGTCAGGTTTCGAGGCCGAAGCCCGTCGTGGTCAGGCGACCCGCTGTCGCTTACGACGCAGACCCGCCGCACCCATCGCGAGACCGGCCAGACCACCGACACCCGGCACCGCTCCGGAAGGCTGCGTCCCCGGCATCGTGATGCTGGTGTTGATGTCACCGGTGTTGAAGTCCCAGTCTTGGATCGTCACGAAGGCACTGCTCATGCCACCGCTGTAGTCGAACGCCATTTTGACCCAGCCGGCCACGTACGTTCCAGTATTCGTGTTCTCCACGGCGAAGCCCATGTAAGCTCCGGCTCCCGAGACCCCCGTACCCATCATGAAGGTCGCGCTCGGAGATCCGAAGTTTGAACGCCCGCCGTGGCCAATGTTCGATCTGTCCGTGCCGGCCGCACTCCAGGAAATGACCTGCGAGGCGGACTCGACACCAAAGAACCTCATTTTGCCTGCTGGGCCGCCTCGGTCGGCTTGCAAGAGCTGCAGCCCGCCGGAGGAAAAAGAGGAAAAATTAGAATTAACACTGCTGTAGACGACGAATGCCTGAAACTGGAGACTTGCCGCGGTGAAGGCGTTCGCAAACACAAAATTACTGCCGCCACCGTTCAGCTGGGCGGTGACCGGGACGTTTCCTCCCGGTGCGGCATGGGCTTCGACGGCGATGCCACCAAGGGCGGCACAGGGGGCCGCAGCGAGGGCGGCGTACGTCTTCAAACGATTGGAATCACTCATCATCAATCTCCCTAACAAACTGCCGAAAAAAAGCTCTTGGCGGTGGGTGGCAAACTCTACCGAACCCGAACCCCGCATTCCCCTTTTTCGCGGGGAAGTTCCAGAGCGGACATGACCAAATGAGTGGTCACAAGGACCACTAAAACAAAGAAATTATCCA
>CAJQQE010000022.1 GCA_905480395.1 uncultured Phycisphaerales bacterium
TGGGAGATCCTCCGTATCTGGTCCACGGACTGGTTCATGAATCCGAAGGATGCACTCCAGCGCGTTGACGAGCGGCTTCAAGAACTTCTCGAAGAGAGTCGGCAGGCGCCCATAGCAACCGCTACCCCTGAGCCACTTCCCGACGTGACCATGTCGCCGTCCCGCATTGCTTCAGCCCCCGAGGACTTGGAGGAGCTGGGAGATGACTTCGAAGAAGACAATAGGTTCACCTCGGATGCGGTCGACCCGTCTCCTCCTCAGACGGATTCTTCTCCCCAGACCGGATCACCGAAGACATATTCCCTTGGAGATCAATCTCGCTTCTTTGAACAGCCGTACACCCCCGAGCTTCAACTCATGATCGCCGAGATCGTGGAGCAGCACGCCCCGATCGCCGAGACCATTCTCTACCAAGCAGTAGCGAAACGCCACGGATGGGGACGGGCCGGACGCCGGATTCAGGACCGAGTGAGGCCCCTCCTCCAATGCTTCGATCAGCGAGAAGAGGGCGAGACCCTCTTCATTTGGAAACAGGGAACCCACCAGGACACGATCCCATTCCGGAGTCATCTACAACGAGACGTGGAACACATACCTCGGGAGGAAATCCTGGGCCTGATCCACCAGAATCGAGATGTCCTTCGTCACGAGGATCCACCGAAAGCAGTTGCCAGCCTCTTGGGTTTTGGAAGGCTCAGGGCACCGACCCGAGCCAATCTTGAATCTTGCCTCGAAGCCTACCGCCTGCTTCATCCCCGCTGATACAGCCTGGTTACATGCGCGTAGTCACTACGCGTCTACGCACGACAGACGCAACACTCGCATAGACTCACCCTCACTAGAGACGCGAAGATCGCGATGTTAGGTTGTCGAAGGCCGCTTCCCAAGCTGAATGTCGGCAGTTCGAACCTGCTCACCCGCTTTTCACTTCTGCCATCAGGCTTCCTTCTGTTCTGACACCTCTCTGGATGCCAGCGTCGCCATCGCGAAGGCATCCCCCGGGAAGTCAGGCGGAAGTTCGTGGCCGGTGGGTGTCCTCGACTTGCCCACCCCCTTCGAATGGCCCATTCACCAAGTCGGTCGGTGCGTGTCCAGAATTCCTCCAGAATTCCGGATTCCGCGGGGCAAAGCTTCGATCCCGACGTCGATGCCCCCGATCCTAGAACGGCTTGAACTCACGAAGAAGAGATGGCTCGAGCTGTTTCGCCTCGGATGGGGGAACTTGCGAGGGACGGTCATAGGCACTCCGGAATCGAGACGCGGAGAAGCTGAGCGGCGACGCGGTCGCTGGGTGATAGACCCGCTGGCCAGCTAGTCGATCCACACCCCACGAACCGAACAGAACGAGACGAGACACGCTCGACCACCCTCGCAAATGCCGAGGCCGCTGCTCGTCGCTCAATTATGCCCATCTTGGTCTCCACACCGACAACGCATAGGCTCGGGCCCTTCATCCGGCGCTTCACTTTCATTTGGCGTCGATGAATCCCGAGTTGAAGAGCGTTCGACCGACCCCCTACGAGGTTTCGATTGGTGGGTGTCCCCAATTTCCCCCCAATTTCCCCCCTCCCCACCCCTCGACTTACCCACCTTCCATAAGTTTTCCTTCTGTCTCGCAATATTGACTCGCGCTCATGAATGGCGCACCATTCATCTTGACGCGGGTTTCAATGCCAGTACATTTATCTGAGTCCTTACCCTTGGGCAGAACACTTTTCGGTACTGGCCTTGCTTGGTCGCAAACGTGCAGACGTCCGCAGTTGATGAGGCGAATGATCCGCAAGGACCGGCCTTGTCACTCCGATACGCTCGATGAAGGCGTGGATCCATGCCAAAGGAGACGAGATGTTGAATTCGATGATGAACCAGACCAATCGATGGGGTGCTGCATGCGCCACAACGCTCTTCCTGCTGGCGGGCAGTGTCGAGGCGCAAACCGCGATTCCCGTGGTGCAGCGCACCCCAGATGGAATCGAGCTTGCTGGCGAACTCACCCGGACCTTTCTGGGCAACAGTTTCGAATTCGACTTCTATCGGAACAACACCTATGAGTGCGGCCTGACGGGTAGTTACTCCTTCTTGGTAGTGAACCCCATAAACGGCGACGAGAACACCGAGGCGCCCTTGTGGGTGTACCTACACGGCGGCGGCTCGGGTTACTTCGACGAGAACGGGGACTACTTCGCGGTCGGCAACCAGGACGAGAATACGTGGAATCACGAAGAGA
This sequence comes from uncultured Phycisphaerales bacterium, assembly GCA_905480395.1. Lineage (GTDB taxonomy): Bacteria > Planctomycetota > Phycisphaerae > Phycisphaerales > SM1A02 > UBA12014. The sequence continues at coordinate 2,228 of CAJQQE010000022.1, forward strand.
CCATGGACGACCTGATCGCGAATCCGCTCCAACTGAACACGATCGGGAAGAACGGGCAGCTCAAGGACACCACCCTCACCCGTCGGATCCTCGAGGGCTACCGTGTCGCGTTGGTGGGGATGTGTGACCACGACCAGTATCTGGGGCTCGGAACGCCCTACCCGAACAACCCCAATGCGCCGAAAGAGGTCAATGGCATGCAGGCCACTATGGCCGCCATCGACTACATCGCAGCCAACCACCCCACGACCCACGTCTTCGCGCACGGAACGAGCGCGGGATCGGTCGGTGCCTATGCTTTGGCGCTCAGCTACTCGGCCGAAGATATCGGGCTGACCGGGGTTGTCTCGGACTCGGTATTGTCCGAAAGGGGCAAGCTCATCCAAGAGGTGCTCGCCGGAACACCGGGCTTCCCGCAGCAAGAGGGATTCGACCCCGCGGGCGTCGACGAGAAGGTGGGCTTTTATCGCCTGCCCGAAAATCAGACCAACCCAGAGGCCCGCATCGCTGCAGGCTTTAACCTGACTCCCTTGCTTTTCGTCGGCGGGCTGAGCGATCCCCAGTGCGGTTTCTCATTCCCCACACTGCCTGAGGCCGTGGCCGACGGGTTTGACAACAACTGCGAATGGGTGGCCGCCCAATTGATCGAGACCATCAATGCGCAGCCCGATAGCCCACACGAGGTCGCGTTGTTTGAAGGCGAAGGACACGTCCCCACCAACAACGTCACACCCGCAAACGACAAAGTCGACGAGTTCATCGGTGAGATCCTGGCCGGTAACCCCGCGCCGCCCTTTGGCGACCCCTCGACCGGCGCGTGCTGCATGTCCGACACCGGATGCAGCATCATGACCGCCTTCGAATGCAGTCTGCTGCAGAAATCCACCTACTATGGTGACGGATCAAGCTGCGACGTGGGAACCACCTGCGAGCCTTGCGTCGGTGACATCACCGGCGACAGAAATGTCGATTCGAGCGACATCGGCATCCTGCTCGCGCTCTGGAACACCAGCGCGAGGACCAATCCCGAAGCCGACATCAACAGCGACGGAACCGTGAATGCGGCCGACCTTGGAATCCTGCTCGGCGCCTGGGGCGTCTGCCCCTGACCACCTTGGACAGTACCGCGACCAAATCACCAGCCCGCCTCGACCTCGCGTCGGGGCGGGCTTTCGTTCAGGTCACCGTCGCCGACTTGCCCCAAGCTGAATGTCGACGGTTCGAACCTGCTCACCCGCTTTTCACTTCTGCCATCAGGCTTCCTTCTGTTCTGACACCTCTCTGGATGCCAGCGTCGCCATCGCGAAGGCATCCCCCGGGAAGTCAGGCGGAAGTCCGTGGCCGGTGGGTGTCCTCGACTCGGGAAGTCAGGCGGAAGTTCGTGGCCGGTGGGTGTCCTCGACTTGCCCACCCCCTTCGAATGGCCCATTCACCAAGTCGGTCGGTGCGTGTCCAGAATTCCGGATTTCGCGGGGCAAAAATGGAAGAGGCTGCTCGGATTGCGAGCAGCCTCTTCGACAGATCTGGTTGGCGTGCAGCCGGAATTCAGGCAGAGAACTCAGGCGATCGTTGCCTGGCTCGGCCGTCCCGGCCGATCTCAACGACTTCGTCGTCGCCGCGACAGTCCCAACCCGGCACCAACGAAGGCCAGCGACATTGGCCCAGGAACCGCGCTTGATGCGGCCACGGTGTTAATGGTGATGGTGTCGTAATTGGAGGAGTCGGCGCCGTACTTGGTCACCACGGTTCCCTCGGTGATTCCGAATGTCGCGAAGCTTCCGGTGTACGTACCCGACGCTGAAACACCCGAGATCGCCCCTCCAGTGACCGCGCCCCCGATGCTCAACCCCCCTGTGAGGGCCTGATCAATGAAGAAGTTCTTGTTCGTAAAGTTCTGAAACACATGGCCAGTGCCAGTGTAAGCGCTAGCGGCATACGCGCCCGACCCGAATGCGGCGGCGACGCCGCCGCTGGCATCGCCGCCAGCATCCACGTAGTCAAAGCTAAATTGTGTTACCGCGTCGTTTATCTCAGCATTACTGATCGTGCCATTGTTCGCGCCAAAGTACGTCCCGTACAGACCGCTCCTGGCCTCTGAATCGTTTGCGTAGATCGTGAAGTCGCCAGACATGCTGAACCCGATGGTGTTATCACCATTGTCGGTCAGCGTGAAGACGATTCCAGCGTCTGCCGCAGTGGCGAGACCACCTGATAGCGCGAGAACAGCGAAGACTTGGCGTCGGAACTTAGAACTCATCATTTTCTTTCTCCTGTTTCTTGTTTCTTGTTTCTTGTTTCTTGTCCCTTGTCCCTTGATACGACTTGGTAACGGGGAGGGGGGAATGGGTACGAACCTAATAATTTAGCCGACAGACCACGGGATTCGTCCAAGAAAAAAGGGGCGTTTCCAAAAAACTCCACCAATACTTGAGCGGTGGTTTGTCTGCGATCCCGGGATGGACGGTGACCGGCTGCTCTTCCAGCATCGACTGGCAAGACAGCGAGTGCCACACCGACCCTCCTCTCGACGGCAGCCGTTATCTCCTCGATATCAAACGACCGTTGAGGGCATCGTGCAACAACAACGGCGGGGTCATCCAGGTCACCAAGGTTCCCGAAGTCGGCCAGTACCTGCTGGTGCCTGATCTCCGTTTGACGGACGATCCAAACAAATCGGCGATCGTGTCAATCGACGGCATCGAGACCGAGATCTTCGGTTCGGCGACCAAGGCTACTTGGGAGACCCACGCGATCCCCTTCACCGCCTCGATGACCAACGTCCAGATCCACATTGACAACCCTGATGATCACCCCGGATTTCGTGGACCAAAGCTCGACAACGTCCGGGGCTTCGACGGCGACTGCAACAACGACGGCATCCCAGATCTTGAGCAAATCGAGCAGGGCATTCTTGACGACACCGATGGGTCGTTCGTGCCGGACATCTGTGAGGCTGCATGCGTCGGTGACTTGTCGCAGGACGGGACTGTCGATGCCGCCGACCTCGGCCTGCTGATCAGCGTCTGGGGCGCGTGTTACTGAACCACGTTCGACACGACCGCACACAACACATCAGCCCGCCTCGACCACGCGTCGAGGCGTGTTTTCTCTCGGTGACCCCACGTCGCGGCCAGGGGCGACGAACCGCCGAACCCGATGCCGCCCAGAAATTCCTGATCGTGGCGGATTCGGCCGGGCCGAATGGCCACATGAAGATCAACGACGAACTCCGTTGCATCCAGCAATCGCCAACCACCCAAGACTCATCGTCACCCCAGTCTCGTGCAAGCCGATCGACCAACGCAGAACGCCGTACCGATGATCGGTACGGCGTTCTGCGATTTCTTGGATTCGTTAATCCCGAAGGGCGACCAGTCTCACTCCACGAAGCTTCATCAACGGGCCTTCGGGCTTCCCGCTGGTCATCGAGACGAGATACTCGCCGGCCGGGAGCGTGATCGTCCCGAGCGCATGTGGTTCGTGCTGATCCCAGGACGCCGTACTTTCAACCAGCGCCGCCAGCGCTCCATGCTCCCCGTCAATCCCGACGTACTTCAGAGCGTACGAAGCCCCTGCTTCACTCTCGGGACAGGCGTACGTCACGACTGCATCAAAGGAGGTCTCGACGGGAACCCGGATCTTCCACTCCGCCGCATCGGTCGAAGTACGCCAATACCCCAGGGCATCGCGCTCGGGCTCATAGCGGAGTTGCGTGCCGCGAATCCGCGCCGATTGTCCGGTCAGCTGAAAATCTCCGCTCGGATCGGCCTCGACCGGTCGCCCGGCTCCAAGAGACATCAGCGATTGTAGTTCCTCGAGATGGCGGCTATAAATCTCCCTCGGGTCGCAGTCGTTCTGCTTGCACAGCGCTGCGGCCATCCCAACGATTTCTCCCATTGCCCCAGTGGTCTTCATCACGCGAACCGCGCCGAGGGCTTCGTGGGTGACACTGATGTCGCGTCCAGCCATGAAGAGGTTCCGGATGTTCCGACTGTAGAGGCAGCGATACGGAACCCAATACGGCCCGGCATATTCATAGCCTTCGCCACGCGTGAAGTCGGCGATGAATTCGTCACCCTCATGACCTTTGCTGTATTTCGTGTTCGGATGGTGAGTGTCAATTCCCCAGGTGCACGGCACGCATCCATCTACGAATCGGACCCCATCGCGGAGATCCTCACCGGTTAACACCACATCACCCAGTAGCCGACGGGACTCTCGCTTTCCTGCGATGTACGCGACCCAGTTGAGCCGATGGGCCGGATACCGCCCTTCGACGTTTTTGATGGCATCCCACGCCCCGTACATCGCTCGGAAATTCTGATCGCGAATCCGCTCCATATCGAGGATTGGATCACGATCGAAACCTGATTCCCAGTACCACTGCCCAAGGCTGATCGGCGCCGTACCGGGCTCCGGCGACGTCGCGCCTTGAGTTCGACCGGGAAACGGCTTGTCCACCAGATCAACCGCCCATGGACAGTTCGGAAACGTTGCCTCCTCGCACGCCGCTTCGAGTTCGGAAGACAGAGGATCCTCGTCTTTGCAGAGGCATTTGATGTTCCAAAGGTTGCTCGCGCCCATGTGACCGGTCTCGGTCTGCTCGAAGTCGGCTCCCACCAAGAAGCCCAGCGACGCGTCGCCGGTACTGTCGAGAAACCATCGGCCTTGTATCAGACCCCGCCGGCCAGTCCGGACGTCCTGACAAACGACGGCCTTGACCACCCCACCCTCGACGATGGCTTCGTTCATCCGCTGCCCGAGAAAGAGCGTCAGGTTTGGTTCGCCGCGAGCGACGCTCAACTTCCGATCATCATCGAACACGTCGGCAGATTGCGCGTTGTGAGAATCCGACCGCCGTTGGGGCACCAGCTCCATGACCACGTCCCCGACGCGGGGCCACGGCGCCTGATTGACATGCCCTTGGGGCCAAACCCTCACCTCCGAACTTGAGTTGCCACCGAGTACCGGGCGGTCCTGAACCAACGCGACCGACAGCCCAAGTCGTGCCCCGGTCACCGCCGCACTGGTGCCGGCCATTCCTCCGCCGATCACCACGAAATCGAAGGCTCCGAAGACCTCTGGTTCTTCTGGAAATCCGAGCATGTCGCGTCGAAAACGGCGCAGCGCATCAGGTGAATTTGGAGGAACGCCCCCGCCCTCCGGTACGAGGAGCACGGCATCGCAGCGCCCCTCGAATCCGGTCAAGTCGTGGAGCTCGACAACGACCCGATCTCCCAGCATCACATGACCACCATCCTGCCAGTGCCACGGATCTCCGTCCGTCCCAAAGGTGGTGGCCAACGGCTCGCCGTCGATCAAGACCTGGAAACGACCCGGGGCGCCGGACGCCTTCCAAGGCGCCACCCAGTCGCGAGTGCGCACCCAAACTCGGTGACGACCAGGCGAAGAAACTTCCGCCACGGTCCGCGCGTCCGCGACCGGACGCCCCATCCCATGCGCTAAGAGAAACGGCGATCCCATCAGATCCATGAACTGCTGGTCGAGTACCCAACCGCCGTGGTCGTCGAAGTCTTCCGCCTCGAGTAGAAGCGGCTGGTCGTCGGCCCGACTTTGGCATGAGAGAAAAAGACCGGAGAGCGCCGCGAGCAGCAGTGTCAATCCAGGAATGCCGAAGGAAGAGAGTCTCATGAGATGCTCCTGATGAAAGCCTGGTGATACTCCCGGCCACCAACGTCGGCGAGCGGCCTCGGATCAGTCTCCCCGCTTCCAACCACTCCGAGTCGTGGAAGTCCCGGGCAGACCCGGCCGATCCTTCCAATCCGGATTGCGGAACCGATACAACACGATCGGCAACGTCACCACCGTGACGAAGACCGCCAGCAAGGACAACGTAAAGGTGGACCCATCCATCGCCATGTCCTTCGTGGCCGGCGGCCAGAACATGATGACGATCCCCGCGACCGCGGTGATTCCGCCTCCGCCGGCCACCAATAGAAGGCCAGGCATGCCGCCCGGGATCACGAATGCCCGAGGGACATCCGGCTGCCTGATTCGCAACACGATGACCGATACAAACATCAAGACGTACATGACCAGGTAAACCTGGGCCGACGCGATCGTCAGGAAGTAGAAGATGCGATTGAGGTCGAAGAAGAGCATCAGCAGACACAGCACCGACACCACGCCCGCCTGGAGGAGCATGACGTTCCGCGGCGCACCGCCGGCCGTCGTCCGTTGAAACAGCGGCGGAATGAGACCGTCTTCGGCGGCGACCCGGAGTGATTCGGTTGGCCCGATCACCCACACCATGATGTGGCCAATCATGCCCGCAAGGGCGAGTCCGGCGAGAATGGACACCATCCAGCCCCAGCCGAGTGGACCGAGCACCTTCGAAAAGACCTGGAGCGTCCCGGCGGCAAGGTCGACCTCCTCGACCGGAACGAGCACCGCGACGCTCAACGCCCCGAGCACGGAGATCGCCAGCACCAGGACGCCAGAAAAGAGCAGGGAACGCGGGATCGATCGCTGCGGATCCCGCACGTGCCGGAAGTGGACCGAATTCACCTCGAGCCCGGAAAGGAACGAGAACATGGCAACCACGCCGACGACCTCGCCGATCGAGTCGATCCGAGGTACGAAGCCGGACCACTCCAGCGGGATGGCCGATTCGCGGCCCGATCCCAGCCACCAGGCGGCGAGCCCGATCGCGAGAAAGACCGGAAGCAGGGTGCCCAGGTAGAGCAACGCCGTGGTCAACCAACCACTGATGCTCAAGCCCTTGAAGTTGATCAGCGTCGCGGCCCAGAAGATCCCGAGACTCACCACGACCTTGAACCAGCCGACGTCATGCATCTCCGGGTCGATCGCGTAGGACAGCGAGACCGCACAGACTGCAAGCACCGTGGGATACCAGACGAGAATCTGAATCCACTGGCACCAGATCCCCATAAACGCCCAACGCTCCCCGAGTGCCTCGCGAATCCAGCGATAAACACCACCGTCATGAGGCCAACCGACGCCCAGCTCCGCCGCGACGAGGCCCACCGGCAGGAAGAAGCAAAGGGTGAAGAAGGCGTAGTAGACGACGAGTGGCAGGCCGAAGGAACCAGCCAGCGGAAGCCCTTCGAGCCCCACCACCACCGCGGCGCTCATCATCGCAAGAACGAAGAGGGAGATTGGGCGACGGGGAGTTGACGATTCAGCGGCCATGGATACGAAGGTATCCGATCAGGGACGCACCCGACAGGGATCGAGCCGCACCACGGCACGATCACTGCAAGAGCTCGTCGATTCCCGCCTCGGTTCTCCCCCGAGAAATCAATTCAGTTGCAGTCGCCCCATTGAGCGACGAGCGCCCCGATGTCGGAACCGCCGACCACGCCGTCGCCGTCGAGATCGTACACCGGGTCGGTGGATCCCCACGCCCCGAGCAGCAGCCCGAGGTCCGCCGATCCCACCCCGCCGTAGCAGTTGAAATCGGCCCGGCATCCACCGCAATAAGGATCGATGAGGTTCTCTCCCTCGTCGATGAAACTCCCGGGCGGCACGACGTCGCAGCAGCCGTCGACCTCGCATCCGACCAAGGATGGCGTGGCATCGACCTGGTTGTACATGCCCCGGCCGTAGAGACCGACCGAGTTGCCACTCCAGAAGCAGTCGCGATAGATCGGCGACGCGTTGGTGCCATTGAGACAGCCGCCGCCGACGAGGTCCGCGCGGTTGTCGATGAAGTCACAACGCTCGAACCGAGGATCGCTGGCCGAGCCAAAGATGCAGACGCCGCCGCCGAAGACCGACGCGGTGTTTCCGATGAACCGGACGCCCAGGAGAGACGGGCTGGAGTCGACGATCAACAAGCCCCCGCCCAGATCGATGTCGCCGCCGAGAACATCAAGCGTCTCGATGCTGGTCGCATGCGATTCGCCCGTGCGAAGGCTCAGAATTCCGGTACCGCCCGTGCCCGTGAGCCGGGCGACGTTCCGACCGTTCCGATCCGTCGCACCCCGAAGCGTGATGGAACGGCCTCGGAGATCGATCACCGACTCGACGACGTGGTCACCCGCCTCGAGCAGGATCACGTCTCCATCCGACACCACATCGTCAATCAGTGCTTGAATGCGATCGGCAGGTCCGGGTTCAAGCGTGAAAGTCTCAGCCGCAGCAGTCGCGCCGAAGAAACCCACAAGCCCCGATGCGACCAAGGACCAGGCCGGCCGAAGAAGACAATTTCGATGAATCATGGACGAAACCTCAGGGATTTGAAAACTCGTACGAGGGGCGTTTCGGCCACCTCCAACCGTCGGATGCTGACAGATACCGACATTCGAAGATCTGGTGCCGAAACACCCTCAGGAGATGCAGACCGCCGAGGACAGCCTCCGCGGCCCGGAATCGCGGCGGCTCGGGGTCCGAGGTCGGAATCCAGCGCCCACCTCCGCTGGATGACCACAACGGCCGGCTCCCCGAGGGAACCGGCCGTTGATAAATGATTCTAAAACGTCAACGAGGCGTGAACCGTCCGGACTCAGCCGTCGCAGCCCCAGTCGCCCAGGAGAAGCCCGAGGTCGGCACCGTCGACCTTCCCGTCGTCGTTGAGATCACCGAAGCACCCCGGGCCCTTCTTGCCGCACGGACCCCACGCACCGAGCATGAGTCCGAGATCCGCACCGTCGACCATGCAGTCGTCGTTGAGGTCGCCGATACACGGGCACGAAGGCAGGATCGGCTTAAAGGTCGCGGTGAATCCCGCACGGTTGATGTTCCGGGGATTGTCCGGATTGTCGGGCTGATCGACGAAGAGGTCATACCCCCAGCCGAAGACGAATCCCGCTTCGGTCAGGAACGGTCCCGTGGTCTCTCCGAACTCGACGTTCTGGGTGCCGTCGAGACGCTCGAACCAGTACTCCACGTTCACGAAGACGTTGCCGGGCAGGCTACCGACATCGACGCCGTCCACCGGGAAGCCGGGGAGCTCGTACCCGTTGCCGAGGTCGATCACGAATTCGTTCGCAATCTCCGGCCCATCGGCGGTCTGCACGACCAGCGGCGTGAAATCATTGACGAATGGATCTCCGTTTGGGGTGAAGACCTCCAGCGAGACGCTGTAGCTTCCGTCGGACTCGTTGAAAGTCGAGGTGACCTCCATCGCGTAATTGGTGACGCTACCAGATCCCGAGGGGTCATAGAGCGGAACGGGGAAACCGTTCACGACCGGGAGGAACGGATTGCCCGGGAATTCATAATTCACACCGAGCGCGTTCGCACCGCCGAGCACGAATTCCACGGGCAGGTAGGCGACGGCCGCTCCGCCGGAATAGGTGTCTTCACCACCGGCATGAGACGCGGTGGTGGTGGCGCCGAAGGCGGCCATTCCGGCAAACAGGGTGTAGGCAAAAAACTTGTGACGAATCATGGGGGCGTCTCTCCGGTAGGGGTAGGGTCGCAGGGCAGGGAATACCTTGTTACTGAAGACTTTAGAGTAGAGGCTAGGGTCGAATTCCCGAATGATAAAATCCTAAGATTCGTCAGGAACGTACGTTTACCTAGGCCGCCAGTATCCGGCGAAGCGGGATTTCCACGAAGAGAACCACCAACGGCAGCACGGCTCCCACCAGCCCGTGAATCGAGCCGCTGCTCGAGACCGCCATCCCGCCCCGGGGCTGTGGATGAAGTCCCTCTTTATGATGACCGCCGATAAACCAGAACGAGCGTGCTGGCCCCCTCGATCAATCCCATGATGAACGCACCCCTTTTTAGGGAATCGTGGGTCTTCAATTGATGGATCCGGACTCGGTCGCTGGCGGCTCCTTAACACGTCGTTCGAGCCGACTGCTGAATCGGGGTTGTGCCGGACCTCGGCCTCTCGGGTCGTCTTGCCCCGCCGATGCATCAGGGCGCCGTCTCTCATACTCGGCCCCCCGATACAGAGGGTGCCTTCATGGTCACCCTCCAACGAACCCTCCCGCTGGCCATCCCCGTCTCACTGGCGGCCTACTGCGAGGATCCATCCGAGTCTCGTCACGTCGTTACCCCGGTCGCGGACGTACCGAAGGCTTCATCTTCGCGTGGGGATACGACATCAACGATGCGCGGACTTTTCGCCGCGTCGGATTCGTCGCGACCTTCGCCACCGTGTCCTGCGAGCGCGACGGGTGCTTCGGTGGATTTTTTGATCGCGATGCGTCACCCCATCCTTGGCAATTCCGTGACTCGCTCCGCTTCTGCTAGCCTGCGACCATGGCCAAACCAAAACGAAAGAAGAAGAAACCCGGTTCCGGACGACCAAACGTCGAGTTCGATCTCGATGCGGCCTTGGTCGAGATCGACGCCACACGCCAAACGCTTTCGACGGAGAAGGTTGGACCCGAATGGGGTGCCATGCAACGTCTTCTCTTGAAGGCAAAGTCCGACTCATCCACGGTCGCCCGCGCCGTGGCAGGGCGGGATCTTGACTTGATTGACCAGTTGATCGCGCAACTTCGCAATCCGGAACTCGAGATCACCAACTCCCAACCCGAGATCGAAGCCGGCCCCGAGATCCCCGTGGAGATCCGCCGAGAGGCCATGCGGGCGTACCGAAAGCGAATGAAATTGACTCGGCTTGATCTTGAATCGAAACTCGGTCGAAGCCCACTCACCAGCGGCAAGGATGCCGATTTCGATGCGATCATTCCACCGAATACGTTCCCCCCAGAGGTCTGGTGGGCGTTGGCGGCGAGCGGCGAATTGGAATCGACCGGCGAAGGCTTTTATAAGATCCCGACGCAACGACGCGACTTTTGACCGGGCGGTTGGTCTCGCGATGACGCTCGCCGACCCGCTCAGTCCGACTTTTCGATCGAACCTTCACGCAGAAGTCTGACCAGCCAGACGTCGACGATGAAGGGAACGAATGGAAGCACGGCGCCAGCGAGTCCCGCGAGGAACACGCGGTTGGAAAGCGGCACGGCCCGTCGGCCCACGAGAAACATCAGAACCAAGACGACGAAGAGAAACCCATGAATCGGCCCAACCACGGAGACCCACTCGGGTCGCCCTGCCATGTACTTCATGGGCATCGCGACGAAGAAGAGTACCAACGTGGAAGTGCCTTCCAGAAGGCACACCGCGATCAGCCATTTCAATAACGCTCGATTCATCCTGTGGGTACTTTCAGCGCCGTTTCAATCGCCCGAATCTGCCGGCACAGACTGATCCGTCGCCACGACGGCGCGGGCCGCATGTCGCTGATGACGCGGACGCCTGACGTCCGTCGCGAGTCCCAACCATTCCAGGATTCGGATCTGGTAGTACGTGATGTCCAACTCCCACCACTTGTGCTGATTGGACGCACTTGCCTGATCGTGATGATGGTTGTTGTGCCACCCCTCACCGACCGTGAGAATCGCCACGAACCAGTTGTTCCGGCTGTGGTCGGAGGTTTCGTAGTTCTGATATCCGAAGAGGTGCGTCAGCGAGTTCACCGACCAAGTGATGTGCCACACCGCGATGGTACGAACGAAGACTCCCCAGACCAACAGGCTCGCGCCGAATTGCCATCCAGCCGCCGTCGTCCCGTCGATTGCCAGGCCCAGCCCGAAACCCACCGCGAAAAACAACACGGCGTGGATGATATAGATCCAGACCCAAGCGTAGGATTTCTCCAACTTCATGTAGAACGGGTCTTTGAGAATGTCTGGCGCGAATTTTCGATAGGACGCCAGACTGTGCGTCTCGCGGTTCTTGACCACCAACCAACCAAGATGCCCCCAAAGGAACGCGACCAACGGACTGTGCGGATCATCTTCGTGATCAGAATGCTTGTGATGGATTCGGTGCATGGCGACCCACTTCGCCGGTGTGTCCTCCATGCAGCACAACGCCATCACCACGAATCCGTGTTCGAGCCACCTCGGCACTTTTAAAGCCCGATGGGTGAGGATCCGGTGGTAACACAGATTGATCGCCTGGCCGAACACGTGGATCCCCACGATCATCACGATCAACCCGGTCCAACTGAAGAACCAAGGGACAAACGCCAGCAGCGCGATGAGATGCAACCCCACGATCGGAAGTGCATATTCCCAACGAATCCGATTGGGGACCGTGGCTTCAGGCGGGGCGAGCCTGACCGACTTTTCTTGAACGACGGCTTGAGCGGGCATTTGAGTTCCGAAGACGTTCGAGGCCCCTTGGATCACGGGACGGCCGATCGGGTGGCAAATGCGACCGTCGGGCTCAACTCGAACGGGTGCGATGCCATCTTCGACAACGACCGTGCCTATCACCCTCTTGATGACGTGGGTCACGCCCGAAACCGACTGGTTCCGCTTCTCATCAGCCTCGACACCTTCATGGCATCGGAATCGGAGACGAGAGATCGAGTCCGGATGATACGGGGCAAACCACCGGATATCGAGTCGAGGATGCAAATACCTGTCCAATATCGCCCCCCTGCCACCAGCCGCCAGCCCAGGCGTTGCGGGCCGTCTCTTGGGCGATATAGGATGAGACTCAGGACCGAATTCTCAAGAGCCCCTGAAGAGCACCCCTCATGCCCAGTACCGCCGCCAGCCATTCATATCGCACGACCATCATCGCCACGCTCCTGATGGCGACCGCCTCCCTCTCGATACCCGCATGTGACGATCCGCCCTCGGTCCCCAGAGCCACCGCCAGACCCACCGCCGACCCCACCAAGGCTCGTTTGACCATCGAAAATCCAATCCTCGACTTGGGTGACGTGGCGGACTACGAAACTCGGACCGCCGAAGTCCGATTCGAAAATACGGGTGGCGACACCTTGACGGTTCAACGGGTGATCCCCACCTGCGGCTGCACCACCATCGGATTCGAAGAAGACCAAACCTTCGCGCCGGGTGAGGGCGGCTCATTCGCGCTCAACTTCACACCGAAATCAAGTGGCCAGCAACAGAAGTACATTCAAGTGGTCTCCTCTGACCCCCTGGTTCCAGTGGCCTCGGTCACCCTCAAAGCCAATGTGATTCCCACCCTCCAAGCAGAACCGGGTTTCCTTGCCATGGGACGAGTGGCGTACGGGCAACCCCAGACCGGGGTGATCGAAATCGCGGCCCTGGCCGATGACTGCCAGTTGACCAACGTCTCCTTCACCGGCGAGCTCGCTGATCATGCGACCGCCACGATCACCGAGACAACACCAGAAGGCGCGCCACGAGGCTCCTGGATCGTCGACGTCAACTTCCCCGCGGAGACGCCGTGGGGATGGCACACCGGCGGGATGTTGGTCTCCGGAACCATCGATACCAAGGATGGCCCTCGTCCGATTCAGAAACGCTTTGTGGTCAACGGTTCCTTCGAAGGAAAGATCAACGCGGAGGGAACGTTGCTGGCACTCCTTAGCCTTCGTTCCGGTCAAAAAATCTTAAAAACAACGACGCTCCGGAGAGCCGATGGTGCGGCCTTTGAATGCACGTCAGCGACTATCGTGAAGAGTCCTGAGGGCCTGGCGGTCGCCGTCGAGCCGATCGACTCGGGGAGGACGGAATGGATGCTTACCTTGACCGGAAACGCACCTTCGAGGCCCGGGACCTTGAAAGGGACCATCGCCATCACCACCGATGTCCCCGGCGAACAGATCATCGAGATTCAATTCGCCGGCGCCGTGATGGCCGGAAGCTAAGCGACATCCCGAGACGCATCGCCGCGATACCGCCTTTTTGGTGCTGATTCGGAAGCACGGGATCTGTTCGGCAACCGAGATCTGGGTTTTCATTGGATTCCGAGCCGAGGACGGACAATGATGGAAGGCGTCTTCTTTGTTCTTTCTGTCCTCGACGACCCGGATCCCCTCTCCATGCGCCACCTTCTTTCAACGATGGCCGTCATCACGCTGACCATCCCGGTCATCCCCGTGATCGCCGAAACCCACGTCATCATGCAGGAAGGGTTCGCCTTCGTTCCCTCGAGTCTCACGGTCGCCCCGGGTGACACCATCATCTGGCAGAGAACCAGCGGCGGCCACACCGTGACCACCGGAACAGACTGCACGCCTGGCGCCTACGACGGTTTTTCCATCAACGACGCTTTGAACTCGATAACCCCGACGGTCGAAGTGACCCTTCCGTCGGATCTGGCCGCAGGAACCCTCGGTTATTTCTGCAACATCTCAAGCCATTGCGAATCGCTCGGAATGCAGGCGAGTCTCACGATCGAGGCGCCAGAACCCTGTGTTGGCGACATCAACGATGACGGCCTCGTGAATGGCGCCGACCTCGGTTTGATGCTCGGTGCTTGGGGTACCTGCGGCAAAGGACCGTGCGTTGCGGACCTCAACAGCGACGGCATCGTCAATGGTGCCGACCTTGGCCTGCTGCTCGGCGGTTGGGGATCTTGCCCCTGATCGCATCGACCCTGCCAGCAGCCGCGATCGGGTCTGACGCCAATATTCTTTGCCCCCTCTGCAGGGTGGTGATACGGTGCCATTGGTGATACGCATCCCACTCAGTCTTCTCACGGTTCTTCTCGCGGGGCTCGCGGGAGATGCCTCCGCACAAACGGCGCCGCTCGACTTCACGCGAGAAGTCCGCCCCATTCTTTCGAAGCATTGCTTTGCGTGCCACGGGCCTGATGCAGAGGCCCGAGAAGCGGACCTGAGCCTGCTCGATTTTGAATCCGCGACCCGCGAGCTTGCCCCTGGGATCTTTGCGATCGTTCCGGGAGACCCCGCGGCGAGCGAACTTTGGCAACGAATCATTGATCCCAATGATCCGATGCCTCCCGAATCGGCTCATGACGAGCTCGACGAATCGGAACGCCTCATTCTGAAACGATGGATCGAAGAGGGGGCGAGTTTCAGCCCGCACTGGGCCTACGTCTTCCCTGATCGTGCATCCGATCTTGGCTCCGACCGCTCGATCGACACCATGAATGTGGCTCAACTCGCTTCCGCTGGTCTCGAACCATCACAACCCGCAGATCGCGTGACGCTACTTCGCCGAGTGAGCTTCGACCTCGGTGGCCTTCCTCCGACCCTTGAAGAAGTTGATGCCTTTCTCAACCACTCGGGCGAAGACGCATACCACGTGGTGGTGGATCGACTTCTGGCAAGTGATCACTTCGGCGAACGATTCGCGACCAAGTGGCTCGATCTCGTTCGCTACGCGGATACCGTTGGGTACCACGGCGATCAGGAACACCACACGTGGCCCTTCCGAGACTGGGTGATCCAGGCACTCAACGAGAACATGCCGTTCGATCGATTCACCCTCGAGCAACTCGCCGGCGACCTCCTCCCCGATGCCGGGCAAAGCCAGTTGATCGCCTCCGGATACAACCGCCTTCTGCAAACCACCCATGAAGGCGGCCTGCAACTCAAAGAGTATCGAGCGATCTACATGGCTGATCGCGTCCGAAACGCCTCGGAAGTCTGGATGGGCGCGACGCTCGGGTGCGCTCAGTGCCATGACCACAAATACGATCCGTTCACCGCCCGCGATTTTCATGCCTTCGGCGCCTTCTTCGCCGACATTGATGACGAAGAACATCTCCGAAAGCCTTACGACGGACTGAATACGACTCCAACGCGTCGGTCCCCCGAGATGCGGGTCATCGATCACGATGATCGCCAACACCGCGCCACCCTCGAAGCCGCGGTCAAAGAGGCCCAACAAAGCCTCGACGCGGCGACGGCTCAACTCGAGAAACGACAACCCGCTTGGGAGCGTGAACTGAGCGCCCGGCTCGCAACTCACACGCCAGTCGAGACGATTTGGGTTGACGACGTCCTCGATACTGGCGGTCGATCACAGGGCGATTGGTCATTCGATCGAACCCCAGGCCTGGAACCCATCCGTGGTGAGGCCTACCGTCGCCAGTCAAGCGATGGGCTCACCCAGCATTACACGGTGGATACCACGAAGACCCTAGTCGTCCAACCCGACGACCAGATCATGGCGTGGGTCCATCTCGATCCCGCGAATCCTCCTAAAGCCGTGATGCTTCAGGCGAATGTCGAGGGCAACTGGGAACACCGAGCGGTGTGGGGCGGTGATCAGATCACCTACGGCCGCCGGGCCGACGATCACGATGGCTATCGCCGAATGGGTGATCTCCCGACGCTCGGCGAATGGGTTCGGCTTGAAGTCTCTGCCCGCCTTCTGGGAATCAATCCCGATGAGAAAATCACCGGCATCGCATTCACGCAATTCGGAGGGATCGTGCATTGGGATGCCTGCAGCATTCTGGCCGACACCGTGGCCCCTGCCGCACTGGTCGAGGCGCTCGCCACGCCGCCGAGTTCGCGCACTGAACCGGCACGGGAGATGCTCAAAGCGCGGCATGCCAGCGAGGCGCCCTCAGTGCTCGAAGCAACCGCCCGTCACCGAGCGGCCCTCGCGGCGGCTACGGCGTTCGATTCCATGCTCCCTCGCACCCTCTTCACACGGGCGCTCGAGACGCCGCGTGATGTTCGGATCCTCCGACGGGGCGACTGGATGGACGAATCAGGGGAGATCGTTCTGCCGGCGGTTCCGACATTTCTGGGCCAACTGGAACCGGAGGGCCGCGCGGACCGCCTCGAACTCGCCACGTGGCTCGTCACGCCCGCGGCGCAAGGCGGGGTCGGTGAACTCACCGCACGAGTCTTCGTCAACCGGATCTGGGAGATGCTCCTCGGAGAAGGCCTTTGTCCATCGGTCGAGGATTTCGGCGGTCAAGGCCGTCCCCCGAGCGATCCCGCGTTGCTCGATCATCTCGCCATTCGGTTCATCGATTCGGGCTGGAATATCAAGCAATTGGTTCGTGAGATCGTGCTTTCCAATACCTACCAAAGAAGTTCTATTCCGACGCTGGCCCAAACCGACGCCGATCCTGCGAATCTCCTTTTCGCCAGGCAGAGCCGCCACCGGCTCTCGGCCGAAGCGATCCGAGATACCGCGTTGTCCATCGGCGGCATCCTGGTCGATCGAGTCGGCGGCCCAAGCGTCAAGCCCCCACAACCGGGTGGCTACTATCGGCATCTCAACTTTCCCGTGCGGCGATACCAAGCGGCGAACGACGACAATCAATGGCGGCGCGGGGTTTACGTTCACTGGCAACGCCAATTCTTGCATCCCATGCTCAAAGCTTTCGATGCTCCGACTCGCGAGGCTTGCACGGCTCGACGAGACACTTCCAACACCCCCCTCGCCGCCCTTGTCCTGATGAACGACCCCGTCTTTCTCGAGGCGGCTCGCGGACTTGCCCAGCGTTTGCTCTCGATACCGTTTGATCAAGACGATGAACGACTCCTCCACGCCATGCGAATCGCCACCTCGCGACAGGCTGATCCCGAAGAAGTCCGTATTCTCCGAGACGTCCTCACTCAAGCTCGTCGCGATTTCGCGGCGTCCCCCGCTTCCGCCGCCGCATTCGTTGCAATCGGCGGCTCACCGATTCCGAAAGATATTGCCAC
Organism: uncultured Phycisphaerales bacterium; assembly: GCA_905480395.1. GTDB lineage: Bacteria > Planctomycetota > Phycisphaerae > Phycisphaerales > SM1A02 > UBA12014. Next base: position 19,602 of record CAJQQE010000022.1, read on the forward strand.
CATCGAACTGGCTGCATGGATGCAGGTAAGCAGAGCAATCCTCAACTTGCACGAGACTTTCAACCGTGAGTGAACTACCCCAGCACATCATCCAGGAGATTGAACGAGCCAACCGACGTCAGTTTCTCGGATCGCTTTCGATGGGTGTGGGCGCGGCGGCCCTTTCCCAATGGTTGCCCGGTTTTGGATCACCCCAGGCGACGGCTGGCGGCCATGTTCTGCCATCGCATCTTCCGAAAGCCAAACGGGTGATCTTCCTCTGTATGGCCGGCGGGCCGAGCCATCTGGAAACTTTCGACCCCAAGCCTCGTCTCACCGAACTGGATGGCGCCCCGATGCCCGGTTCATTCACCGAAGGAATGCCAATCGCCCAATTGCAGGGCGCCGATCTCCGATGCCTCGGATCCCGCGCCACGTTCTCGAAGCACGGCGAGAGCGGCCAGACAATCAGCAACTACCTGCCGCACATCGCCACCTGTGCCGACGACATTGCCATCGTGAATTCGATGGTGACCGAACAGATCAACCACGACCCCGCCCACACGTTTATGAACACCGGAACAATCGTTCCGGATCGCCCCAGCATGGGGAGTTGGGTGAATTACGGACTCGGTTCGATCAACGAGGATCTTCCCGGATTCGTGGTGCTCACCAGCGTCGGCGGCCGGAACCCCCAGCCCATCGCCGCTCGGCAATGGTCGAGCGGATTTCTTCCCAGTCGTCTTTCTGGGGTCGAGTTCCACGGGCAAGGCGATCCCGTCCATTATGTGGGCAACCCCCCCGGGATCACCTCCGACTGCCAATCACATCTGGTCGACGCGGTTCGGGATCTCAATCGCCTTCGCGCCGAGACCACCCACGATCCGGAGATCGATTCCCGAATCGCCCAGCACGAATTGGCGTTTCGAATGCAGACGTCGATCCCTGACCTCATGGACATCAAAGATGAATCCAAGGAGACGCTGGAAATGTACGGCGCGGTCCCGGGCGACGGATCTTTCGCGAGCAACTGCCTGCTTGCCCGCCGACTTGCCGAGCGAGGCGTTCGCTTTATTCAGCTCTATCATCGTGGCTGGGACCACCACGGCGGCCTGAAGCAGTACATGGATATCTGCTGCCGAAACTGTGACCAGCCGACCGCGGCCTTGATTCAGGATCTCAAGCAACGCGGTATGCTCGAAGACACCCTCATTGTTTGGGGCGGCGAATTCGGTCGTACTCCAATGTCCCAAGGTGGCGGCGCAGATCCAGGCCGCGATCACCACATCAAGGGCTTTTCGATGTTTCTCGTGGGCGGCGGCGTCAAAGGCGGCGTCACGCATGGCGCCACCGACGAACTCGGCTACAACGCGGTGGAAGACGTTGTCCACGTCCGCGACCTTCATGCCACCATGCTGAATCTCCTCGGACTCGACCACCAACGATTGAGCGTTCCATATCAGGGCCTCGACGTCCGCCTCACCGGCGTCGAATCGGCCCGAATCGTCCGCGAGATTCTCACATGACCGCATCTGCAGATGCCACCGCGAACGCGAAGTCGCCCCCGACCGCACCGCCTCCCCCTTCGACGCGAACCCCCGAGCCGGCGGATCGCCTCTCGACCCGCGCGACGCTCCGGCGTTGCATCCTCTGGGTGGTGATCGCGTACGTCGCGGGAACCACGAGTTTCATCCTTGGATTGACCGCGAACCAAGCCTCGCCGACCGCGATGCTGCTCGGCATCCTGCTCTACGGCTGCTTCATCGGCCTGGCCAGCAGCAGTCGCGGATTCAGGCGACGCCTGCAACAGCCGTTCGTCGCGCGATCATTCAAGATCGGGTACGGGATCCGCCTTGCGGCCTGCATCGTCCCCGGCGCCGCGATGGCCGTCGACATGTTCCCGGGAATGCTCGCGCTGATGGCCGGTGAGACGCTCGAACGTGAAGTTGGATTCGGCAAATTCGCGTCCACGCTGGCGTCGACGCTCGTCCAGGGGACGCTGATCAATATCCTCATCCTCCTCGCGGTCACGTTCGTCTGGCTCCTGCAGAAGATGTTCATGGAATGGAAGCCGCCGACACACGACCCCCAGGCCTGCGCCGGCTGTGGCTACCACCTCGAAACGTTAGCGGAGGACACCACCGCGATCTGCCCCGAATGCGGGCGGACCAACGAGGGGCTGAACGATCGGCGAGCCTGGATCGATCGAGCATCCTGGCCGAAGTTCCTCCTCGTGGTGATCGCCTCGGGAATCGGCGGGATGCTGGTCCAGGGTGGTACGTTCTTCGTCTTCGGTTGAAATCACCGATACGGCACGAAGACCCTCACACAACCCCCAAGACCGGGAGGCGAGGTCGATGTGACACGACGAACACCCTGAACCAATGCGCTCAACTCGATCCAACCTCCCTCCAGTAGATCTTGAGATGATTGGCCGCCGTTCGGCCCTCTGGTTCTCGATCTGTGCCATTTCCTCGGTCCCGAGCTTTCTCTGGGGCGCGAATGAATTTTCAATTCCGGCGATGATCCTTGGGGTCATCATCTTCGCGGCGAGCTTCACGATCATCTCCGTCAGCAGTTTGTTCCGGGGAGTTCTGCATCGTCCATTCCTGAAGCGGACGTTCTGCATCGTCTTCGTATTGCGGGTGATCACTTCAGTGATCCTTCCCATCGGCATCGCCGTCGATCTTTGGCCCGGGTTGATCGCTACCCAGGCGGTGGAGTTTGGAGTCACCTGGCTTGGGTTCGAGCCCCTCCGACCAGAGTTCTTCACGACCCTCCTGATCACCCTTGTTCAGGGCATTCTTCTCAACGTGCTGGTCGTATTTCTGATTGTCGTACTCTGGGCGCCGCAACGTTGCTTCCTCACGTGGCGGCCACGCGACCAGCACGACTGCAGCCGGTGTGGCTACACGCTACTAGAAGATTCTCAGGAGTCCGGATCTCGCTGCCCCGAGTGCGGATCAAACGCTGGCGCGATTGGAGACGCCGCATCCATCATCGACCGCCTGCCTCGAACTTGGTTTGCGATACTCACGATCGGCGCGCTCGCGGGAGCGGCCACCATTCAATTCATGGCCTTGAAATGGATGGACGCCTATCCGCTTTAGAATGGACCTCGAACCCGATCCCTGCACTTGAGTCAGTTCGGACACGATCCCCACGCACCAATCATCAGGCCGAGATCGGCGCCATCAATCGACCCATCGTCGTTGAGATCTCCGATGCCGCTCGTCCCCCACCCGCCGATCAACAGTCCGAGATCCGCACCGTCGACGAACAGATCCCCGTTCAAGTCGCCGACGCAATCGGTGACGGGCGGCGCAATGAAGTCGAACGCCGTGATCTCGATCGACTGCTCCTGCCCGTTCATCGGGGCACTGCCATTGACCAACCAGAGGTTGAGATGCACCCGTGCGAGACCGGGCCGCGGCTGGTGCGGTCCGGTGTAGGTCCATTCGTGGAGTAGGTCCCGCGAGGAAGGCTCGTCGGCGTGCCCGAGCCAGGCCCGGCAGATCACCCCGTCGGGGGTCCAGTTGAATTCACTGGTGACCTCGGACGGCGTCGGCTCCGGCATCTCGAACCGGCTGATATTCCCACCCCACCAGTACGGCTGGGCGACGAACTGCGCGAAGTCGTTGCCGCGCTGACCCCAACGGCTGAATTCGATGTCGAATTCGTTGGGCGGGTTCCACCACATCACTTCATCCGCATAGCAGTCGGCATATTCCCAGAGAAAGAGCCCGAAGACGACGTTCGGATCGAGCAGGTCAAGCCGGCCTCTGGTCTTAAATCGATAGGTGCCGTAGCCGAGCACGTCTTCGACCACCACTTCTGAGCATCGCCACTGGCCGCCGGTCTGGGTGATCGCCAGCCGCAGTGAGCCGTCGGCTCTCACCGTCGCGTTGTCCGCCGACGCGGAGAACGAATTCGGTCCTGGACCGGTGTAGGCAGATTTGACCCGCCAGACTCGGTCACTGAAGTTCAGCGATGTCGAACCAAAATCGCCCCACTGGTAGACCGATGGATTGACTCGAGCCATGCGGAAGGCGTCCACATACGCTCGCCCCGTCTCCTGCGCCGCCGTCTGGATGAACACAAATTCGAGCCGCATACGGTTGGTACCAACTGGGGCGGGATCGAAGAGTCTGTTGATCTCAATCATCTCGTTGACGGGCGAATCTGCGTTCAGGAGAATGACCGAGTCAACGCCGAGCGAGACACCTGTGCCATCAAGCCAGGTCACGGTGAACGCGGCTCGAGCCGCCCCAACCAACGCGTCTGCGCCCCGATGTCCAGCCGACACCGCGAGTCGATGCTGCCAGCCGGCGGTGCACTCGACGGTGATATGAAGTCGCGAGATTCCCGCATTGCCATTGAACGGGCCGTAGAGCCACGCCGCCCAACTCCCGTGCGCCGTTAATCCGTTTCCACGCCCCACGTTTCCGCTGTTCTCCCAACCGGCGACGGGTTCGCCATTCTCACCCGGCCCGATCTCAAAGCTCGGGTTGTGCGCGGAACAGGGTCCATCTCCGCCTCCAACGGCCACGACCGTCGCAGCGAATGCTGCGACGGTCGTGAACTGAAGAAGTCGAAGAAAATGTCGAAAACGGTGAGTCCGGATTGGCATGCCAATCTTCCCCTGAATGAGTGTGAAAATCAGCCTTCGCAGTTGTTACACACATCTTCGGCGATCGTTGCACACACTGAATCCCAGCCAAACTGGCAACAGATTGGGTCGACGTTACAGACTGCCTCGGTGCAGACCGCATCGGTGCAACTGGTGTTGCCGTTGGCCTCACAGCAGTCACACTCCGGGCAGTCGCCCGGGTCATCGCCACCACCGCCGCCACCGTCGTCAGGGCAGTCGCCCCAGACGGCAAGGAAGGCACCGACATCGACACCGTTCACGACGTTGTCTTCGTTGAGGTCTGCATCACATCCGGGACAGACGCCCCACTCGGAGAACAACACTCCGAAGTCAGCACCGTTGACCGTACCGTCATCGTTGAAGTCGCCAACGCACAGGTCTGGTCCGCCGCCGCCGCCGCTCTCCACGGCAAGATCAATGTTGTCAATTCGAATGGAACCGCCGGCACAGTCGGGCTGAACAATCTGACACACGATGCGAATCGAGGTCGTGCCAGCGGGGGCCGTCCCTGAGATTTCGGACGAGTACCACGTGTCGTTGTTGAAGGCGCCCGCACCATCGAGTACGACGCCGGCCACGAAGTCGAGTGGGCTGCCGAGATCCGAACCGAGGAATTCGATTTTCTGAAGGACGTAGTTGTCGGTGCCGACGATTGAGTCGAAGGCCGGCGTCCAAGATGACATCGAAAGCGTGACCAGGTCGCCTTCAAACACGCCGGGGACGAGTTGATTCAAACCCGAGACGCCACCCGGATCACACTGACCGTCGCCGTCGTAGTCCGGAAAGGTTCCGAACATTCCTGCGGAATGGGGCGGACTCAGATAGTTGAAGTCATCAAAGAAGATGTTGCCGTACTGCTCGTCCCATGCGTTGAAGATGATCGACGTTTGATAGCTGTAGTCCACGCCGTTGTCGAACGACGCGTTGACCAATGGGGCTTCAGGATTTCGCTTGTCCTGCGAGAAATTCATGTCGTCGGTCCAGCTTGCACCCGGCTCCGTCATGCCAGCCTGAAGGAAGACGGGAACCACCGTGAGATTCGTGGCACCAGCGGGGGCGACGGTCAGGAAACTCGCTTCTTGCCACGCACCGGTAATCATGTCCGGATCGCTCCCGACGAGAATTCGCTGCTCGGCGATGCTCACGACCGAACCGCTCGCATTCTTAAACTCAACCTTGATGCCCGACCAGTTGTTCGTGCCTGCAAGCGAGTCAAAGTCTGGCGTGAAGGCGAACGCCCCCACCCGGTAGACCTCACCCGCCGAGACCGGGACGTCGTAGAGAGAGACCGCGCCATTGCCGTTGTAGTCCGCACAGAAACACCCAAACGTCTTCAGGGCGAATCCAGATCCCGCGTGGGTGATCTCGCTGCTTCGTTCGGCGTTTCCGAACGTGGCGTAGGTGCCGCGAAATTGGTTTTCGAATCCTGGGTTTTCAAGAGTGTTTGGCCCTCCGTCATCGGCCAAACTGGTTCCCATCGGAACGAGTGCGGCGGCGATAAGGCCGAGGGTCATGGTACGAATGGTCACGAGTCTTCTCCTGAGGTGAGGGAACGAACGAGGCGAGCCTGTAGGTACGCAATCTCGGTGTAGATCAACGATTCGGTGCGTCTGAACAATTGGTGCGACGAAACGTCTCTTGCCTGACACGACACAATTGCCGTCAAATACTGCCCAGACGACCCAATGCTACGCCTAAACCCCGCTCAATCCAGTCTTTCCGAACTCTTTTGCAATTTCGAGTTGATTTTTTTTGAACCCAGACACCGAGGTCTCTAGATGCTCGGAAAATAACACTTCGAGATCCGGGTTTCCGTGATCCTCCTCTCTTTCCAAGATGCTCTTCGGACATCTATATCTTGATTACCCAAATGAGGTTTGTTTGTTTGTCTCTCATGGTTTTATTGCGTATTCTCGACTCTCTGCCTCCCCGATCCTGTCACCGGCAGACCACCAGCGCCACCCCGGAAGAAAACTGACATGACGCTCCGTCCCCTGATCGCCCTCGGGCTCTTCGTGACCATGCTGATCGCCTCACCAGGCGTTGCCTCCGCCGGAGACGGCTCCGAAGGACCAAGCATCGTCGAAGTCAAACAAACTAAGGACGGCTGGCAGCTGTATCGAAACGGGTCGCCGTTCTTCATCAAGGGCGGGTGTGTGGTTCGAAACAGTGCCAGCCCCGAACTCGACAACCTCTTGTCTCAGTTAAAAGCCGCCGGTGGAAACTGCATCCGGCTCTGGGGAACTGGCCCGGGCACCCTCGGAATTCTGAACGCGGCCCACGAGCACGGAATCGCCGTATTCCTCGGCCTCTGGATGGAACATCCGATCGGCCATGTTGACAGCGCTGGTGCGTTCTTTGATTACACCAACATCGCTGCGGTCAACAACCAGATTGAAACCCTTGCCATCCAAGTCGATCTCTACAAGGATCATCCGGCGTTACTCGCTTGGGGGGTCGGCAACGAACTCTGCCATCTCACGGCCGAAGCGGACGCCAACACCCAGGTCGTCCAGCTCATCTGGAGAGCCATCAACAACACGGCGGCCATGGTGAAGCAACGTGATCCGAATCACCCCACGGTTGCGGTGACCGCAGAGACAGGCGACTGGCACCAGATTGACAATGGAACCCAGCTGAGCAACTGGTGCTCGAACATCGACATCTGGGGTATCAACGCCTACGAGACCATGCCGCAGATCCGGGCGAAAGTGGAAGCATCCCCCTGGGATCGGCCCTACTTTATTCCGGAATACGGCCCTCAAGGATGGTGGAGCTCACCGATGACCTCTTGGAGGTCCCGGCTCGAGCATCCCAACAAGGTCAAGGCCGACTGGTATCGAAGCGGCTGGGTCGACTCCATTGTTGCCGAATCAGATCTCTGTCTGGGTGGCTTTGCCTTCGCCTGGGACACCCTCGATTCGCCGATCGACACGTGGTGGACCATGTTCGACTATGAAGGCCGACCGACTCAGTGCATCGACGTGCTCTCTGAAGCGTGGAACGGCACTCCCCCTGAAAATCTCTCCCCCGTGGTCACCGGCATCAACGGCATTGAGGCCCAGACGGTCGAGGCGGGTCAGATCATCAATGTTGAACTTCTGGCGGTCGATCCCGAAGGCGAAGAACTCTTCGTCGACTGGCTGGTTGGACGTGATGTCTTCGATGCCAATGGCAACTACCTGTGGGAGACCACGGGTGCCTGCGACTTCCTGGCCCAAGATGCTGGACTCAACTACGAGTTGGAAGCCCCCTTGATTCCCGGTGCCTATCGCCTCGTCGCTTGGGCGCGAGATAGCGGTGGCCGATCGGGCGTCGCCAGCGTTCCATTCTTCGTGGAAGGCGACATCCCCGAAGGCGTGGTCGCGATGCCCTTCCCCATTGATGACTACTTCGGCCCGAGCGGATTCATGGGCGCTTCTTGGACGCTCAGTCGATCGGACTTAGATTCGCCCAACGGGGTTTGCGGCGGCGCTGGCCACCGGTTCACCTTCAGCGCACCGCCCATCGCCCTGTGGTGTGGGGTCGCGTGGCAATACCCCACGAACAACTGGGGGACCGCCCCCGGACTCCAGATCATGTCCGGCGGAACCTCGGTGGACTTTCTGGCCTGGTCCGATGTTCCGGGTACGACCCTCGACTTCTTCGTCGGAACAGAAGGCTCCGATGGCTTCCAAGTTGAGCTGGCCGGTGTCGAACTTCCCCTCGAACCAACCATGATCTCGATCCCGCTCGATGGAATCGAATACAACGACGTGGTGATTGGATTCGGCTGGGTGTACTCACAGGGTGCCGGGCCGACTGATCCCACCCGAGAAATCTACATCTCCGACCTCATCTGGAATGGCCCACCGCCGCCGCCGCCGTGCCCGATCGACCTCAATGGTGATCGAGTCGTCGATGGTCGGGATCTTGGCCTGATATTGGCCGATTACTATTCCACCACCAGCGGCGATAGCGACGTGAATGAGGACGGCTACGTCGACTTGCAGGACCTCGCCTTGATGCTCGAAAACTGGGGTCCCTGTCCCGAGTAATCCGTTAGCCATTCGGGCAAAGGTATCTCAAGCGAAAAAAAACGGTCTCCGGCATCATTGTCGGGGACCGTTTTCTTCATCGCCACGACCGCGCATCAGCCGCCGCACAAGGGCGGTTAAAAACCAAGATCACACAGATGCGGTCTCTTCACCGTAAGGCCATCGGAACCGAAGGTGCACCGCCCGATGCACGGACATCCTCAGCGGTCGCGGTCAATATACTGCTGGCATGACCAACTCCCCCAAGATTCAAGATCCGCGAAATGAGATCGAGCTTGCCGAAGGCGAAGAGATCGTTGACATCGCTCAATTCGATCATCACGCCATCATTCGCTATCACTACCTGGGCCTCATCCCCGTCGCCATGTTCATCGTGACGATCCCCATCGTCCTGCTCGTTGGCCTTGGCTATCGCATTTTTCTCACGAGAATTGTGGCCAGTTGGTCGACGGTTCTGACCAACCGAAATCTGCACGTTCGAAAAGGGATTTTCAACAAGACTGAGAAGACCATCCCGCTCGAAAAGATCACCGATCTGTCGAGCGTCGAAGGGCTCCTCATGAGGTTTGCGGGAATCAAGCGACTGGGGATCGAAACCGCTGGCCAATCGGGGCCTGGGTCATTGGTGAGCCTCCTTGGCGTGGTTGGGTCGGATGCCTTCAGAGGTCGCGTGCTGGCCCAGCGAGATCACACCACGAAGGTCTCAGGGGCCCCTCAGAAGCCGGTGGCGGCCACGGACGCCGCGGAGCCGGCGGAGACAACCCTGATCGAGATCCGCGACACCTTGGCCAAGATGGCGGCCGACCTCCGCCAGGTCACCGAACAACTCGACCGAACGGATTGACCCCATTTCGCGGTCACCGATCTCTGGGGCATCAAATCGGCAATCGGGGCGAAGACGCGATCACGAGAATAGCCCCTCAGGTTGGTTGCTTGGCCGGTTGGTGGGCGGTGATCTGGTGACCACCTGGTTTGAACACCACGTCCCGAAGCTCATCAGGTCATCGACGACGTCCTGCCACCGTGGCCTCCTTGAGGCGTGCTTCTCTGAGGCAACCATTTGAAGGGTCCGCGCCGCGGCACCGAGAGACGCTTTCATCACGATCATCACGATCACCGCGCTCATCGGTCCAACCGATCCAACCGATCCTAAACACCGCGCGAAAAAGCGGTGGTACCGAGATCGGTACCACCGCTTTGATTCGTAGAGAAACTGGACTCCGTTCAACCGCGTCGACGACGACCGGCAAGACCGGCGAGGCCGAGGAGCGCCAGGGCGCCCGGAGCTGGAACGATGCCACCGTAGAAGTTGGTACCCCAAGCGGCACCGCTCTCTCCGCCGGGTTCCGGAATGTCGGCCTGGACATAGGTGAAGTCCAGTGAAATCCGGGTCGCGGAAGCCGCGCCAGCGTCGAGCAGGTAGTCCATATCGAAGCTGTACACAACGCCCGTCGAGGAGTCGCTCGACACGGTGCCAGCCACGATCGAGAATCCGTAGTCGTACCCCTCGCCGTACCAGAAGTTCAACTGGACGTTGCCGGTGTTACCGCCGTAGAGGTCTTTACCGTCTTCGATGAACATCTCGCCACCGAAGCTGATGGTCTCACCTTCGAAGAAACTGCCAGCCCATCCGAGCGTCTGGGTATAGCCGCTGTAGTTGGGCACACCACCGAAAGTTCCGTACGCCACGACGGCAGAGCTTCCACCGAAGAAACCAACGTTATAAGGACCTTCGGCGCCGCCGAATTGATCCCATCCAGCGGAGCCATTGGAGAAGTCTCCGTTCTCAAGTCCAAAAGGTTCAATGCCGGCGTTTGCCGCGGACGTCGCCAACGCTGCGATCGCGGTCGCAAGAATTACATTCTTCATCTCTTCGAATCTCCTAAGGGAAGTGGCCATGGGAAGTGGTCACTGGGAAAAAAGGAACCTGACCTTTCTAATTGTGCGGATTCGGCACGCTGAAACAAGCATCGAGTACTCAAAAAAGAAGATTTTCTGTCGACCTGCCCTTGAACGCCCGGTACGCGACATGACTTCGTACCGCAAAGAAACAAATATTTATCGACATGGATCTCCTTGTTTCGCGGCGCCCAGAACGGGTTGGGTGACTCGTGACGTCATGGTCGCATGAATGCCTGCGAAATCCGATCACGCCACGCCACAAAAACATCGTCAAACTCGGGTTCGACGGCCGCCACCTGAGCGATGACGTTGAGGACGCCGGTCCGTCGACCACGACGAATCGGCACCGCTGGATCATCCGGGTTCCGGGGATTCTCGGACGTGTTGTCGAGAAGAAACGATGCCATCAACGTCGTACCCGCGGACAAACGGATCGGTGTCACGGGAACGTAGGTTTCTCGTTGATGATGATCCCAATCAGGAATCTCTAGAATCCGTTTCCGGACGCCGGAAGGAAAGACCGCATCAACCCAGAGGCTCTTGCAGATCTCTATCGCCCGAGGCGAGAGACCCACGAGATCAACGGCGCCTTCTAGGACGATCTCCTTTGACGTATAGGTCTTGACTACTTCAGCATCGATTTGAACGCGACCCACCGCCAAGGGCAACCAGCGCACCGGCCGAGATTCTTGATCCTCGGGGACCAACTCCAACTCAATGCGTTCCTGTAACCGCTCCACTTTGCCGGTTGGTCGATACTGAAACTGCGCTACAAGATCGCTCCCCCGCTCGACTGGCAGATGAAAACCCACCGGCAATCGAAAATCGCCAGATCCATTCAGAATCATTCCATCCGCACCGACCGGTCGAAGCCCCGCATCGCCCCCCATCAGGAATCCAACTCGGGAATCTCGGTCATCGAGGTAGCGGCCGGTCCCTGTGGTATCAAAGGCGAATGCCGCGACTTTCATCGCCCGCGGCGCGGCGGCCACGTGCCGAATCGCTCGGACTTTCAGCGGCGCTGAATTCTGGAGCGGGAAGTTCACGCCATGAACATCGAGCTCGCCAGAATGCCAGGCGGGATCAGACTCTTCCGGAATCTCGTACGCCGCTGGCATCTGCAGCACCAGATCCGTTTGGAATGCACCGTCCACGGCCGCCACGAGTATCTTCGGTGGCCCTTCGCCGATCGGCGAACCGCCATCTCGCCACGCTCGAATCGCCGAAACCTCCGACGCCGGAATGGTTCGTTGGTGCTCGAATACCCCTGCTCGTGGTAACCAAGGAGGCATTCGGCCCGCTTCAATCACTTCGATCAGAAACGTGGCGCGATTCTGGACAGCGTCGGAGGTCGCCAAGGAAAACGGCCCGCTTCGTCCGGGCGCGTGACAGGTCACACAACGAGTTTCGATGATCGAACCGATCTGGTCATTCCAAGTTGGAGGTTCGACCGTCGGGGCATCGATCTTCGGCGGTGTCGCCTGCCCAGAGACGCCCATGTTGAGCAGCGTGATGAACAACGCGGCCCAGATCATGGCGAACCCTTCCCGACCTTCTCGATCAAACATCCCACCGCCGGCCGCTTGGCAACTGGAACCGGACGACCCGTGACGATCTGGGAGATCACGTCTCTGGCGTAGGCTTTGGTCGCATTGCGTCGACGGCGTCCGATCTCTGCGTAGAGATTGTCGAACGGACCGCGATAGCGAAGCGTCCACGCAACGTCGGAACGAGTCAGGATGAAGACTTCGGGAACGACCGTCGCCTTGAATTCTCGAACCAGTTGCTGCTGGGGGTCAAGAAGCACCGGCATTTCCAATTGACGTTCCCGGGCATGCAAAGACGCTGATTCGGCCGTCGTTGCGACCATTGGATGGACAACGAAAAACCGCCCGCCAACCTTTTTGACCGCATCGTGAAGCCTTCGAATCTCCGGAATGCTGGCGTTGGCGATCGGGCAGGTGGTGCTGATCATCGCCACCACGACCAGATCGGGACCGTCTTGGTCAAACAAACCGCGCGCTGCCCCGGTGGTATCGGCCAGTTTGAATTCAGCAAGCCGTGCTTGGGAAAGCGTGGGAAGCGGCGTTCCTTCGCGGGGCGGCGAAGTCTCCTCGACTTGTTCAATGGATTCAATGGTTCCGCCAGATTGACCCTGCTCGGACTGCGCGGATGGCCCCGTCCCGACCACAATCGAGATCAGCAGAAGGGTGATGATGCACATCGGGAGACTCCTTTCCAATTCCTCGGTTCGAAACCGCCATCGGGTTGAAAACGACGAAAGCGGCGGGACGGTTTGACCGTCCCGCCGCATCCATTCGTTTCATTCGAGCATCAACCGCCGCAGAATTGAACCGCCGCCTTCTGACAGGCCGCATCCCACTGGTCACAGCAGTACTCAAATCCGGGCAGGTTATGAACACAGTTGCAGATCGGAGGTGGGATCATGTTCTGAGCGCAACCGTCGCATCCGCCACCACCACCACCGCCACCGCCGCCACCGGCGAAGTTAGACGTTTCGGGTTCCGCGGCAAAGCAACCGATGTTCCAGGGAAAACCGTCGTTCGGAAGGTTGCGTTCGAGCGCTAACTGATAAGAAATGGCGTGATAGTGATACCCACGAGCCGGGTCATCATGCCCATTACAGGCGTCGAGCGTTCGTTTTCCGTCCATCTCCGCAGCCAGAATTCCATCCTCTTCCCAAGGACCGTAGACCGGAATGCCGTCAAAGGCATACCCGATGAGCGTGGAGTGCCCACCGGAGTAGGGCTCAATACATGGTGAATACTGGTGATAGTGATACCGGGCATCTGGCGACGGGTGCGCGTTGCAGGCGTCCATGCAAATCGTATCCGGCGCCGTGATGCCGCCACCGTCGTAGGGGTTGTAGAAGGCAACCCCGTTGACCATGATTCCGATGGGTCCCGGCTGAACCAAGGCGTCAACGGCGGGACTTCCCGTCATCTCGGGCTCGAGCGGAATCATCCACCTGTCATTCTGATTGCCGACCGAATTGGGGTTGCCGCACTCGCCGGGAAAGTTGCCGTACTCGTGATCAGGAATACCGGTACCAGTGACGACCAAAAACTCACCCTCAACAGCGATGACCACATTCGAGTGAAAATTGTGGCAGGTCGAACCCCACTGGCTCATGAGGTAGCCGATCTCGAAGCCGTTGGTGCTGCCGTCGCCGTTGAAGTCAGGTTGGCCCGTACCCCACTGTGACACCAGCAATCCGAGATCCGCGGCGTCCACGTGAAGATCACGATTCAGGTCGGCAAGGCAGAAGATGCCTCCGGGCTGGGTATCGACTGGCGTCGCAGATCGGCCACCGCCGGCTGCTGAGACGGACGCGGAAAGCGCGAACGCTGCAAAGATGCTTAACCTTGAGAGATTCGAACTCATGATGGAAGGCTCCAGTGAACGGGCCGAGGACCTCTGGCTCGAATTGGCCAGATGAATGGTCCAAGGCAGACCGTGCCACACCGATCCATTGCACTCGAGTCTGACACCTGGGGACCACAATGTGCCGTCACGCTCACTCTTTCGGAGAATTTCCAGAGTACTCGGACGCCCATCTCGATCATTGCGGTCCGATTACGAACCGGGATTGAAATCCATGGGCTCAAGATTCCCCGTCGCGCGGCGCGTAAAGGTGATCCGAGCCGGCGGCCCAGTGGCGCCTTCAGCCCCAACCGGTGGGAATACGGTCATCGAACGACGCCCGCCTTCGGCGCGAGCCGCCTCGTTGGCACCTCTTCGACGATCGAGTGTTTGATCCCACTCAAGTACCAGCAGCGAGACCTCATAGGTATCGGCATCAAACTCCACCCGAATCCGGTCCGGTGATTTCTCGTCGACGTCGACCCGCTTGGTGGCAACGAGGGTCGGTGACATGGTCCGCGTGGTCGCGGCCACCAAGTCGTATCCCTTTTCCACCCGCAGGAGCATGGCAGGAATGGCATCGATCAGCAGATCAAGCCCGCCACCCAAGGTGCGATCACCCCACTCGATTCGTTTGAACCGATTCACCAACCCCTGAGAGTTCCGCTCCCAACCCCCCTGCTCGTCCACCCCCCAAGCTTGCGCCCGTTCGACCGGCTCCTGAACCTCGAATCGGAGCAGTGGATGATTTCCCGCACGAGAGAGAACCTCCACCCATCCCTCGCGGTCTGAGGCCTCGAAGCCCGATGGCGCCTCGATCACCACGCCGAATCTTCGAGCGTCGACGTTCTCCGCCGCGATCTTGGCCCGAGCAATGATGCGTTCGGCTCGGACCTCGGACGGCTGAGCCAAGATGGTGATCGCGACCAAGGCGGCCACCGAACCCACCCCCCCGAGAGCAGCGATCCACCATCGTCGACGTTTCGAAGCGAGGGGTCCGGGCGTCACGCTCGACCCCGATCTATCCGATGTCTCCAAGGCCTCCAAGGTCTCCGATGCGCGGATGACGTTCATGGCCGATTGAATTCGGCGCTCTTCGTCAAGTCGTTCCGTTGCGTGCGTCGCCCGGAGCATCGCTTCGATCATCCGTTCGTCAGCTTCTCGATTCGGATCAGGTTTGGACTCGTTTGAATTCACGCCAAGACTCCTTTCGTTCGGAGACAGTCCGCCAGTAGGTGGCGAGCTCTCTGAAGCCGTTTCTTCGCGGCTTCCATTCCCATCTCGGTCGCGGCCGCGACTTCTGCGACCGAACGGTCGCCGCGATAGAGAATTTCAACCGCATCTCGGTACCGTTCCGGAAGCTGTTCGACGCAAGCCTGCAGCGTCTCGAGCGGATCATGCTCCAGTCCGATCCAGGCTCGTTCCAAGGCCTCGGCTCGAACCTCCAGCGCCTCGACCACTTTGGAATCGACCACGACTTCCCGCTTCCCTTTTCGAAACATGGCCAATGCGGTGAGGTGTGCGATCCCCCGAAGCCAAGGGCCAAAGGGACGCGCTCGATCGAAGGACTCGAATCGCCGCCACGCCACCAGGAGCGTCTCCTGAAAGACATCCTCCGCCAGCGACTCATTTCGGACCATGGCCCTGATGAAGGCCATCAGATGTCCCGCGTTCTGACGCATGAGGACTTCGAACACCTCCGTCGCCGAAGGATGGCTTCCGCTTGAAGGTTCTGAGAGATGATCCGAGTTCAATTTCATCCTTCTATCTTGACGCCAATTCGTGAATCGGGACCGTTCTTTCTCGTTTAATGTCCTTCATGCCGCGAATTTCCCCACTGGATCAACTGAGAGCACTCCATTCGCCCCGCCCCCGCCCCCTGGGATTTTGAGAGAATCCGACGAATGCCTCCATCACCTCCAACCGATTTTTTCCGCCCAGAAGCGGTCGATCCCGAACTTCAACGACTCCTGATCTTGGTTCACGACGTTCAACAACCATGCCTGACCAGCATGACCCCCGCAGACGCCAGAGCGTGGTCAAGTCGATTTCTTGATCCCCATCAACCTCGTCGCCCCGTGGCACGCGTTCTTGATCGGTCCTTTCCCGGGCCGGGCGGCGACGTTCCAATTCGGCTCTATCACCCAAACCCGGGGACCATTCTTCCGACCCTCGTTTTCTTCCACGGGGGCGGATGGGTGCTCGGCGATCTGGATGCCGCGGACGAGTCGATGCGGCGGATCGCGATCGACGCCGAGTGCCTGGTCATTTCTGTCGACTACCGCCTGGCCCCCGAATCTCCGTATCCCGCCGCCGTCGAAGATGCGATCGCCGCGGTGGCTTGGTCTGCCACCCACACCGAGGAATTCGGTGGTGATCCAACGCGACTGGCGGTTGGCGGAGACAGTGCCGGGGGGAATCTGGCCGCCGTCGCGGCGATCGATGATCGAGATTCCGGCGCGGGTCGAATCTCTTTTCAGTTTCTGGTCTACCCGGTGACCGATGCTGATTTCAACCGACCAAGCATGTTCCAGTTTGCGGAGAGACTGCTGCTCGAACGTCAAGCGATGTCTTGGTTCTGGAATCACTACTGCCCCGATCTTCCATCCCGGAAAAACTGGAATGCCAGCCCGGTGCGCACCCCTGATCTCTCCGGCCTCGCGCCGGCGTTCATCCACCTCGCCGCGCACGACCCTCTGTTCGATGAGGGTTGCGAATTCGCGCATCGGCTCCAAGAGGCCGGCGTGCGTACCGAACTCCGCATCGCACCGACGATGGTCCATGGATTCTTCGGGCTCGCCGAGGTCTCCAAGGCCGCAGACCGGGAGATTCAGGAAGCGTGCCGGATCCTTCGACACGAGCTGCATGGTCTCCCCAGCTAAAGACCTGCCCGCGGCGGCAGACGGCTTGGGCAAAAACGAAACCGCCCCGCCCTCAAAGACGAGGACGGGACGGTGTTTGATCGGGACCGGTGCGATTACTCGCCCGCAGGAGCTGGTGCCGCGGCCGGTGTTGACGCGGCCGCGGCTGCCCGACGTTCTAACTCGCCGAGCAGGTACAACGCCACCGGGCGTTCCGACTCTGGCACGGTTTGCATCTGACCCTTCAACTGCATGACGATCATCGGCAGCATCTGCCCCATGGCTTCGGCGGGAATCTGTGCCTCCAACTGGGTGAGCATCATCGTGACCTCACCCTGCTGAGCTTCCGTCAGATCGTCGAAGGAGACCGTCGCGAGCGCCGGTGGCGGCGTGTCGTCTCCCTCCCAGGCTTTGGTATCCCCAAGGTCGAGTCCGCCGATCCGTCGGACCTGCGCCGAAGAGACGGCGACGTCGTCGCCCAGCGGTTCGACCCGTCCGCCGAGATGGGCGCCAAGGAACGCTTCCGTGATGGCGTTGAACGCCTTGTTGTTTTCAGGACGCGCGAAACCGTGACCTTCATCCGGGAAGACCACGTAGGTGACGGGAATCTCACTCGAGTCCATCGCGGCGACGATCTGATCACTCTCGCTCAGTTTCACTCGTGGATCGTTCGCACCCTGTCCGATCAGCAATGGCCGGGCAATTCGATCGACGTGGACCAACGGAGAAATCTCATCGAGCCATTCCGTCTCATCTGCACCACCGACCCGCTTCTCGAACATCACCTTGACCGGTTCCCAGTAGGCGGGAATCGTCGACAAAAGCGTTCCGACGTGTGAAGGACCGACGATGTCGACTCCGCAGGCCCAGAGCTCTGGATCTCGCGTCATACCCGCGAGGGTGGCGTAGCCACCGTACGAACCGCCCATGATCGCAAGACGTTCCGGATCGGCCCAACCTTGATCGACCGCCCACTGTGCGGCATCGTTGATGTCGTCCTGCATCGCCTTGTACCACTCGCGATTTCCGGCATTCAGAAACGCCTTGCCAAATCCAGTTGAACCGCGGAAGTTCACGCTCAGTACCGCATACCCTCGGTTGGCGAGCCACTGGTGATAGGGGTTGTAACCCCAGTTGTCACGAGCCCATGGTCCGCCGTGCACGAAGACGATCAACGGCACCCGTTCGCCAGCGTCGAGGCCCAACGGAAGCGTGAGGTAACTCGGCAGCATGAGGCCATCCCGAGCGGGGATTTCCACGCCCTTCATGTTTGCCAGCGGAAGCCCTTCGAGCGATGGTCGATTCGAGAAGAGATAGCGGCCTTCCTGCGTATCACGATTCCAGAGCCAGTATTGCACTGGTCCATCGTCCACGAGGTACGCCGCAATCCAAGTGCGATCGTCCCCGCTTCGATCGACGATGTTCAATTCGCCATCAACCAGCTTGGAAAGCTTCTCAAGATCGGGCTTGACCGCCGGATCGAGAATCGTCCATTTCGTCCGAAGCCGGTTAACCGCCACCGCTTCCGGCTGCTTGGTCAACGGATTCATCATCACGTCTGCGACATCGCTTTCGTCGCTTTCGAAAATAGTTTCTCGCTCGAAACTTCCGTCTGGCTGCGGACGGACCGCCACGAAACGCGCCTTGTCAACGCCTCGAGCATCACTCCCCCACATGACTCGACCCGATTTGTCGAACCCGGAAGTATTGGTCGACATGGCATCCTCGAGACCGACCGTGTCGAGTTCCCGCCACTCGCCATCGGGGGAATCTCGAAACTCGCTCGCGGTGCCGCCGTCCGGGGTCATTCGAGCGCGAATTCGCACATTCCAATCGTCATCCGGCGTCATTCCCACGAAGCCCTCTTCGTTCAGGAAGATCGTCTCCTGTTCGCCAGTCCTGGTGTTGATCGTGACCACGTCCATATGCCGCGGATCGCGGGCGTTTGACTGACTGAGAATGAGGTCGGGCCGATCGCGGTGCCCACCCATCATCCCTGCCTTGACACCGTCGCCGGGCGTCAAATCAGTGGTCTTCCCATCGGAAAGATTGACCGCATAGATGTGAGTGTTCTCGTTGCCGCCCTTGTCTTGCTCGTAAAGGATTTGTTCGTTATTCCACGACCAGCCATAACTTCGAATGGGACGATCGGTGGACTTCGTGATGGCCGACGCCTCACCGCCAGCGACCGGCATGACCCAGACGTTGAGAACACCGTCCAACGGCGCGAGGTAGCTGATCTGGGTTCCGTCCGGCGAAATCTGGACGTTTGCACGCTCCGGATTACCGAAGAGCGTCTCTCGGGGGATGAGTGGTACATCCTCCGCGAAGGCGGCGAATCCCAGAACATGGCTGATCGAAGCGATAAGAAGAGTACGAATGAACATGAACTGGAACTCCTATTGAAGATAATCGAGTCAGGCGTCGTGACGAGGCCTGACCTCAATGACTGATTGGTAACTCGGCGGGTGAATTTCGGGGTTGGAGAGTATCGCCGATCCGAGCGGCCTCGGTCAGCGGGTCGTCGAAACCGGCCTCAGAATCATGCTTCGAAGATTCCCCGCCGCTTCCCCGGGAATGCTGAGGGCTCGAATCGTGATGGGAACCTCCGACGCACTCATGGTCGATGGAATACTGATCTGGCCGACATTGATCCGCTGAAAAGTATTCCAACCTCCAGTCGGTTCCAGAATCCCGAATTCCAGTACCGCCTCACCACAGCGAAGTTCGAAACGGCCGCCTTCCGCGCCTTCTTTGACCGCGAAGTCCATCTCCACGTCGTAGGTGGTTCCTGGCCTCAGCCTCGCGGTCCAAGTGGCGGTCGCGGCGCGATCATTCCAGTAGCCGAGATTCGAAATCGGCGTTCCGGAGGCATCCGGATACGACTCGACGCGAAGCCCCGGCCCCTCCACGATCGCCAGAGTCGCCGGGAGACGAACAGCACCAGATGCGTCGGCCTGAATTGACTCATCAACCTGCGGGGGACCATCCAGTTCGAGTCGGATGACCGTCGCGTGTTCGAAGGGATGAAGGCCCGAGAGATCGACCGTCACCCCGGGACCGTCCTGATCCGTGACCGTGAGTTCGCGGCCGTCACGACGATCACCCAGCATCGTCGCCCGGCGGACGCCGTTGACCAGCCCGGGAATCTCGAGACGATCATTCTCCGGCCAGTCGAAGACGTGCAGATAGAGGTCGTCGCCTTTGACCGTCGCCCGCCCCCAGGAAAGATCACGAAATGGACTTCGACGCGTCCCCTTGATCGCCTCGCCGTTGACCGCCAGCCAGTCGCCGATGGCCAACAGTCGATCAACCATGATCAGAGGAATCCGACCGTCGGCGGTCGGCCCGATGTCGAGCAGAAGCACGCCGCCGCGACTCACCAGATCGATGAGTCGTTGCACGCACACCGTTCGAGAATCATAAATATCGAAGCCTTCGGCACGATTGAAGGCGAATGAATGCCCCACCCCTCGGCATTCCTCGAATGGACGCGTCTTCCGCATCCCTTTGCCGCTGGAATTCCCGAGGTTGTCGTACTCCGTGGTGGTGTAGTCGCCAACCTGACCCCGCAACCCTTGCCCCCATCGATCATTGACCACGATCTCCTCAGGATTCGCGGCATTCTCGTAGATCCACTCGACGATCTCCGGGCTCTTCCACATGGTGTCGGGAAAATCCCATTCGCCGTCCGGCCAAAACACCGCAGGCTGGTATCGCTCGATGAGATCCTTGATCTGCGGAATCATCACCCTGTCGACGTATTCGCTTTTGTCCGACTTCGAATACAGAGGGCTCTCCCACTCCATGAACGAGTAGTAGAGACCGGGGCGAACGCCCTCTTCCCGGCATGCCTCGAAGAGCTCTCCGAGAAGATCGCGTTTCGGTCCGGTCCGCATGGAGTCCCATGGATATCCGCGCACCTCGCTCGCAACCTCACTGGGCCACAGACAGAAACCGTCGTGATGCTTGCTGGTGATCACGATGTACTCGGCGCCGGCCCGCTTGAAGATGCTGGCCCATTCCGCGGGATCCCACATCTCGGCTCGGAACATTGGCGCAAAATCGCGATATTTGAAATCTTCTCCGTAGTTCTCGGCGTGAAACTTTGTGACTTTTCCACCGTGGGAGTTGGTGTTCAGCCAATGCTGGTACCACTCGCTGTAGGTGCTGGTGTCACAAAAACTCGGCACCGAATAGACGCCCCAGTGAATGAAGATTCCGAACTTCGCATCCTCGAACCACTCGGGAGTCTGATGCGCCTCAAGCGACTCCCAATTTGGTTCATAGTCGACGGGTGGTTCGGCGGCAACGCTGGCCGACGCCATGACGAGACTAAGTAGGAGGATATGGATCACGGTGCAACTCCGAAAGTTTGGGTTTCTGATTCAATCCGGGCGGTCGCTCGAGCTGATTCCCGCATCCGAGTCACACGGCAACCACCTTCCGGGCGAACCGCGACCTGGTAGTCACGGCCTTCAACCGCTTTTTCGTTATCGACTCTCATCTTTCTTCCATGCTTGCGTCGGAACTCGTCTGGCGTATGCCGCTCGAGAATCAACGCCCCACCGGCACGCGTGAACCGAACCGTCGCACCATTTAATGGATCGCTCGGGCCACTGAGGGTCAGCGTTCCCCCGTCAATGATCACCTCGACGTTCTTGACGAACTGCTTCCGAACCGTGAGTCCGGGACCAATCTCCATGACTTCAATGGCTGGTTTGGGTTTGAGGGGGGCGGCATTGTTCCAGCCGAAGTTCCAGTTCGGAACTGCAGACACCGAATGTTCCTGCCGCATGGTCTCGAGGATCTGCGCCGCGATCTCCGGATGGTCGCTCGCCACGTCGGACGATTCCGTGGGGTCGATCTCGAGGTCGTAGAGCTCGACCGGCGTGTCGGCATCACGATGCACGCCGTTCCGGACACCCTTCCAACGATTCATCCGAACCGCCTGAAGTCCGCCACCCGCGTGATACTCCCAGTAAAGATGCTTCCGATCGGGGGCAGATCCACGCCCCAAGAGCAACGGGGAAACATCGATCCCATTCACTTCAGAGGTGGGAGCCACTCCGGCCACCGAGAGAATCGTTGGCATCAGATCCCAGTTCGCCACCGGCGTGTCATCGCTCGAACCGGCCTTGATTCGATTCGGCCAAGTCGCGATCAATGGAACACGGATGCCACCTTCGTACAAATTGCACTTGTGACCCCGGAGTCCCCCCGTCCCATCGAAGAACGGCGGGTCATACCCGCCGATGCCGAACGTCGATCCGTTGTCACTGGTGACGATGACCAGTGTGTCATCGGCAACCCCCGCCTTCTCCATCGCGTTCATCATCAACCCGACGTTGCGGTCGAATCGAGAGACCATCGCCGCGTAGGTCGCCCGAGGGGTCGCATTCGGTAGGTATCCCTTTCCACCTTTGTATGGCGTCTCGTCCCATCTGCCTGCGTACTCCGCCAGCGAATCGTCAGGCACCTGCAGGGCCAGGTGCGGAACCGGCGTCGCGTAGTAAAGAAAGAACGGCTCGTCCGCATGATCGCGAATAAATGCCGTGGCGCGATCGACCATGAGATCCGTTGAATAGTGGCGTCCGGTCAGCCCTCGATCATTCCCTTCGAGCAGCACTTGATCGCCGTCTTCCACGATGTAGGTGGGATAGAAGTTGTGCGCATTTCGTTGGCAGAGATACCCAATAAAACCATCGAATCCATGATCCGTCGGCATGCTCCCAAGCTTCGGCCCGCCCAACCCCCATTTTCCTGCCATGTAGGTCGCGTAACCTCGACGCTTGAGCGCGGTCGCGATCGTCTCGGTTCCTTTGACCAAGCCGCGTTGGCCTCCCCACCAACCACCGGCTGGCGGTTGAGTCCACCCGGACAGTTCTTCGGTTCCCGGCGTGCCCGGATCACCGGAGAAGTTTGGCGTCTCACCGTTGTCACGAATTTGGGAAGCGCCGGTGTGCAACCCGGTCAGCAGCGTGCATCGACTGGGGGCACAGACCGTCGAACCGGAATACGCCTGGGTAAAAAGCATGCCACGCTCGCGCAGACGATCGATGTTTGGCGTCTCGATGCGCTCGCTTCCGGTGCAACCAAGTTCGGCCAAGCCGAGATCGTCCGCCATGATCAAGACGACATTCGGTGGACGCTCTTCCTGGCCGGCGGCCAGTGCACCGGCGATGAAGACCGGCGGTGCCCAGAGAACGAGAAGGAACACCAAAGCGACGAAGATTCGATTCTTGCTCATACCATTAGGGTACCGCCGCTCGGGGAGGTGGAAAAGGACCGCGATTGTCCACGCCAGGAAAGATAAACATGGATTTTTTTGGCTCTGAACCCTTTTTTTGCGTGCCGGGCACCTTTGATGGACACAATGAAACTGATGTCTTTTTTCACTCGATTACTCATCGTTGCCCTCATGGGTTTAGGCACCATCCCGCCTGCTGCAAACGCCATCGCCCCGCCCGACGGCTTTACAAGGATCGGCACGCCTGGCGACTGGGGTGACATCGTCGGCATCACCCCGGTGGGCGATGGGAGGTTCGTGGCTTGGGAACGCGAAGGCATCGTTTGGATGCTGGGACCGGATCTCGCCATGAGCATGGAGCCGATGATCGACATCCATGACGAAGTCGGTGCCTGGCGAGATCACGGCCTCCTGGGACTGACCCTCGATCCTGATTTTCTGGTCAACGGCCGCCTCTATCTTCTCTACGTTGTGGACCGCTACTTCCTTCTCAACTCTGAATCACCAGATTACAACCCCAACACCAATCAGTACTTCCAAGCGACCATCGGCCGACTCACGCGATACCAAGCAACGGCCAAGAGTGACTTCGCGACGATCGATCCAAGAAGCCGGGCGATTCTGATTGGCGAAACCATCACCACCGGCTTTCCGATTCTCGGACAGTCGCATGGCGTGGGTTCGCTCGCCTTCGGAGACGACGGAACATTGCTCGCAAGCATGGGCGATTCCGCGAGCTATTCCGAGGTGGATACCGGGGGACCATACGAGGGCGGATGGGTGGAACAGGGCCTGGTCGACGGCATCATCACACCCGATCAGAACCTCGGCGCGTTTCGAGCGCAGTACATCGACTCCCTTTGCGGCAAGATCCTGCGACTCGATCCCCAGACCGGCGACGGCATCTCGAGCAACCCTTGGTACGACGCCGAGGCGCCTCGATCACCACGAAGCCGCGTCTTCTGTTTGGGCCTGCGAAATCCCTTCCGGATGTCAATCATCCCCGGCACCGGAAGTACCGATCCCGCCGACGCTCGACCCGGCGACATCTCCTACGGTGATGTTGGCTGGAACACTTGGGAGGATTCGGGCATCATCACGGTTCGAGGCGCCAACCTTGGTTGGCCGCTCTTTGAAGGGCTCGACGCCAACGCGGGATACTGGAACGCCAACACCCTTCACCCCACCGCCACGAACCCACTGGCCGGCCAGAACGGATGTCCCGAGCAGTATCGATTCCGAGACCTCATTCTTCAGGACGCTCAGCCTCGAGCATTCCCCGCCAATCCTTGTGATCCGGCATGGCAGTTTCCAATCTCCTGGATCGGACCAACTTTTAAGAACGAAGTCGGCGGGTATACGGGTGAGGGGTATCTCGATTTCGGTTTCAGTACCGGCGAGTTGATCGATTTTGACGTCACCGTCGACCAATCCGGCATCCAACAACTCGGACTCCGATTCGCCAACGGTGGCCCAGATCCGCGACCAGTTGCCATCGACATCGACGGCAACTTTCAGAGAACGCTCGATATCCCACCGACCGGCGGCTGGGCCGAATGGCGAACGGCCTGGTTCACCGCGGACCTATCGACTGGTTCCCACCAGATTCGAGTTCGGACCGTTATCCCAACCGGACCGAACATTGACCGTCTGGATACGCCGGATCTTCCAACCACGCCGGTGACCGGCACTCCGGTGTTCAGTCACCAACGGCCCATGCTGGAGATCAGACATAACTTCGCTGAAACCCGGATCCCAACCTACACCGGCGGTGATGCCACCGAAGCGCTAATTGGATCGAGCGAGAGCCCGATCACCGGTTCGCCATTCCCTGCCAATTCGGTGACGGGCGGCGTGATGCAGAACCACGCCGCGTGGCCCGTGGAATGGCGAGGCATCTTCTTCGCTGACTTTGTGTATCAATGGATCCGACTTCTCAAGTTCGATGCGAACGGTGTGCCGACCAGCGTCGAACTCTTCGATCAGACCGCCGGACCGATCGTCTCGCTCACCGTCGATCCGGTTACCGGGGATTTATTGGCGATTCGATGGAGCAGCCAGCCGCTCCGCTACTCACCCCCCGCCAATCCCTGCCCCGCGGACTTCAATGGTGATGGCATCGTCGGCGGCGCGGACCTGGGATTGTTACTCGCGGCCTGGGGCAGTCCCCGTGGCGACCTCGACGGCGATGGGACGACCAGTGGTGCCGACATCGGCCTCCTCCTCGCCGCCTGGGGCGACTGCACGGGCTGAAAGCCGGCGATATCGGACGTCTCATTCTTGGGTGATTGCCAAAGTCGCTTCGTCCCCTCCTAGATTTTGCCGATGAATCAAGCATCATCACCCCGCTCACAGCGAGACCGGAGACGGCACCCATGAGATTCAATCAAAGGCTCAGCGTCATACTCATCCTAATACTTTCGATCGGCGGGTATGCGGCCGTGAGTGCCGCGGACACGGCAAGCAGCGACAAAGGCATCGTGGTCTGGAACCACACCGCCTTCGGAGAAGCCGCCGACCCATCCGCGGATAACGCGTGGAGAGAATTCAAGGACTTCATCTCTGAGCCCGCCGCCGGACTTGGCGGAACGATCTACAAGGACTGCAGCGACGGCTACTTCAAACACTACGCCGCGGCATTCACCGCGGCGGCGATCCACTTCGCGACGGCCAGCCCTCCGGTCCGGGTCTCCCCGGGATTGCCAATGATCCACTGCGGTTCCGCGGACTGCGGCGTCGCCGACGCCCAGGCAATCGTCGACTACCTCGCGAGTCTCGCCCCCGCCGACGCGACGACGCTCGCGACGAACCTCGACGGCCATCTCGAGATGTGGCTCGACTTCGAGCCATCGACTCCCGCGGACATGCCGATCTACTTCACAGCGCTGGCGTCGATTCGAAGCCTCGTCGATCACTACAACACCACCGAAACCAACGGATTGAAGCTCCGGCTCACCGCCTTCCTGCCGATGCGTCTGCACGCGGGAACCGGAAGCGACGACTTCCAACTTCCGTGCACGCTGCCTGACGGCAGTACCCAGACCATGTTCGTCTCGGACTGCCTCCAGCAGTACTACCTCGACGCATCAATCCTGATGGCGTACCGAAACGTCGCGTGCTACAAGACCCTTTGCGTTCCCGAGGCTGACGCCAACATCTGTCTAACTTGCTGGAATCGGGGGTCCTCGGACATGGGCGACTGCTACGGGATGATTGCCTGGTCGACGCTCTTCGCCGACGGCGCGGCGAGCGGCGCGGGAAACTTCTCCATCGCAATCGAGACCAATCCGACCCCCGCCGAGGCCTTCGAAATCTCTTTCGGTCAACCGAACCTAAAGGGGAACATCACCTACCTCGATGCCCAGGTCGACCTCACGATCTCCACCCTCGTCGCCGGCGGTCACGCCTCGGCGATGGCGGCGAATCCGATCGTGGTCCACGACTACGAGAACTTCTTCTGCTTCATGAACGACCGGCTTCCCATGGGCTTCGCGGGCGACTGCCCGATGGGGATCGCGACGAACTGCGATCCGACCTCCCACTTCGCCCGCGAGGATCTCAACTACGACGGACTCGTCGACCGAGCCGACCTCGAGATCATTCAGACCGCGATGGGCAGCTGCACCGGAGACCTCGACGGCGACGGCACGGTCGACGGCGCCGATGTCGGCATCTTGATTGGCGCCTGGGGTCCCTGTCTTCCCTGAACAAGAACCATAGACTGAGCCCCCATGTCCAAAGACTCGCTCGAACTGCTTCTCCTTCGCCACGCCAAGAGCAGTTGGGATTCCTCGGCCCAAACTGACCATGAACGCCCGCTGAACGATCGAGGCATTCGGGCGGCTGCCACCATGGCCAGGTTTTGCAAAAACCGAGACCTCCTTCCCGATCGAATCCTCGCCTCGGATTCTTGTCGGACTCGCGAGACCGTGGAACGGTTTATCGAGACGGCCAATTGGGATGGTCCGATCGTCTTCACGACCGAGCTCTACCACGCTTCATTAGAAATGCTCATCGACATCGCCCGGTCGCACGGCGAGGGAAGCCAGCGGCTGATGATCGTCGCGCACAATCCCGGAATCGAAGAATTGACCAGCCTTCTCTCCGGCGAGACGATCGTCTGTCCAACCGCGACGCTCTCTCAATTTCGAGTTGCCAGCAGCACCTGGACGGATTGGCGCGGTCAGGCCATCGAACACCTCGGTACGTGGCGTCCGAAGGAACTCGTTGATTAGTTCGGCGGCGGCGGACTCGCCGCCTCCGGCCGCGGCGTCCACCACAAGGCAGCGATGGTCGCCAATGACGCCACCAGACCAGCGATAATGAACCCCCAACCGATGCCGCGGGCAATCTCCTCGCGCACGAAGGCCACACAGGCTTCGGGCGCCGATTCCACCAACGCCGCCAGGTCCTTGAGATTACCTCTTGACGCCCGCGCCAGGACTTCCGGATCAACGTCCGGACAACGGTCGATCCCATCACCCGGCGATTGTCGGCTCACCACACCGATCACCGACGTGGTCAACGCGATCCCCAGCGTTGAACCAACCATACGGAACGTCTGAAGGACGCCCGATGCCTGTCCTCGATTCACGCCTTCGTTGCGGCTCATCCCGTCGGTATTGGCGGGCATGTTCACGAAAGGAATCGCGATCCCAAGCAAGACCATCCCGGTCATCAAGAGACCCATCGATTCTTGAATCGCCCCCACGCCGAGCAGCACGACCGCGGATGAGGCTGCGGCGGCCGCCGGAACGGCGAGGCGTCGGACTCCGAATCGGTCGTAGAGTCGGCCGGAAACTTGGACGAATAACAACACCGGAATCATCAGCGGCAACGTCGCGATACCGGCTTGCGCTGGATTCAATTGGAAGGTGGATTGCAACATCACGGAGAGTTGAATGACCGTTCCAGTGAGCGCGAACTGCATCAGTCCCAGCATCAGCGCATCGGCGAGGAATCCACGATCCCGTAAGAGTTTTAGATGGAAGACCGGATCATCGACTCGGGCCTGTCGGCGGAGGAACATCGCCAGACCGAAGAACCCGGCGGTGATCATGCCCAGTACCAGTGGCTGTCCGAGCCCCCACGAGCCCGCCTGCTGGATACCACCAATCAACAATGGCAGCGACAACACCAACAGCACCACACTGAGCCCGTCGATCCGCCGCTCGGCAGATCGAATTGCGGGGGGCTTCGCGATGGCGGCCAGCACGAGTGCCAAGGCGGCGATCGGCAGGTTGATGAAGAAGATCCAATGCCAGCCAAACCGATCGGTAATCACCCCCCCGAGCACGGGGCCAATGGCCAGCGAGAGCATGGAGATTCCAATGTAGATCCCCATGGTCCGACCTTCACGGCCTGGCGTCGCCGTGGAGATGACGATGGCGCTCGAAGCCGGCTGCATTAGCACCGCGCCCACCGCTTGAAGTACCCGAGCCGAGATCAGCATCCAGCCCGAAGTCGACAAACCGCACCAGAGACTGGCTCCGGCGAAGATCGTCACACCAATCGAGAACGCCCGATTCTTGCCGATCATGTCGCCGACCCGCCCACCCAGCGCGATCAACGTCGCCATCGCGAGCAGATAGGCATTAACCACCCAGGCCAGGCTCGATTCGCCCAGACCGAGATCCCGGCCAATCGCGGCGAGCGCGACGCCCACCACCGTCGTATCCATCATGATCATGGACAGCGACCCGGTCATGGCCACCAGGATGAGCATGCGGCGTCGAGCCGAAAGTGGTTCTGTCTGGAGCGGTTCAGTCATAAAGATCCCGTCGGAGAATCCAGAATTCTACTCGTTGGAACGATCGGACCGTGCTGGCGAACGGGGCGAGCGACCTTCTGGAGCGGGAAGGACGACACAGGACGATCTCAGGGCAACACCGAGGGGGCGATGCCCCTCGAGGCTTGAGCGGGTCGACCGATGCCCATCCATCCGCGTACGATTTTGACATGCCAATACTCCTCACCATCGTCCTGCTCCTTCCTCAGAACGCCGGCGAACCGATACCACCCCCGATCGCCGAACCAATGACGCTCGAGATGATCATGTCCGACCCGGCGTGGATCGGTGCGGCGCCGGAGCGCCCGCGTTGGAGCGTTGACGATTCGGGGATCGTCTTTTCAAGGCGTCGTGGTGAGACCTCCGAACGTGATCTGATTCGGATCGACCCGATCACCGGCGAAGAAACCGTGCTCTCCGATGTCGAGGCCGACGGCCTGATTCCCGGGGGCGATTGGAATCACGCTCGCGACCTCATGATCACCAGTCGTGATGGCGATCTCGTTCTCTTCGATCGTGACTCCGGCGAATCGACCCAACTCACTCGAACCACCACTTCGGAGTCTCGGCCTCGATTCCTCCTCGACGGACGAATCGCATTCCAACGAGGCGGGGTGACAGTCACCCGTGATCTCGCAACCGGCATCGAGATCGAGACGGCCGAAATTCGATTCGAAGACGAGCCTGAGCCACCCGCCGAGCCCGAAGGCCTCACCGCCGATCAGCGACGAATCTTTGATGTGCTCCGAAAAAAAGCTGAACAACGCGAGATCTCGAGGCTCCGCCGGGAGGCGCGACGCGAGGCCAATGACCGCAACGTCGTCGGTCCGATCAGGCTCGATCCCGAACTTCGGTCGGTCCGCGAACACCTTTCGCCCAACGGGCGATGGATG
The DNA here is from genome assembly GCA_905480395.1 of uncultured Phycisphaerales bacterium. Taxonomy (GTDB): domain Bacteria; phylum Planctomycetota; class Phycisphaerae; order Phycisphaerales; family SM1A02; genus UBA12014. The sequence goes on from CAJQQE010000022.1 coordinate 49,347, forward strand.
CTTCTGGAGACCACGTCGGCTCAACGTTCCGACGCCAAATCAGATTCGATGCCCGTCTTCGTCACGGAGGATGGATACGTCGAAAGTAGACGAATTCGCTCCAAGGTCGGCTCGTCGGACCGAACCCCCGAACGACTCTTCCTCATCGACCTGCGTGAAGCGAATCACCGGGAGATTGATCTGAAGTCACTCCCGGAACGAAAAACCGACCGCCTCGCGGTGATCCGCGCAGAAAACCTTGAATGGCACGCCGCACTCGAAGCGTCGACGGCACCAGAAGAGGAATTGGCACCCGACGCCGCCCCCGAAACCGATCCCGAAACCGATGACGGCGTGGCCGCCACCATCAATCGGATCGCCGCGTCAACTCGACAACAGTTGCTCGACGATGAAAAGGAGACGTCGCTCAAAGACCGACCGATCTCGATCAATACCGTGCGGTGGAACACCGCGGGAGATCTCGCCGCGGTCCAGATTCGGAGTCATGACAACAAGGATCGATGGACGACCGTCCTCGATCCACAGACCGCGATTCAGGATGGCCACTGCACGGTCGTCGATCATCTGCATGATCCCGCATGGATTGGCTGGGGATTCAACGAGATAGGGTGGCTACGAGATCAATCTTCACTGTGGTTCCTAAGCGAAGCAGATGGCTGGTCGGACCTCTTGGTCTGGCACCGGGACGAGGACCACGAAAAAGCACCACCACCGCTCACCGTGGCGGTTCCAACGACCAGCCCCAACGATGTGACCCTGGCCACCGAAGCCGACCCGGATGGCTCCGAAACTGATCAAGAATCCGAACCGATGACCATCGCGGGGGCCGTCACCCCGTTGGTCGCCGGGCAATTCGAAGTCAAGTCCGTTCGGCAACATCCGGTGGACGACTCGCTCTGGTTCATCTCCAATCGCGGCGACCCGAGTACGTGGCGCCTCGAACGGGTCGATCCGAAATCCGGCTGGGCCGAGACCGTGGTGGGCGACCCCGGGATGGTCGAAACGTTTGCGATCTCACCGGACGGTGCCGACCTCCTGTATCTACATTCGACGATTGAGCATCCGGCCGAGTTATACGTACAGACCATTGAGCATCCGGAAACCCGGCGAGCCTTGACCCACTCGACGACCCCCCAGTTCGATCGACTCGAACGCCATGCCCCCATCCTCGTCGACGTTCCGGGACGGCACGGCCGAGCGATCCGCGGACGCCTCCACCTCCCTCCCGCGGAATTCGCCGAATCTCAAGACCGTGGCCAACGTCCCGCCATTCTCTTTGTTCACGGTGCGGGATATCTCCAGAACGCTCATGCTGGCTGGAGCCGGTACTTTCGCGAAGGGCTCTTCCACGATCTCCTCGCCCGAGAAGGTTTCGTGGTCCTTGATCTGGATTATCGCGCGAGCGCAGGCTACGGCCGAGACTGGAGAACCGCGATCGCCCGAGACATGGGGCCCGCGGAACTTGATGATTTGGAAGACGGCATCGCCTGGCTGGCCGAACATCACGACGTCGATCCAGACCGAGTGGGAGTCTACGGCGGAAGTTACGGAGGATTCGTCACGCTCATGGGCCTCTTCACTCGCCCCGGAACATTCGCCTGCGGGGCCGCATTACGGCCGGTCACGGACTGGGCACATTACAACGATGGGTACACCCGAAACATTCTCAACACCCCCGCCGACGATCCGATGGCCTATCGAAAAAGCTCGCCAATCGAACACGCCGAAGGCCTCGCTGACCCACTCCTCATCTGTCATGGCATGGTGGATGACAACGTCGTGTTTCAAGACACGGTCCGACTGGCCCAACGGCTGATCGAACTCCAGAAGGAGAACTGGGAAATTGCCATCTATCCGGTCGAGGCTCATGGGTTTCGGGAGCCCACGAGCTGGATGGACGAATATCGGAGGATCCGGCGGCTTTTCCGGGATTCCCTGCTCGATGGTCCGCGTTGAGCGGGTTTCGATATCATCTCCGGTGTGAAATACTCCACACGACTCATCATCAACGTCGCAATCTCACTCGCCGTGTTGCTTTCCGTCGGCGCCGTAGGCTGCGAAGACCAGAGAAATGCCTTCCAGGCGCCTCCGCCCCCCAAGGTGACCGCGATGCACCCCGAGATGCGGCTCTTCGAGCCGTTTCGCGACATTGTGGCGACGGTCGAACCATTAGAGACCGTTGAGATCAGAGCCCGCATCGCCGGCTTCCTCGAATCGCGTGAGTTTCAGCCGGGAGACGTGGTCGAGAAAGACACCGTTCTCTTCCGCCTCGAACCCGATGAATACGACGCCAATCTCGCCATCGCCAATGCCGACCTTCGAAGCGCCCAAGCCAATTTGAGTTTGACCCAGCAGATTCAGGCGAAATACCAGACGGCTTTCGATCAGGGTGCGGCGACCGAAATCGAGATTTTGGAGTCCGAGGCAAACGTTGAACTGGCGGCCGCCCAAGTCGAACAAGCCAAAGCGAAAGTCACCCGAAGCCAACTCGACGTGGCGTACACCACGATTACGGCGCCGACGACGGGACAGATTGGCGAGGATTTCGTCAGTGTTGGGAACCTCGTCGGTCGCGGCGAACCGACCTTGTTGGCGAAGATCACCACCGTCGACCCGATGAACGTCTACTTCTCTGTGCCGGAGAACGGGTTTCTCGAGTTTCGGCGGCGGATGAACGACGCAGGCATGGAGGCCGACGCCCGAGGCACCTACAAATTCACCGCGGTCCTTCCCGACGGGCAGATCTACGACCAGCCCGGAACCGTCGATTTTGCAGCTCCAGAGATTGATCGCAACACCGGCACGGTCACCATTCGCGGCGTCATCCCAAATCCCGATGGGCTCTTGAGGTCGGGACTCTTCGTCCGAGCACGACTGGCCGAACCGTCCCGGCAGGCCCTGGCATTGCCGCAGTCGGCGGTCCTCATCGACATGGCCGGCTCCTACGTCTATGTGATCGACCAAGACGAGATCGTGTCACGGCAAGGCGTCTCCGTCGGCGTCGCGATCGACGGGATTCAGGAAATCGAGGCGGGCCTTGACGAGAATTCAATGGTGATTGTCGACGGCATCCTCCGAGCTCGGCCCGGATCGGCGGTCGCGCCCGACACCGTGAATCTCGAAGAAGCCATGAGACTCATCGACCCCAGCGCGCCGGCTGCAGAGCCTTCTGCCGCGAACGGAGACGCGTGACCCCATGCTGAGCAGCGTCTTCATCCGTCGGCCGATCTTCGCTTCGGTCATTTCGATCATCACCCTGCTCATGGGTGCCATCGCGTACACCGCGTTACCCCAAGCGCGGTATCCCAATATCGCCCCACCGACCATCCAAGTCTCTGCCGTCTTCCCCGGTGCCAGCGCGACCACCATCGGCGAGACAGTGGCAACCCCGCTGGAACAGGAGATCAACGGTGTGGACGGCATGCTCTACATGAGCAGTGTCTCCGCGAGTGACGGATCGTGTTCGATCACCGTCTCCTTTGAAGTCGGTACCGATCTCGACACCGCCAACGTGCTGGTGCAGAACCGCGTGGCCTCGGCGATTCCGAAACTTCCCGAAGAGGTCCAACGACAAGGCGTCCTGACCAAAAAGCAATCGACCGACATCATCCTCTACGCGTCACTGGTGGCCGAAGATGACACCTACGACGCCCTCTTCCTGAACAACTACGCGGAAGCGTTTGTCCGAGACGAGTTAACCCGGGTCCCCGGGGTTGGGGACATCAAGACCTTTGGCGTCGGGCTCTACAGTATGAGGATCTGGCTTGATCCCCAGGTCCTGCGATCTTTGGACATGACCACCAACGACGTGGTCAGTGCGATTCGAAGCCAGAATGCCGAAGTGGCCGCAGGGCGGATCGGCGCAGCCCCAGCGCTACCCGGCCAGGTCTTCGACTACACCGTCACGACCACCGGCCGACTGAACACCGCGTCAGAATTCGACGACATCGTGATTCGGACCGGCTCGGATGGCACGCTGGTCAGGCTCAGCGATGTCGCGCGGATTGAACTGGGCTCCCAGAGCTACAACCTTTCATCCGCCCTCAACGGCAAGCCCGCGGCGACCCTGGCCATCTACCAGCTCCCGGGCGCCAACGCCATCGACGTCGCGGATGGGTGTATGGAGACGCTCGAACGCCTCTCGGCCTCGTTTCCCGAAGGTGTCACCTTTAAGCCCGTCTATGACGGCACCTTGATCATCCGAACCAGCCTCGCCGAATTGCAGACCACCCTGCTGATCACCATCGGGCTGGTGATCCTGACCGTGTTCGTCTTCCTTCAGAATTTCCGAGCCACGCTCATCCCCGCGGTGACCATCCCCGTTTCCTTAATTGGGACATTCGCGGTGATGCTCGCGCTCGGCTTCAGCCTGAACCTGCTGACGCTCTTCGGACTGGTTCTCGCGGTTGGAATCGTGGTCGATGATGCGATTGTGGTGGTCGAGAATGTGACCCGAATTCTCGACGAAGAACGAATACCTCCGAGAGAAGCGGCCATCAAGGCCATGAAAGAGGTCTCCGGCCCGGTCATTGCGACGACCATCGTGCTCCTCGCGGTGTTCATCCCCGCCGCATTCCTCGGCGGCATCACCGGAAGCCTCCTCAAGCAGTTCGCGCTCACGATCTCCATCGCGACCATCTTCAGTTCAATCAACGCCCTGACCTTGAGCCCAGCACTGGCCGGCGTCCTACTCCGGCCGACGCCCGAAAAGAAAAACATTGTCTTCCGCGGCTTTGACGCAGGCCTCGAACGAGTCACCTCTGTCTACGTCGCCACGGTCAAGGGCTTGATCGCCATCTGGCCGCTGACCATCATCGGCTTCCTTTCGATGGTGATGCTGGCTGGCTGGCTCTTCGGCCAACTTCCAACCGGATTCGTACCACAGGAAGATGAAGGGTACTGTGTGGTCAACGTCCAACTTCCCGATGCATCGAGCATCGCCCGGACCCAGAGCGTCGTGGACCGCGTCGCCGGCGCGGCCGATGAGATCCCCGGCGTCGCCGACGTCTTGGCGATTACCGGGTACTCCCTGCTCTCGGGCGCCGGATCGCCCAATGCGGCCACGATCATTGTGGTCTTCGATCCGTGGAGCGATCGAACCACCGAAGCACTCGCGCAGGCCAGCATCATCCAGCAACTCAACGGAATCGGTGGCACGATTCAAGAAGGCGCGGTTCTCGCGTTCCCGGTTCCCTCCCTGCCTGGTCTCGGTGCCAGCGCCGGACTCTCCCTCGAGGTTCAGGACCGAGCCGGTCTCGGCATGGAGATGCTGCAGGGAGCGCTTGACCAGTACCTCTTCGCGGCCAACTCCCAATCCGGCATCGGCCGTGCGTTTTCGACATTCTCGGCGAATGTGCCTCAGGTCTTCGTCGACATCGATCGAGACCGCGTCCTCTCCAGAGGAATCAAACTGGACGATGTCTTTCAGGCGTTGTCGGCCAATCTCGGTTCGTATTACGTGAACGACTTCGCTTCCTTCGGCCGGATCTATCAAGTCAGAACTTCGGCCGAGCCCCAGTTCCGGTCACGGCCTGCCGACATCGGCGAACTTGAAATCCGTAACCGATCCGGCGACATGCTCCCGCTCTCTTCAGTCGCTGACATCAGACAAACCTTCGGCCCTGAGAATGTCTTTCACTTCAACATCTATCCCTCCGCCCGCGTCACCGCGGGACCGGCCCCCGGCTTCTCCGGTGGCGAGGCGCTGGACTTGATGGAACAGATCGGCACTACTGAGTTACCACCCGGTACTGGATTCGCCTGGCGAGACATGGCCTACCAAATGAAGGCTTCATCCGGCGCGATGAGCACGATCTTCCTTCTCGCGGTGATCCTGGTCTACCTTGTCCTCGCCGCACAGTACGAAAGCTGGAGTCTTCCGGTCTCCGTCGTACTCTCGGTACCGACGGCCCTGATCGGCGTGGTTGGCGCCCTGATGCTCTGGGGTCTGCCCATCGACCTCTATGTCCAAGTCGGAATCGTCCTACTTATTGGATTGGCGGCCAAGAGTTCTATTCTCATTGTCGAGTTTGCCAAGTCCAAGCGCGACGAAGGTCTCTCCGCCACCGAATCTGCAGTGATGGCGGCTCGACTCCGATTCCGCGCGGTCCTGATGACGGCCTTCAGCTTCATTCTTGGCGTCATCCCTCTTCTGGTCGCCGAAGGGGCCGGTTCGGCCAGTCGTCGAACCATGGGAGCGACCGTCTTTGGTGGCATGCTTGCCGCCACCATCATTAGTCTCCTTGTCGTCCCCGTCCTGTATTCAGTCGTCCAACGAATGTCTGAAGTGGGACGCCGCCATCAACCAGAAAAGACGGCCCCCGAAACCAAATGACTAGCACTCCTATTTCAATCGACCTTCAGTACAACGGCCTTCGAGAAGCCGCGGCTTCTTTCGTCTTCAAGGGTGACACTGGACACGTGCTCATCGAGTCCGGACCACTCGCCACGCTTGAGACTTTGAAGGCCGGACTCGTCGAACACGGGATTGACCCCACGTCAATCAAGGCCGTGTTCCTCACCCACATCCATCTCGACCATGGCGGCGCCGCCGGTTGGTTCGCCGAAAACGGTGCAGACATTTACGTGCATCCCTTTGGCGTCGACCATCTTGTCGACCCAACCCGGATCAACGAGAGCGCCCGCCGCATCTATGGCACGCACCTCGCGGAGGTCTTTGGGGAAATGCTCCCCTGTCCGCGCGCGAAGGTGCATGCCGTCGCACACAGCGAAACGATCTCGGTCGATGGCCTCGAATTCACCGCGATCGAAACACCGGGCCACGCCCGACATCATCACGCCTGGTCCACCGTGATCAATGGTCGACAGTGCTGCTTTACCGGCGACGTTGCCGGCATGCGGATTCCTGGGACGTCTTGGGTGACCTTGCCGCTGGCCCCTCCAGAATTCGATCCCGCGATCTGGGGGCAGTCGCTCGATCGGCTGGAAGCCTTCGACTTCGACGAACTCCAGCTCACCCACTTCGGAACGGTGGAGAATCCTCAAGACCATCTTGCCGCCACGCGGAAGCAGCTGGCTTGGGAGACGAGGATGGTGACCGAAATTCTCGATGACCCCAGCCTCGATCACGAGGCTCGAAAAATCGCGTATCTGGACGCGCTTCATGCCCGAGCGACCGCCCACGGAATCTCCCAAGCCGATTGCGATGCCTATCTCAGTGCCGGAATGGTCGATATGAACCTCGGCGGGGTCCAGCGGCATCTCAATCAGCTTCGAAAAGCATCAGACTAGGCCGGATCTGGATCCAATTCGACATTCCCGACGAAATCGAAGTTGATTCAAAATTTCCGTTCTGAACGCCACCCAATGGACGCACTGCATTCCCCGAATCGACGTAGTGTGTCCAACGACCCCTTTCGGGTCTCCCTCGGAGAACCTCCATGAGACCTTCTTTCATGATCACTTTATTCATCGCCGCCGCCCTCGCCGTGATCGGCCTCGGATTGGCCCCAGGCCCCGAACAGCCCCCATCAGACCGAAACGCCACCACCATGAACGATCGCGATTCCCAGAAGAAGATCTCGTCCGCCGGATTCGATGTCACCCCGCTTCCCCGCGCGGAGGTTGAGGCACTCGCGAAGAAACTCACACCGGAGCAGTATCGGATTACCCAGAACGCTGGGACTGAACGAGCCTTCTGCGGAACCCTGCTCGACAATAAGAAGGACGGCATGTACGTCTGTGTCGTGTGCGGACTTCCCCTCTTCAAGAGCGAGCACAAGTTTATCTCGGGCACTGGATGGCCTAGTTTCTTCAACCCATTCGATACCGCGCATGTGGCAGAGAAAAGCGATGACACCCTCGGTATGTCGCGGGTCGAGATCAACTGCGCTCGATGCGACGGACACCTGGGTCACGTATTCCCTGATGGCCCCCCACCCTCTGGACGCCGCTTCTGCCTCAACAGCGAATCGCTAGAGTTCTTCGAGAACGGCCAAGAGGTTCCGATCGAGAGTCGACCCCTCTCTCTGGAGACCGGCTACTTCGCCGGTGGCTGCTTCTGGGGCGTCGAACATGGTTTTCAACAAGTTCCCGGCGTCATCTCCGTCGAGAGCGGTTACCAGCAGGGCAAGATTGATAACCCGACGTACAAGCAGATTTGCAATGGCGACACGGGACACGCCGAAAGTGTGAAGGTGATCTTTGATCCGACGAAAGTCTCCTACGAGAAGCTCGTCCGATTCTTCCTCCACCTGCATGACCCCACCCAGCTCAACCGACAAGGACCGGACTACGGAACGCAATACCGATCAGGGGTTTATACCGTTGGCGCCGAACAGCAGGCGACCGCGACGCGAGTCAAGGCGGAGCTCCAGACCATCGCCCGGTTTGGAGGTAAGCCCATCGTGACCGAAGTCGAAGTCGCCAAGCGGTTCTGGCCGGCCGAGGACTACCACCAGGATTACATCGCCAACACCGGTCGTTCGTGCCACGTCGACCTCCCGGCCGCGTTTAAGGGCGCTGATCTTCAACCCACCAAGCTTGGCAAGGTCAAGTGAAACCGGCGGCGCGACGCCGCCCAGCCCCGAACGAAAGAAGGCCGCGGATCGTCACTGACGATCCGCGGCCTTCGGTTTCTCTACATGTGCCACAGGCGACGCATGCGATGGATGCGATGGATGCCTCTTGGTCAGGAACGACGTCGACGGCGTGAGCCAAGCATGGCGACACAACCAAGGGCCAAGGCCCCAGGCGTGGGCACGGCTTGGTTCAGACCCTGAACCCAAGCATCACCAACGTCCGCGCCCGTGAGGTCGCTGCTGGCGAGGCCAAGGTCGAGCAGAATCATGGCGAAGTTCTCGGTCATGAGCAGGTCGCCCATCACGTCAAAGGTCTCCGCGAGCGGCGACGCGTCAGTGATGCCGACTTCGAAAAGGGCACCCAACGAGGAGTAGGTATCACTCACCGTGAACGCCCCGAGGGATGGATCAAAGCCAATCTCGAAGTTGCCGATCGTGACCGCGTCATTGAACGTGAGGGTTCCGCGATGCCCGATCGTTCCCAAGAAGGATCCGAAGAAATCCATGGTGTCGTATTGAAAAGTAGTCGCCCCGGTCTCGGCGTAGGGCGAAGTAATCGCGAAGGCGACTGAATCACTCCCTAGATTTCCGGGGATGATCACGCCATCACTCACGCCAGTGAGCTCAAGGTCTGTCACGCTTGAGATGAGTTCAAAATCAAGGAGGACATTGGTCTGTCCACCAACCACACCAACCAAATCGGCCGAAGCACCAACGCTCAGACCTGACGCCGCAACGATCGCGCCTAATGCGAAACTAAACTTCATTCTGGGTCCCTTTCCACAGAATCCCGGATGTACAGGGCGGCTAAGTGGCCACCCGTGTCGGGATTATGAGCCGTGATTGAACAGAGTCCAGCCACAAGACGATTTTTTCCGACGTCGAAAACCAACTAAAAACGATACATCCATCGTTGATCGCGAACGAATTCAACATCATGACCCAATCAAACGATCGATCCCCTCGGTGGATGTGCCTCTGGCTCTTGGCGGCCGGGATTTACAATCTGGTTTGGGGAATCCCCATCATCCTCGTCCCGGATCTGCCGTTCGAACTTCTGGGCATGCCGCCGCTCGAGGATCCCGGCCGAGCCATCTGGCAATGTCTCGGCATGGTTATCGGCGTCTATGGAATCGGCTACCTCGTCGCAGCCCGCAACCCAATCCGCCACTGGCCGATCGTGCTCGTCGGACTCCTCGGAAAAATTTTCGGGCCGATCGGATTCGTGTGGTCAGCCGCGCAAGGGAAGATCGATTGGATCTTTGGCGTGAACATCCTCACCAACGATTTGATTTGGTGGGTCCCCTTCACGCTTATCTTGCTGGCGGCCCGTCGCGACGCCAAGGCCGGGTGCGCGGCCTGAACGGAGCTCAAGACGCCGACTCCGCATCAACTTCAGGGGGCCATCCACGAACGATCGATGAGCCCTTGGTCATCCCATCGCCAGCATGCCCGAAGATGCCCGTCGTGATGAAGTTCAAGCCGTTCAAGCCGATCGATGCGCGTCCGAACGGTCATGAACTGCGCTCGCCCCGCCTCACTCGCGGCTTGCTTCGGGCTCGAGGTCAACAAGCCATCCGGCAGATTTGGATTCCACGATTCCAATCGAGAGGATGGTGCGTGCGGCGCCATATAGCATCGACGGCTGGAGAGCGCGGTATCCAGCCACGCCTTGTCCGCGATCTCGTCGTCGACGTGAACCGTGGTCGGACCAGAGATCCGGAGTTGAACTCGGTCCCGGCGTTCGTAAAAGGTCCACGCCATGAATTCGTTGGCCTCGAGCTCTCCTTGTTTCCGGCTCCGACGGTCGGAGTTGAACGTCAAGATCCTCGCGGCCGGATCAACCGCCCGAAGCACGACCGATCTCGCCTCAGGCCGGCCGTCCAAGCCAATCGTTGAGACGACCGGCAGGTGCCATTCGTGCTTTCCGTCCAAGACCGCCCGGGCCAGTTGATCCCAGGTCTCGGTCAGTTGTTCGTCAAGGGAGCGGGCAGGATTGGCGAAGGGTTCTGCAGTCATGACGTCATCATCGTCGAAATTTCCACCGCGGTGGGCCATGGGCACCGTCGATGGAACGCCTCCGACGAACCACCGAAAGCCTTCCGGTGCCCCGTTCGTGGATCTCACCCGGGCCGTCCCTTCGGAGCTCGACCGACTCGCCTCGAATCAGCACGAATCCCCCATCTTGCCGAATCCACCGTACCGCGATTTCCGAACCAAATTTATAGAGACCCGTTTTCTTGAACCCCGGAGCTTGTTCATGATCCGCACCTCCTGCTGTGCAAACGATAGAACCGACGACGTTGCTCTTTCGGCGGACGAGACGACCCTCGGCGGCAAGACCGATTTTGCCTCGAGCGTCGACTTGCCCCGTATCGAGTCCGCAGTTCGTGAAATTCTCATCGCCATCGGCGAAGATCCGGATCGACCGGGCCTCCTCGACACGCCCCGGCGAGTCGCCAGCGCCTACGAAGAGCTCTTCGGGGGAATCGGTGTCTCACCCGCAACCCACCTCGCTCGACAATTTGAGCAGGACGGTGAGGACCCGGTGATCGTCACGGATATCGCCTTCACCAGCATGTGCGAACATCACCTCCTCCCATTCAGTGGGGTGGCACACATCGCGTACCAACCTCAGCACGGCCGGGTGGTTGGCCTGTCGAAACTCGCTCGAACCGTGGAAATCCTCGCCCGTCGTCCGCAACAACAAGAACGACTGACTCGTCAGATCCGACTCGAAATCGAGAAGCATTTGGACCCCGCGGGCGTCTTGGTCATGGTTGAGGCAACTCACTCCTGCATGCAAATCCGTGGGGTCAAGGCTCGCGGAGCGTCCATGAAAACTCGATCGGCTGGCGGCCGTTGGGAACGTGACAACGCGACACGGCGTGAGATTCAGGCGATGATGGCCAGAACGTGACCCTGCCCCTCTCTCTGGATCGAGCATGTCCCCGGAAGCCCCCATTCTGATCGTCGGTGCCGGCCTCGCCGGACTTGCGGCTGCCCGCGAACTCGATCGCCACGGGCTCCGCTTCCGCCTCCTCGAGGCCTCCGATCGCGTCGGCGGAAGACTCGGCTCGACGGTGATCGAAGGATTCGTCTGCGACCTTGGCTTCCAAGTCACGATGTCGAACTACGCGATCCTCGAATCGCTGGTGGACCGTGCCACCCTTCCTCGGGATCCGTTCTTGCCCGGCGCCCTGGTCTGGACTGGTCGCGACCGGATCCGGATCGTTGACCCGCGTCGTTCTCCGATCGGAGCGATCGGCGTCGTGGTTCGTGGATTCGCCGGGTGGCGGGATCTCCGTGCTGCAGCCAGGTGCCGTCGCGCCGCACACCGTGCGAAATCGGAAGGTTCGCCCCGTGGCTCCGCCGATTCTTTTATCCGCACCGTTGGATTCAGCGATCGATTCCGCGAGTCGTTTCTCAGGCCGTTTTTCGGCGGGGTGTTTCTCGACGAAAGCCTCTCGGTATCGGCCGGTCGTTTCCTTCGCACCCTCGATCGGTTCGCGACCGGTGTCGCCGAACTTCCACGAGGCGGTATGCAGGCCATCGCCGATTCAATGGCCCGACCGGTTCATGATCGAATCGAATTCGGTCGCCGAGTCGATCGATTGGACGATCTGGGTGTGATGCTCGAGAACGGAGAGCGCATCGATGCGGCCGGGGTCATTCTTGCGACCGAGTTCGATACCACGATGCGATTGCTCGGGCACCCCACCACGGATGTCCCCGAATGGTCGTCGACCGTCGCCCTGCACTTCGAAACCGCAAGCCCCGTGTTGACCGAGCCGATCATCGTCCTGAACGGAAGCGGCGAAGGCGAGGTCAATCTCGTCTCGAGTTCCACCGCGGTGACCCGCGACGTCGCGCCCGATGGACGGCATGCGGTCACCGTGAGCCTCCGACCGGGCCGAGACATCGAATCGAATTCCGCCGCGATCGATCGAATCGCACGCGAGGCCGGGACCATGATCGGCGTCGATGCGGGGAACTGGAGACACCTCACGACGACCGCGATTCACCGCGCGCTTCTCGCAGGCCGCACCGTCGAAGGGCATCCGGAGACCCCTGCAGGCGTCGAAATTGCGGGCGACTGGCTTGACGACCCCTCGATCGACAATGCGATTCGAAGTGGGATCGAAGCCGCCGACCGATTCGCAACCGCGACCGCCGGAGTCGCTGGGTGACGTCGCCTCCCCGAACCATCCTCTGGCTCCGAGGCGATCTTCGACTCGATGACAACCCGGCATTGGCCGCCGCGGTTCGACGTGGCAAGGGCGGCTGCACCGCCATCTTTGTCATGACACCGGAACAGTGGAAGCAGCATCACTGGGGTGAACACCGCTGCGGCATGATGGTCGGCGCGTTGAACGCTCTTCGGCCGAGGCTCGAGTCCCGAGGCATCGATCTTCGGGTGATTCAGGGGACTGATGACCTCACGCTCCCGAAAGTTCTGTTCGACGTTGCCCGCACCCTCGATGTCTCGGAGATCCATGCGAATCGCGAGTTCGGTGTCAACGAGGACCGTCGTGACGAACTGGTCACGGCTGCCGCTGGTGACGACATCGATTTCATTCGACACGAGGACCAGACCATCCTCCCGGTCCGAGAGATACGCTCCGGCGGTGGAACGCCGTACACCGTCTTCACACCCTTTAAGAAAAAATGGCTCGCCCTTCTGGAGGAAGTCGGCATCCCGGAGATTGCGACGACCGGCGAGGCCACTCGCAACCCCCACTTGGCCTCCGGCAAACTTCTCCCGCGAGAAGTCGAGCCGTCGTCGGAACTCGCCCTGGATTCCATCTTTGCTCCGGGCGAAGACGAACCACTGCGAAGACTGGAAACGTTCCTCGACGGCCCGATCCTCCGCTATCACGAAGACCGCGATCCGCCAGCCCTCGACGGCACCAGTTCGCTCTCACCGTGGCTGGCGTGCGGCACGATTTCGCCGCGTCGAATTCTCCGCCGTCTCGTCGACGCCCACGGATCGATCATCGATCGCTGGCCTCAAGGTCCGTCGACCTGGCTGAGCGAATTGATCTGGCGAGAGTTCTATCGGCACGTCATGGACGGCATACCCCGACTCTCGATGAACCGCCCGCTCCACGGCTGGACGGATCGCGTCGCGTGGCGGAATGACGAGGCTGGATTCCAGGCGTGGTGTGAGGGTCAGACGGGGATCGGCATCGTCGATGCCGGTATGAGACAACTCGCACATACCGGCTGGATGCACAACCGAGTCCGCATGATCGTCGCGATGTTCCTCACGAAGAACCTCTTGATTGACTGGAGACGAGGCGAACGATTCTTTATGAACCAGCTCGTCGACGGCGACTTTCCCAGCAACAATGGTGGCTGGCAATGGGCCGCTTCGACCGGGACCGATGCCGCTCCTTACTTTCGCATTTTCAATCCTGATCGACAAGCAGAACGTTTCGATGCCGAAGACGAGTACATCCGCAGGTGGGTTCCGGAGTTCGGCACCCCCGCCGCGCCGCCCCCCATGGTGGATTTGAAGCACACTCGGGTTCGTGCCATCGAGGCATTTAAGACCGCGAAGAACCAGGGACAGTGACGACTCCTATGGTTTGATCTTCGAGCACCGCGATCTCCGCCTGATCGCCTTTTACCTCTCGGAACTGTCGCTGGGCCAAGGGCGGTGACTCCGACTAATTCGACGCGTCGCCGGGAACTTCGAACACCATCACTCGATCTCGTGTGGTCACGAAGAGCCGTCGCCCATCCGACCCGCCAAAGCACGCATTGGCGACCCAAGAAGCATCGGGAAGGAGAGTTCGAATCAAGGCGCCATCCTTGGTCAGGACCAGCAGCCCCTTTCCGGTCAGGATCACCTCGTCGTTGGGTCCCAGAGACATGCCGTCCGACCCCAAAGGGAAGAAGGGCCGCCGATTGATCAGCGTTCCCAAGTTCGTCACCTCGAAGACGTCGGTCACGCCTCCGTCGAGGTCCGCGATCCACAGGGTTCGCCCGTCACGGGAACCAACGATTCCGTTGGGTCGCAGGAAATCGACCGCGACCGCTTCGGTGATTCCATCCGGCGATCGCCGGTACACCGCCGCCGGAATCGGCGTCCGACCGGGCGCTTGCCACGGCCGTGCGTAGAACGGATCGGTGAACCAGATCCCGCCGTCGGGTGCGACCCAGAGATCGTTGGGACCATTGAACGGTCCATCCTCCCGTGCCGCGAGTACTTCCACCGAACCGTCTTGGTTCCACGCAATCAGCCGGTTGTGTTCTTCGGCGCATCCGACGAGTCGGCCATCGGCGAGGACTCCAAGGCCGTTTGCCCTCTCTGCCGATTCGTGTTCGATCTTAAGTCGGCCATCGGCCCTAAGTCGCATCACACGATCGTTGGGTTGATCCGTGAATAGCAGATCCCCACTCGGCAGGCCCACCGGACCTTCAGTGAACGCGAATCCCTCGGCCAGCAGCCGCCCGGGGGCAACGCTTGCCCATTCCACATCCGCCTCGAATCTGATCCTCCGCACGATGCCACCGCTCTTTGGTTCGTCGTTGACCTCGAAGAACCGGAGCTCACCATTGAGGGTTCCGTCCGCCAGCCGCATGGAATCACGAAAGCCCAGAACGCTGGCACCACTGGCCAGTGCATCCGCGTCAGCGCCTGGCGAGTCGCCGCCTCGAACCACCGCGGTCACTTCTCGGCGGACGGAAATCGGCTCACCGGTTCGCGGATCCAGAAGGTGACTGAGACGCCGAACCGTTCCAGCCTCCTTGATCTCCAGAAATTGCTCGACGTCTCCACTGGTCGCCACCGCAGCATTGGCGAGCAGGATGGTCTCCGAATCATCCGCGTCGATGGTCCGGATCCGCACCCGCCATCCGTCAGTCCCGGGTGGTGGATCGCCGGCAACCAGATCGCCGCCAACCTCGATCAATGCCCGAGTCAGACCATGCGCCCGAAGAACCTTCAGAGCGGCATCTGCGGCCATGCCCTTTCCGATTCCCCCGAAATCCAGCTGCATCGCCGCGGTGCGGCAGCGAACTGTGCGTTTCGTGGGATCGAAGGTGAGTTTTTCGAAGCCGACGGCATCGGCGGCGAACGAGACGCTCGCCTGCGAAGGACGCCGGTTATCGCGTCGGGCGGTTCTCCAGAGCGCGGTCAGTGGTCCGACGGTGGGATCGAAGGCGCCACCGCTCCGTCGATGCCATCGCTGCGACATTTCGATTGCGGCTGCCAGATCGGCGGACACCTCAACGTCCTCGTCGACGATCTCCACGAGCCGTCTCGCCTCACTCTTGGGGCGGTAATCGCTGAGCGCCGCTTCGACCACGGCCATTCGCTCAAAGGCCGCACGAGTCGCGGCATACCCCGATGCCTCGTCTTCCGCGTACACCTGGATTGATGCGGTCCCGCCCATCACGATCCGACGATCGACGACGCGGACATCGGCGCTCGCGAACACAACCGATGTCCATGCGATCGCCATGGTTCCTACGAGACCGAGATTCTCGAGGCCCCAAGTCAGGCCCGGAATTCGTCGCATTCGCGATATGCCTCGATCAGTCGGTTGACGCCGTCCTTGCCGCCAAGACTCAACCCGTGTTCCATGCCCACGATCCCTTTAAAACCACGCTGGTGAATGTGACGGAATACGTTTCGGAAATCGATTTCCCCGGTGGTCGGCTCGCGACGCCCGGGATTGTCGCCGACCTGGAAGTAGGCGATCTCGCTCCAGGCTTGATCCATATAGGGAATGAGGTTCCCCTCGGTGATCTGCTGGTGATAGAGGTCATCAAGGATCTTGCAACTCGGACTTCCGACCGCTTCGCAGATCATGAACGCCTGTGGCATTTCGGTTAGGAATAATCCGGAATGATCACGGCGGTTCAGCGGTTCGAGCACCATCACCAGATCATGGGGCTCGAGAATTGCGGCGCATCGCTTGAGATTCTCGATCACGTTGGCAGTCTGGAAGTCCCACGCATTGGACAGGCTGTATCTTCCGGGGACCACGGTCATCCAGCGAGCGCCGCAACGCTTGGCGATCTCGACTGCCTTCTTCATCTTGGCTTCCAACCTCGCGGTCATCGCGGAGTCGCGCTTGACGAAGGTCTCCTCGCCGAAGTTACCTTCGGCGACAAAGACGCCCATCTCGATCTCCAAGCGTTTCATCTCATCGCCGATGCGTTTCTGCTCCTCATCGGAGCGGCCCGGCATGCCGTTGTCCTCCCACGCGCGAAACCCCTGCTCATTGGCGAAACGAAGCTGGTCGAGGTGGTCGGCACCGGAGATGGCATTGAACATGCCGAAGTGCGGCGCATATTTGAGATGAAACGTGGCCCCTGGGTCCGCCGCCTTTCCGGGTTCCAGATCGGCAGCGCCGGCCAGCCCGGTCGCCAGACCGGCGACCGTGGCGCCTCCCGCAGTGGAGATGAACGTCCGTCGTTCGATGTTGGACATATGTGATTCCTCCTTGTCGGTCTCGACTCAACCTTCGCTGCGACGAGCGTCGTCGGATCGATTCATCCGCGTCTTCCCAGGCACCGGAACCGGCGGATTGCTGGTCTCCGCAAACTCCATAATTTCGGGCATCAGATCTTGGTCGCTGTTGAGCGCCTCTTCAAAGGTGATCACTTTGCCGGTATACGCTGCTTCTCGGCCCATGATCGCGGTGAGCGTGCTCTCCGCGATCCGCTGGCCTTCATTCAGGTATGGACCACTCCCTCGGATCGAGGCTTGGAGATCCATGTGCTCCTGCACATAGGGGTTCTTCTGCGGCCCCTTGAATCTCCACGCGTTGGGCCCCGTGAGTTGAGCACGACCGGAGCTCAGCTTCGCGGTTCCTTCCGAACCGGTGATCAATTCTTCGACGCGGCCGTCCGTGCCGACCTGCTGCCGACACATGCTCATCGCGAAGCGATCATCGGGGTATCCGTATTCCAGACCGAAGTGGTCGAAGATGTGTCCGTATTGATCGGTCGTCCTCGCCTGACGTCCTCCGACCCCGAACACCTTCTCCGGCGGCGACTGAAAAGCCCAGTTGATCGCATCGAGATTGTGAACATGCTGCTCGACGATATGGTCACCGGAGAGCCACGTGTAGTAGAGCCAGTTGCGAATCTGATTCTCCATGTCCGATCGATCGTCTCTCGCATCAACGTTCCAGAGTCCACCCATGTTCCAGTAGCAGCGGGCGGCCAGAAGCTTCCCGATGTCTCCGCGATGGAGCCGTTCCATCGCCTCGAGATAACACTTCTCGTGCCGACGCTGCGTGCCCGAGACCACGGAGAGCTTCTTCGCCTTTGCCGCCGCCGCACCCTCCATGACTTTTCGAATGCCGCTCGCGTCGACCGCCACCGGCTTCTCCATAAAGACATGCTTGCCACCGGCCACGGCGGCTTCAAAATGCTGGGGGCGAAATCCGGGCGGCGTGGCGAGAATCACCATGTCGCAGTCAGTTCCAATCACGCCTTGAAAAGCATCGAAGCCCACGAACTGCCTTGATTCAGGAACATCCACCCGGTCCCCGTCACGCTTCTGCAAGTTATCGCGACTGCCTTTCAGCCGGTCCACGAAGAGATCTCCCATCGCATGAATCTTGACGTTCGGTCCGGCTTCGAGTGCATTCACCGCAGCGCCGGTGCCTCGCCCACCGCATCCGATGAGACCGACGGTGATCTCCTCTTCGCGGCGGGGCATCGCCCCGAGGATCGATGGTGCGGCAGAAACGATCGCCGGCATTGCGGCAACCATTCCCACGGAACGAACGAAGTCACGGCGATCAAGGCTTTGGTCGGTCATCGGGGAAACTCCCATGCGAGGGTGATTCGGAAGACGGTCTCGCCGCTCCGAAGAATTTCATTGTCCAGCTTTGTTGATTTGGTCCATTCTGTCCGCGACATCGATCAGCCAGGCACGATCGCCACCGCTGATCTCCGCGGTCATCCAACCTTCATATCCAATCTCATCTAACGCATTCATCACCGCCGGCCAATCGCAGTCGCCCTCAAGAAGGCCGACATTGAATCCTTCCCAACGGCCCTCCTGGTCGAGTTTCTCGCGGCTGTATTCCTTGACATCGACCTTCATGACCCGAGGCCCGAGAATCCTGATCCACTGCTCCGGCCAGCCATACGCGACGAGATTCCCCACATCCAGATACCAGCCCACTCGCGGGCTCTGGAATGAGTCCACAAACTCCGCTGCTTCGCGTGGGCTGAGAAGGAAGTTGTTCCAGACGTTCTCGAAGAGGATATTGATCCCTGCGGCTTCGGCATCCGGGACGACTTTGAGAATTTCTTCCCGACTGCGATTCCAGGCCTCGTCGTACGGCATCCCCTTCCGAACGACCGCTGGCACCACGAGTACCGAGGTGGCGCCATACGCCTTCGCATCTTGAATCGCTTCGCGGATCGCCTCGACACACTTTGCCCGGACGGCCGGGTCGTCATGGTTCAACGGGCTGGTCCAGTGCTCACTGCACACCACGCCATGAACTGGAAGCCCGGTCGCCTTCGAGGCCGCCACGACCTCGTCGACGGTCCATGAATTCGGACTCGGCAATTCGACCCCGTCAAATCCGAGTTCTTTCAACAGACGAAACTTCGCTTCGAGCGTCTCGCCGTCCTTGACCATCTCGATCTTCACGGCCTTCTTCATGGATCGCTCCGAAGCCTTCGGTGACGACGCGCCGACGCCGACTGGCGGAGCCGAGGACGCACCAAGCATGGAGGATACGACCACCAGCAGAATCATGACTCGAATCATCAGTGCTCCATGAAGATCGTCTTGATCGCGATATTGAGAACTCGATCGCCTCGACGGCTCAGCTGAACTTGTAGACCCCCGGCTGCGGGATCACGATTGGCGGACGAGGGCCGAACTTCGGATCCGCCGGAACAATCTCTTTCTGCGAATTCATGATTTCGTCCCAAGTGATGGTCCGTCCGCTGTAGCCAGCTTCTCGGCCCATGAGCCCCATGGCCACCGACTGCGTCATCCAATCACCGTCATTGATCAACTCCCCGTCGCGGATTGCTTTGAAGAGTTCATTGTGCTCGGTCTGATACATGCTGGGGGTCGCACCTTTGAATCGAAACGAGGTGGCGCCGTCGTTGAACTTGAGATTCGACTGCCTCGGCGCCCATCCGTTCACGAAGCCAATGCCCTTGCTCCCCGCGATCCAGTCGGTGTTGTCGTTGGAGCAGTTTGGCACCTGGCGGCAGGTCAGGAAACCACGAGCGCCGTTCTCCCATTCGTAGATCACCGCGAAGTGATCAAAGATGTCTCCACGCTCGGCACCTTCCCGAAGCCCTCGCCCCGCCAACGCCGTTGCTTTGACCGGAGGCTTGTTGCCCATTGCCCAGTTCATCTTGTCAACGCTATGAACGGCCTGCTCGACGATGATGTCGCCGGACAGCCAATTCTGATGCTGCCAGTTTCGCAACTCGAAGTCCATGTCGGTCATTTCGGGCGTTCGAGCACGGGTTCCCAGTGGCCCCGTGTGATAGGTCGAGTGAATCGATTCGATCTCGCCGAGCGCGCCGTCGTTGATCTCGCCGTACATGGCTCGTTCAGGCATCGAATACCGCCAACAGAACCCGGACATCAGCTGCGTCCCCTGGCTCTTTGCCTTTTTCGCAGACTCCATCACGCGACGAAGCCCCGGCATGTCGGTGGCCATCGGCTTCTCGCAGAAAACATGCTTCTTTGCCGTCACCGCTTTCTCAAGATGGTCTGGCCGGAAGCCGGGAGGCGTTGCCAGAATCACCACGTCCACACCACTTTCGAGAACCTTGTCGATCGCATCGAAGCCCACGAACTGGCGTTCCTGATCCACCATCACCCGGGTCCCGTGCTGGTTCTTGAGACCGTTGTAACTGTTCTTGAGACGGTCCTCGTAGACATCACCCATCGCCCAGAGCATCACCCCCGGGTCGGCGTTGATCGCCTGATTGGCCGCACCGGTGCCTCGCCCACCACAACCGACCAGCCCGACCTTGAGTCGGTCCCCAGCGGGCGCGGCGCCCCAGACCGGCATCGCGAGGCCAGCGATCGAGCCGGTCGCCCCAACCGCGGCGGCGGCCTTGACGAAATCGCGTCGATCCACTCCTTGAACAGCGGAGCCTTCAATTTTGGTCGGAGCGTCAGGGTTTATCTTGTGAGTCATGGAGATCTCCAGTCAGTCCGCCTGGGCATCAGACGGTGCAAAGCAATGATTCGAAGAACGGGAGGAGCGAGCTACTCAATTTCAAGGATCACAGACGAGCCGGACACCGACCCAGTCGTTCGATGCGAGCCACCACGGACTCTTGGGAATCTGTGGATCGCCGGCGTTCCATTCAATGGTAAAAGGCATGCGATAGTCGAGGCCGACATCGGCGACAGGATCGATAAATGAACCGCCCATCGCGACGTAGGTTCCATCCGTCGCCACCGCGTATTCACTGACATTGCCCCAGATGTCATGCAGTCCGTTGTCATCCACAGGCTTCGATCCGACGGCCTGAGTTGAGTACTCCGAGTTTTCCTCGAACCACCCCTGCGCGAGCCTCGACTCGGCATCATCGATTCCACTGCTGGTAAGAAGAAAACGCATTTCGGCCTCAGTGGGTATCCGGATCGTCCGGCCGGTCTTGATGCTCAGCCATTCAAGAAACTGTTTGACCGCCGCAGGACTTGCACTCAGTAAGGCGTAGCCAGCGTGCCCGTAACCTCGATCCGCCAGCACGTATGGCTTGCTTGGCCGGGTCACGGCATCCGAGTCGGGCGTACTCTCGCCGGCATCTGTATCAAGGTTGAAGATGAAGGCGTCGTAGAGATCCCACGTCGCCTCTGTGGTCGAGACGTAGAACGCCTCGATATCGTCGCCGGGGGCGATCGGCTGCATCTTCAGGGTGACGCTGGTTCCTTCGATCGGCAGCTCGAATGCGGCCAACCCCGGATCGGGCGTCGTCGATGGCACTTCAGCAACCGGTTTCGATGCCTCGGCATTCACCATCGTCGTGGTATCCGCCTTGTGGCAGCCCGTCAGGACAACAGAAGAGATACCGAGCATGACGGCGACCGTGTTGATCATGATCATCATGACCGCCCTGCCGTCTCGAGCCCGATGATCAACCGTGTTTCGCCACCCGCTAATGGTCATTCACACACTCCCGCTCTCCGGCCACCGTCTGGGGGGCGGAGCCGATACCGGAGTCGGCATCGGGATTCATATCTGTCTACCGGCGATCGCCACCGGAAGTTCGTCAAACGTTCGCCACCGTCTACCGACGATGCTTCGTCAATCCGCGCCGTGGTGGCACGATGAACATCAGCACCCCGCAGTTGGAGTACCGAGCCGCCATGATCGCTGTTTCTGATGCTGGGGTCCAGTACTTCCGAGTGGAAGGTCAGGAATTCGATCTGCTGCCGCCAGGATTCCGGTCCGATCATCGATTCGGACGCGAGCTTTCGCTCGCCGAGGAATCCGCCAGCGATCGATCAGGATGTCCAGTTGAGCAAGAGGATGCCCAGATCGATGCCATCGACCACCCCGTCGAAGTTGAAGTCGGCCGGAGAGTCAGATTCACCCCATGAAGCGAGGAAAACCCCGAAGTCGCTCCCATCGACTTGGCCATCGTTATCCAAATCTCCTGGAAGTATGCCAGCACATCCCC
The DNA here is from genome assembly GCA_905480395.1 of uncultured Phycisphaerales bacterium. Taxonomy (GTDB): domain Bacteria; phylum Planctomycetota; class Phycisphaerae; order Phycisphaerales; family SM1A02; genus UBA12014. The sequence goes on from CAJQQE010000022.1 coordinate 71,534, forward strand.
AGTCGAGTAGCTCCAGTTGATCCACCGCCGCTACGACCGTCGAATCTTCGCCCAGATCGCGAACGGAGAATCGGAGCCTGACCGGAGAGGCCGCCGATGGCCCAGAGAGGGACAGATCCACCTCGATCCACTCAGATGTGCCATACGTCACCAGATCGACCAGAGACCACGTCGTACCGCCGTCGTGCGACATCTCCACTTCGAAGCGGTCTTCAGCCGCGATCACATTTTCTGACTGAAGCCAGCGCCGATACCTGATGGTCGGCCTGATCATTCCGAGCGGATCCAACGGCGGCGATTCCAACGTCGTCACTCCACTGTCCACGTCCCCATCCCCGGTGCCGGTCATGAAACAGCCTCCATCATCGGCCCAACCGCTCATCGGTCCGAACACGTCGCCAGGACCCGGTACCCGACGGTTCCAGATTCCCGTCGACGCATCGTCCGATCGAAGACTGAATGACCAACCGTCATCAGACTCGCCATCCTCAGATTCCATCACCAAGAGATCGTCGGCCACCATCGCTTCAAACGGACCATTCGGATCGACCAGAGTTTCGCCAACCAGATTCTCCGCGATGACGTCAAAGACCACTTCGTCCGGACACTGATTCGATCCCGGAAATCGCACGTCAAACTGCCCCACGACTTCGGAAGGAACCCCGACCGCCACGCCTGCGGCTCCACTCTCAAATTGATACTCCATCGTCACGGCCGACGCCTCGGTTCCCTGAATCTCGACTCGGATCACCGCACCCGAAGATCCAATCAAGTCCGGGATACCGTCCGGGTATTGAAAGCTCGATACCTCTTCCTCAAGCCGAAGCACGAACAGTCCGTGTTGCATGTCGCTCAACAGGATGGTGCCAGAAGGGAGGAACGGATCAACCCCCCAACAACCCTGGTAGCCGGTCGCATCTGACTCTGGATACGTATCGAACGAGCCGACCTCATGGAGGGAATTGCCATCCGCCTCCAGAACTCGAAGGCCCGTCTTGTAATTCGCGGCGTAGAGCTTGCCATTCAAGAAGAAGCAATTGTGATTATTCGAGCTCTTCCCATTGCGCTGAGTCTCGCCGAGTACCGGCGCATCGAGATCAGAGATGTCAATGCATTGCCACGTGGAGTGATTGCTCGTTTCATCGTTCGAGTAGAGCCATTTGAGATCACTGCTCGGAGAAGATTGATGACTGTATCCCGCGTTGGGCCACGTGATTCTCGAAAGCAACACGCCAGCGGGATTAATCTCTTCTGGACTACCAAAGTCAACGATCGAAACACCGGTATCCGTACCGCCGTTATTGAATCCGTCGTTCAGAAATCCAATCAAGTGACCACGGTAATCCGCATCTGGTCCCGTTTCGGGATAGACAAGCAAATTCGCATCATGCACGTAGCGATCAGGCCGACTGCCCATGAGAACTGGCATTGCGGGGTCATCGTTGACGCTGTACATGCGGAAGTCAGATCCGCATCGAGCGAGGATTCCGAGTGCCGGACAGGCAACCAGGTTATGCGCCGAACCCACCCCCACGTCGCCGAGAAACTCGACGACGCCGGCGTCAATTGATGACATGTCGAAAACCAGCGTCCCGCCAGCTTCGCCGTCAACGTATGCATGATCTTCGATGGTCTTGACATCCCCCCACAACGATGACGTCCCGCCTCGAGGGTGAATGTGGACGACCACCGGATCGTTGGGATTGGTCACTTCGACCCACGCGACCGATTCTTTCGTGGTGACGATTCCGTACTCGCGCCCTGATGCGGAAACATGGTGCCAGAGGTCCGAGCCATTTCCGGTTCCACCGAGCACGTTGACAGGAATCTGCGCCGCAAAGATGACACCGGATCCGGCATCGTCCCAATTTGATCCGAACCCATTGGTACCGGCCAGAACGATCTCGCCAGGAATGGATGGCTCAGGATTTCGTTTCGGATCGCCCTCGTGACCGACCGCCACTGAGAAGACGGTCCAAACGGTCAAGGCTCCGACCAGAGTTGCTCGACACTGAAGGACCTCGCTCAAGGCGTGGCAGAGAGTCGTACGGATCTTGGATGTTTCGATCAAACGGAAGAGGAACATCTGCTTCCTAGCCAAATGGTGCGGGAACAACTGACACGCACTTTCGTCACTGGCGATTCCAAATGATAGACCGGTTTTCAATGATCTCGAGCATGAAAGCCGACTATTCGATGACTTTGTTGGATTTCAGACGCATGGCCGCAAGCAAGCTCCGAGACCGCAAGATTCTCCCGCAGCCCAAAAAAAGATATCGGCCCGAATTCAGGATTCGGGCCGATATCGCCGGGGTCAATTTCATCCATCCAATGGATGGATTTCGCAATCGCCTAAAACGTCCAATTGGCGAGCAGGATACCGAGGTCATCACCACCAACCGTTCCGTTGCCATTCAAATCCGCGGCCGGATCTGACGTTCCCCAGACGACCAGGAACAACCCGACATCGGCTCCGTTGACGAAACCGTCACCATTGAGATCTCCCGGTATCGAATCATCACACTCAACACCGAACACTCTGAGGTTGTCGATACCGGCTTCGACCACTGATCCCGCGTTGAGATCACTGGCGACAAATCGCATTTGCATCTGACCCGAGGGTTCGATCACGCTGTCGATGACGAAATCCACGGTGACCCATGCATTCGCATTCTGAGTCACGTTCTCAACCAACGTCCAAGAACCCCCGGCATCATTGCTGATATAGACCTGCATCGAATCCTCACCCGGCGAAGCGCCGGCATCGTTGGAGTACCAACGGTCGTAACTCAAGCTGGTTCCATCCGGACCAAGGCCATCAAAGACCGGGGAAAGGAGCGAGGTTTCGCCGCCATCAATATCACTGTTGGAGTCGCCAGGGTTAATCTCGGTCAAGAAGCATGGACCGTTTTGGTTACCGCTTCCATCGGTGCAAGGATCACCACGGCCGTTGCACTGCGGAAGGCCGAGTTCCCAGATACCGGTCGCGGCGGAATCGCCCGCCACACCGAAGGTCCATCCAGTCGCCGAGGATCCGTCGTAATCGATCAGGACAACTTCCCCATCGGCAACCGACGCGAGATGAGGCCCACTGTTGTCGTTGTAGACCTCGCCGGTAGTCGTGGTCGCACTGAATTCAAAGGTCACCGAGTCTGGGCATGACGGCGCCGCGGCGATCTGGAAAGACCAGACTCCGGGGTCCGAAGTGAGGACGCCATCGGCGGTTCGGGACTCCCCGTCGGACAGGAACGAATAGGCCATGGTGGCCGATTCGACTTCAGCACCGTCTTCAGAGATCTCGACGAGCAGGTTCGCCCCGGACGAGGGAATCGTCTCCGGGAGGCCATCGGGGAAAGAGAACCCAATCGGCGCGATATCGAGCTGGAAGATGATAAGGCCGCTCTGAAAATCACTGGCGATAATCGTTCCGCTTGCGAAGAACGGGTAGACGTTCCACGCGCCGTTGAAGCCACTGCTGTCGTTCGACGGGTAGGTGTCGAAGTGAGCGATCTCGTTCAGGAAATTGCCATTCCGCTCAAGAATTCGAATTCCCGCGGTGTAGTTCGCGGCGTAGACCAGCCCATCGTGAACATAATTGTTGTGATTGTTCGACGACATTGGAAGCGACTGCGTCTGCCCGAGCGTTGCGTTATTCAGATCTGAGATCTGAATCATCTGCCAGGTCGAGTTTAAGGCCGTCTCATCGTTTGAAATCACCCATTCGAAATCTTCGGTATGCCAGGACTGGTGGCTGTAGCCCGCGCCGGGCCAAACCACTCTCGAGAGCAGGGTGCCAGCCGGGTTGAAGTTCTGTGGCGTGCCGAAATCGACGATCGAGAGTCCAGTGTTACTTCCACCACCGTTGTTGCCGTCGTTGAGAAAACCAATAACCCGTCCGCGATAGAGAAGATCGGGACCGTTCTGTGGATACACGACGAGGTCTGCATCATGGACGTACCGGTCGTTCCACTCACCAATGAAGGCGGGCGATTCGGGATTGCCTGCGGTTGAGTAGAAACGAAGGCCCTCACCCGTGCCGCCACACTTGATCAAGAGGTTGGCCTCGGGAACCGCCGCAATGTTGTGGGTTGCTGAATTACCATTGGCAGAAGACTCGCCGAGGTAACTGACGACGCCCTTATCGATGGCAGACATGTTGAAGATCTTGATCGATCCGCCGCTCTCACCAACCGCGTAGGCGTAGTTACCGATGACCTTGACATCACACCACAGCGAACTCGTCCCACCACGCTGATACGTGTAGACGACTTCGGGTGCAAAAGGATCCGAAACATCCACCCACGCGATGGCCGATTCCATGCCGATGATCGCGTACTCTCGGCCGGACGGGGACGTGTATCCCCAGCAATCTGATCCACTCCCTGACCCTCCGAGCTGGTTGATCGGGACTTGGGCGCAGAAGATGGTGTTCTCTTGACTGCCTGCCCACCCGCCCGCGATCCCATCGCGATCGCCATAGAGGATGTCGCCGTACACCGGGGGTTCGGGATTGCGTTTCGGATCGTTCTCATGCGCGAGCGCGACAGATCCAATCGAAACGGCCGAGATGGAGAGCAATGTCGCGAGGCGTTGAATTCGAGTCTTCAAATCTGTTTCCTAGAAGTTGATCGAGGTTGATCGAGGAGGGCTGGTTGAATCGTGTCAATCTGAATCTGAGTTCTCTGAACCTATAGGCCGGCTTCATGCGGCATGGCCACATTCCGCTGTTCTAAATTATCTGACTTGACGTCTTGCCTGAGGTCTTGCCTGAGGTGATCGATCCGGAACTTCTCTGGAACTCCATCCTATTGATACGAAACATGACAGTTCTAGAGTGTGCGCCCGGATTGAGTTAGGCGTTGCAAGATTTCGACAATCCACCACGATTAAACGTCCTCAATGGCAACTTGTTCCTGCATTCTCAGGATCAACAGTGGTTTTTCAAGGCGGGCGGCGAATGACCGATTGGTCCGAGAACGTCAGCTCGAAGACGATTCCATCTCTGGTACCGATTCTAGAGCTTCGATCTGAGGCCCAGGACCAGTCAGCGTCCGAAGAAATGCCGCGAGATCCTCGATCTCTCCCACGTCCAGGTCGAGGGGCGTGAGAACCGACTCTTGATGGTGGCCGAGTTGCACGGCTCCCTCCAACGTTGAGTAGAAGTGAAGTACGGATTCGAGATCCGGCATCGAACCATCGTGCATGTAGGGCGCCGTCCGGCCGACACCACGGAGCGTCGGCGTCCGGAAGGCACCCCACGCCTCCGGATCACGCTTCACCCCACGACTCAGGATCGCCTGCCGCCCATCGACGTCATCGCTGTATCGCCCTGCGGCATTAAACGCATCTTCACGTACCAAGAGCGAGCCCTCGTACCGGCCTGAATCCGTCGGGAGTCCGTCTGCGACCGGAATACCAATGTTGTGAAACTCGCCATCGCTCAAGAGCGGCCCACTGTGACATTCCCAGCATTCCGCTTCGCCAAAGAACAATCCCAGCCCTCGAAGCTCGGAAGCATTCAAAATGGATCCTCCGTCTCCTCCCTCGGCGACCACTGCAGCCCATCGGTCGAAGCGACTGAGCCCGCCCTGGAGGGTTCGCTGGAACGCCGCCAGCGACTTCCCGATGTTGGCCGCGACTCGATTAATCCGATCCTGATCGATCGGTGCCAGTCGTTCCCAGGCCTCGACCGAATCTGAATCGCCGCCTGGCCGGGCCGTCGCGGGTAGATCTGAGATGGATAACGGGATCGCCCCGAAGATCGCCTGGTAACGATTCTTCAACGTTAGATCCTCAAGCACGAGCCTCGCGAGCATGGTTCGGTCGCCGCCCATCTCAAGCGGGTTTTCGATCGGTCGAATGGTGTGACCCCACATGGAATCGCTCCGGCCATCCCAGTTAAACCACCGGTGATGCGCCGCATCGACCAGGGTTGGGGCATGTCGATCAGCGGTGCCAAGTCCTTTTGATTTTTTGAGGCCGTCGGTAAACCAAAGGTCGGGTTGATGACAGGTGGCACAACTCACCTCACCGTTGCCGGAGAGGCGAGGATCAAAGAAGAGGCTCCGTCCAAGTTCGGCGGCGTGCGGATCATCCGCATACTGGTTGGTCGCATCCGACGGTGGCTCTGGTAACGGCGAAGAGGTCAACGCCCGCCGCAGCACCGCCGGATCGAACGTGGCATTCTCCTCTCGCTGGCTCGGCGTGATCTCTGTGGCGACGTTTGTCGCTGTCCCTTGTCCCGGATCTTCGCAACCGACGGCGAACAGTACGGCAAGGATGACCCAACCCACCGGGCGCTTCCGATTGTTGGAGATGGAAAAATAAACATTCATCGTTCAAGCTGGACGGTCCATTGCGACCGTTCGGTTTCGTCTCCATCAATCACATCGATCGAAAGTTCCCAGCGCCCAGGCATGTGCATGAGAATACCCTCAACCAGCCAAACATCGCCGCGGCGAGTGACTCTCGGGACCACGTTCATTCCATGTCCATGATGCGGCATCTCCGCATCTAAGAAGACTTTGATGCCAGCATCAGTCGGTGATCCATCGGCGCGGGCAAGGCGGACTTCCGCCGAGAACGGTTCGGATACCGGCAGATTCAAGACCAACGGACGCCAGGCGACCATCCACGTTCCATCGCCCGAGACGCCCTCTTGCCATTCGATATCCCCTGGTGCAACGCCGTCAACCATCGCTTCCGAGGTTTCAACCGGCGCTTCGGCCACCGGACGATCACAGCCGAGAAGCACGCTCGAACCGACCCATCCAGCCATCAGCCATGGCACGCATGCAGATTGTTTCATGGAGTCACCTCGATCTCGGCATCTGAGGGCTCTTCAGTCGTGGGCTCAAAATCGGATCGCAAGAGAAGCGGGCGATCGTGCCCCTGACCCAAACTAAAAGAGATTCGCCATGCACCGGTATCGGGATCAAACACTTGGGCGCGGTGGTTCCCCTGATCGAGCACCACGAGGCCGCCGTCCGGCAGAAACTCCAAACCCGCCGGCATCCAGAGCGCTCCATCCCAAGAGCCCCGTTCACCACCCCGCGCTTGCACCTGGTCGTCGCCATCGATCACCACGAAGAAATCGGAATGACGGCCCGAGATCGCGATGCGCCCGTCGGGCAGTGCTGCGACGCCGAATGGCCGCACCACCCCAAACGTCGAACTGATAATCGTTCGCTCAATGGCGCCCGCCGCGTCGATGACCAGAACTCGGCCCTGCGATGGTTCGGAAACGAGCCACCCGCCTCCGGCGCGCACTGCGATCTGCGCGGGCATCGTGCCCTCCGGAAGTGCGTACACGCTCGACACCTGAAGTTGATTATCAGTGGTAATGATCGAGGGCCCTGCGGCATCTAACAGGTTCAGTATCCCGTCACGAATCACCAGATCACGCAAATCGAGCTGCGGATCGCCCCCCTTGGCCGCCACCCGTGTTCCTAAAAGGGATTCGCTCCAACTCCGGATAAATCGACCCATAAACGGGTCCATTTTCAGCGCCGCCTCACGATCTCTTGCGAGACGCCATTTCGAAATCCGACGGAGACCGCGATCGAGAAAGAAAATCTCCTGCCGCCCCGCATCCACTCCCACGGCCTGAATTCGACCGAAATTCGCCGGGCCGTCACCCCCCCGCGAGAACGTGGTCACGTGGATGGGTATTCCGAAGGTCAGATCGAAGACCACAGCGGACGAAGACTCCGGATCCCACATCGCGAGAAGATCGCCGTCAGCGCCGACATCACTCCCAAAATGACTCTGCACGCCTTTGATTTGCGGGAGCACACTTCCAGTAGGCGATTCGCCCTCGGCGACTCTTTCAAAGACTTGGTATCGGCGCTCGAACGACTCCAGCACAAAGGCTTGCTCACCATCCGGAGTGATCGCAATTCCCTCTGGGTAGTGGATCCGCCCCTCACCTTCCCGTGGTATCACGGCGTGCATCCCCCATTGATAGAGAAAGGCGGCATCAGCCAGTCGGTGAACCGAGACTCGATGGTTCAATTTGTCGGCGACGAACAAATGTTCTCCGTTCACCGCAAGATCAACTGGCGTGTTCAAGAGCCCCGGGAACGCGCCTCGGTCACCGATCGAGCGTACCTCGTTCAACTGCGCGTCGAGTCGAACCAGCCGATGACGATCGGTGTCCGCCACCCACGCGCCTCCATCCGAGAGCGCCACGATCGCCCGCGCCCCCGGAAACATCGCCGGTCGAGCGGCGAGCTCCGCGCCGGTGGCCGCATCGCGGCGTCGGACGCCGCCGTCGTCGTCGAGCGCCCACACCGACGGACCAGAGATATCGACTCCAATTCCGCCTGGTTCAACTGTCCATCGCAACTCGCCGGCTCCCAATCGACACTGAACCGATGCATCATCGATCAGTACCCAGCGGTCTTCCGCATCGATCGCCAAATCTCGAAACCCACTCGATTCTGGCTCGCCTGAGATGGCACCGAAAGAATCCAAGATCACCACTTCGCCGTTCGGGCGAACCGCGATGGCCCTGGCCTCGTCAAGCGCCTCCACTTGGCTGGCAAAGCGACCGAGTCGATTGGTCTCGTCGCGTGGCCGCGTGCCAGCAGCCTCGATCGGCGCCGCGTTCAGAAGAAGAAGCGACACAATGAGTGCCCCATAGAAATCCAAGACGCCCACCCGCCCCCTCAAAAAAGTTCGTCGATCCAAGCTCAGAATTCGATACAAACGCATGTGCACCTCTCAATGCCTCCGTAGGGAGATCGCTCAGGTCAGCCGACTCTGGTCATCGGATTGTCGAGATGGCCAACTGCATCAAAACCCACCGGTTCGGAGCCTAGGCCCGCCAATCGAACATGACAACTCCCCACTAGACATGCAACGCCTCTGAATGCCCGTGAACCCGCGTCAGGTGATCGAGCAGCCTGCCCCAAGGTTGTTTTGGAGGGCCATCTGGATCATCGCAGGCAGCCGCTTCCAGACACGAACCGCGACCCGCTTCGAACATCTCCCATCGGCCAGACGCCTTTCAGTCACCGCAAACTCCTCAGGCATACCCCCCCTCCCTTCGGCCTCCCAGCGCGATCTCGGATGCCACCGGGGGTTCCGGAGAAACGCACATAGGTGCCGAATAGAAGAACGCCGTACTCAATCATAGATGCGGCGTTCTGTGTTTCGATCAAGACCAGACACGACCGAACCGAACTTCAATCGCCAGACCAGCTCGCCGCAAACAGCGATGCGAGTTGGTTCTTCTGCTCAGTCATGGTCTTCTCCGTCAAGACCTCCGCGGGTCTGGTTTATTGATTTGGCGGCCGAACGGCCCCTTTGAGTCGAGCGTATGCCCGGGATCGAACGAAAGACAGTGCCACGCCCGTGGGAAGAGACCAGAGACTTTGAGAGATGCTCGGCCGGAATCCGATCCACGCGCAGGATTCGGATCTCATTTCTCATCCGACGACGCAGGAATCAACGCCTTCGAAGAACGCATCAGGATCGACGATCGATCGATGCCGGGTTGCAACCGGCGGGCGATGAAGCGGTGCATGGCGTCGTTGCCTTCAACCACCAAGAAGAACAAACGAGGAATACGCTCGACCAGGCCGAGGTGTCTCCGTGCGGACTCGATCGCCAGAGAGATGCCGAGACCACGCCCCGCAAGATCCGGCCGAAGCCAGAGCGATGAGTATCGAAGCGTCTCGCGATCAAGCTCATGGTGCATCATCCATCCGGCGATCTCACCTTCGCGGCGAAGCACCACGGTCGTCTCTGATGACACCGAAAGCATGGTTTCACCGTCCGGATGCAAGCCCACCCCCATCTCATGCACCTCTCGAAGGTCCAGGACCTGGACGATTTCGTCCGAGGAAAGATCCGCCCAGGAATCAAAGACGAATCCCGCGGGAAGCCGTGTCACCCGGCTGTTCCCGACCACGTGATCGAGAAGCCGGCGACCGCCACGATGCACCGTGGATGACGGTACCGGATCGGACCACCCAAAATCAGCCAGCAGGCACTCCACCATCGCGGCCGATCGAGCGTCGTGGTACCACGTCCCCGTCACGCCCGCCACACCCCTCTCGACCAGCGTCGAATCGACCGCCTGGAGCAGACCCCGGCCGACGCCTCGACGCCGAGCATCCGGGTGGACAAAGATCGACTCGAGCGAGGCCTTTTCGGAATCGTTCTGACAACTGAAGACCGCAAGTCCAACGGGTCGCCCCCCGATGGAAGCGCCGATCATGGTCATACCCGCCTCGTGTTCGCATCGGCGATTGGTGTGCGGCGTGGTGTATTGGGCGAACGGCAGGCAGTGGAAGCCGGTCAAGACGCGACACTCGATGACATCCTCGGCATTCATCGGCGGGACTCCGCGGGAACCGACCATTCCAGAAGTTCACTGCGCCGTGGCTGCAGGCGCTCCACCGCCCGCAGAATGGATGGCGTTTCGGACACGATCCGGGCCTTGCCAACGGAATCCGGCTCATGGTCCCGGTCGGGCTCCTTGCGGTACTCCCTCGACACGGCGTGCATTCTCTCCCGCGTCGTTTCGTCGACCTCGTACCCGAGGAATGCCGGCAGATCGCCGTCGATGAGACGGTAAACGAGATCGGGGCAGTCGACACATTGCACCCGTCCAACCGTGGGATCAGCCATGAAGCGAGCCTTCAGGCCTCGTGGTTATTCAGGGCAACATTCTCCGCGTACTCCAACTCCGTAATGCCCCCCGCCGCGGTGCTCAACTCTTCATCTGAGAGTTCGTTGGAGCCGCTGGGCGGTGCAGGCATCGTGATGTGTACGCAGTTGTCAGCGTTCTCCACCACCTTCACATCCATCCCATCAGGGAAGTCCATGTCGTACTCGGCCAGGACGGCCTTGGGATCACTCATGAAACGAGCCTTCAAGGCCTCGTCCTTCCAGCACGCCGCAAACAGCGAGGCGAGTTGGTTCTTCTTTTCAGTCATTGGTCTTTCCTTCTTTGAGACAGTGGCGTCAAGGAGTCGGCTGGATTCATCCAGTCAACACGCGTCAACACCATTCTGAAACAGGTCCCCAACCCCCCGCCGCGTCGCTCAACTCTTCATCTGAGAGTTCCATCGAGCCGCTGGGCGGTGCAGGCATCGTGATGTGCACGCAGTTGTCGGCGTTCTCCACCACCTTCACATCCATCCCATCAGGAACCGGCATGTCGTATTCGGCCAGGACGGCCTTGGGATCGGACATCAAACGAGCCTTCAAGGCCTCGTCTTTCCAGCACGCCGCAAACAGCGAGGCGAGTTGGTTCTTCTG
>CAJQQE010000023.1 GCA_905480395.1 uncultured Phycisphaerales bacterium
TCAAGGTGCTTGATACCCCGACCTGATCACGACGGAGTTCATTCCGTCCCGGTCAAGCGGGATTCGAGGTGCATTCATGACCGTTTCCGATGAGCAACCCATTGACGGTGACCAGCAGGTTTCGGCAGAGACGCCGGCAAACAACACGCCGGAGAAGGCCGAATTGACGACCAAGCCGGTGATCGATCCGGTGGCCGATCCGAAGGCCGCGAGTCCTGACGACAAACCAGAGGCCAAACCAGAGCCCAAGAAGCGAACGCTCGCGTCTGGACGCGAAGCCACAACGCTGGCAGGTGGCCCAACCCTCGAGAACTTCGGCGGCGTGGCGACGCATCGGATCGTGAACGAGGCGCCTGATCGTCCGGCTGAGGTCGAGACAGAAGGCAGCGAGGTCGTTGAAGGCGAGTTTGATCCTGCGGCAGATATGCCGATGTACCGACCGGGCTTCGACTGGTTCGTGCTTCGCGTGGCGAGCAACAAGGAGTCAGGCGTCCGAGAGACGTTGCTTCGTAAGGTTCAGATCGAAGGCATGGAGCATCTCGTCGGCCGAATCATGGTGCCGACCGAGAAGACGCAGTCGATCAAGGGTGGCGTGAGTCGCGTTTCTGAGACGAAGCTTTACCCAGGCTATGTCTTTGTGGAGATGTCGCTGGAAACCGACGGTCGAATCCCACAGGACGTGTTCTTCCTAATCAAGGAAACCACGGGCGTTGGTGATTTCGTCGGTACCGCCGGACGTCCCACGCCGATGGCAGGCCACGAGGTCGAGAAAATGCTCTTCGACTCGCGGAAGCCCGACGAGGCACCGCAGGTCAAGATGGAATTCCAGCCTGGCGATCCAGTCACGATCAAGGAAGGCCCCTTCGAGAACTACGAAGGAACGGTCGACGAGGTCATGCCCGACAAGGGACTGGTCCGCGTTCTGGTCACGATCTTTGGTCGTCAAGCTCCGGTCGAACTCGAGTATTGGCAGATCGCCAAAGCCGAGGAATAGATCGGACCCACGGGGATCGATCGGGGATTTTCGGGGGTTTCCTCCCCAAGGACCTTGGATCGATGCCGATCGTGAGAAGGCCCTGACGGCAAATGCCCCCGCGGGGCTTTGTGGGGGGAACGATTTCCTCGCCGGTACACTGTTGGCGCCTTCAGGGAGGCCTCTTCATGAATAACACTCTTGGCCGATTTCTTCGTCCGACTCTTCTCCTCACCCTCGGATTATCGAGCGTTGGCTGCACGCCCTACGCGACGTTTCCTTCCGACGGCGGTGTCGAATTCCTAGCCCCTGGGATGTATCCAGCGCCGCAGTTGATGGGCAAGGGGTTACGAGTGACCTACGAGAAGACGGTTGGGGATCTCCCTCAGCGTCCCATGATGGTTGACGGTGACGCCAACGGGCTTCCGCCGCTGGTGTACGCGCTCCCCGAGGGCGTCAGTGCCAGCGATTGGAAGCAGGTTGGAATCCAGACTGAAGTTGACAGTGCTCGCGAAGCCACGCGGGACGATCTCTCGAATGGGATATCGATCTGGGAGGTGAAGCAACTTCGCATTCGCTCCAATCGCGCGGAGGTCGATGTTGTCTATCCGAGTGGTGATGATCTCTATCAACTGGCGACCGTGATCTTCAAGTCCGAGCCTTTCGGTCCGTTTAAGTTTCAGTCGTTCCAGCGATGGCTGACGCCCGAAGACGCACCAACCTGCAGTCATCCCGCGGAAGTTGCCAACGCCAAAGCTGAGGCCGACGCGGAAGCCGCGATGAAGGCGGCGGAAGAAAAGGCTGCCGCCGACGCGGAAGCAGCGAAGAAGGCGGCTGAGAATGAAGCAGCCCCGGCGAGCGATCTTCCCGGCGATGGTTCGGCGCCTTCGGTTGAAACGGACGCCGAGACTGCAGCGGCGGAATAGTCCCCGGACGGTCTTCCGAAACGACGCCGGAATCCAGCGGCGAGAACCCGTCGAATCCGCAGGAGTCCCACGGAGCGAATCCTTGCAGTATCACGTAGGCACCACGTCTTCGGATTCCGCATGCACGGGTGCTCATCGAGGAACGGATCGACGATGACTGACGCCACGAACGCCATTCCTAAAAACGAACCCCACCCTTCGAGCACGCCACGCCGCATTGTCGTGGGGATCACCGGAGCGAGCGGGGCGTGTTATGCCGTTCGGGTGATCGAGCTTCTCGCCGCATCCGGGATCGAGACCCACATCGCCTGCTCCAACCTCGGAAAGCGGCTTCTTGCCGAAGAGATGGGAATTACCAAGTTGGATCCGGATGCCCTGAGTGGAGGTCATGGTGCCCGACTCGTGATTCATCCGGGAAATGACGTCGGTGCCGCTTGCGCCAGCGGCTCCTTCAAACATGATGGCATGGTGGTCGTCCCTGCTTCGAGCAATACCCTGGCCAAGATCGCCCATGGCATCAGCGATAATCTGGTGCAGCGCGCGGCCCAAGTGACCCTCAAGGAACGTCGGCCACTGGTGATTGCCCATCGAGAGTCGCCGATCGGTATGGCGGAGATCGAAGCGATGAGAAGAGTGACTGAGGCTGGAGCGATCGTGGCCCCACTTTCGCCGGGTTTCTATCTTGAGCCAACCTCGATCCAAGATCTGGTGGACTTCATGGCTGGGAGGCTCCTCGATCTCCTGGGAGTCGATCACGGCCTGGCGATCAGGTGGGACGAGCATCTCAGAGCCCGGCGTACGCAATCAGAGTGACGCGTCCGGATAATCATCGACCACCCTCAAAAATTGAATAATTGCGCGAGGCTGACTTGCCCTTCGGCGATCTCATGTCACTCTTCAAATGTCCAGATTGCAGACCCGGCGGCTCTTGAGTCCCGATGCATTTTCAAGGACAACTTTTGGGGGCGTAGAGGGAAAGGGACTCCACTACGACATCCTGAAGAGATTTTCGCCCAAGCTTTTGCTTGGCGAACACTGGCGAGGTTATCCCTCGTTGTGGCGATGTTCCATTGTCTTCTGCGGAATGCACTGGCTGCCATGATGAGTACGAGGGAAGAAGATTCCCTCTGCCCCGGCCGCTCTGATCATGAGTAATCTTGATCAGGGCGGCCTCTTTTTTGAGCGCTGCGGGGGCGGCTGCGCCGCTTCCTCGCTTTCTAGAATTGTTGCCCTCCTTCCTCGTATGTTGCGGAGGCGGTTTCGCCGCCTCCTCGATTTTGGGTTTCGCGCTGCGGGGGCGGCTTCGCCTCCTCCTCGCTGCTTCGTTTCGTAGCGTTTGGGTTTGCGCTGCGGGTTCGGCTTCGCCACCTCCTCGCTTCCTTGATTCGTCGACCTCCTTCCTTGTGTGTTGCGGGGGCGGTTTCGCCTCCCCCTCGCTTTTGGGTTTCGCGCTGCGGGTTCGGCTTCGCCACCTCCTCGCTTCCTTGATTCGTCGACCTCCTTCCTTGTGGGTTACGGGGGCGGCTTCGCCACCTCGGTGCGTTCTAGATTCCTTCCTTCCGCGTGTTGTCGGATCCAGGAGTTCAGGTTGATGTGCCGTTGGTTCTTCATGCGGCACTTCCTTGAGGGTTGAGAACCTCGTGATCAGGCCACTCTCTTACGGAGGTGGTCTCACCACCTCAGGCCTTTCTCGTGATCTTTCGTGCAGGTCCACAATCAGATGGATTAGCAGGCTCGCCTGCGTTGCCCATTCCGCCCTCGCGGTCCGGTCGCATGGCCGATGCGATGCGACCTGAGGCGTGGTTCGTAGGTTGGTCATCCGGCACTTCCTTTCGGTATTTCTGCATTGGTAGTGAGTTGTCTCACAGGTGACGTTGCACTCGCTTCTACGATTCGCCGGAAGGGGCGTTCGTGTTTGAGTCGGTTTCTCCGATCGATTTTTTCGAATGTTCAAGCGAATGTTCAAGCGAGTACTCTGACGAACGTTGAGTTGTGCGGCGCATTGAAAAACCAGACGAGGCCGCGTCTGCACGCGGCCAGGCTGGTTTCGGTAGTCGTTGGTGAATGCCAATCAGCATTCAGCCCGGGCACGAACCCCACGCCACCAACAACAGGCCGATGTCATCGCCGCCGACGGTTCCGTTTCCACTGAGGTCCGCCGGAACTCCGGTCTCACCCCAGGCCGCGAACACCAGGCCCAGATCGGCGCCGTTGACTTCGCCGTCATCGTTCAGGTCGCCGATGCAGGCCGGCTGGTTCGGAGCGATCGCGTAGTCGGGCCGCGGGTTTTCGAGGAACCAATCGACCAGACGGTTTCGGTAGTTATTCGAGAACGTCGCGCCGTGCGAACCGAAGATCCCTCGCCAGTGCTGCACGGTCGATCCGTCGCGGCCGTCGGGCCAGTCGAGCACTTGCGCCATGCTGTAGGGAACCGCGAGATCAAACGGCACGATCGGTTCGAGCATCTCGCCCTCGCCGGTCGTCTGATTCATGAAGATCCACGAACTTACGGTCGCGATGGCTCCGGGATACGGCCTCGGCAGGCCCGGATAGCACTGCCCCGAGAAGCCCGTGTCGAGCCCGCCGGCGTAGAGGCACGACTGGTCGCCCATGTCATGCGTATGGAGGACGTTGGTCGGCCAGACGCCGTTGCAGTTCTCAGGGTTCATGAACGTGACGCCCGCATAGGTGGCGACCGCGGCGATCGGCTGGGGCGGAATAATGTCGCCGGACGGATCAGCGTCGGTGTCGGGATATCCGTACAAGCCGTAGTTGCCGTTCTCGCACGCGAGTCGATGGCACATGTAGCCACCGTTGGAATAGCCGTAGACGTAGACGCGGTCTTCGTCGACGTTGTATTGCGTCTTGAGGTAGGCGATCAGGTTGTTGATGTACGTCGTGTGGTCCGGCGCGCCCTCGCTGACTTCGGTGTAGGTGCCGGGGACGTACCAGTTGTAGGCGCAGCAGTTCGGAGTCGCATTCCAGTACCGCCAGTTCGCCCAATCTCCAACCTCAGCGCAGGTGGCGTTCTCCGGGGTATCGCGGGCGCCGTTGGGCAGGACGTAGATCCAGCCAGTGTCCTGCGGCCGACCACCCTTCTCGGGGACGTGGGTCACCGGCCAATTGCGAAGTCCGGGGTAATACTCGAAGCCGTCGTAGCTCTCGGGCCACAGGCGGAGCCAGAACTCTTCTTCCGCGGCGCCGCTGCCTCCATACGGACCGTTGGAGTGGAGATAGATCATGATCGGCGACGGCACGTCGGGGTCATAGGCTCCCGGAG
>CAJQQE010000024.1 GCA_905480395.1 uncultured Phycisphaerales bacterium
GCGAGTAAAGCGGAAGTTCGGGTGCGTCTGCAGAACGTCCTGCCGGAATCGCTGCACGGGATCATCAATTCGAAGCGTCGCAGCAGTATGTTGTCGCTTCGGCGGGTGATTGCGGCGAGTTTCGCCGCCTGGCGAGCCTACAATCCCAAGCCGCTGGATATTGATCTCACGCTGATTCGATCGGTAGAGAGCTTGAAAGAAGAGCCCTCCGCCGGCCGTTCGCTGGGATGGGAGCAACTCGTCCGATCGCTGCAGATCAAGATGATTCCCGGTGGTCATCTGGACGCCTTCCGGGCCGGGTCGATGGACCTCGCCCGGGCTGTTGAAGAGATGGTCAATCGGCCCTGAATGGCCTTTTTCGTCTCGGACAACGTTGAAAATCAGCGTCGGGATTTTAGTGTCGAAGATTGGCAGGAAGTTCGTACGGCCCCGGCTTTTTCACTCGAGTACCACAATGTCCGCATTTGTTTCTGGAGTCATCCGCCCAGAAAGTCTCCATCGCATCGCGGAAGTGAATCACGATGTCCTTGCAGTCAAAGGCTTGATCGTGGACCAGTTCTCCGCAGGACTCGCAGAAGAACATCTGGTGCTCGATCTCGCCTTCGGGGCGACGCCGTTCGACGACTAAGCCGAGCGTCTCGGCCGGGCGGCATGGTGCGTGGGGGACGTTTGGAGGAATGAAGAATGTCTCGCCCTCCTTGACGAGGTGGTCGACGATGCCGCCGTTCTCCCACGTCTTGATCACGATGTCACCCTTCAATTGAATGAAGAACTCCTCGCTATCGACTTTATGGAAGTCGTTCCGCGCGTTTGGGCCGCCGATCACCATGGTGAAGAAATCACGGCCGCTGTAGAGATACTTGTTGCCCACCGGTGGCTGAAAATCGGCACGGTGGGCTTCGGCCCAGTTCATCAGGTGCTGCGGGCCACTGACCGAGCCATCCTTGTCGAACCCATCTGGTTCGAGCGGGGTGAGGGGGTTGGCAGTGGCACGGTCGGTCTGGTTTGGGGTCGTGGACATGGCGGGGTCTCCGGGCTGGTGACGGCCAAAGGGGATTGATGACTTCAGGCCACCTTGGATGCCGCCACGCATTGCCGGTTTAGGGTAGCGACCGCACTGGGGTCGACGCGAGCCCGATTCATCGCGTACCGTCGCAGCGATGAACACGCGGGATTCCGCCATCTCGGATTCGAAGGCGACGGCTGAGACGACGTGGACGGCGTGGCCGGCGGTAGAGCGCCCGGCCAGGACGCTGGTCCTTCTGCTCTTTATCGCGGCGTTGGCGGTCCTGTCGGGCATGATCGGCGGCGATGTCCTGTGGAGCGTCACCGCGGTCGTTCTTCTTCTCTCGGTACTCAATCGCTGGTTCCTTCCCACTGGTTACCGCGTCGATGGTGAGCGATTGGAAGCGTCGTATCCACTTCGTCGTCGGTTGGTTCGCTGGTCGGAGGCGCGACGACTGGTGGTCGATCCGGCGGGTGGCTGGCTTTCGACTCGGCGAGGCGGCTCACGTTTTGACGCTCGTTCCGGCGTGGATCTCTACTGGGGCCGGCGGCCGGAAATCACCATGGATGCCGTGGCGGCAGCCGCCAAGATGACGATCGAGCAGGGGACACCCCTTAAGATCGCTGATCGTCGGCCCAGAAAAGGGGCGGCAAAATGACCGACGAGCGATCCCTCTTCCAGCGACTACGGCATGCCTTTGCCATCGAGGATGCCGCCTCCTTTGAGCCCACGGAACGAGAGTATGCGATCGCGGAGAAGCTTTGTCAGGAAGTGGTCCGACGGCGGATGACCGTGCCAGCATTGATGTTGCTCGAGATGTCCCGGCCGCTGAACTATCTCGGAGCGCAGGCATTGCACTTTTTTCAGCCCTTCGGCACGGTCCTGGTGGATCCCGGGGCCTGGGAGACCTTCGCGGGCTTCATCGAACGTCGTGGCTCGGTCGAGTACCTCTGCAGATTGATCGAGGATCTGGAGGCAGACCGTCCGGAGGCGACGGATTCGACGAAAGCGGGGACGGCCTCCGAAGCTTCAGGGATGTCTGATCAAGAATCGAGTGGCGTGGCGCCTTCCGCGGAGGAATCGGACTCCAAGCCGGCGGGTGAAACCACGGACTGAAGCGAGGAATGGTGGCGGGAATCGGGTACGCTCCACGTTCATTCGGGCGTGGTCCGGACGGTCTCGGCCGATTCGGAAGCCCGTTTTCAGCACCAGATCAGAGTTTCGACGCCGTATGCATTCCGATCCCGACCTTCCAGAGCTTGATCCCGACCGAATCAAGGTCATCGTCGCGACCGACTGTGGTTCGACGACGACCAAGGCCATCATGATTGAGGAGGTCGATGGCGTGTACCGCCAGACCTTCCGCGGCGAAGCTCCAACGACGGTGGAAGAGCCGTTCGCCGATGTGACGGTGGGCGTCGTCAACTCGGTCACGGAACTTCAAGAACTATCAGGCCGCCAGTTGATCGCCGAAGACGGCACGATCATTCGACGCACGTCGACCGACGACGCGGTTGGTTGCGATATCTACATCTCCACGTCCTCGGCTGGCGGCGGACTCCAAATGATGGTCGCCGGCGTGGTCCGTGAGATGACCGCCGCGAGTGCCAAGCGAGCGGCACTGGGCGCGGGTGCCATTGTCATGGATGTCATCGCGAGCAATGACAAGCGTCGCCCCCACGAGCAGATCCAGAGGATCAGGGAGCTGCGACCGGACATGGTGCTGCTTTCGGGCGGCACCGACGGCGGCAACTCGACTCAAGTCGTCCAATTGGCGGAACTGGTCGCGCCGGCGAAGCCCCGCCCGCGATTTGGCGGTGCCTATCAGCTGCCCATCATCTACGCGGGGAATACCGACGCTCGCGACGAGATTGAACGGGTCTTTACCGTCGAGGACGACGCGACGGGCGGATTTGACCTTTCGATCGTCGAAAACCTTCGCCCCACGATGGAGCGGGAAAACCTCGGGCCCGCCCGGGACTGCATTCATGATGTCTTTCTCGAGCACGTCATGGCGCATGCCCCCGGTTACGACAAACTGATCGATTGGACCAACGCGCCGATCATGCCAACCCCGGGCGCCGTGGGAGACATCCTCCAGACCATCGCCCGGACGCAGGGGATCAACGCGGTCGGCGTCGATATCGGAGGGGCGACCACCGACGTGTTCAGCGTCTTTGATGGGACGTTCAATCGAACCGTGAGTGCAAACCTCGGCATGAGTTATTCGATTTCCAATGTCTGCGCGGAAGCGGGCATGGATCAGATCCTCCGCTGGGTGCATTTGGACATGGAGGAACGCGAGCTTCGGAATCGCGTCAAGAACAAGATGATCCGGCCGACGACGATTCCTCAGAGCGCGGAGGCTTTGGTCTTCGAGCAGGCCGTTGCCCGAGAGGCGCTGCGGCTGGCCTATCAACAGCACAAGGAATTCGCGACCACGCTCAAGGGAGTGCAGCAGCAACGCACGGTCGGCGACGTGTTCAGCCAGGAAGTCGGCGGTGCCAGCATCGTCGATGGCATGACCCTCGACCTGCTCGTCGCGTCGGGAGGCGTGTTGAGCCACGCGCCAAAAATGCAGCAGACTGCGATGATGTTGATCGACTCGTTCGAGCCCGAGGGTTTTACGACCTTGGCGAAGGATTCGATTTTCATGATGCCCCACCTTGGTGTGCTCAGTTCGGTGCACGAACGGGCCGCCATGGAGGTCTTCGATAAAGACTGTCTGGTCGTACTCGGAACTTGCATCGCGGCCAAGGGCCAAGGCAAACCGGGTAAGCCCTGCTTCTCGTATCGCATGACTGGCGGCACGACCGCCAACGGTGATCTTGCCTACGGGCAACTCGTGGTCGTCCCATTGGGTGCTGGAGAGACCGCCGAGGTCGAGGTATCACCCGCTCGAGGCTTCGATCTTGGAAATGGTCCGGGCAAGCCGATCACCCGCACTGCCAAGGGTGGCCCAGCCGGAATCATCCTCGACGCTCGAGGCCGGCGACTAGAACTTCCAGAGGACCCGCAAGCGCGGCGAGAAGCCGTGACTCGGGTGGTGAAGGCGACCGGGATGTACGACGATCTGGAGGTCGCGCCCAACGGCGCGTGAGAAAACCATGGCCAAGGCATATACCCCCGGACTTAAAGTTGCTGCTCGAACGACCCATCGCGCTCGCCGACTCTTGCCGATTTCTGGTGAGGTTCGCGTCTCCGTCGGCGACATGGTGGTGGCGAGCGACGTCGTCGCCGAGACGTTCATGGATGGCGATATCACGCCAATGAACATGGCGAATCGTCTGAGTTGTCCCGCCGCTGAGGTGGCGGGCCTGATGTTGAAGCAAATCGGTGAATCGGTGGAGCAAGGAACGCCGATCGCCAGAAGCAAAGGGATCTTCGGAGCCTTCAAGACGGAAGTGGTCTCTGATGCGACGGGCACGATCGAACAGGTCTCCTCGGTCACCGGCCAGCTCATGCTCCGTGGCGCCCCGATTCCAGTCCAAGTACGGGCCTATCTCGCCGGAAAAGTCGTCGAAGTGCTACCGAAGGAAGGCTGCATCATCGAGAACGAAGTGATGTTCGTGCAGGGCATCTTTGGCATCGGCGGAGAGACCGAAGGGGTCATCCGAGTGGCGTGTTCGGATCACGAACAGACGCTTGAAGCCGATCTCATCACCAGCGATATGAAGGGGTCGGTCATCCTCGGCGGCGCCCGAATGACCGCCGCGGCACTTCGGAAGGCAATCGAAGTGGGCGCGGCCGCGGTGGTCTCGGGGGGGCTGGACGACCAAGATCTGAAAGAACTGCTCGGCCGGGATCTCGGAGTTGCCATCACCGGAAGTGAGAAAATCGGCATCACGGTGATCGTGACCGAAGGTTTCGGCGATATCGCGATGGCGGCTCGAACCTGGCGTCTCCTCGCCGAGCGAGCCGGTCGGACCGCGAGCGTCAACGGTGCCACCCAGATTCGCGCGGGGGTGATGCGGCCGGAGATTCTGGTGCCGCTTGAGCCGGGTGAGAACGAGAATGAGATCGATCCGACGCTGGCCAAGGAGGCTGGGATGCTGGATCTTGGTACAACCGTGCGGGTCATTCGTGATCCGTACTTCGGACTCCTGGGTGAGGTGTCGGCATTGCCGACCGAACCCGCGGTCCTCGGGTCGGGCTCCAGAGCCCGTGTCCTCGAGGTCCGATTCCCCGACGGTGCCACGGCAGTCGTGCCGCGTGCCAACGTCGAACTCATCGAGGGCTGACGCATGAAGAGATCAAGCTCACTTCTTCAGACACGATCCATACTCGCGATGCTCGCCGTGATGGTGATGATCTCGAGTTCCTTCGCGGCGCCGCCGGCACCGACGGACGTGGTCGCCGAGGATCTGCCCGCGGACGGTGGCGGTGCGGCGATCGTCACGTGGACGATTCCCACGGGGGTCGAGGGGTTGGAGGGTTTCCAAGTCTGGCGAACCGAAGTGGTCTCGGAAACGACCGCGAGGGTGGCCAATGAACGCGGCACCGCGCTGCTCGCCATCCAGAATCAGGCATACCAGAACGAATACCAACGTCTCGTGGGCGTCGAGGGCGTGGCGCCCGAAGACGCGTCGATGCAGGCTCGCGCCGTGGCCCGCCAGGCGGTGATTGACCAGCAAGGATCGGTGACGCCGACGGAGACTGGGCCCCATGGTCGATTTTGGGTGCTGGTCGATACGGTTTCTGCCGAAACCAGCCGCCTACAGATCGGAAAATTGAGCCCGTCCGACGAGTATCAATTCATGGTCTACACGGTCGCCAAGACGGCCGATGGAGGCGTGGCGAAGAGTGAAGCATCCGCGGAAACCGGCATGGTGCTCCCCGCGGCCAGTGGCATTGATGTCAAGCGACTTCCGCTCTTCTTCATTCTGTTGCTCCTGTGTGGTTCGGTGCTCTTCTTCATCCGCTGGGCAAGAAGTGGGCGCCCCATCACGATTCGCAAGATTGCGGGTCTCGCCGCGGTTGATGAAGCGGTCGGACGGGCGACGGAAATGGGCCGCCCGATTCTTTATATCCCGGGCATTCAGGATATGGATGACTTGCAGACGGTGGCGGGCATTACGGTCTTGGGAAGAGTCGCGAAGACGGCCGCCGAGTACGACGCCCGCATCGAGGTGCCAACCAGCCGCTCGCTGGTGATGAGTGCGGCCCGTGAAACTGTCCACTCTTCCTATCTCGCGGCTGGTCGGACTGATGCGTACAACCCCGACCTCATCTACTACGTCACCGACGAACAGTTCGGTTACACGGCGTATGCGTCGGGACTCATCGTCCGGGAGAAACCGGCGGCTTGTTTCTACATGGGCTGCTTCTTTGCCGAGAGTTTGATTCTCGCGGAGACCGGAAACTCCGTCGGGGCGATTCAGATCGCGGGCACCGCGATGCCGAGTCAGCTGCCGTTCTTCGTCGCGGCCTGCGACTACACGCTCATCGGCGAGGAATTTTTCGCCGCGAGCGCCTATCTCTCCGGCGAGCCCGATCAACTGGGCAGTCTGAAGGGGCAGGACATGGGCAAAGTCATCGTCGGCGCCGTGCTCATCATCGGTTGTCTTATCGCCACAGTCGCCGTCGCCACGGGGAGTGAATCCCTGATGCACGCCGTCGACTGGTTCAAGGGCTCCGTGCTGAGCGCCTGAGGAGACTCACGTGAAACGAATCGTTCCACTCTGGATCACCGCGATCGTCGGCCTTGTGCTGATTGTCTCAAACTTCCTTCCCGGGACTCGGTCCTGGGGCGAGGAAGCCACGACCTGGTTCGGCATCATCGCCGCGGTGGCCTTCGTCCTCGGTGGCGGAAGCCTGCTGAAGGTCCACCTCAAGAAGATCTCCGATCGTAACACTGGCTGGGGTTACTCGATGATCGTGCTCGGCACGTTCACCGCCACGCTTGCGGTCGGGTTGTTCAAGATCGGCGTCTCCCCGAACCCCGGCTACCCGGACGTGCCATGGAGTGGTGACGTTCAGGGGCAAGGTACGCCGTTCTGGTGGGTGTACGAATATGTCTTCAAGCCGTTGACCGCCACGATGTTCGCCATGCTCGCGTTTTACATTGCATCGGCCGCGTTCCGGGCGTTTCGAGCGAAGAACTTTGAAGCGATGCTCCTGCTGGGGACGGCGTTCATCATCCTGCTCGGCCGGACCTTCGCGGGCTACTTCCTGACGAGTTGGATTCCCATCGATGGCCCGTTTAGTGGTCTGCGGCTCGAGGAATTGAGCGTCTACATCATGCAGGTCTTCAACACCGCGGGCAATCGAGCGATCATCATCGGCATCGCCCTCGGAATCGCCGGTACGAGCCTGAAGATCCTGATGGGGCTCGATCGCTCCTATCTCGGTGGAGGAGACTGACCTATGAATCTCATCGACCGTATGGCAAATCTCGATCGCCGCTGGATCTTCTTGATGATGGGGTTGGCCGTTGGCATCCCGATCATCGTGATTGGGATCACAGGCAAGACTTTGCCGGAAGAACCGACGCCGCTGGCCCAGGCGGCCTTCGATGTGTTGGACGATCTTGATCCCGGATCGCGGATCCTCATGGCGTGGGATTTCGATCCTGCGAGTGAGGGCGAACTCGGTCCAATGGCGACATCCTTCATCCGGCAGTGTGCTCAGAAGGGCCACCGGATGTACTTCATCGCGCTCTGGCCGGTCGGCGCGCAGATGATTCGATCGAGCACCAGCCGAGTGATCGGTGGGTACTACCCAGACTTGGTCTACGGTAAGGACTGGGTCGACCTCGGTTTCAAGGCGGGAAACGAAGCGGTCATCAAGACCATCGTCACCGATTTCGCCCAGTACTTTCCGACCGACGCGCGAGGCACCTCGGTTGATGCGATTCCCATGATGGAAGGCATCTCCAGTCTGGCGGATTTCGACGCCTTGGTGAACGCCAGTGCGGGCTATCCGGGAAGTAAGGAATGGGTGCTCTACGCGGCGACGCCGCTCAAGAAACCATTGGTCATCGGATGTACCGGGGTTCAGGCACCGCAGATGTACCCCTATGTGCCGAATCAGGTTCAGGGACTCTTGGGCGCTATCAAGGGCGCGGCCGAGTACGAGTCCATTGTGAATAAATGGGTCCGCAGCGAGCAGCTGCTTGATGCACTGGAGTCCGGTGGAATCACCGAGCCCGCGTCGAGCGAACTCGCAGCCCGGTTCACCGCGAATCCGACCGAAGCATCCACCTGGACCACCGAAGCGGCTGCCGCGGCCATGAGCCCGGAGTCCAAGACCAAACTCATCGAAATCGCCACTGCGCCGATACCAGGAATTTTCCTGGAGGCGCAACGAAGGATGGGGCCTCAACTGGTGGCCCACTTGTTGATGATCGGATTGATCATCGCAGGCAACATCGTCTTCTTCGCGACCCGACGACGGGGAGGTTCCCAGTGAATCGCCAAAAACTGACCCTGCTCAGCATCGTGGGGGTCTTCGTGATCCTTCTCGTGGCCCGTGCCTTCATGGGTAACGGGTTCGGTCGAATCTATGTCGAACGCGGCGACGCCTCGTTCGTCAAAGTGGAGCTCCCGGTACTCGACACGACCGACGGTGACGTCGAGTCGGAGGGCGATCGATTGACGTGGGTCGACGCGTCGTCCGACGAAGCCGTGGATTTCGCAGGCGCCGAATCACCGCGGGTCGCCTGGCAGTCAGTCACGCCGGTCTCGCCTCGAGTCTACTTCGAAGCGACCATGGGGAATGAAGCATTACAGGCAGCGCTCTCGACGCCCTTCGATGCCACGATCAGTGGTGTCGATCTTGGGACCGCACTGGAGACCTGGCGTCTGGCCCTCCTCGAAAAAGCCAACGCTGAAGCCGCGGGGAAGGCAGCCCCAGCCGTCGAGATCAATTGGACGGCGCTTCGCGCGGCGGGGTTCGTGCGGAAAACCGTGATCACCGTGAAGACGGGTGGTGACTTCAAGTCGTCACTCATCGCCATGTTCGACGCCGCACGAGAAGCGGGCGATTCCGACGCGGAAACCACGATGGTCGTGGCGGATGGTCGAGCCATGGTCACCACCACTGCAGATGACGTTGTGCCGGCGATCGGCCTGAGTTGGTCACGGACCATCGGCCTCTGGCTGGCGGCCATCTTTACGCTGGCGATCTTCTCGTTTCTTTACAAAGACAACCCGTTTTATAAGACCGCGGAGTCGGTCGTGGTGGGAGTCTCAGCCGCCTATTGGATGGTCATTGGTCTCTGGGACATGATCGTTCCGAACCTGCTCGGGCAGCTCTTCCCCGGGTTCGTCCAAGGAAATCTCTTGCCTGGTCTGGCGACTTCGGATCCCAACTGGGCGTATCTGGTTCCCGCGCTCTTTGGGGCGCTGTTGTTGATGCGTCTGGCACCGAAGGGGCAGTACTTGAGCCTCTGGACGCTGGCATTCATCGTCGGGACGACCGCCGCACTTCGAATGGTCGCCTATATCGAAGGCGATTTCCTGAGCCAGATCAAGGCCACGATCGAGCCGCTGTATCAGGAAGTGATGAACGCGGACGGCACGGTGAACGGGTACTCCAGTTTCTGGGCAAGTGTGCGGCAGATCACGCTGCTCATCGGTGTGCTGTCGTGTCTCACGTACTTCTTCTTCTCGGTGGAGCACAAAGGTGTGGTCGGAAAAGTGGCGCGAGTCGGGATCTGGTTCCTGATGATCACTTTCGGCGCGGCCTTCGGCTTTACCGTGATGGGGCGAATCGCACTGCTTGCGGCTCGCTTCGAATTCCTCTTCGACGACTGGCTCTGGTTGATTGATCCCACGAATCAGCGTTCGGTCGCGGCCGCGGTGAGCTGTCTGTTCTAGGCCCCGCCACCTTCGGCTCCAGCGTCATCACGCATGATCACGCATGATCACGCATGATCACGAAAAACCGCGGCACTTCCATTCGGAGGTGCCGCGGTGTCGTACTGTCAGATCCGGAGGCGGGGGCTTCGGAGCCTGGGAGAGATTTCCGGGATCAAGGACATGCGGGATCTGAATCAAGAAGCGACGCCAACGGCGGTGTCGGAACGAAGTCGGCGTCGACGCCAAAATGCGATCGGCGTGAATCGAACATCGGCGGTAGAGATTGAGAGAGGAATCGCTCGATCTGTTCGGGCCGCGCCGTCGTGGCCGTGGCGGCAAGTGGAAACGACGGGGCGTTCGTGGTGGTGCGGGCTGCTGGCCATTCTGTTTGGTGGGATGGCCACCAATGGCCACGCCGACCTTCTGGCGGGGTGGAACTTCAACGAGATCGATCGGTCGGCGCCGATGTTCGGGGCGGACGAGGGATTTGGAGACATCGATCCGAGCGGATCGATGGACGCGTTAGAGTTTTTCGCCGGGACGACCATGAACGGCTTGTCCGACTGGCCGGCGGGGGAGTCGATGGGATTCAGAGGTGGCAGTGCCGAAGGCGGTTCCTTTGTGGTGAACGCGTGGCCCGCGCCAGGCCTCGGGCTGCCCGCGGAGAATCTGATCGTGTCTTTCGCGGCCAAGAGAAGCGCCACCGGATGCGATCTGGTCCGCATCGATCAATGGTGGAATGGCGGGTGGACCGGGGTGGGATTCTCCACCATCGGCACTGATTGGGGGACGCATCAACTGGAGCTCCCGGTGGCGACGCCGTTCACTGATGCCCTCGCGTTTCGAGTCACGGTGTCGGGATCGACCGGCGGCCAAGGGACGATTCGATTCGACAATCTGATGCTGCGTGGGACGCCAGTTCCCGCGCCCGGGTCGATCGCGTTGCTCGGAGTCGGGGGCATGCTGTCGAGGCGGCGCCGCCATCACCGCCGCCACGGAGTTCGATTGGAATGACCTTCTTCCTTCGGGGGGGGGACGATGGGCGTACTGCCTGTCGTCCCTCTTCTTCGGATTGGGTCTGTGGGTGGAGCCGGTCGTTTGGAATTCAGCGGAGTCGTGAACGACTACTGGGCTTGGTCGGCTCATGGCGACGGCGAGTTGCCAGCTCGATGGCGAGTTCGATCGCACAGCGGATCGATCCGGCGTCAGCCTTGTTTCGTCCGGCAATGTCGAAGGCGGTGCCGTGGTCGGGACTGGTTCGAATGATCGGCAGTCCGAGCGTGATGTTGATTGCTTTGTCCCAGCCCAGCAGTTTTACAGGGATCAAACCCTGATCGTGATACATCGCCACCACCAGGTCGTATCTGCCGGAAGCCGCGGCGATGAAGATCGTGTCGGCGGGATGAGGTCCGGTTGCGTCGATGCCCTGCTGAACGGCGACATCGATGGCCGGGGCGATGATCCTTCCATCCTCGTCTCCGAGGATGCCGTTCTCACCGGCATGTGGATTCAATCCACAGACCGCGATTCGCGGGCGGTCCACGCCGAGTCGACGGCAGAGTTCATGCCCGAGTTCGATCGATTCGTGAACCCGTCCGATGGTGAGGACATCCTTGACGTTCATCAACGGGACGTGGGCCGTCGCAAGCACCACCTTGAGTCGTGGGGAGACGAACGCCATCGCCTGCTGCTTCGCTTTAGTCCGGTGGGCCAAGAGTTCGGTGTGGCCGGGCCACTTGAAGCCTGCCAGAGACCAAGATTCCTTGCAGATCGGCGCGGTCACCAATCCATCAATGTGTCTTTCGTCCGTGGGCTCCAGCAAGGCGTCGGCGATGGCCTCTTCGACGAATTGTTTCGAGAGGTGCCCGCCGGTCCGGCCGGGGCCAGCTTCAAGCGGTGGGGTGAAATCGATCTCGTGAAAGTCCACGACGGTGACCGGCGGGAGGAGTGATCCGCGGGCCCGGTCGCTGCCTTGGGCGACGCGAAACCAGTACGGCCTGATTCCGGCGCGATCCGCCGCGAGGGTGAGGAGTTCGTTTCTTCCGTAGACCACAAATCGCGCGGTTTCGTGGAGGGACGGATCGGCCAGTGCTTTCACGACAACCTCAGCGCCGATCCCGGTGGGATCGCCCATGCTGACCCCGATCACGGGGAGGTTGTCGTCGTGTGACGTCATGGCCACATTCTAGTCTGAAGGGGCGCCCTGATCGACCCCCAACCAAGAACTCAGACCGAGAAGTCAGGCCGAGAACTCAGACCAAGAACTCGAACCGCGAATGCTTCAGTCACGAATCTCGATGGTGGATCCTGGATGGGTCAGAACTTCGTAGACGAGTTGCACATCGTCACCGAGCATACGGACGCATCCCATCGACATCTGGTTACCGATCGATGCCGGATCGATGGTTCCGTGGATTCCGTAGCCATCGACATCTCGGTTCCCAGCTTCAATCCCCTCTAAGCCAATCCAGTGCTCGCCGATCGGATTGGAAGGATCGTTGGGCTTGAATTCTTCGCGGGTTCTGGGATTGATCCAATGCGGGTTGACGAGCTTCGAATTCACGCGAACGCGGAAGAGCCCGGTTGGTGTGGCATTGAATTCGCCGAGCCCGACCGGAAGGACCAGCACAATGGATCGATCATTATCTGTTTGTTGGAAGAGGGTGAGCGAATAGTCAGACTTGTTGACGATCGCATCAAAGTTTCCATTCGGAAGACGGAGGGTCTGTCCGATTCGGATCGAATCCGGATTCGAGAGATTGTTCATCCGGGCCAGAAGCATTTTGTCGATCTGAAGGTCTTCGCGCTTGACGATCCGCTCGAGGCTGTCGCCGCTTCGCACCTTGTACTCGCGAACGTAAGGGTTGTTGGGGAGCGATGGACGGTCGAAGAGCGTGAGGTCGCTCAGCGTTCTAGAGAGTCGGATCGCTTTGGCTCGATCCGTCGCCGAGAGTCCGCCGGCGACCCAAGCGGTGGTCAGCGATTTTCTCGCGGCCACGGGATCGTTGGTCGAGAGTCGCTGGGCATCGGCGAGTGCGGTCGCGGCATTCCGATTGGTGGTGACGGGCCGCGACGTGGGGGCTGGTTGAGTGGGTTTCGTCGAGGCGGTCGATTCTTGGGGTGAGGTCACCGACACCGTTCGCTTGGCAAGATCGGACCGGTCCGATCGAGTTTGCTCGGGTGCTGCGGTGCTGACGCCTTGGTTGGAAGCGCCGCGTCCGTCATCGAAGACGATCTCGGATTCACCCGCGGAGGCGGAGGCGGAGGTGATTTTTTCCGTCGGCGCAAGCGCTTCGGAAGGACCGGTCGCCACTGGATCAGGCTCGGCCACGTTCTGGGGGCCCGAGGTGAACCACCAGCCAGCGATGCTGGCGATCGCGAGAATCAGGATGGCGAAAATCCAACGACTTCGACGAGATCGACGGCGACTGCTCATGTAGCTTCGGCGGCTAGTTGATCGACCGGATTGGCTGGCTAGGGCCATGTTGGCCTCCTTCGGCTGGTGCCGAGTGGTTCTCTGAATCGGAACTCGAGTCTGTCGGCGGTACGGGTACCGCCAAGATTCGCGTTTCGGAGCGTTTCCGAATCACGAATCACGATCTCCCTCGAGCTTTTCGGACGCGGTTCTGGACTGGTGAACCCTACCCTCGATCGTCCGGTCCAGTCGGCTCTTTTGAGGATCGGCCAGACGGTCGGTGAGCCTGAAAAATCAACGAACGGCGGTCGTGGGCCATTCGAGGGAATCCTCGTCAGCCCGGGGGAGGATCTTCCGAGGTGACGAAGAGCTCATCGACAGGCATGTCGTGGTTCCCGATTGGAAGCTCCGCTCGGATCTGCAGGCCGTGGCAGACCCCGAGACGCCACGTGGTCGAGGGTAGATCTGCCAAGAAGCGATCGTAGTACCCGCCACCACGGCCGAGCCGCCGTCCATCTCGAGTGAACGCAACGCCGGGGACGAAGATCAAATCCAGCGTCTTGGGATCAATGGGTTCGACCGGGGGGCAAGGGGTTCGAATCTGATATCGGTCCGTCGAGAGCGACGCCGGCTGGAGCGAAACGAGTCGTCCACAATTCATCCGCCCTCGATCCTCGGAAACCACGGGGACGCCGACGGTCATTGTGGGATCTGAGAGAAGTGCCGCGAGCGCGGCGTCGAAGTCAATCTCGTGTGGATCCGCCAGAAAGCCCATGACGCAACGTGCTTTCCGACGGGCGACGACGCTTCGGACCCATGCGGCGAGCTTCGGAGAGGCCGCTGACCGCTCGCTGGCGGTGAGCGTGCTCATCGCCTTTCGGACTTCGCCTCGAATGACATTCTTTGGGTCCATTCAGGTTCCCGAACTTGGATCGGCGCCATCGCCGCTGGTCTCTTGGCGTCGTCGTTCGCGGATGATCTTCAACGCCTCAGCGTGCGCCGATTCTCTTCCGCGATCGACAGGGTTGTAAAAATCACGATCGACCCCGAGGTACGTCGTGGTTCCGACGCCGTCGTCGGCTTTGTGTGGCGAGTGATAGTCCGGCGCCTCGGGCGCGCGGCCTTTCTTCATCCCGCTAATGAGTTCGAGGGGGATCGGATGGGTCCGGCCGTCCTTGACCTCCTGCATGGCCGACCAAATGGCGGTCGACGTGGCGTTACTTTTCGGGGCCATCGCCATGTGTATCGCGGCCTGCGCCAACGTCAATTGGGCTTCGGGCATCCCGATTTTCTCGACCAGATTCCAGGCGGCATTGGCCACCGCGATCGCCGAAGGATCCGCCTGCCCGATGTCCTCGCTCGCGAGGATCGCGATCCGACGAGCGATGAAACGAGGGTCCTCGCCGGCATGGAGCATCTTGGCCAGCCAGTAGACAGTCGCATCGGGGTCTGAACCGCGCATCGACTTGATGAAGGCGCTGATGGTGTCGTAGTGCCCGTCGCCGGTGCGGTCGTAGACCACCGCTCGACTTCCGATCGAAGTTTCCGCGGCATTCAGATCCAGAAGTACCGGATCGCCTTGTCCGCGTTGGGGCGGGCGGAGGCTTCGGGCGGCGACCTCAAGGGCGGTCAAGGCGCGTCTCGCATCGCCTTCGCAACTTGTCGCGAGATGAGCGGCGGCATCAGGGGCGAGTTCGACGGCGAGTGGCCCGAGCCCACGCGGATCACGCATGGCCCGCTCGAGGAGGGTCACAATGGTCGGTTCGTCGAGCGTCTTCACTTCCAAGACGGTCGACCGGCTGGTCAGCGCGGCGTTCACCGCGTACCAGGGGTTTTCGGTCGTGGCGCCGATCAGGGCGATCCCCCCACGTTCGACGTGTCCGAGCAGCACATCCTGCTGGCTTCGGCTGAAGCGGTGGATCTCGTCGAGGAAGAGAATCGTTCGTCTGCCCTCGTCGCCGAGTCGGCGATCCGCGGCGGCGAGGATTTCGCGGATGCGAACAACGCCGACCTGAGCCGCATTCTCCCGCTCGAGGTGAGCGCCGAGTCGACCGGCGATCAGCAGCGCCAGTGTGGTCTTGCCAGTTCCGGGAGGACCGTGGAGGAGTAGGGAGCCGACGATTCCGGCGTCGAGCATGCGTCGCAGCACCTGGCCCTCGCCGAGGAGGTGTTCCTGGCCCAGAAGATCTTCAATGTTCTCGGGGCGCAATCGGTGCGCCAGCGGCTCTGCCGCCCTTCTTCGAAGGTCCCGACCGTCTTCCCAGAGATCCTGCACGCCCAGATCCTATCGGTCGAGACTGGTCGGCGGGAAGGTTCGTGTGGCGCATCTGATGTGATCGGATCGGGTTTTCGCCCGTTTTCCGACCCGGACTCACGGGGTTTTTTCGATCGGTCGATGGCATGAGCGGCGGGATGGGGCAAGAATGCTCCGTTCTTCGCCGTTTTTCGTTGGGCCAGAGATCCGGAGATCGCTCGTCATGTGTGGAATCGTCGCCTATATCGGCCATCGGGATGCCACCCCCATCCTCCTCGAAGGACTCAAGCGACTCGAGTATCGAGGCTATGACTCGGCTGGGATCGCCGTCCTCCAAGGAGAAGACAGCGGCACGCTCGATCAGGTGAAGAGTGTCGGTCGCGTTCGAGTGCTCGAAGACGCGATCGAAGCTCATGGCGGTCTCCCGGGGTCCATTGGCATCGCGCACACTCGTTGGGCGACCCATGGCGGGGTGACGGAAGCCAATGCCCATCCTCATCGGGATGATGCGACTCTTGGTCACGGCATCGCAATTATTCATAACGGCATTATTGAAAACTACCAATCACTACGGATCTGGCTCACCGAAAAGGGCCATGTCTTTACCAGTGAGACGGATACCGAAGTCCTTGTTCACCTGATCGGCGAGTTGTATCACGGCGATCTTGAGAAGGCCGTTCAGAGCGCGCTCCGGGAAGTCGAGGGCGCGTATGCCATCGCGGTGATCTGCAAGAACGAGCCCGGAGTCATGGTCGCTGCTCGCAAGGGGTCACCGCTGCTCGTGGGCGTTGGAAACGACGAGTACATCGTCGCCTCGGATCAGAGTGCGATCGTGGCACATACCAATCAAGCCTTCACGCTCGACGATTACACGGTCGCGAAACTAACCCGCGATTCCTTCCGGACGACAACCGTCGACGACATCGAAATCTCTGCCGAGGTTTACAAGCTCGAGTTCGAGATCGAACAGATCGAACTCGGGAAGTTCGAGCACTACATGCTCAAGGAGATCTTCGAGCAGCCGCGAGCGTTGCGGACCTGTATCCAGGGCCGGATCGACCACCGGGCGGGGCAGGTTGTTCTGGGGGGAGTCAGCGATTTCGGTCGTGATCTCGCCAAAGCAAAACGCATCGTCTTCGTTGGTCAGGGAACCGCCTTGAACGCCGCGATGATCGGCGAGTATCTGATGGAGGATCTGGCGAAGATTCCAACCGATGTCGAGTTTGCCAGTGAATTCCGTTATCGAAATCCGATCGTTGAAGAAGGGACGGTGGTCATCGCGATCAGTCAGTCCGGCGAGACGGCGGACACGCTGGCGGCGATGCAGGAAGCCCGTCAGAAGGGGGCCATGGGCCTCGGCGTCGTCAACGTCGTTGGATCATCGATCTCTCGCGAAACCGATGCGGGCGTCTACCTGCGAGTCGGTCCCGAAATCGGCGTCGCCAGCACCAAGGCCTTTGTGGGCCAGGTGATGGTGAATGCACTCCTGGCCACGTTCATCGGCCGGCGACGTTTTCTGTCGCAGGATCAGGTCGCCACGCTGCTCAACGAGATGACGGCGATCCCCGACAAGATCGAACGGGTCTTGGAGCAAAGCGATTCGATTCGCGACGCGACATCCAGGTTTGTTGCCCGTGAGAACTGGCTCTTCCTTGGCCGCGGTGTGAACTATCCGGTCGCGATGGAAGGTGCCTTGAAACTGAAAGAGATCAGCTATATCCACGCGGAAGGCATGCCGGCCGCCGAGATGAAGCATGGTCCGATCGCGCTCATCGACGATGGCATGCCCGTGGTCTTCATCGCGACTAGAAACAGTCAGTACGAGAAGGTGGTCTCGAACATCGAGGAGGTCCGCAGTCGTGGCGGTCACGTCATCGCGGTGGCCACTGAAGGTGACAAAGACATTGCGAGGCTCTGCGAGGCGGTCTTCTACGTGCCGGACGTCATCGAACCTCTTCAGCCACTGGTCTCGGTAATCCCGCTGCAGTTGTTGGCGTATCACGCCGCGGTGCTCCGTGGCAAGGACGTCG
The DNA here is from genome assembly GCA_905480395.1 of uncultured Phycisphaerales bacterium. Lineage (GTDB taxonomy): Bacteria > Planctomycetota > Phycisphaerae > Phycisphaerales > SM1A02 > UBA12014. Next base: position 17,507 of record CAJQQE010000024.1, read on the forward strand.
ACAAGCCCCGAAATCTCGCCAAGAGTGTCACCGTCGAATGAGCCAAGGGTTCAAGTATCTGGCGTGAGGCCCAGTTGGGCACGATGCATCCCAAGATCGACGATTTGAGATCGGATCGATGGCGTCGAATCCACGGCGCGGCGGTTTCGAAGAGGATATGGTCGTTCGTTGAACGAAGCGCCTGATCGGCGATTCGCGCTCTACCGCATCTTAAAACGAGGAATCCGCATGTCAGCCCGAAACAACGCTCCAGGTCGCATCACGAATCTCCGCAGCCGGGTCGCCGGGGCGATCGCTGGCGTGGCAATGGCCGCGGTGGGAATCGCTTGCACGCAGTCGATGCCGGTCACCGACGAACTTCGCCAGAAATGGAACGACAAGACCATGTTCGATCTCAAAGGTAAGACCTTGGATGGTAAGGATGTCGCATTCGCCGATTGGAAAGGGAAGGCGGTTCTCGTCGTCAACGTCGCGAGTCGGTGCGGGTTCACGCCCCAGTACAACGGCTTGCAGGCGATTCATGAGGCCTACAAGGACAAGGGACTGATCGTCATTGGTTTTCCCTGCAACGACTTCGGTGGCCAAGAGCCCGGGACCGCGGCGGACATCAAGTCATTCTGCTCTTCAAAGTACGGCGTTGACTTCGCGATGATGTCGAAAGTCTCGGTCAAGCCCGGTTCGGAGCAGAGCCCGGTCTACGAATTCCTCGGCACCAAAACGGGGAAGCTCCCGGGTTGGAATTTCTGTAAGTACCTGATCTCTCCGGACGGAAAGACGATCGAGTTCTTTGACAGTCGCGTCGACCCCGGAAGTACCGCGTTTAAGTCGGCGGTCGAGAAGGCGACGAAGCAGGTCAAGCCGGTGGCCGCGCCAGAGAAGGCGCCCGCGGCCGACGTCTGAGCGACGTGCTCATGCGGACGCTCATGCGGAAGTTCATGCCGCCTACTTGAGCGATTGGGCGAAGCGACGCCGGAACGGGGCGGTGAGATCCAGCGTGGTGGCGGAGATCGCCAGCGCCATCGCGATCCCGGGCCCGATGAGCCCCAGCGCGACGGCGGTACCGGCCACCACGAGCTGGGGACCGGCGGTATCGAGGGCCGCGAGAGATCGCCGAAGCGAGTTCTGGAGAACACTGGCCGCCGCCGTCTCGTGCCCTGGCGTCGGGCTGGCTGAATCTGCCGCCTCCGCCGCCTCCAAAGTGGGGCCGCGGCCGCGGCCGTATTCATGGCCCGAGAAGAGGAGGCCGAAGAACCACCCCAGCCAGCGGCCATCGCCGGCGATGGCAATCAGGCAAATCGTGAGAAGCCACGGGGTTTCGAGCAAGAATTCGCTGCGAAGGATGGTGAACGCGGCGAGCGAAGGCAGCAGGATGAAGTCTCGAATCTGACGAGCGGGCCATCTTCTGGCGAATCGGGTTCCAGACAGGACGATGGGAAGCAACGCGACGCCGACGATGCCCCATCCGGCCTGTCCTCGCCAGGCGGCGGCCACGATCAAGCCCGCGGCGACGAGGGTTGTGAACGTGCCCGCGCGAAGGATCTGGCGACGGGCGGATCGGCCACCCGCCAATCGTCGATCAATCGGGTCCAGCGTCCAGGCGCCAATTCCGACGGCGGCGGCGGCGAGCAGCGTGGTCGCGTCCCACGCGCCATATCCCAGGAAGGTGAAAGCCAAGATGGTGGCCAGAATCGGCACCATCGCGGCCCACGCGCCGACGGCGGCGGCGTCCGCGAGGTCGGCACGATGGAATGGTCGATGCCCATCGAGTACGGCGGCTGACCGCCGCGGTCTTCCGATCAGGCCACCGCTGGCCGCGGCGCCGATGGCGGTCAGCACGGTCACCATCACCCACGGGCGGGCATGCCGCTTTTCCGCCTCGCGGAGGGCTAGCCTCATCGGTAGGATTTCCAGCCGATGGCGTTCGGCTTCGAGTTCAATTTCCTCGATACTCAACGGCACCGCGGCGGCGGCGAATCGCCACGCGGCGTGTTCCCGTTCGGTGTCGTGAACCGCCGTTCGCCATTCGGTTCCACCCATCATGATCTCGGTCCACCGTTCGGGCGCCACCCGCCCGAGCACTGTCGGGCCAAGCGCGATTCCGACCACCAAGCCGCCCACCAGTCGAGCCCCGGGGAGCCCGAGTCGGCGAAAGAGGAGGGCGGTGGCCATGGCGGCGACGGCGACGAAGATGAGCGAACCGAGGAATGGCACGTGGAAGAGGCTTCTGATTCAGAATGGAGGTGATGTTTTTCAATAACCGAGGGCCGGCTCGACGTAGAGTACGGGCCTTGGAGCTTTATCATGTCGATTCGATTTCTTCCGGTTCAGTTTCGCGAGTTCACGCCGGTCTTCGGTCTTCTCGTTGCCATTTCTGCCATTCTTCGACCCGCGGCCGCCGATCGTCTGGATGAGGCGCTGGGACTTGTGCCTTCCAACGCGGTCGCATGGGCGGTGGTTCCGAGCATGTCGGCGCTCAATGCCGACCTTGCGGACATGCTCGATCGTGCCAACCGCCCCGAGTTGGCGGTGGCGGGCCGACCGATTGATGTGCTGGTATCGCAATTTGGAATTTCTGCGGGCTTCGATGAACGCGGATCGCTGGTGGCCTGGACGATGTCCGCGGCGGCGCTGACCGACGGCGAAGGCGTGATGGCGATTCCGGTCGAGGATGCGGATCGCTTCATTCAGGCAAACTTCAAGCCTGACCCGAAACAAGAATCGATGGCCTATCGCTGGAAGGACGGCGAACTCGTCTTCGTCAAATCAATCGAGACGCATGTGTTGATCTCGGTCCAGCGAGCCTACCTTGCGGATTGGAAACCCGATGCCGGCACGTCGGCCTCGCTACAGCGCCGATTCGGTGCCGATGCCACGATGGCGATGCGATCAACTGATCTCCTCATGTGGATCGATGGCAGTGTGTTAGAGAAGACCCGCGAAGCGGCGATCGCCGCGGCGGAGGCCAACGAGCTCGAAATTGGAATGGCCGGGCTCGGTGGAAACGATTTGATCCAAAGGCTCGGAGAAGATGCCGAGGACTTCGTGATTTCCGTCGATGTGGACGCGCTCGCGATCGGTGTCCGAAGTTGGACGCGATTCTCGAGCGACGGGGCCTGGTCGAGCCTTGCGAAGGATGCCACGGGCGGACTGGATCGGCCGTTGTTAGGCCGTATTCCGAGGCAGCCGTTCTATATGGCGATGGGCGTCGATTTCGCAGGTTTCGGCGGGTATCAAGGAATGATGGACGTGCTCGAAGTGCTGGACGTCGACCAAGGCATGTTCCCAGCGTGGATGGCCGCCATCGGTCCTTCGATGCGCGGGATGGAATTCGCGATGTATCCCAGCAAACTTGGGGTCGCGATGGGCGGGGCGCTCAACGACGCATCGCTGCTCTTGGATACCACTGATCCCGAAACCCTTCGCCGGACGATTGGAACCGCGATCGAAGGCATGCAGGGCGTCACCGGAGCGATTGAACGCAAGACGGCTTGGGAGACGGACGCCACGCAGCGGAAGGGCGGAACGGCCGATGAATTCACGATGACTTCGGAGATCGCGCCGTCCGATCGGCGCACCGCGGCGGGAACCGTCGGTGATGCATCCCTGCAGTTGACGGTGGAAAAAATGCTGTACGGGCCTCGAGGTCTCAAGGGGCTTGGTCAGGTGATCGGTGATGGTTACGTGATGACTTTTAGCCGTCGGCCGGATGTCCTGCAACGAGCGATGGAAGCAGGCACCGCTGGTGGGGGACTTTCTTCCGACCCAGTGCTTGTATCGATGCAGTCGTGGCTTCCGCCGAACCCGGACTTCGAGATGTTCATCGACGTTGGGCAACTCGGAAAGCTCGCTCGTCAGATCGCCGCCCTCTTTCCCGGTGGCTCGGAGATGATCCCGGAGCTTCCGCGCTCGATGCCTCCGATCGGCGTTGGGGTGGCGTTTGGTCTCGTTGACCAGAAGGCCAGTCTGGAGTGGGCTCTGGTTGTTCCGAGTGAAGTGGTTGGGGTCGCGGTGGGGAATGCGATCGAGCAAATGATCGCACCGCCGGGTGCCGAGGGCGGCCGGTGATCGGCGCGGCCGGTTGGCGATTGGATTCCGATCGGACGTTGGCGCTCGAGCCTTGGTGTCTCATGGGAATTCTCAACGTCACCCCCGACAGCTTTTCGGATGGCGGCGTTCATTTTGATCCCGCACACGCCGTGAACTCTGGCGTGGAAATGACGAGACAAGGGGCGCGGGTAATGGATATCGGCGGCGAGTCGACTCGGCCCGGTGCGGCGGCGGTCGGGATTGAGGAGCAGATTCGCCGCGTCGTCCCCGTGATCGAAGGGCTTCGGAAGCATCCCGAGACCAGTCAGGTCGTGGTCACCATCGATACCACGCGAGCGGCCGTCGCCGAAGCGGCGTTCGAGGCTGGTGCCGACGCCGTGAATGACGTCTCCGCGGGGACCGACGATCCCGCGATGTTCCCGCTCGTCGCCGCGGGTGATCGCGGCCTGATTCTGATGCACCGTCTTTGTCGTCCCGAGCAGGATTCTTTCAGCGATCACTATGAGAAAGATCCGGTCTATGGGGACGTGGTCAGCGACGTCCGCCGGTGGCTCGCGGGCCGAGTGGCGGTAGCCATGCAGGCGGGCATCCATCAAGATTCCATCGCCGTGGATCCCGGGCTTGGATTTGGTAAGTCTGTGGACCAGAATCATCGTTTGCTTGCGGGTCTCCCAGCATTGATCTCGGATGGGAGGCCGGTGTTGGTGGGGGCGAGTCGAAAAAGCTTCTTAGGTGCCGTGACGGGGATTTCCGAGCCCCAAGATCGGGATCCGGAGTCGATGGTGGCCGCCGTCGAGGCCTGGCGGAGGGGGGCTCGGTTCTTCCGCGTCCACAATGTTGAGGTGCATCGACGCGGGCTCCTCGTTGCCGCGGCAGTGGCATCCACGCCGGATTCGTGAGGGTTGCCCGACGGCATGCGGTCGCACGGGATCGGCATGGGAGAGCGTCAAAGAGCCTCAGAAAGTCTGATCGTCGCAATAGGGGCTATTCCCCTCTGTCATGATTCGGCCGACCCGCTAAAATCCCGTCTCCAATCGCAATCAGCGATCCGTCTGTTGGCGGGTTGTTTTCGACTCATGTCAGTCACCAAGGAGCCGTTCGCATGGCCAGTACCGCCGTCTTCGAATTCACCGACGCTAATTTCGCAACCGAGGCCATGGCGTCCTCCCAACCGGTGGTCGTCGACTTCTGGGCAGAATGGTGCGGTCCGTGTCGGGCGCTCGCGCCGGTCATTGATGAACTGGCCGCCGATTTTGAAGGGACCGCGAAGATCGGGAAACTAGATATCGATGCGAACCGCGAGGTCGCCCTCCAGTTCGGCATCATGTCGATCCCCACCATCATGGTTCTGAAGAACGGTGAGCTCGTGAAGAAGTTTGTCGGGATCTCCAGCAAGGAAGATCTTGCCGCCGCCGTCAATGGCGCCATGTGACGCTTTGAGACTTGATTCGGTCGCGACTTAAGGGCATGCCGGCCTGACGTGATCCGAGATCAGCGCTCGCAGGTCGTCCCATGCAGATCATTTAATGCAGATCAATGCCCCTTTTGGATCACCATGATCCGAAAGGGGCATTTTCTCATCCGGACTCCGGAACGGCCTGTCGATTCCCGACCAAGATGATCTGATTCGCGACAATGAACTCATGAATGGAACGATCTTCTTGACCTTGCTCGGACTGGGGTTCTTCATGGCAACATCGACTTTGCAAGCACAGGACGCCGACTCGACGGCGAAGCCGTCCATCACGACGCGCGATCTGCTGCAGCTGCAGACGATTCGAGAGGTTGATGTGGATCGATCTGGTCGTTTCGCGATCATCTCGATCGAGTCGTTCGCCGAGACGAAACCGCTGGAAGGCGTGCTTCGGGTCGGCGACTACGAGATTCAACGGCATCTCTTTCATGTCGATCTGCGTGATGCCGATCAAGCTCCGCGTCAGCTGACGCACGGTGAACGGGTTGATTCAAATCCGGTGCTCTCTCCGAACGGGCGACAGGTGGCGTTCGAACGGATTCCAGCCAAGACAGATGACGGGGATGGTACGGAGGAGAAACCGCGTGGGCAGGTTTGGATCCTGCCGCTGGATGGTGGTGAAGCCAGGCAGATCACCACGCTCAAACATGGTGCCGCGAAACCACGGTGGGCGCCCAACGGTCGAGCCATACTCGTTGAATCACCGCTTCCACTGGAAGAGATCATCGCCGCGGATGGCCCGCCGCCCTGGCGTCCGACCCGCCCCGGTAAGACTGTTCATGACGAGACCGGGCGGCTCGAAGCGGCGCGAAACGAAATCGAACCGGATCCTGCGGGGAGTCTCGAGGAGATTCGATCCTGGCTTGAAGGCAATGCTCGTGAAAGAGACCCGAGGGTCGTCGATCGAATCGCGTTTCAAGGCGAACAGGCGCTCGAAGAACGGACTCGATTGCGTCAGGTCTTTGAAGTATCACTGGTATCAAACGATTCGTTACCACGCCGCATCGGCCGGGGCGCGGTGGTGCGATTCGATGCGGTGTATTCCGTGGACGGTCGGCAAATCATCATGGCGGCGCGGAGCGGGGAAACGCACCCCGATGCGATTCTCGAATCTCGCCTTGAGCAGTTCACGATCGAGCCTCCGGCCCTCGAAGATGCCACGATTCTTCTGGAGATGCCTGGCTGGGCCCTGTCGGATCCACTTCCCGGTCCCGATGGCAGTCTGGTCGCGTTTACGGGTTCGCTGGTCGATGAGCCGTTCTATCGCGGCCGTCAACTCGGGCTCATGCCGGTCGCGGG
>CAJQQE010000025.1 GCA_905480395.1 uncultured Phycisphaerales bacterium
GAGCCGCTGGGCGGTGCAGGCATCGTGATGTGTACGCAGTTGTCAGCGTTCTCCACCACTTTGACATCCATCCCATCAGGAACGTCCATGTCGTACTCGGCCAGGACCGCCTTGGGATCACTCATGAAACGAGCCTTCAAGGCCTCGTCCTTCCAGCACGCCGCAAACAGGGACGCGAGTTGGTTCTTCTGTTCAGTCATGGTCTTTCCTTTTTTGAGACAGCGGTGTCAAAGAGTTGGCTGGATTCATCCAGTCAACACGAGATTAAACAAGATCCCTCACGGCCTTGCAGCAGGTCAGCTACGCAGTTACCCCCCGCCGCGTTGCTCAACTCTTCATCTGAGAGTTCGTTGGAGCCGCTGGGATCTGCAGGCATCGTGATGTGTACGCAGTTGTCAGCGTTCTCCACCATTTTGACATCCATCCCATCAGGAACGTCCATGCCGTGTTCAGCCAGGACCGCCTTGGGATCACTCATGAAACGAGCCTTCAAGGCCTCGTCCTTCCAGCACGCCGCAAACAGCGAGGCGAGTTGGTTCTTCTGCTCAGTCATTGGTCTTTCCTTTTTTGAGAGGAGTTGAAATCTGCGGACTCAAGCATAGCAGCGAGAGTCGATTTTCCCAATATCCCTACTTCACTCCAATTCACCCAGTTCGCCCTCTTTTTGCCCTTTTCATCCTCGATCGTCCCCGCTCAAGGTAGAGCGTTTTTTCAGTGAGAGGACACCAGAGATTGGATGACCACCAATGAACACCCCCCTGCGATTTGCAGAGGGGTGAGTATTGTTTGGGTTGGTAGTGGGAGTCAAAGAGTCTCTGAGGTGACCTGAACTTTGCTGTCAGTTGTCTTCGTCTGGCCGGCCGCGAGAAGGCACAATCCATCTCCAAGTCAGCGTTCGATGCCGTTGACGGGCTTCCGGTTCACCGATTGTGTCGCGGCTCGACGCGCGACCAGCATCACCGCAGCCCGGTCGGATTCGAGGGTACTTTCGACGCCGACCGCTTCAAGCATGGCGACCTGATCGACGAGTCTTATCCGCTCCGGACGTGCCGCTCCGACCGCGATTTGGAGCCGGGCTATTCGCCGAAAGAATGCTCTATCGAATAGATAATCACGAAATTGAATTGTTTTGGAGTTCTCAGAGATCTCCAATTCAAGAAGGTGCGTAACGTTTGATGTCGATTCCGATAAATCCCGAGACCGACTCGGTCAACTCACTCAGATCTCTCTCTCGCTCACCCGGTTCTTTCCCCCAATGCGGGAAGGCCGGGTGGGCTTTTTTCGAGCATGCCGACGAATCTGATGACATCCGATGACATCCGATGGCAGCCGATGACATCCGAACAAAGGCATGTCCTTTCGGCTGTCCGTGATGCATCACCACGAAGAGCGGAGACGAGCCAAGACATCGAAATCCCCTTGAACCGGAAGGTTTCAGGGGACGACATCATGCACTGGGATGGGGCGTTCGATCGGAGTGAGATCGATTTGAGAATGGCTGAAGACCACGTGGCCTGCCCAGGCCATTGGCATGGCGTCAGATCAATCCTCTTCGAGGTAACCCGTTCCGTTCTTTCGGTCTCTACCGGCTTGCCAGAAGAGCAGGCCCGCGTAGGTCAGACAGATGCCGAGCCAGATTGCATTCGAGATGAGAACGGGAATCATGTCGAACTCCAGAAGTCCGTGGTTTCACAAGCGAACCACGGGATTTTTTGAGACCTGAAAGAGAATCCAGATCGCCGCCGAGGCCGAGAGTATAGTCGGCTCGATGAACGCCGTCTCCCCCGTCATAACCCTTGAAATCGGTCATGATCTCCACCTGGAGCCCCTCGGACCGTCGCATGCCGAAGAGATATACCAGCTCATGGACGGCGATCGAACCCGACTGGGCGCCCGTCTTCCGTGGGTGCGGCTTACAAAAACAGCCTCGGACACCCTTCAATTCATCTCCGGGTCAATCCAACGCCGGGATGTCGATTCCGGAGGGGACGGGAGCGGCGACTGGGCGATCGTGGCCACCAGCGACGGTGCCAGACAGATCGTCGGGGTCATCGGACTCCACGGAACGAACCTCCCGCACCGCCGGACGGCCATCGGCTACTGGGTCGCCGGCAAATTCGAAGGACGCGGTTTCGTGACCCGAGCCGTGGAGGCCGTGACCACACACTGTTTCGGGGTCGGGTTCCATCGCGTCGAGGTCCATGCCGCCACTGACAACCATCGGAGTCGCGCGATTCCGGAACGACTGGGGTTCAGGTTGGAAGGCGAACTGCGGTCGGTCGAATGGATCCACGACAAACCCGTCGACCACGCGATCTATGCGCGACTCACCACCGATTGACCTCAGGTCGACTCAACGGCGGCGGGCGTAATCCGGCGTCCGATCGATCCCGGGAATCGGATCGTCCTGATCCGTCAACCACCACAACGGGAATCGATCCGGGACGCCCACCGGACGCGTCCAGGAAGCGGCCCAGATTCGATAGCGAGGTTCAGACGAATCCTGAATCGCGATCCCCCGAACCTTCTCGACCCACCAACCCTCGTCGTATCCGCCGCCGCCGAACGCCTCGATCCAATGCCACCGCTGGTCGATGGGGTCGTACACCTCCACCCAGGTGTGGTTGTCGCCCGTTGGCCATTCGGGAATACCCGCAATACGTGCGGGAATTCCGGCGGCGCGGCAGGCGTTGGCGAGAAGAATCGAAAGGCCGGTGCAACTGGCGCAGTTCTGATCGATCGTCTGATACGGGCTCTGCTCGTTCTTCAGTCTCTTGTTCGAATCAAAGACGACGTCGAACGCTTCGTAGACCCTTTGATTCAAAAGTCGAACCGCTGCCGCTTGAGATTCCGCACCGTGCGCGAGGTCTCGGAATCGACGAGTGAATTCTCCACGCCAATCATCACGACGTTCGTTGATGTGGGCGTAGGGAAGAACCGCCTCCAAAAAAACGGCCCGTGGCACACCCAAAGACCATGGAGAGGCGGCAAAAGAGTCATGAGCGGCGGCGACATTTTCCAACAGCACCGTCGCCGGCATGGTCTGAAGATCGCTGGCCGGCATGTTCGAGATCAGGAAAGCCATGGCCGCCCGTTGACTGGCTGGGACCTCCCGGATCGCCGCGACGATCGCCGACGCATTCTGCTTTGACGCTTGAATCGCGGCCTGAAGCGGCGGACGATCGTCCTCGGCATGAATGGAAATCGCCGTGTTGATCGCATTCACGGTCGGCATGACGACGGGGTCCTCCGCCCTGACCAGCGGCGCCATCAACTCGACCCGGAACTGCGCACCGGGCGATTGCCCGCGAAGCCCCGGTAAAAAGACGAAATCTGGAGTGACCACCGGCTCGAGTTCGGCCCCGGAAACCACGACCCCACCTGCCACTCGATCTTCGAAAATCACCACCGGCGTCGCGATCTCGGCCAGGTCGGTGTTGACGGTGATATCAATCAGAAGACGATCTCCGATTCGCTGGACATCGCTGGTCCAAGGGAGTGGTCCATCGGGCATTCGGACGGACCACTCAGGATCACCGAGAAGGACAATGGCATCGCGATCCCAGAGATATCCCGCGAGATCCTTAAAACGCGGGTCGGTCCTGGGCATGCCGGTGGCCTCCGAGACCGCGAATTGAAACTCGGGCACGTCCCGCTCCCCGAAACCCTCGGTGCTGAACTCCTCAACCCCAGGAAACTCATCGCGGAAGCGTCTGATCAACTCCTGTTGGGCGATCCAGGTCGACTCCGCCAACGTCCAACGGCCTGGTTCTTCGAGGAAGCGACGGAAGACATCCCAACCTCCAGCCCCGTGCCAAGTCGTTGATGCGTATCCCACGATCTGCCGAGCCCCGGCGTCGTGGATAAAGGCGAGCGGAAGCACGCCGTCATTCGGCACGAATCCCAAAAGGCAACTTCCGGCGCCGAGCATCGCCATCGGGCCAGGATTCCGAAGTGGAATCTCCGAGCCGTCGAGCCGACGGGCTCGCAGGTCGCCGTTCTCACCCACCACGACTCGTCCCCCGTCAAAGAGATAGCCGAGCATCCAACGTTCTTCATTGGTCCGCCCGCTGGTCACCAGAAGATCGGGTGGCGCATCGTTGAAGGCCTCGGCGAAGTCGTCGGCAATCTCCGCATCGCCCAGAATCTCACGGGGCGCTCCGCCATCAGATCGCTCCATCCGGCGGCCGGCAATGCCTTCATCGAACCAGACGCCGTCCGCCACACTCTGGAACGGGACCGGCGTATTCGAGAGCAATCTCGAGACCACCAGCGGCGACGTGGTTCGGACGACTTCCATGGCATCCGACCATTGCGCACCGGTCACCAAACCCCAGCGGACGTCGAGCCAAGGATCTTCATTGATCCTACGGAGAATCCTGTTGAGTACGCCAACTCGATCACGCCCGGCTTCGTCGGGCATCGCCACGACGCCAATGACCCGAGGTGATCGGCGTCGAAGTTCGGGAAGCAGTTCCTCCGGTGAGTCAGTGAAGAAAATCATCTCTGCGGAATGCTTCGCCGCCAAGGCGCCGACCACCTGTCGCCACCCGTCGGTCGTGCGGCACCGTTCGCTGGCGACCACCAAGTAGTCGGGATTCGGCCGAACGGGCCCCTGAGCAGAAACGCTGCCGGCTCGGAGGCCGACCACGGCGATCAACGTGAGAAAATGGAGAAGCCAAGGCTGATGCATGATTCGAGCGTAGCGATTCGATGATGAGATTGAGCACTCTGAGCGCCAACGCCGCTCGAATTTTCCCGAAGTTGTGCCGGATGATCTTGAGGGGGGATCAGCCTTAGGTCATGACCACGCTTGAATTCGGCGAAGAACACACCCGGCACGGTCGCGGGCGACTGTTCTTGGGCCATCGCAGATCAACTCGGCACCGACGGTGATCCCACGAATGGACGGTTTCCAATCGCGATGGTCCCGTGATCGACGACACTCCAAACGCCGGAGTGCCGGGTATCGGGCACTGCGGCTGAGGTGAGTACCCCGGAAATTGAGACGAATCAGCGCGCGGGGTCGAGACGGTGACACGGCTCGTGTTCGAGCGAGCGTGATCGCAGGGTGGGTGACCCTTCTGGACCGATCGCCGGCACTTGAGTTGCCCCTGCTTGGTGGCAGCGGGGCTCAACCATCTTGATCTTCCTGACCCTTTCGGGCGATCAAGGCAAGATTCCGAAGACCCGCCGTCCCGTATGCTGTCATTTCGACGCTCCTGTTTCTTTGACCGCCAGCATGGCCAAGGGAGTCGATGCATCCCCCGCACTCGCGATACAAGTCTCGGATCGAACGGAATCTCTTCCGGAGGAAACTGATCTCACGGCAATGGCGAGGCCGAACTCAACGTCGCCCCGTGGGTCAAGTTCCGAATGGCACGTTCATCGGTCTACCCGCCACTCCAAATGCCTTTTCTGACTGACCTCCCACATGGATCAAGCGACTTCAAAACGCCCGAACTTCGAGATCATCCTGCTTCAACCAGAGATCCCGAACAACACCGGCAACATCGGCCGAACCGCGGCCGCCACCGGCTGTCGACTGCATGTGGTGCATCCGATCGGGTTCCAGATGGATGAGAAGGCACTTCGAAGGGCGGGACTCGACTATTGGCAACACGTCGATTGCCAAGAACATGATTCATGGGCTGCCTGCGAAGTCGCGACCTCTTCGCCACCGTGGCTCTTGACCGCTCGCCGAGGGAAACCGGTCTGGAATGCGGAATTCCAACCAGGAGACCGGCTGATCTTCGGGCGTGAGAGCTGCGGCGTCGGACCGGAGTTCACCGCCGCATTTGAGGAGAAGCATGGGGCCGATCGAATCCTGAATCTTCCGATGGTGGATGCCCCGGGGATCAGGAGCTTGAATCTCGCCACCGCGGTCGCCGTGGTCGTCTACGAGGGACTCCGACAACTTCAAAAGCCAGAAGCCGCCAAGATCTAAAAGCCTTGCCCGCGGTCATCCGGAGAGGGATTCCTCAAATTCCCGGCTGATCGGGCAACTGCCCACCCCATGAAACTCGTATGCTTTGTTTGGACGAGCGTGGCGAGGATCCTGATCCCGCCTCCAAGGGGATCGCTGCGCGGGCCAACGGGCTGGCCGGTCACCCTGCCACCCCAATCGAGTTGAAGGCGTTTCCGGCACTCGTGGCCGGAAGACTTCGATCGACGGTCGATTGAAGGCCGTCCGTTCGTTCCCGACCGATACCCGTCGAGGATTCGCATGACCACCATGACCTCCATGACCTGCATGAGCCGCATGACCCCTATCAACGCCACCCCCCGTCGCCTTCGAGCGTTCACCATCACCGAACTGCTCGTGGTGATCGGCATCATCACGCTCCTGATCGGGATTCTCCTGCCAGCGCTCGGTAAGGTCCGAGAGAAGGCCAGAGTCACCGAGACGACGTCGGTCATGGAGGAATTCGCCAAGGCGTGTGACGCCTTCGCACAGCAATTCGGGTACTACCCGGGCATCGTTCCCGAAGAAGTGCTTGCCGCGGATCCGCTGATCACCCCGACCGAAAACGCGGTCCTGCATCTTTCTGGCGGCGCGGTCCGCGAGGATGAACTTCCGATCTACATCAACGGCGTCTTTTTCGACGACCTCGCGGCCATTGATTTCGATCCTGAGGAGCCCGGCCAACAGGGTGAGGTCATCACCTTTGCCGGCCCCGACGGCGACTTCAAAATCGCGCTGTACGCCGGATCGGTGGGCGACGGCCCCTTTATTCAGGGCAAGCGATACGCACCATTCTTCAGCCCCAAGGGCTCGCAATTTGCGCCGGTGAAGTACGACACCGACGACTCTGGAGTGTTGGAAGAAATCCGCTACCTACCCACCGTCCTCGACGCCTGGGGTAATCCGCTCATGTACGCTCGGCGACTTCGCTCGAACGGCCCGATGGTCGGAACCGACATCTATTCGACTCAGTTCTCACTTGCCGCACAAGCGCGAATACTCAACGCGACCGCGATGGGCGATCTCTCGCAGGACCAGACCGACGACTTCCTCGGAAGCATCATCAACAAGACCACCACGACCGGTGCATCGCCGCGAGAAGACACCTTCGCCCAGATCCTTCGAACCCCCGCGATCGGTGCCGCCCGACAACCGCAAGCCGGCGCCCCCCGTGGTGAATACGTCATCTTTTCGGCCGGGAACGACGGTATTTTCTTCAGTATTGCCGACGGCCCCGGTGGCCCCGGCAGCCTCGTGACCGACATCGTCAACAGCAGTCAGAATGGCACGCCGACGGTGATTCGCGAGTACGACGACATCATCGTGGCGGGTGGTGGCTGAGCGGATTCCGCCCAAGTCCCTTCACCAAGGGCAACCATCCAGCAGGCTGAATGACCGACGCCCCGGAAACTGATTCCGGGGCGTCGGTCGTTCTGATGCTTCTGGTGGATGGACTGATCGATGCCCGTCACCCAGACCCAGTCCATGGCTGATCAATCCACGAAACTCCAAGGGAGTTCCTTCTTGACCGCGGGGTCCTTGGGGGCTTTCTTTGGATCATCTTGCTCCGCCCCGCCGACCGACGGCTTTTCCTTTGATTCTTGAGGGGCGCTTTGGATCTCGTCCGAAGAAGCCGGCGTTCCCTTGACCGGTGCCGATCTTGTGATTCGCTCGGCTCTGACCCTCGCATCTTCTGCTCGCCTGAGTTCGACGATTTTCGCCGAGAGAAAATCTTGCTCCACTGTCGTGAGCTGCGCTTTCACCGCGTTCTGGACCACCAGGATGCTGGGGAGTTTCGACCGGAGTGATCTGATCTTCACAATGATTTCTGGGGCGATCACGCCGCCCTCTTCACGAACTCGCTTGATGCGCTTCGTGAGCTCCATCAATTCAACGCCTTCCTTCGCACGCCATGCCTTGGACTTCGCGAGATAGCCTCGGACCAACGGCGTGATGGACTCCCGTTGCTGGTCCGTCACGCGGACCTGACGCAAGGCGTCGAACCAGATTGCTTCGCTGATTCCGGCTCGGATGGCGACGGCTCGATCAGTCGCCGGGGTTGGCACCCCTTCTGCAGGCTTCGTTTCTTTGCCGGCACCGCCCTTCGGTGGCGTCGCGGCCGCGGCGGTCGAAACTCCGAGGGCCGCCACGAGCGCGATGCTGGCGATGGAGGTCAAAATCGAGGTATTGCGATTCTTCATGTGAGTGAGTATCCAGAACGCGTTTGAGAACCATGAAATCTGCGGATCGTTGCATGTCGCCAAAGGCTCAACCCACCCGATCCAGAGAACCAAGGCCGATCTCTCCATCGACGACCTCAGAATAGAACGCCATTCGCCCTGAAGAGGTTGCAGCGATCAGAAGATCCTCTAGAAACCGTGGGAAGACAGCCTGCGGGGAAGTATCATGATCGACCGACCTCCTCACCGAGGTGAACTTCTCGAACCGTCCTTCTCTCGAACCGAGGTTCCCGGACCTGCATGGCCTGCATGCTCCCGCTCGTAGGTTCCTTTTTCGAGACTCGTCCGATTCATCCCACACCTTTCTCTGGCGAATCAATGCCCCTCACCTCTGAACGTGTCCTCGAAGCCCTCCGAACCGTCCGCGATCCCGATCTCGGCAAGGATCTGGTGACCCTCGGCATGGTCAAGCGACATGATGTCGAAGGCCCCAAAGTACTCATCACCGTTGAACTCACCACGCCAGCATGCCCGATGAAGGATCGCATTCGAAACGACATCGAAGAAGCGGTGAAGGATGCGGCGAAAGAGACGGTCCATCAGATTGACTCCATCGAGGTCGAATTCACGGCGGACGTCCGCCGACCGAATGAGAAGACCCAAGATGGCGAAAGCCCCCTCCCCGGGGTTCGTCAGATCATCGCGGTTGGCGCGGGCAAGGGCGGCGTCGGGAAGAGCACCATCGCCACAAACCTCGCTGTCGGACTCGCTCGCCACGGTGCTCGAGTCGGTCTACTCGACGGTGACATCTACGGTCCATCGCTTCCCACCATGCTCGGCCTTGAGGATGTTCAAGTCGTGGCACGGGGTTCCATGCTGCTCCCGTTCGAGGTTCATGGAATCAAGGCGATGTCCATCGGCAAACTCGTCGAACCCGACAAAGCCCTGATCTGGCGCGGCCCAATGGCGCACGGTGCTTTCAAGCAACTCGCCATGCAGACTGAATGGGATGAACTTGACTACCTGATCGTCGACCTCCCGCCGGGCACCGGCGACGTCCCTCTGACCCTCGCGCAACTTCTTCCGTTGACCGGTGCGGTCGTGGTTTGCACGCCGCAACGGGTCGCCCAGGACGATGCCCGACGTGCCGTGAGGATGTTCGAAAGTCTCGGCGTCGAGATCCTTGGCGTCGTCGAGAACATGAGCTACTTCATCGGCGATGATGGCAAGGAGTACGACCTCTTCGGTCGTGGTGGCGCCGAACTTCTCGCCCAGACGATGGATCTTCCGTTCCTTGGTGGCATCCCGATCACGCAGAACCTTCGGATCAACTCGGATCGTGGAACGCCTCTGGCGAACTGGGACGATCCAGAACTCGCCAGCGCGTTCGATGCCATGGTCACCCAGACCGCCGCGAGAATCTCCGTGGCTTCCATTCAAGGCAAATTCCAGATGCCCACAATCAGCGTTTCGTAAGCCTCATGGCAGCCCGGAGGGACCAAAGACGGCGATTCGGTGCAACCCGAAAGACCGGTGGCCATAAAGCCAATCAATGGCGTCCTCCTTTGTCAGATCAACTCCAAGACCATCTTCTCAGTCTCAGAATTCCAAACCAAGATTAGACTTCAAGATCCGAAACCAAGATCCCTGATCTCCACCATCACTCACACGGAGCTCTAGCCCATGTCCGCACGCTTTGCCACCATCCGCCCCTTGATCCTCAGCACCGGCGTCTTCGGAGCGATCTTTGCCGGCTCGATCACCCAGGCTGCCTGCGTCACGACCAAAGCCGAGAACGCACCGCCTGAGACCGTCGCTCAGGATTCGCCCGTTCGTGTTGAAAGAACGATCCAGGTGAAGGTCGAAGACGACAACGTGCAGGTCATGATGAACGGGAAGCCCCTCCCCGCGAAACAGATCCGCGAGATCGATGGCGCCATCGTGATCATGGCTCAAGACGGCACGGAACTGGAACGGATCGATTTGGCCGGAATGCAGGCCGGCACCGACTCGCCGCCAATGGTTCAGCGCGCCATGGTCATCAAGCAGCAGGATGACGGCACCTCGGAACCGCCCCGCGGCATGCTCGGGGTGATGATGGCAAAGAATGACCGAGGCGTCTTGATTCAAAGGGTGATTCCCGGAACGCCTGCCGCCGAAGCCGGACTCAAAGCGGGCGACCTCATCCTTGAAATCAATGGCCGACCCACCAACGTCGAAGCATTCTCTGGAGTCGTCGCTGGCACCCGAGCTGGCCGACCGCTTCAGCTCCGCGGCGTACGAGACGGTCAGGATTTCAAAGGAGAGATCGTGCTCGGCCGTTGGAACCCGGATCTGATGAACGACGCCCGGAATCAGAACCGCGATCACCACGACGAACGTGACATCCACGACGAACGCGACATCCACGACGAACGCGACATCCATCGGGAATGGAACGAAAATGACCACGACGACGAGTCGGGCATGGCGATGATCGAGGCCATGGTCGAACGCCTCATGATGATGGTGAACGGCGATGACGACCGAGAGGTCGATTTCGATGTACAGGTCGAGATGAATGATGGCCCCGAGGTTCGCCGCATGAAGATCCGGCGTGGCGACATGATCTTCCACGCCGACGAAGGCCGCGGAGAGTTCATCGTTGAAGGCGAAGGAGTGCATGGCGACCGCATGCACGACGAACACGGAAACGTCTTCCACTTCCGCGGCGAAGACGACCGGGGTGACGAACATGCGATGGAAGAGATGATGCGGGAGGGCCGACACCAGATCGAAGGTTGGATGCACGAGATGTCCGAAGAGGCCGGACGCTGGGCGGAGGACGCCGATCATCAGATGCACAACTTCGCCGAGATGCTCGAAGGCCGCATGCACGAGATTTCTGAAGAGTCCGGACGCTGGATGGAGAATGCCGACCATCGGATGCACGACTTCGCCGAGATGTTCGACGCCCGCGTGGACGAGATGGCGAACGCGTTTGAGCAGGAGCTCCATCGAGTCCTAGAGCAACAGGATCACGGTCATCGTGAGACCGAGATGAAGTTCCGCGAACGGGATCTTCAGCTCAAGGAGGGCCGCATGGAACTCCAACAGAAACTCGCGGAGTCGGGTCGAAATCTGCGGGAGACCTTCCAGAAATTCGCCGAGGGACATCAGCGACTCGCGGAACAGAATCGGATGCTCACTGAACGAGTCGAACGACTCGAGCAGGCGCTCCGCCGCATGATGGAAGACCGGCGAAACGCCGATGGAGATTCCGACGCGAGAAATCGTGACCGTGACCAGATGGAAGAGGATTCAAAGCGAGCCGAAGAACGGAAGGCCCGAGCGGCCGATCGACGACGCCAAGCCGAGGAATCTGAATCGGAGCGTCGCAAGGCGTCGGATCGGCCTCGCCGTTCCGGCGAACGTGGCGACGGACCCGCGAAGGGTTCCGAACGCGATCGCGATTGAATACCCCTCACCTCAAGCCAACGAAATCGCGGCCCCGATCAATCTGATCGGGGCCGCGATTTTTGTTCTGGTTGAGATTCTTCTCAGAACTCGCTCTTGAGGATCTTGAGCTTCTCGATGAAGGTGTCGAGATGCGACGTTTCGTGGGCGGCGGAAATCTGGCAACGGAGTCTTGCCTCGCCCTCCGGCACCACGGGATATCCGAATCCGATTGCGAAGACGCCGAGTTCGAGAAGTCGCTTGCTCATGGCGATCGCCCGGGCAGTATCGTGGACAATGATCGGAAGAATCGCGGTTGGGCTCTCGAGCACCTCGAATCCGGCTTCGCGGATTCCGGTTCGAGCGTAGGCCACGTTGTCGCGAAGTTTCGCAACTCGGTCCGGCTCGTTCATCAGAATCTCAATCGCCTTATCCGCACTGCAGGCGACGGTCGCAGGGAGTGCATTCGAGAAGAGGGTAGGCCGACCCCGCTGGATCATGAGATCAACCATCTCCTTCGAGCCAGCCATATAACCGCCGGCACCCCCACCGAGGGCCTTGCCGAGCGTGCTGGTGAACAGATCGATGCTGCTCCCGTCCATGCCCCAATGCTCGTGCGTGCCCCGACCGGTCGGGCCCATCACACCTGTGCCGTGACTGTCATCCACCACCAGCTTGGCGTCGAATTCGTCGCAGAGGCTTCGAAGTCCGGGCAGATTCCCAATGTCGCCTTCCATACTGAAGACCCCGTCGGTGACCACCCACGCCTGACCGGTCACCTCGGGATTCGCTCGGGCGGCCTCTAGCCGCTCCCGGAGTGAATCAAGATCGCTGTGCCGAAACACCTTCTTGTGTATGCCTTTCTTGATCACCGACGCCAGCCGAATGCCGTCGATGATCGACGCATGATTCAACTCGTCCGAGATGATGATGTCGCCAGGCTCACAGAGGGTCGCAAAGATGGCCTCGTTGGCATTCCAGCAACTGCTGAAGGTGTACGAAGCCTCGACGCCATGCAGGTCGGCGATTCGGCGCTCGATGTTCTCGTGACAGTCGAAGGTACCGCAGATGAACCGAACGCTGGCCGTCCCGGCGCCGTACCGTCGAAGGCCGTCGATGCCTGCCTCGACGACGTCAGGGTGGTTCGCGAGCCCCAGATAATTGTTCGAGCAGAGACAGACGACTTCGCCGTGGCCTCGCAGCTTGACCGTCGCCCCCATCGGGCCTTCGATGGTCTGGAATTGCTTGAGTTGGCCACCCGACTCGAGTTCCGAAAGAACGGACCGAGTACGAACGGCGAAGAGATCGTTGGTATTAATGGTGCTCATGAAGGTCTCGACCGTAAGAACGGTTCCTCTCAGGAATCGGGGAGTCACTCGGCGTAGCGAGCACGAATACGAGGGACAAGATACTCACTGAATGCCGTGGAGAGATCATAGGTCGGCGACCATCCCCAGTCCTTCCTTGCGGCGGCGTCACAACACGAAGCCGGCCAACTATCGATGATCGACTGCCGGGCCAGATCCGGCTCGAACGTCGTCTCCGCGTGCTCGAAGTGCGTGCGAACTTCGTCGAGAAACTCCGCGGCGGAAGGGTTGAAGGACTGAACGTTGTACACCGTCCGCGAGAGTTGGCGCTTCGGCGCCGCCATCATCTGGCGAATGGCGTGGATCGCCTCCGGCATCGTCATGAAAGGGATTCTCGCATCCTTCCGAACGAAACAGGCATAGGCGTCACCTCGGGCGGCGGCGTGGAGCATCTCCGGTCCGTAGTCACTGGTACCCCCACTTGGGACGGTGTCGGCGGAGATGATCCCCGGAAATCGGATCGAACGAAAGTCGACCGGAAATTCCATTCGATCGGAGGCGAGTTTTCGATAGTGATGGGCGTAGTAGTTCCCGAGGTTCTCACCCGTGACCTTGTTGCAACCGTACATCGTGTGGGGCTGAAGGAATTGATCTTCGCCGACCGCTCCGGTCTCGGTCTTGATCGCAAGATCCGGGAGCCCGTAGGCCGCGATGGAACTTGGAAAAAAGAACTGAACTGGCCGACCGTTGTTTGCCGCCTCTTCCGCCGCGATGCGAAGCAGATTCAGCGTCCCCCCCACGTTCACACCGTGAGCGATCTCGGGGACAAACTCACTTCGAGTCGAAAGCAAGGCGGCCAAATGGTAGATCGATCCAATCTGGTAAGACGCCAGAAGTCGCTCCAGCATCTTCTCATCGCAGACGTCACCGGCGAATGATTCGTCACAGAGGGCTCGATGCTCGCGGGGAAGTTCGCGAAGATCGATCGCAATCACCGCGGGGAAAGATTCTCCCGCCGCGCGTCGTTCACGGCGTTCCGCATCAAGCGACTCGAGCAGCCCATGCCCCATCTCACCCCCGGCCCCGGTGATCAGGATCGCGGCGTCCCGACGGGCACCGCCCGAGGTTGATTCCGGCCCACCGCCGTGAGGAGGTTCCGGACTGCGTCGAAGTGATTTCGCGGAGGTCGAGAAGGTCATTTCCGGATTCTAGCGGCAACCCCGAGGTTCCCGTTGGTCCGAGCAAATTCCCCGCGGATCGAGTCCGCGGCCCCTCACCGTCCGGCCGTCAAGGTCTCGACAGCGGACGCTCGCTTTAAAGAACGACGGTTCCAAGGCATCTTGCCCAGGACGACCGCCAGGCCGCAAGTCCCCGTCAGGCCAGCGACGCAAAGTCCCGCCCCCACGAAACCCGTTCCCGCCAGAAACCACGGGTCGACCGTGGCCGCCAGAATCGTAAAAATCAAGATGGCGCTTCCTGCCGCGATCTGCACCTGCCGCATCATTGGCATGCTCGCCGCTGGATCGCTTTCGATTTCAAATCCCTGCTGAGCCCATTCCCGAATGCCCCCGGTCAAGTTCACCGCATCCGCTCGGCCCGCGGCATGGAGCCAGTCCATCGCGGAACGACTGCGTCTCCCTGATTCACAATGCAGAATGAGGCTTGGCGACCCTTCGATGACATTGATGCCATCGAGGGCATTGAGGGCATGAGATCTGCCCGCCTCAAGGGTCGAGAGTGGAATGGAGATGGCCCCCGGAATCCTTCGCCTCCGATGTTCATCTGATTCCCGGACATCGAGGAGGACCGCTTCACCGGAACGAAGCCGCCGCTTCGCCTCAACCGGGGCGATCTCGAAACTCGACAACGGTGGGTTGCTCTGAACGACCGAGGGCATGTGATCAAAACTCCGTTTTCTGGAAGACGTCGAGACCGTGGTTCATAGGTGCTCATTCGAGAGACCAAAGTTCCCCGAAAGTAGAAAACAACCGTTCTGGTCGGCCGCGCCTACTCGGCGGTCCGGCGAATGAGCAATTCTCGAATCGAAACCGGCGGATCAGTTCCGGTGAAATCCCGGCACAGATCCCGAGCGAGATCGAGTTCATCGAAGACCGAGGTGCATCGCGCACAAAGGAAGTCGTCATCCACCGGAAACATCCGTCCTTCATCCATGGCCGTGAGTTTCGCATTGATGAGATCGATACACGTTTGGCGGTCAAAGGCCGGATCCACCGCGGCCACCTGCGGGATCGCCGGTCGCATGGCGGTTCGGACCTTCAATCGGGCGCGGTGAAGCCTGGTCTTGACCGTCTGTTCCTTCAATCCAAGCGCCGCCGCCACGTCCTTCACCGAGAGTTCGATCATGTCCTTCATCACCAATGGCACTCGAAAGTCCTCAGGAAGCTCGAGAATCGCCCGATGCACGGCGGACACCGCCTCCTTGCGGATCGTGGCGTCAAGCGGTGATTCCCCGCGACTAGGAATGATCGAACTGGTGGTCTCTCCAAAGGGAAGGAGCTCTTCCAAGGACGGGATGTTCTTGGGTTCGCCCGCTCGCCGCCGCAGCCGACGACTCCATTGCCGAATCGCGATTCCGCACAACCACGTACTGGCCTTCGATCGACCTTCGAATTTCGGCCAGCTCTTCAGCGCTTCGAGAAAAGTGTCTTGGAGAATCTCGTCCGCAGAATCCTCAGAACCGCTGATTCGCCAGGCCAAGCCGCGGATCATCCCCGCGTGGAGGTCGTAAAGGATCGGGATTGCCTGGCCGACCGGGGTTCCCAGCGGAGGCTCCTTGGTTGGGTCGAGCATGCCGAGATGATAACGATCTCCTCAGAAGAGTCTGTCGCGTACCGTGCTCAACCATGAAGCCAACAGATCGCCCAGAATCCCCGACCGCCGAAGAACTCATCGAACAGCTCGAGCTCCTCCCCCATCCCGAGGGTGGTTTTTATCGGGAGACCTGGCGGCACGATCCGGGCGCTCGCGAACGCGGCCAAGGGACCGCGATCTACTTTCTACTCCCGGGAGGCGTGACCAGTCGGTGGCATCGGGTCGATGCCACCGAGATCTGGCATCACTACGGCGGCGCGTCTCTGGAACTCAGCCTCTCCGCAGCGCCACCTGCCGTTCACCGGCTGATTCGTTTGGGGCGGAACATCCTCGATGGAGAACAGCCTCAGGCGATCGTCCCGCCTCAAGAATGGCAGTCCGCCAGAAGCCTTGGTGACTGGACCCTCGTCGGCTGCACCGTCTCACCCGCCTTCGAATTTGAAGGGTTTGAGTTGCTCGACGACTGAGCGAACGCCAATCGCCAAGTCATCCAGAGTGTTCGCTCGCTTCGCCGGCTCCCGCGGGAATTCGAATTGAATCAACCAATGCCTGCACTTCTTCCGAAGGCGGCTTGGTCATCAACGCGATCGGAATCGCGACCGCGAAGTTCAACAACATGCCGATCGTCCCAATGCCTTCCGGAGAGATTCCAAACCACCAATTTGCTGGCGTGTTCAGTTCGATGTGTAAGAACTTGAACCAGATGATGTAGGCGGTTGTGAAGATGATCCCCACCAGCATGCCCGTGACCGCGCCGGCGGCATTCATCCGCTTCCAGAAGATCCCCAAGAGAATCGCCGGGAAGAAACTACTTGCCGCCAGACCAAACGCAAACGCCACCACCGCGGCGACATAGTCCGGCGGATTCACGCCCAAGTAACCCGCAAAGACCACCGCAACCGCCGCGGCGACCCGAGCAAGACGAAGCTCGCTCTTCTCGGAGATGTCGGGGCTGATGATCCGCTTGAAGAGATCGTGGCTCACCGCAGATGAGATAACCATGAGGAGCCCGGCCGCGGTGGACAACGCCGCCGCGAGCCCGCCAGCCGCGACCAATGCCACCACCCAACTGGGGAGACCAGAGATCTCTGGGTTGGCGAGCACCATGATGTCTCGATCAACGTGGAGCTCATTGGTATTAGAGAGATTTGGAACATTCCGAACCAATCGTTCGTCATGGTCACCCCGAACGCTTTCGCCCGCGTCGTCGAGCAAGAAGACTGGGTTCTTCGAGTAGACGGCTTCAGACGACCCGACCTCACCATTGGGGGGCGATGACGCGAAGACGCCGCCGGGCGCGTGCTGGATGACCCCGTCATCGTTCTTATCAAACCATGCAACCAGACCGGTGTCTTCCCAGGTACCGAGCCAGCTGGGGGCTTCTGCGTAGGGAACGTTCGGGACGGTCGCGAGAAGATTTGTTCTCGCAAAAACGGCGATGGCCGGCGCCGTGGTGTAGAGGATCGCGATAAAGAGCAACGCCCATCCCGCCGAAGATCTCGCGCCTCGCACGGTCTTCACGGTGTAGAAGCGAATAATCACGTGCGGTAGTCCCGCCGTTCCCAACATCAGCGCTGCAGTGATGCAGACCACGTCAATCGGGCTCTTGGTGAATTCGGTGTACTCGCCAAATCCTAGATCTAGCAGCATCCCGTCGAGCTTCGCCAGAAGTCCGACGCCGTCCACATCAGTGCCGCCGAGCGCGGTCTGGGGGACCGGATTTCCCGTCACCATGAAAGCCAGAAAGATCGCGGGCACGGTGTAGGCGAAGATCAGAATGCAATATTGCGCGACTTGGGTGTAGGTAATCCCCTTCATGCCGCCGAGCACTGCGTAGAAAAAGACCAGCCCCATCCCAATGACCACGCCCAATTCGATGTCGACCTCAAGGAAACGACTGAAGACCACGCCCACGCCTCGCATCTGCCCCGCGACGTAGGTAAACGAGATGAAGATCGCACAGACGATCGCCACGAGCCTCGCAAACTGCGATGCATAACGGTCTCCCATGAAATCGGGGACCGTGAACTTTCCAAACTTTCGAAGGTACGGCGCGAGCAGCAAGGCCAGCAGTACGTAGCCTCCAGTCCAGCCCATGAGGTAGACCGAACCGTCCATGCCCGCGAAGGCGATGATCCCGGCCATGGAGATGAACGACGCGGCGCTCATCCAGTCGGCGGCGGTCGCCATCCCGTTGGCTAACGGGGAGACACCCTTCCCCGCGACATAGAACTCACCCGTGGTTCCCGCTCGCGACCAGATCGCGATCCCAATGTAAAGGGCGAACGTGACTCCGACGATGACGAAGGTCCAGGCCTGAACGTCCATTCAATCCCCTCCCTCGTCGACGCCGAAGCGTCGATCGATGCGGTTCATGGCCACGACATAGACCAAGATGAGCAACACGAAGACGTAGATCGATCCCTGCTGGGCAAACCAGAAGCCAAGGGGATATTCGGTGAACGGCAGTTTGAAACCGTTGAGCCAAGGGGCAAGCAGAATCCCACACCCGAAGGAGACAAAAGCCCAGATCGAAAGCAGTACCGCGATCAGGCGGAGATTGGTCCGAAAGTAGTCGCGTCGGTTTCCGGCATCCGTGGTGGCGACTCGAGTTTCCGGCTCATCCATTTTCAACCTCTGCCGTAGGCTTCTTCACTTCAAACGGGCCGAGTCCGGACCGAGCGGCGACGCAGTCGCACCGTTCCAGCATCTCTTTCGTCCGCAAAATGCCCTCGTGCTCCGAAGGGGATCCACCTTCCCATTCGATACCGACCCAATCTCGGTAGCCCGCGGCGCGAACAATTTTCATCATTCGAATGAAGTCCGTTTCGGATTCCACACCTTGCTCGTCGAACTTCCGACTCTTGGCACTCACCGCCTTGGCGAATGGCATGAGCTGGGTGACTCCCTTGTAGCGGTCGTACCACTTGCCGCCACCGAGGCTGAAGTTGCCAAAGTCGGGAAGCGTCCCGCAATTGGTCATCGCGACCTTGGTCATCACGCTCGCCAACCATTCACCGTTCGATGAGAGACCACCGTGGTTCTCCACGATGACGTTGAGGCCGAAGGGAGCGGCCTTTTCGGAGAGCATCCCAAGGCCGTCGGCGGCTCGATCGAGTTGCTCTTCCCACGTGCCCGACGACTGCGCGTTGACCCGGATGGAATGACAACCCAAGAACTTCGCAGCCTCAAGCCAACGTTGATGGTTGTCCACCGCCTGGCGTCGCTTCTTTTCGTCGGGGTCGCCAAGAGCGCCCTCCCCGTCGCACATGATCAGGACCGACGTCACGCCATGATCACTCGCGACCTTTTTCAGGCTCGCGAGATAACCGGGCGTACCGATCTTGTCCTTATAGAAGCTGTTGACATATTCGCAGCCCGCGAGGCCGTACCTGGTCATGGTCACTTCGGCGAATCGAAGCGGGTCGAGCGTGCCGGCGAAAAACTCCCGGTGCAAGGACCACTGCGCCAGCGAAATGGGGTTGGAGGGCATCGGTTCTTGGGTGCTCGGCATCGCGAATGAGGTCCGTGGGAGCGTCGACGCGACTCCAAAGCCGGCGAAGCCCACAAGGCCTCCAAAAAAGGAACGGCGACGAGGATCGGCGGGTTGGGACATGTCTTAAGTTCTCCAAAGGACAGGCGACGGGCCAGTGACCGACCACCGTACCGGAGCGGTCGCCGAGGCACAATCCAACCGGATTTTGGACCGCTCGATATCGCCCGCCGCCATTCCTTAAATTCAGAACCGTCATGACGCGATCGGCCATGGCCGTTCGGGCCTGATAGGAGTTCTGCAATCGACGCTTTTTCGAATCGTCGACCCGGTCGATTCGGAAGACGAGGCGCTCGGCCGCCTGCTCGAACGACCGGCCTTCCTCCCCGACCACGCGGTGACGCCACTCGCCGCGTCGGAGGCGATCTGGATGCTCGACGATGCGACGTGGTCGCTCGGCGTGTTCGGCGCCCGTCTCGAATCGGTGGACCATCGACGCCGTGGCCGTCCGCGGGCGACGATCGGCCTGGCGATGACCACGACGCGCTGGGGACGTCCCGCCGATCTCCTCGGGGTGAGCCTCACCGTCGACGATCCGGTGAACCGCATGCTCGACGACGCTTTTCCGCGCACCACGGCCCTCACCGCGTTCTACGGCTGGAGAATCAACTCGAACGTGGTGTTGCAGCCGGGAATCACCTCGACGTCGGATCGTGATTATCCGGTCGACCGCGTCACCGCCCTGCTCGCCCTGCGGATCGAGTTCTGAAACAAGCAACAACGAACTTCCGCACACCATTCGACGAATTCCTTCGTTAAACGCTAGTTTCAGTCGAAATCATGTTCTATCTTTGAACCCCGTTCATCTCGCTTCTCGAGGATTTCTTCCCATGCTCCGCCACCTGATCAGCCTCGCCGTGTTCTGTTGCCTCCTGCTCCCGGCGAACGCCGCGTTCAGCCAGACTTCGATCGCCCTGAACGTGGATGGCCTGAATCGCCGGTACCTCGTCCATCTTCCGCCGGGCTTCGATCCGTCGGAGAACCTCCCGGTCATGATGTGGTTCCACGGCGGTGGCGGGGACGCCAATGGTGGGGTCTTCGAGGCCGACTTCCGCTCGCTCGCGAACACGCAGCGATTCATTCTCGTCTACCCCGAAGCCTGGCCCGACGTCATCGAAAACTGCCGTTGCTGGGGATACGACCTCGGCCAGGGCGAGACCAATGGCAACTACGAAATCGACCTGGCCTACACCAGCGCGGTCATCGATGATCTGGCCCAGCGCTACAACGCGGACCGAGATCGAATCTACGCGGGCGGTTACTCGATGGGCGCCAGCTTTGTCTGGGACCTCGCCTGCGTCAAAAGCGATGAGATCGCCGCCGTCGCTCCGGTCGCCGCGAGCATGTACCGGTCGACCTACGACAATTGCGAGGCGGGCCTGCCGACCGCGATCTGCCACATCCTCGGAACCGAGGACTTCTACGCACCCTACAGCGGGGCCAGCTGGGTCCCTTCCGTCACCGACCAGAACGCCTTCTGGGTCGCGAAGAACCAGTCGGAACCCGATCCCGAAGTCGTCTCCCTCGGAGGCGGCGTCACTCGGTACACGTGGGGGCCCGGCGAGGGATGCCACGGCGTCCAGCACTTCCGCATTCAGGGGGGGGGCCACGTCGTCCCCAACTTTGCGACGTCCGCGATCTGGGAGTTCGTCTCCGGGTACGACCTCGACGGCCTGATCGAATGCGACCCGGTCGAACCACCCTCGAATGACGACTGCGAAACCGCGATGAAGATCGTCGAAGGTCCGACGTCCTTCTCGACCATCGGCGCTTCCGAGAGCGGGATCCCCAGCTCGCTCAACTGCAGCACCGGGAACGGTCCGCAGGTCGATGCCGACGTCTGGTTCCGCTTCGTCGCCCCGTGCACCGGCACCTTCACCATCTCCACCTGCAAGGCCGGGTTCGACAGCCGGATCGACGTCTTCGACGGAACCGGCGGATGCCCCTCCCCCGACGAGACGCCCTACGCCTGCGGCGACGACGAATGCGGAGACGATGCGTCCGCGTCCAGCCTCGTCCTCGAAGGACAGGTGCTCCTCGTCCGAGTCGGAAGTCCCGACGGCTCGGTCGGAGACGGCGTGCTGCTGGTCGAATGCGAGCCGCTGAACCCGCCGAACCCCGCCGACCTCAACAGGGACGGACTCGTCGACGCGGCGGACCTCGGCCTCCTCATCGCGGCATGGGGTACGGCGAAAGCCGACTTGAATGGCGATGGCACGACCAACTCGGCCGACATCGGAATCCTGCTCGTCGCGTGGACCTGATCCGCGGGCTCGTCGACCTTCCCGATCACCACGCTTCGCTCGCCGCCCCTTCGATCAAAGCACCGTGACCCGAAGCCCCTCTCGATCGATCTCGAGCGGAAACCGCCGGACGAGCTCGTTGGCGGAGTCCCGATCGACTCGATTCCGAATCCGGGCTGCCGCCGCCTCGTCCCGGGCGATCATCAGCACGAATCCACCACCACCCGCGCCGGGAAGTTCCCAGGCCCCGAGATCCGCCGCGTGCGTGGCGGCGATCGCTTCGACACGATCATTGGTCGCCGCCGGATCGAACGCCCGCTTCAACGACCAGTAGGCCGCGACGCCCTCGCAGAAGGCGTCCACGTCACCGGCCTCGATCGCGGCCCCCATGACTTCCGCACCGCGCTTGAGCCGATCGACGATCCGGATCGCCTGGGGTTCCCGGGCGAGGTAACGCCCGATGACCTTCTCGAGAATGTCGCGGGCCAGGCGCTTCTCCCCGGAGTAGACGAGCACCGACCGCGCCTCGATCGCCTCGACGAAACCGCGGGCCGGCTCGAGCATCTCGACCTCGGGACGCTGCCGCGGCCCGGGCGAGGTTCGGGCGATCTTGATGCCGCCGTACACCCCGCCGACCTGGTCCTGCCACCCGCCACGGGTGGTCATCATCTGTTCGAGCAGGCTCGTGCGTTCGACGATCCAGGCCCGATCGTCGGTCCGATCGACGAGCCGCCGGAGACAGGCGAGCACCGTCGCCCCGAGGATCGAGGACGTCCCGAGACCGGAACCCTTCGGCACCGCGGAGTAGAGGGTCAGCACGATGCCGCCGCCGAAACGCTCGAGCCGCCGCCGGAGCGAGGCGCGCGGATCGGCGGGCGTGATCCCCGCCAGCCGAAGCGCCGCTCGCGGGAGCGTCGTCCAGTCCGACGGATCGAAGGTTGCGAGCAATTCCCGCGTGGTGGTGAAGGTGCGACTTTGACCGAGATCCACGCTGTGCACCACGATCTTCGGCTCATCGATAATCTTTGCCATCGCCTGCAGCGGCTGCTTGCCATGGAGCAGCACCGCAGCGTTCACCACAACCCCACCAAGGTCTGAGCAGATCGGCGGGGTGTCACTCCAGCCGCCGGCCAGATCGATGCGGACGGGGGATGCCGCCCACACCGCCTGATCAGGGAGCACGACCGCTGTCGTGCGATCCGAGGACGATTCCAGCGGCGCTGCCACCGATCGACCCACGATCGAAAGGGCGAGCCGCATTCCACCGCCGCGGGGTTCCAAACCATGGGCCGCCGCCGCAAGACGGGCGGCGGTTGAATCGGGTGGACGGTCGACCGCCGCATCCCGAAGGGATTTGGCCATCCGACGCGCGACTTGCACGCTCACCAGCGGCGCGATCGAATCCGCCGTGAGACGTGGCAACTCCTCGAAGATGCCCACCACGTTCCGCTCTAGATCCTTCGTTTGAAGATCCTCACGAAAGTCGAGCAAGCGATCATGATCGACCCGCTCCAGCGCTGACGCGAGCGAGATGCAAGCCTTTGAAACAACCGCCTCGCCTCGCAACACGCCCTGGGCGTGAGCGATGGTTCGAGCCGCCGATCCGATCAGCCACAGGTCCTGCGATCGAAGCGTTGCGTTGGATTCTGCGTTGATGCTCGCGAACGGACCGGGTCGCTTTCGAATCGCCGCGCCTTTCATCATCCGTCCACCGAACGTGCCGCCCTCGGCAATGGAAGTCTTGAAGTCGTCCCCCTCGTGGTGGGCCACGGCCAACCACGCCGGCCGATCTCGATGATCTCGATGATCTCGAACCGGCAGCACGAATAAGCAACCACCTTTCGGGAGATCGATCCGAATTCCCTTCGCGCGGGGCACGCCACTGAGCAGGTTACGGCCGCGGAGACGAACTTCGGCGCCGCGAAGATCGCAGCTTTCGATAATGCTGGTTCGCACGATGACGGCATCACCGACGTCGGAGGCCAGCGACGTCCCTTGCGTGGATCGGTTCTGGGTTATCACCAGGTCGATGTACTCTCGAGTGGTCCCCGGATGGAGGAATGGATCGGATCCTGCCACCGCCACGTGAAACCGAGTGCCGCGGACCCCTCGTCGCCATTGCTTCAGCATCTCTCGCTGCGAGGACGGTAAAGAATCGCCGAGAATCTTCTCATAGTCACGCCACGTCACAGACTTCGGAATGGCCTTGAGCATTTCGTGATAGAGCTCGATGGACCCCGCGGTTCCCGCTCGAACCGACGCCAGCAAGCCTGGTTCGAGCGTGATCCGACCGGCACAGATCGTCACCCCGGCGGTCGACAACCAACGAGCGATCGATGCCGGGTCGAAGGAAAGGACTCCGGTATCCACCAGGACCTGACCACCCCGCCGAACCGCACCGGCCGCTCGAGCGATCTTCGGGGTCGGCTTCTGCAACATGTCCTCAAGGCCGCCATCCGGCCCGGCGACATAGACCCCATGACGTCCGCCGCGTTCCAAGGGGGCAACCTGCGCGACCCCGGTCATGCCCGGTCGATCAAGACGAACCCCGGCACCGGCCAGTTGCACCAGCGCATCACCCGTAACCACCATGAACTGTCCGTCCGCCGGGCCCGGTACAGAGATGCACGCCTCCACGATCGCTTCGAGCATCGTGAGCGAACCCCCTCGGGGGCCGATTCGAGACCAGGGGACCAAGATCTTGCCGAGGGCTGAGAACGCCGGCAGCCGCCGCGTCTCGCCGCCAGAGTGCACCACCAAGACCCGCCGTCCTTGAAAGAGTGTCTTGATCGTCGGAACGACCGTCCGCCCTGCCAGAGACGCTGCTGCTCGAGCGGCGGCCTCGAGAGTCGCACCGCCCGAACCAATCCGCCGCCCCCCCGGATCCGGGACCACCAGCAGTTTCCTGACCGGAAGCCTCCCAGATTCGATCATCTGCCCAACCGCGCGCTGAAACGTCGCCGCCTGACGGCGATTCGAGGCGGTCAGCACCAAGAGGTCGAATTCATCTTCCGAAGATTCAGATGCGGGAAGTGGCATCGCTTGATGGTAACGCCCCCCCCGCCTCTGATCCGCAGCCGTATGCTGGTCCTTCGGAGAACCATGTGAAGACCTTCGCTCAGACCCTTGACCTCATCGACGATCCCGAACGCATTGCGGAATACGACCGATATCACGTCGCGGCGTGGCCGGAGGTCACTCGGGGGCTTCGGGAGATCGGCATCCAACGCATGCTCATCTGGAGGACCGGATCCCGGCTCTTCATGATGTTCGAGGCCCCCGACGACTTCAATCCCGACCACGACTACCAGAGGTACGCCGAGGATCCTCGTTGTCAGGAGTGGGACACACTCATGCGGACGTATCAGCAACGAATACCGAGTGCGTCAGAGACAGATCAGCGCTGGTGGACGTCCATGGACCTCGTCTTCGATTTGGAGGCACAGCGTCCATGACTGATCCGAATTCACCATCTTCGCCCTCCGAAGGTCTGGTCTCCGCCCGTGCGGTCGCACGCCGACGCAAGCCTCTCCTCGGCAAGTTTCTCTTGATACTCGCCGCGCTCCTCGGACTCGCGTCGATCATCATGGCCACGCAAGTCTCTTGGTCGGAATTGAGTGATGCTCGAGCCGCGATGCGAAAACGTATGGAGAACGAGACGCCACATCGCTTTCTCGTCCCGGGCAAGGCCTCGTTCGAGTTTCCCGCGGGCCGCATTTTCGTTTCCTATCTCACCGACACCGAATTCGCAGAGACTCGATACCTCGCGCCGACCGAGCTGGTCTTCGAACTCGTGATCACAGATGCGGAAGGCGCCCTGGTCGACGTCGAAGTTGAGCCGACCCAGCGGGCCAATCTTCAGTCGTCACGACCAGGCCGCCCCGCGGCTGCCGTGCTGGTCGGATCAGCGGTGCTTCCTGCAAAAGGCACCTATACGTTCGACCTCACTCTCGGACCTCGCGAATCAAGCCGCGCGGTCGCCGACGTCTTTGTGATCAACAATACCGAAGTCGCCGCCCTCGAATCGGCATTCGCGCCGTTGCTGGGTTTCTTCTGCAGCGGTGGCGGCGGACTGTTCCTCGCGCTTCTCGGCGGGATCAGCCTCTGGATGGAACGTCGGACCGCGGCGGCCATCGCCGCCATGCAGGCCGGAGTGACCGCCGCACCGCCTGCTGGTGCGCCGCCCAATTCGCGCGAATACTGAATGCCGAGATTCGCCGGTGAAACCGAATCGCCTCAGGGAGCCTCACCCGACGAGTTGGCAGACCGGATCGCTTGGGCGATCAAGGTCGCCGGATGGATCGCCTCGACTTCTGCAAGATCACTGCATTGATGCCGACAACTCGTGCCAGCGGCGACCAGCGAACCTGCTTCCAGATCGCTCACCGTCGCCCCCAGTGATTGCTCGAAAATGCGCCGCGAGAGCTCCGCGTGCTCAGCGACGTATCCGAACGAGCCGGCGAGCCCACAACAGCCTGAGTCAAGTACTTCAGCGTCGACCGCCCCGAAGCGATCGAGAAGTCGCCGAAAGTCGTCCCGGTCCACCTTCGCATGGCAATGCGGGTGCACGGTGATTGACTTCGGGAGCGCCACGCGAGGACGGCGAGGATGCGCGTCCCATCGACTCTCGAGAAAGGCTTCGATCGAGGTGACCGCCGTCGCAAGCCGGTCCGTGATCGAGCGCGGGACACTGCTCTCCAATTCCTGCCACTCTTCGCGGATCGCCGACATGCAGGACGGCTCAATCACGATCATCGCGACCGCGCCGCTCTGATCGAGCTCGGTCGCAAGCGGACCAGCCGATCGCTCAATCAGCAATCGGGCTTCGCCGAGGAGCCCCGCTGAGACTTGGGGCCGGCCGCAGCAACCAGTGAGCGTGGTGCGTCGCACTCGATAGCCAAAGGCATCCAGCACCGCTTCCATGTCATCCTGAAGGCTCGGTTCGAGCGAGGTTGAAAAACAGTCACCCAGCAGGAGGACCACCGGGGCATCGATCTCGGCGGTCGACGCCCACGCTCGATTCGTCGGCACGCATGGACGAGGCAATGGACGCGTGGGGTCGAGCCTGAGCATTCGGGCGATAGTCGCCTCGACGCCCGGAATCGAGATCAGCATTTGCGAGATCCGCGGCATTCGAGCGGCTCGCTTGAGCAGGACGCCCGCCCGCCCCAGGATCCGGGTGCGGAGGGATGGGCGTTGTCCATGGGCATGGGCTTGGGCAAGATATTCCGCTTTGAGCTTGGCCAAATCGACGTTGCTCGGGCACTCGTGGCGGCACGCTTTACACGAGAGGCAGAGCGACAACGCCTCTTCAACGTCCGGCCGACTCCAGGGCGACGCCCCCTCATCGACGCCCTCCTCGCTCGCAAGCCGGCCATCGAGCGCGAGCCGAAGCGCGTTGGCGCGGCCGCGGGTCGAATGACGTTCATCACGAAGCGCTCGATAACTCGGACACATCGCCCCGCCTTCGATCCGACGGCACAGCGCATTGCCGTTGCACGCCCGCGCCTCCGCGAGTGGTCCGCCCTCCGGCCACCGAAAGAAGAAGGGACCCTCTGCCAGCGCTGGACGATCTTGGTCAACGCGAAGGTCGGCCAACGGATCACGGGCGACGACCTTGCTCCCAGGATTCAGCAGATTCCGAGGATCAAAGATCGACTTGACCGCCGTGAACCCTTCGACGATTCGTGTCCCGTACATGCGATGAACCAGATCGGTTCGAATTCGACCATCGCCATGCTCTCCGGAGATCGACCCGCCAAACGACAGAACCAGTTCGAGCGTCTCTTCCCGCAGTGCCCGGAAGGACGACCGATCGACGTCGCTCGATAGATCGATGCGGGGGCGGACATGCAGGAGGCCGACCGACGCGTGTGCGTAAAAAACACCCGACCAGCCATGTTCGCGAATCAGCGCATCGAAGGCTGGTTGAAACTCAGCCAGTCGTTCGATCGGTACGCCGCAGTCCTCGAGACCCGCCATGGGTTGCACCGAACCGGTGACCTTGGATATCAAACCGAGGCCGGTGGTTCGAATGGCCCAAAGCCGGGCCTGTTCCCGAGGATTCTCAAAGATGCGGGTCGCCGGCTCGTCCAAGTTCGACTGTCGTCGTGCAGCGCGAGCTGCTTCGATGGCGACCGAGTCATTTTCGGCGTGGAATTCCACGAACAGGATCGCCCCTGCTCGCTCGCCCCGAAACTTGGGGAGTAAATCGACGTCCGCGGCATAGAGAGGTTGTTTCGCCGCGGCATCGATAATGAACGCATCCATGAGTTCAACCGCCGCCGCGCCGGATTCAACCAGTGCCTCGACCCGCGTGCAGGCATCGGTCACGCTGGGGAAGGCGGCAACCATCAACACCCGGCCAGTCGACGGCTTGACGAGTCGTACCGTCGCCTCGGCGGTGACCGCGAGTGAACCTTCAGAGCCAGAGAGAAAGCGTCCGAGATTTACCTGATCGACGCGTCCCGGCCCGCTTTGATCGAACATCGCGAGCAGATCATCAAATCGATATCCACCGACGTTTCGCCGGACTTTGGGGAACCGAGCTTCGATCTCTTCCCGCAGCGGTTCGACGACCGAACGAAGTTCCTGCAGAATTCGCCCGACCACTGGATCTTCCTCAGACCCGCCGGTTCCGAAGTGATGGTCAGTGCCGTCCGCGAGGACACCCTGAATCGCGATGACATGTTCGTCGGTCATGCCGTGAACCAATGAAAAGGCACCCGCTGATGCATTCCCAATCATCCCGCCCAAAGTGGCATGCGTCGAGGTTGAAACGTCTGGACCAAACCCCAATCCGCAAGGCTGGAGTGCCCGCTTGAAATCGTCGAGGACGAGCCCCGGCTGCACCCGCGCCGTTCGCGCCTCAGTATCGATCGATATCACACTGTTCATGAACGGCGAAAAATCGATCACCACCGCCGCGTTCACGGTCTGGCCGCCAAGACTGGTGCCGGCACCCCGCGGCAGAATTGGCATCCCATGCGACGCGCAAATCTCCACGGCCGCGGTCAGATCAGAGGTGTCACGGGGCGCCACGACCGCCATGGGCATCACGTCGTACGGCGACGCATCGGTCGCGTACAGCCCTCGTTCGAGGACATCACCGCGCACCGTGCCTCGAATGTTCGATTGGAGTTCGGTAACCAGACGGGCGATCCGGGCGGATTCCTCCCCGTGTGCATCGAGCGAAGATTCGATCACCGGCAATCGCATGCCACGATGGTAGTGGCTCACCGGCCGCCGGGACTTCTTGCCGTCTCGGCATCTCGTAGCGCGAGTCCCGAAACCCAGGGCCCTGAACCAGAGGCTCCAAAACGAACGACGCACGTCCACGATTGACATCGCGGACGTGCGTCTGAAGCCACCAGCCGGACTCGAACCGGCGACCTAAGCTTTACGAAAGCTTCGCTCTACCAACTGAGCTATGGCGGCGTAATCTGAGCTCGAACTCACCTTGCGGCAGGCCCTCGCTCAGGGGGCGAATGGTAGCAGACGCCACCGGGAAAGAAAACGCCAGAGAAAGACGCACCCCGGCGCATTCATGAGGCGCCGGGGTGCGGGATTGATTGAACTTGAGTTGGTCGATCGTCGAGCCCGGAGATGCCGGTTCTCGCGAGGCTTCGAGCCTCACTCTGCGATCAGGCGAACCGCTTCATCGGTGGAGAGGTTGAGGGCCCCATAGAGGCGTCCTGCGGCGTCGGCGGTCGAACTCTTCCCGTCACCCGTGCTGGAGGCGATGAGCCTTCGAAGCGCATCAACCTGCCGTGCCGCCGACTTGTTACCGAAGGACCGGGCACCGGAAGCGGCGAAATCAAGCAGCGAAACCTGCTCGTTCCCCGACGCGGCGAGGGCCGCGTCGATCAAGGCTTGCTGACTCGTATCGGAGTTGATCAGGGAGACCACTTCCGCAACCAGCAGACGCATGCCGCCTGAGATACTCGACATCGCGGCGAGCAATGAAGGCTCCGCCGCCGTGATGTCGTAAGGACCCTTGCCGTGGAGCGCGATGTTTGCGAGGGTTTGGAGGGCGTTTCGCGTGTAGGTCATCGAATCGACCTGGGTCAAACGACCGCCCGATGCCACGTCCATCAGCGAGTTGACGGCCGACTGGAATTGCGCTTCGGTTCCACCGTTAATAAAGGCTCCAGTAGCACGATCGCTGGCGAATTCACGATCCATGGTGATCTTGTCGGCGCCGCTCGACATCAGCAAGACCGGCGTGGCGCCGGTGCCGACAAAGTTGCGGATCTGGCCAACTGCGGTGACCGCATCGGCGGCACTCGCCTGAACCACCACAAGATCAATGCCGTTGGACCGGTTGATTTCGGCCTCGAGGTCGTAGAAACCAGGACCACTCGCCACCACTACGAAACCTGCTTTTCCGAGCATGGAGGAGAGACTGTTTCGATCTTCATCGGTGGAGGCCACCACGACCGCGTAACTGTCGTTGTCCGACCGAATGGCATTTGCCAAGAGCGGTACCACTTGGTTGTCGCCGGCGAAAGCCTTCTCGGGCATGGCGGCGCCGAGCACCAGTGCGGAGTCGTACTGGACTCGACGATCGGGGTAGCGAAGGCATTCCAACAGGGGCTGTCGCCCGCCAGCGCCGACCATTCGGCCTCGTTCGACCGTCATGCCAAGGGCGGAGATCGCATCGCGAACCAGCGCGGTGTCATTGGCGTCGATGGCCATGGCGAGCACATCGCGGGAGATGGAACTTCCCGCGGCGGTCGCAAAGAACTGCGGTGTGTATTTCGCATCCGCCGCAAACGGATCGATTTCGCCGGCGAGAATCTGATTCTCTCGACGGAGATCCGCCGCGACAAAGACGGCGAGCGCCATTCGATTCGTCGGGTCCGCGGCGAGGGCAGTCCGTGCATTCCGCATCGCCATGACCTGACAGAAGATCGAGGTGGGAACCGGCGTCTGCACCAACCCGGAATGCGGGCCGTAGCTCCAGACCATGTTGGCCGGATCGGCGGGATAGGCGATCAACGACTGTTCCTGCGAGAAGAACTTACGTCCGAGGGCGGTGAACGCGGCCGAGACGTCGGTGGATGTTCCACCGAGCCGGCGGAATGCAGTCATTGCCGCATCTTTGACTTCCGGCGTGCTCTGGCGGGAGGTCGCCACTTCGAGAAGGTAGGGAATGGCCGTGGGCCAGCCGATCTTGGCGAGCATGCGGCAGACCTTGGTCTGAACCGTCGCCGAGAGTTCGGGGAGGGCGGCACAGAGCGGAAGCACCGCTTGTCGCTTGATCTCTTCGATAACTTCAGTGACTCGAAGTTCGACTTCCGCACTCTTCGCGGCAACCAGAACGTCGAGCAGCTGGGGAACGGCGTATTCACCAGCTTGGATGAGCCGCCGCTTTCCCATCATCTGGGCTCGCAACGAGCCATCGAGCATGCCGATGGCTTCCTTGATCCGATCTTGGTTCCGGGCGAGATCAAGCCGGCCTTCTTCAAGCCGTTTCTCAAACTCCGTCACCATCGGGCCGACGCCGGCCATGCCCCGTCCGCGGCTCAGCGAGCGATCGACCTTGTCGTCGAGATCATTCTCTGAGACGAGTTCGGCCAGCTGGGCGTCGGTGATGCCGCTGTCGAAGAGTTTCCGGCCTGCGGCTTCGGCGAGGTCGGGCTTCGCGATGAGCACGTAGTGGAGGAAGTCGCCGACCAGACGTGTTTGGTCCGCGTCCTTCCCATCCTGCAAAGCTGGGGAGGAGGCCAACGCAGGTTCGACCTGGTTGGCGGCGTCGAGCCCAGTAATCAAAAGGCTCCCGATCGCGAAGGCGCGGATGAAGCCAGTGGTCGAGGTACGGAACGTGCGATCCATCGAATCGATCCTCCATCGACGGCCGAATCGGCCGACGGGGTCTGCCGTTTCACGGATCAAGCGATCCATTGACGGCGGCGTGTGGTCCTCTGGGGACCGTGCATGAATACGGCCGTCGAAAGACGACCGAAGAACGGGACGAGCGGCCTCAGCGCCGCCCCCGGAGCGCGGGAAGGCTGAAGCCTCGGGCTTGTCCCGATGAGGGGACTGGAGCCAGCAGACGCCCATTTGGGACGCCCGATCTGAAACCGATGCCGGAGCATCGGGTGATGTTCTCGGTGAGGCCGGGAACAGATCCGCCGCCGCCGGAGCGATTGCAGAACGAGCAGCGTACCGGGGGGCGGGAAAGGGTGTCAACGCGAGCACCATTCTGGGTTCGGCGCGTATCCCGAAGGAGAATGCCCGATACACTCACCCTGTACTTCAGGCCCCGCGGCGTTCCGCGGGCGAGGAAGCAGGCCGGATCTACGGTCTGGAGACTTCTTCGAAGGGAAGGCGGTTCAAAGCCGCCGCGGACGCGCCGCCGTAACGGGCCTGATTCGGTCAAGAGACCGAATCTCGCGAGTCATCAGCCACTGCAAGGCCCCTCTGAGGGGTGGTGTGGGAAGGCAGACTCGCGGAATCGCCCGGAGCCGGAAGACCTGCCTGATCGATCTGGTGCCCGACGCGATCGGGCGCTCTTCCGACTGGCCGGCGCGAATCCGGCTTCCGGAGTTCTCGTGATGTCATTCCGACCAGCCCCCGAGCCCACCCCCTCAGGCCGCCTGATCAATCTCCTTTTTCCAGCCCTGGCGCTGGTCTCGACCCCACTATTCGGAGATTCACCCTTCGCCGTGGACGTTGTTCACTTTGACCCCGGCGTCGGTGGTATTCCCGGCTATGACCACCCCGAGTCCGCGTTGGGTGGCCCCACACGGACCACCGGCGGCAGCCTCTTCCCCGCGGCCGTGACGCCATTCCAACCGGCGTGGCTTGCCTCTGAAGTGGTCTCACTGGGGATCGGTGGCACGATTGAGCTGGCGTTCGACCACCTCGTCCTCGACGACCCCAACAATCTCTTTGGGATCGACCTCCTGATCTTCG
Organism: uncultured Phycisphaerales bacterium; assembly: GCA_905480395.1. GTDB lineage: Bacteria > Planctomycetota > Phycisphaerae > Phycisphaerales > SM1A02 > UBA12014. The sequence goes on from CAJQQE010000025.1 coordinate 32,436, forward strand.
GCAATGCCTTCTGTACCGATACCAACGCCCCGTGGGGTGTTGTCGGCGGAATCTACGAGGAAGGCGGCCAGATTGAGGTGAGCCTCGACGGTCGCGAGTGGGTCTTGATTCCCGGCGCCATGGCCGACGGAGCATTCCCAACGCTTGGCTGGCAGGATACGGGGCCTTATACCGAGGCGGCCGGACGAATTCCCACCGACTTCACGAAGCCGGTCAATCCCAATCGACACTCCAATGGGCTGATCGGGCTCGACTTCGACGCCATCCTTGAGACCTACGACGGCGCGGGCGGTGGCGTCGGCATCGATCTTGCGAGCGTCGGACTCGCCGCCATTCGCTTCGTCCGGATCACCAACACCGGCGTCGACTCGACGCCAGAAATCGATGCGATTGCCGACGTCGCCCCCGGTCCAGACCCTCGTTTGCCGGGCGATCTCAACGCCGATGGTCTGGTGAATGGCATCGACCTCGGACTCTTGCTTGCGGCGTGGGGAACCAACGATGCGACCGCGGATCTCAACGGCGATCTCATCGTGAATGGTCCGGATCTCGGCCTGCTTCTAGCGGATTGGACCGGATGATCCACAAAATCAAATCCATCCGTGTTGCATCACGGTGGTCGGCACGCACTCGAACCGCCGGCTTCACCATGACCGAGGTCATCGTGGTACTTGGTATCACCGCCGCCCTGGCGGCCATCGTCTCGACCGGAATCGCATCCGCATCGACGATGGCGAGGAGCACGGCGTGTAGAGCCAACCTCCGCCAACTGCATCTGGCCGCGGAGGCGTATCTCACAACGCAAGGTGGCTATCCCGCCGCCGTGCTCTACCGGATGGAGGAGGGCGACGTCCGAACCACGTCCTGGGACTTTGATCACCGCGCCGATGGGACGATCGACAAAGGGCCGATCTGGATGTATCTCGACGATCAGGATCGCGTCTTCCAATGCCCCGACTTCCGAGGCAACAGTAACTTCGGCGACGATCCGGCGACCGGCTACAACTACAACACGACCTTCGTCGGCGCCGAAGGGAGATTCCCCACCCTCGATGCCGACGGTCGCCTGTTAGAAGGATGGGATCACTGTCGACGCGGCGTGCCCGCGGCTGCCCACCGAAGGCCATCGACGACAGCCTTGTTCGGCGATGGCGGCTGGATCGCCGGCGCCAACAAGTTCATGCGGGCGCCGTCGAACATCGTCGAGGTCGATCTTGGCTTGGTACATGGCGGCACACAGGCGTTTCGACACGCCTCCTGCTCCAATCTGGTCTACCTCGACGGCCACGTTGAATGTTGCGACACCGCCTGCGAAGGCGAGCACCGAAACGAGGGTTTCCTGCAGACGATCACCGATTTTCCGCGAAACGGATTCTTGAGCGACGACGATACGAGCTACGATCCCCGTTGAAGACGGTGAATCACCACCGCTCGCTCATCGATACCATGAAAGCATGAGCCCCCCCGCCGTCACCACCTTGATCCAACGACGCGAGTATTCGGCGTTCGGCTCGCTCCGATCCGCCGAGATCCGAACCCCTCCTCGACTGGAGGGACAAGTGGTGGTGATTCTCGCTGGCGATGCGGTCTTCGGTATCGAAATTGAACTCCCCGCCGCCAAACGGCTTCTTGAGTTCGGCGATGAATTAGGCGACGCACTGGTGGAATCTGGCCGCCCGGTGGTCCGTCCCGAACGGTTCGATGCCGCCCGCGATGCGGAAGGTTGCATCGAAGCGACCCGACAACTCCTCGCCATGACCACCGAGACCTTCCCGGATCTACCGCTGGTGGTGATCGGCCTTTCCGCCACCGCCCCCCTCCTCGCGGTGGCCGGCTCCGGACTCGGCGCGGCGGCCTTCATTCTGGTCTCGCCACCGATTCTCGAGACCTACGGCAATCGCCCAGACCGTCTTGAACTCACCATCGCCGACGCCCTGGGTGTTTCGCCAGCGATCGCCGCGGAACTCGGCACGAAGAACCCCATGCAACTCGGCGCCAGCGTGGCGAAGCGGGCGCTGGTGGTCAACGGTGCGGCAGACACGGTGGTCCCCCCCGCCGACGCCATCGGCTGGAGAGCATCCCTCGCCGCGGGTGGCGTGCGGACGGCTCGACTTGAAGTGGCATTCGCCGGGCATGATCTGGATCCATGTCGCGAAACTGCCATCGATGGAATCCTCTCTTTCCTCGAGGATGAACCCCGGTGACCGTGGACCCATCGTCGTGCCCGCCCATCGAGATTCAAGACGCCCTCGATCGCCTGATCGCGACTGCCGACGTGGTGGCGAGTCGTCGGGCAGTCGACGCTGACTTTCGTGAAAATTCGATCCTCGGTGCGGTCTTGGCCGCGCCAATCCTCGCCGACCGTGATCACCCCCCGTTCGATCGAGCGACCATGGACGGCTACGCCATCCGCGCCCGGGAAGCGAATCTCTCGCTGACCGTCGAAGGTTCGGTCGCCGCCGGAACGCCACCGCCCACGCAGGTTTCTCAAGGTGCGTGCGTGGCCATCGCCACGGGCGCTGCGGTTCCGCCGGGACTCGACGCGGTCGTCGAACATGAGTCGACGGATCGAAACAATCCCCTGACCATTCACCTTGACGGCGTTGATCCCAATCGGAACATCCATCGAAAATCGGCGGATGCCCGCGCTGGCGATACCCTTCTCGCCGCGGGCACGCGGGTCGATCACATCGCGCGAGGAATCGCGGTCGCAGCCGGCGCGGCCATCGGCACGGGATTGGTCAAGGTCCGCCCGCGACCGCGGGTGGCCATCGTGACCACCGGCGACGAAGTTCGACCGATCGATGACCTGCTCAACGGACCAGAAGACGCGGTTCGAATTCGCAATTCAAACGGCTCGCTTCTGGCCTCACTCTTGACGGATCGCACCACCTTCGGTGCCGTCCTGTCACCTCCCACGCATGCCGCCGATGATGTCCAAGCCACCGCAACGGCGCTTGATGCCGCCGCGGCAACCGCCGACCTGGTGATCACCGTTGGAGGCGTGAGCGCGGGCGTGCTCGATCTTGTACCGGCGCATTGGATGGATCGGGGTTGGTCAACCTTGATTCGAGGCGTCCGGATGCAGCCCGGCCGACCGTTCTCGCTTTGGAGATCGCCCGATGCGACGACCATCGCGATCGGATTGCCGGGAAATCCAGTGTCCGCCTTCGCCTGCACCCAGATCTTCGTTCGGGCTTGGATTCGGGCCGCGCTCGGGCTTGATCCGAATCCCGGGTGGTGGCGACTTCCCCTCCTCGACGCGGTTCGACCCAATCCACGAAGACCCGTCTTCCGCCCGGCCACCATCGTCATGGATGCCACCGGACAACCCGCGGTTCGCATTCCATCTTGGCAGGGATCTGGTGATCTCCCTCATCTCGCCGGGACCGACGGGCTCGCCCGCCTCGATCCCGGAGACCACGACCGGCCTGCTGGTTCGATGGTCGATTTCCTCCCTCATCACGATGCTGGCGGAACATCCACGATCCAGAAAGAATCAATGCCATGAACGAGTCTCAAACGCCGCTCCCCGATATTGAAGTCGGCCTGAGTTTTCATGCTCAACTCCGCGAAATCGTCGGCGACGATGCCATGACGCTGCAAATCCCCGAGGGATCGACGGTCGCGGATGCATTCGAAGATGCCATTCGGGCCCATCCCGGACTCACCGATTTTCGTCATGTGGTCGCATTCGCCCGCAACGATTGCCTGGTGAACGCCACGACTTCACTTGACGGTGGTGACCGACTGGACATCCTGCCCCCGGTCTCCGGCGGCTGAACCTCGTGGGTTAGCCGGGGGAGCGGCCGAATCGCCGCTCCAATTCCGCAATCGGGATTCGCAGATGCGTCGGCCGCCCATGCGGGCAGCTTCCCTCTCGGTCGATCCGATCCCGCATCGCGAGTAACTCCGCAATCTCCCGTTCCCCGAGTCGATCGCCGGCCTTGACCGCCGCTTTACAGCTCATCACATCGAGCACGTCGGCCAGCGCGGCCTCGTGATCATCCCGATCGATCTCGCCCTGCGCCGCGCGTTCCAGAAGCTCCGACAGGAACGGTCCAGGATCGACGCGACGGGTGATCAGCAGTGTGGGAAATCCATGAATCGCGACGCCCCGAGGACCGGCCGCGGTCGCATCGATGCCCAGGCGTTCGAGTAACGGCGCGAGTGATTCCAACGCCGCGATCGACGCGGGATCTGCGTCGAAAACAATCGGCACGAGTTGTCGTTGACTCTCAAGCGGCCCGGCCGCATATCGATCGTGCAATTTCTCGAACATCACGCGTTCGTGAAGGGCATGTTGATCGATGATCACCAAGCCCTCTGCGTCTTGAGTCACCAAGAACGACTGATGGACCTGGAGCACCGCATCGCTCCCCACCAGCGTCGGAAGGACCTCGACGCCAGACGTCTCTGCCGAGGCCGACGACGTCGCCGGCAGCGGAACGTCGGCCACCGCTTCGCGAAGGCGAGCAAGATCGACGCCTCGGGCGGATCGTGGTCCTCCAGCCGAAGACGCGCCGGTGAATGGTGCTGCGGCGTTGGAGAATGGCGCCGAGGGAGAATCGCCGCCGGGCCTCGGGATCGACCCCGCCGAATCCACCCGAGCCGCAGCCCCGGATTGCTCGGTCGCCGTTGGTTCACCCCCGGTGGGATCGACTCTCGCTTCAAGGCTCAGGTCTCGAACCAGATCGGCCCTCTGCAACGCATCCTGGACCGCCCGACGCACGAGACCGTGTAACGGCCGCGCCTCCCTGAATCGAACTTCCGTCTTTGCGGGATGGACGTTCACGTCGACTCGCGCCGGGTTCATCTCCAGATAACACACGCCCACAGGATGCCGACCGGGCTCGACCAAGCCGCGGAATCCTTCCTTGAGCGCGTGGGAAAGCGAACGATCGACGATGGCACGGCCATTGAGAATGAACCGTTGATTCTTCGCCGTCGGCCGAGCGGTCTCCGGCAGACCCACCAAGCCCCACACGCTGGTCAGCGTTCCGTCCGCAGGGGAACCGATCTCTTCGCGAACCTCGATCAAGCGGCCGTCGAGTTCCTCGCCTAATACCCCGACGATTCGTCGACGGGGGTCGTCGGTGGCGGGAAGGTCCAGCAGACATCTTCCGTTGGAGACCAGCCGGAAGCCAATCGTCGGTCGAGCGAGGGCCAGCAGACGAACGACTTCAGCGATCCGAGCCGACTCTGCCGTCTCGCTCTTGAGAAAACGTCGTCGCGCCGGCACGGAGGAAAAAAGATTGCGAACCTCGACCCGTGTCCCCGGTGGGCCAGCGGTCGGCGCTGGTGCCCCCACCACGCCGTCGATGACTTCAATCCGCCAAGCCGCGTCGTCAGCCTGGGTTCGACTCTCCAGTGAGAATCGAGAGACCGAGGCAATGGACGCGAGGGCCTCACCCCGAAACCCCATCGTCGACACCCCTTCGAGATCGGCCGCCGACACGATCTTGCTGGTGGCATGAGCCTCGACGGCGAGGGTCAGTTCGTCCACGGGAATGCCCGCTCCGTCGTCCGCGATGCGAATAAGGTCGCGACCGCCACCAGCGATCTCGATATCCACTCGCGTCGCGCCCGCGTCGAAGGCGTTCTCCAGCACTTCCTTGACGACGCTTGCCGGTCGCTCGACGACTTCGCCGGCGGCGATCTGATTCACAACGGCGGGTGCAAGGCGTCGGATAGGCATGACGGTGATCCTAGGAGAGAACCGATGAAGAACGCGGCGCGGGGGTGTCTTCCGACATGATTCGCACCATTTCATCGAACCGAAACCAGTGGTTGGGTCGAAGAAGGCGGGGTGGAGAACATGGCACACATCAGATCTGCGGTCATTGGCGACGTCCACGGCTGTTCCGAGGAGCTTCGCGAACTTGTCGAGGTCCTCCAAGAGACCCGGCCCGGGATTCGAATCATCCTGACCGGTGATCTTCTCACCAAGGGACCGGATCCCTGTGGAGTGATTCGAGCAATCACTGAATTCAGACGAGAAGGTCTCAATCTCGTCTCGGTCTGTGGGAATCAGGATCTTCGAGCATTCGCGTTGTTCATCCGCCATTCGATGGGCTTCCCCACGGCGCGGACCTCCAAAGCTGATCGATCCCTGATCACCCGGATCGAAAATGATGATCTGACCACGGCCACCCTGGACCTCCTCGGCGAAACCGTGGACCGAGTCGAAGCCAGCGCGGGCGTCGCCACCGTCGTTCATGCGGGGATTCGTCCTGAGGCTGGCATGGCGGGTACGACCACGCATGACAAGATCCATCTCAAACCCTCCGGCCGAGACGCGCCCTGGTGGGCGGAGTACGACGGCCATGACGGCCTCATCGTCTGCGGTCATCGCCCGGTTGAAACGCCGGTCAGAACCGGCGATGCGGACCGCCCCTTCGCGGTCAATGTTGACACTGGCTGCGCCGGTGGAGGCCACCTCACTTCATACTTGGTCGAAGAAGACACTTTTCTCTCGGTGGAGTCTCGCCAGATTAAATCTCGGCGCCGAGGTGGTCGCGAGATCAACCCGGCCCGGATCAATCTCAAGCAACCAGCCTCCAGACTCACTGGCTGACGCGACCACAGTCCATCGATGAGCACCGGGGCTCAATCACTTGATTGTCGGGGTCCCTCGTTCCATCTCGCCGCCACCGGCATCTCGCGACCGCGACCAAAGGTTCGGGGCGAGAGTTTCGGAATGATGGTGGCCTGATATCGCTTGAATTCACTGATCGCAAGCAGACGCTCGATCCGGGCGACCAGTTCCGGTTCCAGACCAAGCATCGGACCGATCTTCGCCGGTGCCTGGTGCGCATCGATTCTCGCCCGAAGATAGGCGTCAAGCACCTCGTAGTCGGGAAGCGAGTCATCGTCACGCTGATCAGGCCGAAGTTCCGCCGACGGTGGTTTTTCGATACTCGACTCGGGAATCGGCGGGCACTCAAAACCAATCGAAGCGTACGCTCGGTTCATCCAACGCGAGAGTTCAAAGACCTCGGTCTTGTAGAGGTCGCCGATCGGGGCGTAGCCCCCACACATATCGCCGTAGAGCGTCGAGTAACCAACGGCCAGTTCGCTCTTGTTACTGGTCGAAAGCAGCATGTGACCACGACCATTGGAGATCGCCATGAGGAGCAATCCCCTCGAACGGGCTTGCACGTTCTCATCGGCCACGCCCTCGAGCCCCGCCCCGTCTTTGCGTAGAACCGGATCAAGGGTTGCGGCGACCATCGCATGCAACGACTCGATGGATATCTCTTCGGTTCGGATACCGAGTCGCGTACCGAGGTCGAGGGCATCGGATTTCGATCCTTCGGAGGAATACCGGCTCGGCAGAAGTACCCCGAGGACCGCATTCGGTCCTAACGCCGCCACCGCGAGGGCCGCCACCAGCGCCGAATCGATGCCTCCCGACAGTCCAAGCACGACCGACTTGTGCCCGGTCCGCCGGCAGTATCCGGCGATCGCGAGGCGGATCGCCTCAAAGCGTTCGGCTTCCGGGGAGAGGGCGTGGTCTTCGACGGTTTCGTCACGGTCGGCCACGGGTTCGCCGATCGTCACCGTGGATATTCCAGGATTGAATCGGGCTCGTCCGCCGACCACCCGGCCGGCTGCCGAAATCACCATTGACCCACCATCGAAGACCAAATCATCATTGGCCCCGAACTGGTTCACCGTCGCCACCACCGCACTGCAACGCTGCGCGACGTCCACGAGGATCGAACGATGTCGATCATGCTTCCCGATGACAAACGGGCTGGCGCTGGGACCCACGATCAAATCGCAGTCCGCGTCGGCGAGCATCCCGACCGGATCGACGTCGTAGAAGCGTCTGGTTCCGAGGTCTTCGCCGCGCCAAAGATCTTCACAGATCAAGACCCCGACTCGATGGATTCGCCCATCTGCCTGAAGATCGAAGACCAGCGGCCGATCCCCCGGTTGGAACCAGCGTGCCTCGTCGAAGACGTCATAAGTCGGAAGGAGGATCTTGTCGTGCCACGCCTCGATGCGACCGTGACGACAGAGTGCGATGCTATTGGCGATCCGACCCGATCCGCGATCGATTTGACGAGGCGTTCCGATCAGGGTGGGCAGCGGCAGATCACGGGCCAGTTCAGCAACCAATCGCTCACAGGCAGGAACCACCTCGTCTCGGAGAAGAAGATCCCGCGGCGGGTAGCCGAGCAGGCAGAGCTCCGGGAGTACGAGCAGATCCGCCCCGGAGGCCGATGCCTCGGCCGCCAAGGACCGGATGGCGGCGGCATTTCCCTCAAGGTCTCCAACCACCGTGTCAAACTGGGCAAGTGCGATTTGCATGGATCGCAAGCCTAGCAGCCCCGGCGATCCTAATCCTCAAAAATGGAACACGCCCCGTCGAAGCCCAAGGGCTTCAACGGGGCGTACTCGCGTCCATGCGAGGCATCCCCGACCTGCGGGAAACGCGGTTCCATCATTGACTCAATAAACGACGGCGTGGGCCGATTCGACGGCCTCGATGACCTGCCGAACGGTGAATGGCTTCCGAAGCACGCCGTCAAAGCCACACTGCATGAGCTGCGTGGTCTGACCGTCGGTGATTCGACTGCTCATCGCGATGATTCGAGTGACCTGAAGCTCTTCGTTGCCTCGGATCATGCTGCAGAGCTGACGGCCGTCGTCGTCGGAGACGCCAAGCTCGTAGAGCATGACGTGGGGACGGAACCGTTCGCACTCCATACCGGCCGCGAAGAGGCTGTCACAGGTGTGGATGTCGAAGTTCGTTTGTTCCGCGAGCACGGAAGTGAGCGTGTCGATGACCCCTTCATCCTGATCGCAGATCAGAACTCGCGGGCGACCGCTCATCAGACCGTCCATGGGGATTTCATGTTCCCGCATGAAGGTGAGCAGGTTGCCCACCGGGATTCGACGATCCTTGGAGCCAGGGATGCGATATCCCTTGAGCTGCCCGGAGTCGAACCACTTGCTCACCGTACGGCTGGCGACATTGCAAATCTTCGCCACCTCTCCGGTGGTGAGGACATCCTTGTCGAGAAGATTGAACTGTTCGTTGCTCATGGTGTTGCGTCCGAAGTTCCCTGACTCGCGATCGTTCCCGCTTCCTGCGGGGCGTCGCTGCTCAAGTCATCGGCCCGACGACCACGCCAATTCAGCCCGGCGAGGAAGGATCTCACGTAAATTTTGTGGGAGATTTCGGGAGGAATGCCATCCGCGCCGACGACTGCCGATAAAGGGAGCCCTCGCGGCATGAGCGAGCGGCTTCCGCCGGTTCAGGCCCGAGAACACCGGATTCGCGTGGTCGCCCGTCCATCGAAAAATTCTGCGAATTGCCCGAGGGTTGGGCGGAATCCGCCGGCCGCCGACCCTCGATCGCCCCTTCCGCGATGGTCGTCTGGCACGAATTGCCCACCGAATTCGATCAATTGAACGGGCGGCCTCGCCAAAGAACAGGCCGGCCCCTCTCGAAAGAAGGCCGGCCCGCGGGCTCGCGTGGTTGGGGGCTCGGGTCAGCCGGTCGGTCCGGCACCACGAACCGCGTCGGAGATCGTAAATTTCGCATCATTCTCACGAAAACTCGCGGCGAGTTTTCGAGCCATCACGTCGTACGCGTTCTGGTCTGCCCAGGTGTTGCGGGGATCAAGAACTTCGCTGGGCACGCCATCGACGGCGACGGGCATTTCGAGGCCGAAGATCGGATGGGTTACCGTCTCGACGTTGGAAAGACTGCCGTCGAGGATCCGATCCACGAAGGTCCGGGTCCACTTGAGGCTGAACCGAGCGCCGGTGCCGTAGGGGCCGCCCGTCCAACCCGTATTGAGAAGCCAGACGTTGGCGTTCTGCTCCGCGATCCGCTTCTGGAGCCACTCGGCGTAGACCATGGGTGGCCGAGGCAGGAATGGGCCACCGAAGCACGGGCTAAACCCCGGCTGCGGCTCGGTTACACCGGCCTCGGTTCCCGCAAGCTTCGAGGTGTAGCCATTGATGAAGTAGTACATCGCCTGCTCAGGACTCAACCGAGAGACGGGCGGCAGCACCCCAAAGGCATCGGCGGTCAGAAAGACCACGTTCTTCGGGTGACCGGCCATCGAGGGTCGTCGGGCATGGTCGATGAAATCCACCGGGTAGGTCACCCGGGTGTTCTCGGTCTTCGATCCGTCGTCGTAGTCAGGAACCCGATCGCCGTCGAGGACCACATTCTCCAGCACGCTTCCGAATCGGATCGCGTTCCAGATCTCAGGCTCGCCCTCCTTGGAGAGGTTGATGCATTTCGCGTAGCAGCCGCCTTCGATGTTAAAGACGCCGTCATTGCTCCAGCCGTGCTCGTCGTCACCGACCAGATCTCTCGCGGGATCGGCGGAAAGCGTGGTTTTTCCGGTTCCGGAGAGACCGAAGAACACGGCCACGTTTTCGGGATCCTCATGATCGACGTTCGCGGAACAGTGCATCGGAAAGACGTCCATGTCCGGCAGATCATGATTCATCGCGTAGAAGATCGACTTCTTCATCTCCCCGGCGTATCGGGTCCCGATGATGATGACCTTCCGCTGTTCAAGACTCTGAATGACCGCAAGGCCATTCTTAACACCGTATTTTTCGGGGTCGTCGATTTCCAGATTGCAGGCGTTGTAGATGACCCAGTCCGGGTCGAATCCGTCTTGCTCGCCTTCGTTGGCATTGATGAAGAGCGTCGCGGCAAACAGCGAGTGCCAGGCTTCTTCGGTGACCACCGAGACCTTCAATCGATACTTCGCGTCAGCCCCCGCGAAGCCGTCGAAGCGATACAGGTCATCGCAACCTCGAAGATGATCCATGGCCAGTTGTTCGAGCGCCGCGAAGTTCTCCGAACTCATCGGCTGATTGACCTTGCCCCAGTCGATGGAGTCATGGATGCCCGGCGTGTCTTCAAGGAACTTGTCCCCTGGACTGCGTCCGGTCCGCTCGCCGGTATCGCACATCAACGCGCCGTTGGCGGCGAGGACACCTTCTCCACGCCTGATCGCATGTTCGACCAAGCTGGCAGAAGGAAGATTTCGATGGATTTTAGCCTCGCCGAGATTGGCAACGCAGTCGACGGATACGGTCGTGCTCATAGTCGAAACAGCCCTATTTTGGTTGCCCGAAGCGAATTCGGGATGATAACACAACCCACATCGGTCAAACACGCGCGAAAACATCGAACGGGCTGAAAAAAACGCGGACCCGATCCCGAAAACCGCCGGTCGCCCGAATTGGAACGTCTGCCGGGCTTGAGCAAGAGCGAGGACCACGATACGCTCTGCGATCACCCACATGGCGGCTGTAGCTCAGGGGTAGAGCACCTGGTTGTGATCCAGGACGTCGCGGGTTCAAATCCCGTCAGTCGCCCTTTCTGCCCGAATCGCCGCCGACTCCTCTCCGGAGTCGGCGGCGTTCTGCGTCCCGGCGGCCGCACCAACCCACCGGAAACGAATCGCCACCCTCGAATTATCGAGGCCTCGATTCGCCTCGAGCAACACCATTCATGGCATGATCCTGTACAGGATCTCCCCGGCGACCGCCGCCACAAGATTCTTCCGCATCTGCAAGGAGCTTCTTCCCCGTGAAGGTCTTCGGTTTCCAATTCGCACCGCTCCGGCACCAGAAGGACGAGAACCACGCCATCATCGAACAGATGCTCGTGGACGCCGCCCCCCCGCCGGGGTCCTTCGTGGTCCTTCCCGAGATGTTTGATTCGAGTTGGACGTTCGACATCGACGCGGCCACCGAGGGCGATTCCCCGGGCTGGGCGGCCCGAACCGCCCAGCGATTCCAGATCCACCTGCAAATCGGTTTTGGCCGCCAAGTCGATCGCGCCCCGGGAGCCGCGAACGCCACCGTGATCGCCCATCCCGACGGGCACTTGGGAGACGTGTACGAGAAGATGCACCCCTTTGGCTTCACCAAAGAGCCCCAGTACTACGCCGCCGGAACGCGACTCGTACTCGACCGGGTCGGCCCCTTCGAGGTCGCGCCGACGATCTGCTACGACCTCCGTTTTCCAGAGCTGTATCGCCATGCCGCACTGGCCGGGGCGAATCTGATCACCGTCATCGCCAGTTGGCCTTCCGCCCGAATCGCCCACTGGAGAGCCCTATTGATCGCCCGCGCGATTGAGAATCAAGCGTTCGTCATCGGCGTGAACCGCGTCGGTGCCGATCCTGATCACGAGTACGGCGGTGAATCTCTCATCGTTTCGCCTCAGGGGGAGATTCTGGCGGATGCCGGCTCGAACAGCGGCGTGATCTCCGCCGAGATCGATCCCCGGACCACGACCAACTGGCGAACGACGTTTCCGGCCCTCGCGGATTACCGACCTGACCTCCTGCCACCAATCTCGAGATTGGAGTCTGGAATCGGACTTGGATCGTCGAGCGAGTTTTCGGACGAAGCGTCCACGAAAAAGAGCAAAAACGACGACGTGCATTGATTGACGCACCGGGTCGGCAACGTACGATGTCATCGTGAGTCATCGATGTCCGTGTGAATCAGATTGACCGGCGTAGAACAAGATCGATCCTCCGATCCGAGAGAAGATGCCAATCTTCACAGAGTCCCGGATGAATACGTTCAGTGCGGAATGCGGAATGAGGTTGAACTCATTTCGAACGAAAGAGATGACTCGGGGCCGATCCCTCACACGATCGACCTAAACGCTGGAGACCGCCTCAATGACCTCCTCGAATTCAATCGCCACCCGACGCCAACGCAGCGGAGCCGGCCTCGATGAGAATTGTGAAGTCGAGGCACCCAGAGTCGACCTGGATGAGATCTCGCTCAACGAGCTTCGCCGAGCATTCTTCCGTGAGGCTGGCGGGCTGGCCCTCCGGTTTGATGTGTCGCTCGACGACGTGCTTGATCACCTGCGATTCGCCTTTGACCTCAGTCTGCTTCGAACCGACGCCCTCCGCCGAGTCGCGATCGAGCGAATCGCTCAGAACATCGAAGAACTCGTGATCACGATTGCATGCATCCGAGGCGATGAGAACGCCTGGATCGATGGAATCGAGCCGTTGCGACCAGTGCTGATCCGGATGTGCGAACTTCGTGTGAACGAGGCAGATGCCATCCTTCACGCATCTCGCTTCATCAAGGCCGTCAAGAATCGAACCTTCGGCCGAGACGGCGAATTCGACGACGGAATTCCGAGACTTCAGGAGTTTGCTGGAATACAGCCCCTGCGCTCGTACCTCGGCGGGCCCCTCTTCGCGATCCTTCAGGATTTGATCAAGGATGGCATGGCCGTCGCGACTCGACCGAGTTCGAACGCGCGTGCGGCCGCACGGAATCTTCGGCTCGCGGACTGATCCAAAACGCGAGGTCCGCCGTTGATCGCTCCCGATCAGCAAAGACGGACCACTGACCGATGCTCTTGCTTGACACCGGCCGGGTTGGCTGTAGGCTTCACGTCCTCGCGCCGTTTGGGCGAGACGCAGGCGGCTTAGCTCAGTTGGTAGAGCACGGCATTGAAAATGCCGGTGTCCCCGGTTCAAGTCCGGGAGTCGCCATTCCATTCCGCACCCGCCGAAACCGATCGCACCGGCAGGACCGACGGAAAGGGACCACCCCAAATTTTCCTCGACTGATTTGGACGATCTCACGGATCTCACGGATCGATCAGTCTGACCTGGCATGACCTGGCATGACCTGACATGACCTGACATGACCTGACATGATCAATTCATCGCGACCATTGCAGACTGATCGAACAACCTCAGCCCGCCTTGCCAGCGGGTCGTGCTGCCAGGTTGTTGGAGAGGGTCTCAAGTTCTCCGAGAACCACGGCGGCGTCCATTCCCTGCATCGGATAGGACGAATTCAGCGCCTCTGCCATTTTCTCCGAATCGATCAAGAGAAAGTAGACCGGGAAGGGAATGACTTTGGTCGCGAATCGGAGCGCCCGTGCCATCTGATCGCGAGTCGTGGTGAGCACGAGAGAACCCTCATCCCAACAGACCGGAACGATACGAAACTGCCACGCTTGCCGCCTGGTGACCACGTTCAGGACCGATGGGTCCTGACGACTAAAATCTGGGGTCAGCCCTTCGGTCAGGACACTGTATTGCTCGACCCAGGCCCCCTCCACAAGCTCCGGCGCGATCCCGAAGAGCCGCTCGCAGATCGAGCCGAACGGCTCGGTCCGACGGGCCTGAGCTGCCAGAACCTCCGCCACTTGGGCCTCCGTCAGTAGCCCCTGACGTACCATCAATTCGCCTAATTTCATCTCAATGCTCCTCCCCACACCCTGCCTGCACCGGGTCCATCCGAGTGCCAAACGAGGGCTTTCTCCACCCCGTTCATCGACGATCCGCACCATCAAATCCCCACCGATCGGGCGACCGGGAGCCAGTGGCGTGTGGGTCACGCAGGATGCACCGGATTGCCGTTACCCGGACCCGAAGGCAGAATGCACCAAACGCATGGTTCCACCAGACCCCATTCCGATGCGAGATGACGACGCCCTCGAGGTGGCGCTCCTCGACGCAGTCGCCGAGAACGCCATCTCCAGCCGAAACGCGAAGGACCTCCTTCATCGGATGAAGTCGGCGCCCCGAGCGCCGCGCCGCGCTGCGGTTCGATGCGAGATCGAAGTGGCGCTCCGGTTCATCGAAGCGGGCAATCGCGTGCGGGCCGAAGTCACGGGGCCGCAAGGGCGAAGCGTTGATCTCGAAGTTCACACTGACGATGGCATCTTTGCGGTCCATGTGAAGCGGCTTCAGGTCTCTCCTCTTCCCCAAGGCCCCCTGCCGCTCGGGTTCAACGAACTCAGTTCGATTCCGAGACCGTATGTCGTTGGCGTGGAGTGGTTGGAAGCGGGAGAACCAGACGCCGGTGTACTGGCGAAAGCGAGAGAATTTCTGCTGGGCGCGAGGATCGGCGATCGACTCGCCCTTCGAAACGCCTCGGCCCAGCGGATCGGCACCATGGAGGTCGTCGCACCTCGTCCGCCTGACCCGGAAGGCACAACGTTTATCAGACTTATTGCCGCAGGAAATGCCAATCACGCCAAGTCGCTGGTTGGACGCGCCGGCCGGTTACTTCGCCGTGCCTATCGCCAATTCGTCCCCGATCGGGAGAACGTCATCGTGCTCGCGGGCGGTGGTCCAACGGCACGTGATATCGTCGATCGGGCCGTGCTCGGCGGACACGTGGAACGCTGGGACCAGTTCCCAAACACGAGCCAGCGGATTGCCCACGGTCGCAACGAGGAAGGCCTTTGGCAGGGTCGCCGATTCGAACGCTCCCACCTCGTGGCCTGGTGTCCATTGGCCATTCCGCAGGGTTCGATCTGGATTCGCGAATCCGCGGTCATCCACCCGACGGTCATTGGTACGGTTCGTCGTGCGGTCGGTCTGCCCCCAGAACCTGACGCATCCACTGATACAACCTCGTGACCCGCGGCGGTCGGCGATCGAGCCGCGGCTTTATTCTGGATGTAGCAGCAGATGAGGCGGAACGCGAGGCATCCGGAAGGGCTCGACCTCAGGCCAGAGCTGAGCGATCGCCTCTGGCCCTTGGAGTCCGTCGGCCGTGAAGTGCGGGCCGCCCGCCATGAGCACTTCCAACTGACGCCGCCCGATCCTCGTGCGAATCACCACCGAGCCCGATTTCTCGTAATCGCGATCGATCACTTCAGTCCGCTTCTCAACCAGATCGACCAACTTGCCCTCGGAGAGCGGAATCTCCAACACGACCTCCCGAATCTCTCCGCACATCTGTTCGAGCACGCGGGTGGTCAGCGTGTCGAGGCCCTCCCCGTCTCGAGCACTGGCAACGATCGCATCCGGATTGCTCTCGATCCAAGCATCGAGCGTGTCACCCGGGACCCGCCCCTCGTGGACGGTGGTCCGCAGCACATCCACTTTGTTCAGGATGAGGATCCGAGGCTGATTCACCGCACCGATCTCGTCCAGCACTCGATTGACCGTCTCAAACTGTCGTGCGGCGGCGGGATCCGCGACGTCGAGGACCATCAGGAGGAGATGCGCGTAGATCGTCTCTTCGAGGGTCGCTTTGAAACTCGCCACTAAATGGTGGGGAAGATCCCGAATGAACCCGACGGTGTCGGAGATCAGCACGTTGTTGCCGCCACCCAGATTCCAAGCGCCGATCCGCGTACTGAGGGTCGCAAAGAGCATGTCGGCTTCAAAGGCGCCACCGTCGGTCAAGCCATTGAACATCGTGCTCTTGCCGGCGTTGGTGTACCCGACCAAACCGACCGTGAAGTGGTCATCACGACGAGCCGCGACTTCGCGGGTGCGCCTGGCCTGAACTTCGGCGAGATTCCGCTTGAGCTGGACGGTGCGGCGTTGCACGAGGCGACGATCGATTTCGAGCTGCTGCTCACCGGGACCCCGGGTTCCCACCCCGATGGGCGCCCCGCCGGTGACCTGCCCGAGGTGACTCCACATCGCCCGCAGTCGCGGTGCCGTGTACTGCAACTGGGCGATCTCCACTTGGAGACGCGCCTCCTTGGTGGCGGCGCGATTCGCAAAGATGTCGAGAATGAGCTCCGACCGATCAAGCACCTTGCACACCAGATCCTCTTCCAAGGACTTGATCTGCATCGGCGAGAGATCGTTGTCAAAGATCACGACTTTCGCCTTGAGCATTCCGACCATCGCGGCCAGTTCTTCGACCTTTCCCTTTCCGAGATAGGTTCGAGCCCGCGGATGGGATCGCTGTTGCAGAAGCCGCCCGGCCACCTGCACGCCTGCAGCCTCGGCCAAGGCCGCCAGTTCCCGGAGCGGATCGCCGTCCTCGGTCACGGTGCCGGGGAGGATCACGCCCACCAGGATCGCGGCCTCCTCGTGGATGTCGATGCCTTCGCGGCGGTCGTCCTTCATGCGTGGGGGAATTCCTCGAATGGTGAAAAGCGATGAACGTGGGATCGATGATCCTAGCAGGGTGGAGAATCTCCACGCTTCGCGGCCGGATGATCCTTTTGACGAACGGAGAAGCCCCCTGGGTTCGTATGATCCACCGGAGTATTCGTCCTACCGCAGAAGTCGACTGGAACCCCGATGCCAGAATCCAATCCTCAACGTCCCATCAAGAGATTCGGCAACTGGCCCGTTCCGGTGCTTTGCGGTCTCCTCGCGATCCAGATTCTGGTGACCATCGGCGCGGGCCGACGAGACGATCTGGCATGGTTCGATCCCATTGTCGATGTGCGGGCCATGGTGCTGGAAGATTTTGTCGGGGAACCCGACGCGGCCAAGATGCAGGAAGCAGCGATCTCAGGCATGCTCGAGACGCTGGACGACCCCTACACCGTCTGGATCCCCCCTCGACTCGAAAAAGACTTCGACAAGCAACTCCGGGGTTCCTACGTCGGCATCGGCGCGGAGATCGAAGTGGTCGACGATCGACTTCGGATCATCAGTCCCCTTGAGGACTCCCCATCACTCGACGCGGGGGTCCGCGCGGGCGATGTGGTCCTCGACATTGACGGCACCGATACCCTCGGTCTGACCAGCCAAGAGTGCATCGACCTCTTGATCGGGGTCGAGGGGACTCCGGTCACGATGCAGGTGCGGCATGTCGACGGAATCGAGGAATCCTTGGAAATCATTCGGCGCCGAATTGAAACTCGGTCCGTGAAGGGCATTCGCCGCGCGGGCGAGGGCTGGGACCACATGCTCGATCCGGATGAAGGCATCGGCTACATCCGACTCACACAATTTACCGAACGGACCATCGAGGAAATGCGGGGAGCGCTCGATCAGCTCGACGCCGCCGGAACGAAGGCGATCGTCCTCGATCTCCGATTCAACGGCGGCGGCACGCTCGACGGCGCCATCGACGTCGCCGATCTCTTCCTCGATCGCGGCGTGATTGTTTCGGTCCGGGACCGTGATGGCGACGGGCGAAAATGGACCGCGACGGCCGAGCCTGACGATCACCTCATCCCAATTGTGGTTCTGGTCAACGACGGCTCTGCATCCGCGAGCGAAATCGTTGCTGGCGCTTTGCAGGACAACGGCCGGGCGAAGATTCTTGGCGAGCGATCGTTCGGTAAAGGTTCCGTCCAAGAGGTCCGCCCGCTCCCCGATGACCGAGGGACCCTCAAGATGACCACGGCCCGGTACTACCTCCCGAAAGGGCGGAATCTCGACCGACGTGGCGACGTTGAAGTCTGGGGAGTGGATCCCGATCCGGGCTTCGTCATCGACCTGGACAATGCTGAGTACGCCAAGATCGTCGAAAATCGCCGCCGATACGAACCGATCAACGACGGCGGCGATGGTCTTGACGCCCAGTTTGACGATCCGGACTGGATCGAGCAGGAGATTGCGGATCCGCAACTCGCGGCGGCACTTCGCACCCTCCAGTCGAGAGTGACCACCGGCGAGTGGCTCACCGTTGGCGGCGACCCTGGATCAGATGCGGTCCTCGCTTCGGAACTGCTCGATCAGATTGCCTATCGCACGCGATTGCTCGATGAGTTGAAGAAGACGACCACCCGAATCGCGGAAATCGACGAAGAGAACGCGACGGCGCCGTCGGCCGGATTCGAGATCCGGGATGAGCGAGGCAACGTGATCGGGCGAGTGCCGAGCAACCAGGCGGACCGAATCGGTGAACTACTCAGTCGCCCCGTGGACGCCAAGCCCCGAGAAGGCGAAGTCGACGCGCCATGAACATGCCGTCTTCGGGCGACCCGACGAACACCCTCGTCCTCGGGATCGAAACGAGTTGCGATGAGACCGCCGCGGCGGTGGTGGACGGCGGCGGCCGCGTCCGATCTTCGGTGGTCGCGACGCAGCATGAACTGCATGCCGAATACGGCGGCGTCGTTCCCGAGATTGCCAGCCGGGCCCATCTGGAGCATTTGCTTCCCGTGATCCGCCGGGCCGTCCGAGAGGCGGGGATCACGCTTTCGGATCTCGACGCCATCGCGGTTGGTCATCGTCCGGGTCTGATCGGCGCCTTGCTCGTCGGGACGAGCGGCGCGAAGGGACTGGCCCTCGCGTTGGATATTCCACTGGTGGGTGTGGACCACGTCCACGCACACCTCGTGGCAGGGTTACTCGAATCACCCCCGATGACCTTCCCCAGCCTTGGTCTGGTGGTGAGTGGCGGACACTCGAGCCTCTACCTCGTCCACGACCCGATCTCCCCGATCCTGCTCGGCCGAACCATTGATGATGCGATTGGCGAAGCCTTTGACAAGGTCGCGGCGATGCTCGGCCTGGGTCATCCAGGCGGGCCAGAGGTCGAGCGTCTGGCGGCCAGCGGGGACGAGAACGCGTTCGACTTCCCCGTCGCGAACCTTGGCCGGGATCGAATTGACTTTTCCTTCAGCGGGCTGAAGACCGCAGTCCTCTATGCCACCAAGGGGCATCCGGGGCGAACGCCGCCGACCCTCGACGAACGTCGCCGCGCGGATCTCGCCGCGTCTTTCCAGTCTGCCGCGATCAAGGCGGTACGTCGAAATCTCCGCCGCGCGTTTGATCAACACCCCGAAGTGAGCGGACTTCTGGTCGGCGGCGGCGTCTCCGCCAATCAAGCCGTTCGCGCCATGCTGCAGACCGAAGCGGCGGCCCGATCAATCGATCTCCGACTCCCGCCGCTCGAATGGTGCGTGGATAACGGCGCGATGATCGCTGGCTTGGGGGTCCGAAGATTGGCTGCCGGCGAGACCGACAACCTCGACCTCGCGCCCGCTGCCACCAGCCGTTCCTCAATCTTGCCGAGCTGAACCGGCGCGAAACCGAGCCGACTTCGATACCGTCAGTCTTCAGATCTCCGCGGAGACCGGACTTCGATCCGGATCTGCTCGCCGTTGGACCCGAGTCACCTACCTTGACCTACCGCCCCCCCTATGTCGATCCGAAGTCGGTGATGCTCCAAGGCGCTCACCCCGCGACCCTCGAGGCCGACGCGCTCATGAAGCAATGTGAGTTTCGTTTTGGCAAGAGTGGCGGCCCCGGGGGGCAGAATCGCAACAAGGTCGAGACCGGTGCCTTCATCGTGCATCTCCCAAGCGAGCTCCAAGCCAAGGCCACTGAGCGGCGGCAGCAGCAGGTCAATCGAGTGGTGGCTCTGTCCCGACTTCGACTGCGACTCGCGCTCAAGGTCCGCACCCCCGCAAACCGCGACCGGCACCAACCCAGCGATCTCTGGATCGCACGCCGACAAGGCAATCGAATGCCGGTGAATCCAAAACATCGTGACTATCCCGCCCTGCTCGCAGAGGCCCTCGATGTGATCGTGGCCCGACGGTGGGATATCGCCGGTGCCGCCAAGATCTTCGAGATCACGATGAGCCAGTTGTCGAGACTCCTCTACCACCACCCACCTGCCTTCGCGATGCTCAATGAAGGACGGGTTTCGGTCGGTCTGCCTCCCCTTCGCAAGTAATCCAAGCCTGCAGGACGTTCGACAAGACCCTCGATCGGCCGCGTGACCGACGATCGGAGGACGAGGGTTGATCATCGAGCCGAGAAACCGGCTTGGAGTCTTTGTTACCGCTACGCTGAAGCGATGACCCACGCTGACTCTCAGACCAAATGGCACCTCGATGACCGGCAACTCCAACGGCTGGTTGAGATTCGTCACGACCTTCACGCACACCCGGAGGTCGGGTACGAAGAACATCGAACCAGCAAAGCCATTCAGGCAGAGTTGACCGACGCCGGCGTCGAGCATGTCGCCGGCCTTGCGGGCGGTACCGGCGTCCTCGCCTGGATTCCTGGCACGTCAACCGGGCCCGCCATCGGGCTTCGAGCAGATATCGATGCCCTTCCAATCGAAGAGGCCACTGGCCTGCCCTGGGCATCCACGCATCCAGGCCAAATGCACGCCTGCGGCCATGACGGTCACACCACCGTACTCTTGGGCGCGGCTCGCGCCCTCGCCGAAGAAGCCACCGCCGGAACCCTCGAGCGCCCCGTGGTCATGGTGTTCCAACCTGCTGAAGAAGGTGGCGGCGGCGGCGAACGGATGGTCCAAGACGGATGCCTTGACGGCCGCGTGGCACCGTTTTCCGTCGAAAAGATGTTCGGCCTGCATGGCTGGCCCGGACTCGATGCCGGCATCGTGGGCACCAAGGACGGCCCGTTGCTGGCCGCCTCGGATCGCTTCGAAATCATCATCGAAGGGGAAGGTTGCCACGCCGCCTGGCCGCATTCCGGGCGTGATCCAATCGTTGCCGCCGCGGCCACGGTCGCCGGACTACAGACGATCGTCTCCCGAAATGTGGATCCGCTAGACGCGGCGGTGGTGAGTGTCACCGTGCTCGAATCTGGGTCCGCCTTCAACGTGATTCCAATGTCCGCTCGTCTGGGTGGAACGGCCCGGAGCCTTCGAGCCGAGATCCAAGATCTCATCGAAGCCCGCATCACCGCCGTCGCCGAATCGATCGCTTCGGCGCACGATTGCAAGGCCACGGTGCGTTACAACCGCGGATATCCCGTGACGGAGAATCACCCGGACGCGACCAACCGGTTTCGGGAGATCGCCCGCGCCGAAGTCGGCGCGGACCGGCTGGTGGAGATCGATCGCCCGGCCATGGGCGGCGAGGACTTCGCGTACTACGGACAAGTCGTGCCCGCCTGTTTCTTTCTGCTCGGCCAACGGCCGACCGGCGAGGCCACGATGCCCGAGCTGCATTCCCCGCGCTACGACTTCAACGATTCGACGATCGAAACCGGCGTCCGACTGTTCCGACGCCTGGCGATGGAGGCCTGAGCAGGCGGCCCGACGCGGCTTTCGCTTCCGACGGTGAAGGGCTCGAAATCCTGCGGCGGTCGTGGATCCTCTGATTCTCGATCACGACGACCCGGCCGAGTTATCGGATGCGGCAGCGATCGCGCCGGCAGCGGATGGCCGAACCGGACTTCAACGCTCGGAATCGCCGTAAATCGGAACAAATTCGTCGATCTCGCGTCAATCAAGGCTATGGTCCAATGCTGCGACCGACCCGCCAGACCACCACACGAGAACCTCAGACATGATTCGATCAGACCAGCCTCGCTTCGCGGCCCGATTCCTTGCCATCGCCTCGGTGATCGGCCTCGGGCTGCTGACGCTGGAGGCCTCGTCGTCCGACGATCGACGGTCGAAGCCCCCAGTGGCGGAGGCTCGACCGCCGCAGACGCCGATGCCGATGCCGGCCGACGTGATTCCCAGCCCCTTGCGGCCCATCGCGGGCTCAGGCTCGGCGACGTCCCTCGACCTCGCGATCGATCCGATGCTGCTCGACCAGGCCCGGATCGCCGCCGAACTCCGAGGTGAAGTGCGAATCGGGAACTTCCCCCTGCCCCTCGGTGGTTCGATCGCCCTGCGGCTCGATGTGTTCGATCCGTTCACCGACGACGCACAGGTGCTCGTGACCGACGCCCGGGGGCGCGACACGAACCTCGCGATACCCACCGTCCTCGCCCTCGGCGGCGAAGTCGAAGGGGACCCGGACGGCGATGCGTTCCTCTGCTTCAGCGCCGCCGGCGTCGAAGGCTGGATTCGTGCCGACGGAATCGCGTGGGGCGTGTCCGACGGACTCCACGGCGGCCCGGTCAAGGTCCACCGGCTCGACGCCCTTCCCCCGATCGCACCCGAACTGCTCGAGAACTTCTGCGGCACGGATCTGCTCGAACAACCCGCCCGCCCCCGCATCGATCCCGGACCCACCCATCCCGATGCCGCGAGCGGCGGCATCGCGGGGTCGACGTCCGGCGAACCCTGCAAGCGGGTCCGCCTCGCGATCGAGACCGACCAGGAACTGCTCGGCATCTTCGGTGGCGACCGCGTCGCCGCGACCGCCTACATCGCGACCCTGACCGCGGCGGCGAACCATATCTACAACCGGGACTTCGGCGTCCGGCTCGGACTGGGCTACATCCGACTCTGGTCGGAGGAGGACCCCTGGAGCGCCGGTGGCACCGGCGACGAACTCGTGGCGTTCCGCGAGTACTGGAACCAGAACATGGGGTCGGTCCAGCGGGATCTCGCCCACTTCCTCAGCGGCCGCGGCCTCGGCGGCGGCGTCGCCTGGCTTCCGGGTCTCTGCGGAGACTACGCGTACGGCCTGAGCGCGAATCTCAACGGTAGCTTCCCCTACCCGATCGAGAACAACGCGGGCCAGAACTGGGATCTCTTCGTGTACACCCACGAGCTGGGCCACAACGTCGGCTGCCCCCACACCCACGACATCGGGGTCGACAACTGCGCCGGCGGTGACTGCTCGGTCGTTCCCAACGGAACGATCATGAGCTACTGCCACACCTGCCCCGGCGGTCTCGCGAACGTCCGAATGGAGTTCTGCCCGGAGAACATCGCGAACGTCGCCCAGACCTTCAACTCGCTGCCCTGCGACTACGAAGTGACCCCCGAGACGATCGCCCTCAACGACTTCATGCTGGTCGAGGAATCGGTTCCGACCGTGATCAACGTCCTTGGCAACGATTCCGGCCTCGCCTGTGCGGCCGGCAACATCACGAACGTCGACGCCGTCTCCACCAACGGCGGCGCGATCGAGGTGATCCCGGAATGGGGGCCGGACGGCACCGCCGCCGTGCTCTACACCTCGCCGGCCGGATACACCGGTTACGACTTTTTCGACTACACGATGCGGGCGGACTCCGTCTTCGACACGGCGTCGGTCACCGTCCAGATCGAGGGCCTCCTTCCGCCGGAGAATCCCACCGGGACCACGCCGGGCGTGCTCGGCCGGTACTACGCCCTCGACAATCCCAGCGTGCTCCCTGACTTCGCGTCGCTCGAGCCCTTCGGCGAGCAGGTCTGGGAGAACATCAACGCCCCGTCGACCAACGGAGAATTTGCGGACACCGGACTCGCCGACAACGTCGGCGTCCGCTGGACCGGCTGGATCGACGTGCCGGCACCGGGGCTCTGGACCTTCGGAACCGAGAGCGACGACGGAAGTCGTCTGTGGATCGCGAACCAGCCGCTGGTCGACAACGACGGCCTCCACGGCATGCAGGAACGCACCGGCTCGATCGGCCTGCAGGCGGGTCGGCACGAAATCATGGTCGACTTCTTCGAGCGTGGCGGCGGTGCGGGCTGCATCGTCCGGGCCAGCGGCCCGGGCATGTCCTACGACGTGATCCCGTCCTCGATGTGGTCGCATGGGAGCGGAGAGTCCCCTTCCGAAGATCTCAACGACGACGGACTGGTCAACGGGGCCGACCTCGGTCTCTTGCTGGCCGGATGGGGAGAACCGGGCCCGACCGATCTCAACGGCGATGGCACCACCAACGGGGCCGATCTGGGACTGTTGCTCGCGGCGTGGAGCGAGGGTCCTTGACCCTCCACGCCACCTGACTCCGACGGATCCCCATCGATCCATTTTTTCGAGCTTCATGAGCGACTTCGCCCTTGGCATCAAGGCCCGGGTTCGCTACACTGCTCGGCTCAACTCAGACCGCAAGCACTACTGGGCTGCGGCGACCACTTGTCCGGTCGCTGCCTCCGGAGCCTCCGATGAGGAGCCGGATCCTGGTGGGAGGTAGGAAATCATGGCCAAGCAGGTCACCAAAGTATTCAAGATCATGGCTCCTGGCGGCAAAGCGACGCCGGCGCCGCCCATCGGTCCCGCCCTTGGCGCCAACGGCGTCAATCCAGGGCAGTTCGTCACGGCCTTCAATGATCGAACCAAGGATTTGAACGGAAAGATCGTCGGCTGTGTCATCACGGTCTTTGACGATCGATCCTTTGAATTCGAACTCAAGGCCTCGCCGGCCTCGATCCTCATCAAGACCGCACTCAACATCGAGAGCGGCTCGGGTGAGCCCCACATCAAGAAGGTCGGCACGCTCACTCAGGACCAGCTCCGGGCGATTGCCGAAGAGAAGATGCCGGACATGAATTCGGGCAGCATCGAGACCGCGATGAGAGTCATCGCCGGTACCGCTCGTTCCATGGGCGTCGAGGTGGAGAACTGATATGCCGAAGTTCACCAAGAAACAAAAAGCCAATCTCGAACTCGTTCCGGAGCACCCAGTCTCCATGGAAGAGGCCATCAAGGTTCTCAAGAGTTTCCAAGCGATGAAGTTTGATCAATCGATCAATATTGTCGCCAGCCTAGGAATCGACCCGAAGCAGGCCGACCAAGCCCTCCGAGGCTCGATCGCGATGCCCAAGGGGATCGGTCGATCCGCTCGCGTCATCGCGTTCTGCAACAGTGACAAGGCTCCCGATGCCTTGGAAGCCGGCGCCATCGAAGCCGGTGCCGAGGAACTCGTCGCCAAGGTCGCCGGAGGCTGGACCGACTTTGACGTCGCGATCGCAAGCCCGGACGTGATGCGATTCGTCGGAACCCTCGGAAAGGTCTTGGGCCCGAAGGGCCTGATGCCCAGTCCAAAGGCCGGCACCGTCACCCCGGATGTGAAGACCGCCGTCGCGGAGTTCGCGGCGGGCAAGCAGGAATACCGAAATGACGATGGTGGGAACATCCATCTCGTCGTCGGGAAAATGAGTTTCTCCGAGGCGGACATCTTGGAGAACCTCACGTTCTTCATTGAGACCGTCGAGAAGATCAAGCCGGCCGCCGCAAAGGGCCTGTATTTCAAGAAGGTCGTGGTCTCCGGCACCATGACCCCTGGTGTGCAGATCGCCGTCTGACCCTCGCTGGAGCCGAACCATGAGTAAGCCCGTCAAGGAAATGATCATCGACGAATACCGACGCCGTTTCGACGGCGTTGACGGAGGTGTCATCCTTCAAATTCGTGGCATGGATGCGTTAGAGAACAACGAGTTCCGAAACGAACTTCGTAAGAAGTCCATCCATATCACGGTCCTGAAGAACACACTCGCCAAGAAAGCCTTCGCCGGCACTGATCTTGAAGCGCTCTTCCCTGCGTTGAAGGGACCGGCGGCGATCGCCTACGGTGCCGAAAGCCCAGTCGACGTTGCTCGCGAGATTGTCGAATGGGCGAAGAAGGCCAAGGAACTCGAACTCTGCGCGGCGTCGATCGACGGCGTGTACTTCGACGGTGACGCCGGGGTCAAGGCCCTCGCGAAGTTCCCGACTCGCGTCGAGGCACAGTCGACCGTGGTCACCATCCTGCTCACCCCACACCGAAATGTCGTGGGCTGCGCCAAGAGCCCCGGTTCAAAGTTGATGGGCGTCGTGAAGTCGCTCGAAGAAAAGCTCGAAAGTGGAGAGACCATCGCCAAGGTCGGATGACCAACGGCGACGATCGAACCATCACCCACTGTTTTTCACCCCCTGTTTTTGTCCCTTTCCCGCCGCCCTGACTGGCCCTTTTGGGTTAAAGCTCGAATGTTCGAGCCCTCTTGGGGGGCAACACAAGCGGAACGGAGTTTCCAATGTCCGAAGAAGCAACTGAAGCAAAGACCTTTGACGCGAAGATCACCAAGATGGGCGACGAGATCGCCGGTCTGACCCTCAAGGAAGCAGTCGACCTCGCCGACTACATGAAGGACACCTACGGCATTGAACCCGCTGCTGGTGGCGCCGTCATGATGGCTGGTGGTGGTGGCGGCGACGCGGATGCCGGCGAAGCCGAGCAGACCGAGTTTGACGTGATCCTCGAAGCCGCTGGCGAAAAGAAGATCCAGTGCATCAAGGCGGTCCGCGAAGTGACTGGCCTCGGTCTCAAGGAAGCCAAGGCAATCGTCGACAGCGCTCCCAAGGCGGTCAAGGAGAAGGTTTCTAAGGAAGAAGCCGAAACCCTCAAGACCACCCTCGAAGAAGCTGGCGCGACCGTCGCGATCAAGTGATCGGAGCGGCATTCGCCGCCTCCATCGCAAAGAAACCAATCAACGACCCTGCCTTCAAGGCGGGGTCGTTGTCGTTTCAAGACCGGCGTTCGAGATTCGGCGGCGACGAAGGGAGCTATCCTTTAATGCATGAAAACGAACCACATCGGACGCCCCCGATCGATTTCGATCCTCCTGATGCTCGTCGTCGCGACTTCGACCGCCCAGGCATCCAATTCGGATTCGCCGCTGAATCTCGTTTGGATCTCAGTCGAGGACATGAGTCCTTGGCTCGGCTGCTACGGCGACTCCACGGTGCCAACCCCAAACGTCGATCGGCTCGCCGAAGAGGGAATCCGATACGTCAACGCCTTCGCCACCACCCCGGTCTGTGCGCCCTCCCGTTCGACGCTGATCACCGGCAAGTGGCCCACCGAATTGGGCTCGATGCACATGCGGACCGGGAAGCCGAGTGTCGCCGCGATATCTCGGCATCCCGAGGCCTACGCCAACATCCCGAACTACGAAGCGGTTCCGTCGCCGGAGGTCCGCTGTTTTCCAGAGTTACTTCGAGCTGAAGGCCGCTTCTGTACCAATCGCCGCAAGACCGATTATCAGTTCAAGGCGCCCGAAACGACCTGGGATCACACCGGCGGCAAGGCCCATTGGAGAAAGAGACCTGCCGGCGATCAACCGTTCTTCGCCGTCTTCAATCTGACCGTGACGCATGAGAGCGGGACGTTCGCCAAACGACCCCGACAACCCAGAGCCGTCGACCCCCACTCGGTCACCGTGCCCCCCTACTACCCGGACACCCCGACGGTCCGTGACGACATCGCGCGCACCTACGACAACATCGCCGTGATGGATCAACAAGTCGGGAGGATCCTGAAGGAAGTTGCGGATGCGGGCGTCCTTGAAAATACGGTGGTGATGTTCTTCAGCGATCACGGCGTCGGACTCCCCCGAGGAAAGCGCTGCATCTACGACTCCGGCACCCGAATTCCGCTGATCATCCGATGGCCCGCCACGATGAACCGCCGAGGGATCGACGAACGCGTGGTCTCATTCGTCGACTTCGCCCCCACCGCCCTTTCCATCTGTGGCATTCGTCCACCGGCCTGGATGTCCGGCGCCGCCTTCACCGGCGAGTATGCCGAACCAGGAACCGGACTTGCCTTCATCCATGCTGATCGAATGGATGCCGTCCTGGATCGCACGCGGGCCGTCACCGATGGGCGGTACCGCTACGTGCGGAACCTCATGCCCGAGCGGCCGCGGCTCTACAACGTCGCCTACGCCGCGAATGTCCCGATGATGGCCGACATCCATGCCCTCCGAGCCTCCGGCGACGCGACCCCGGACCAGTGGCAGATGGTGGATCAGACCAAACCCAAGGAGGAGTTCTACGACACCGCCGCGGATCCACATGAAGTCCGGAATCTCATCGCCGACCCTTCTCACGAAGCGCGAATCGCCGCCCTCCGCGCGGCGTTGACGGCATGGATGCAGGACACTGGCGATCTCGGACTCCACTCCGAGGGCGACATGGTGCGACGGCACCTCTGGGACGGCGCTCCGCAGAAGCCAGCCACCGCACCACCCACCCTCGCGATCAAAGTCATCGATGGACGGCGACATATGGTCATCGAGTGCGAGACGGAGGGCGCCTCGATCGGCTGGCGTCTGGAAGGCGAGTCGACGTGGCATCTCGTCGATGGGCCGATCCGGCTGCCGGATGACGCCATGAAGATCGAAGCCCTCGCCCATCGCATCGGGTACCTCCCGCGAACGAACACTCGGTCCGTCACCGCCATCGTTGAATGATTCGACATCGGTCGAACACCCCCCCAAGAAATTCGTGACGACAGCCCCGCTCAGCAGCGCCCGAAGTGGGTTTCTGCGGTCAAATCCCCGTATTGAGGCGGTGCGCCTTCGACGGTGGCAGCGTGGCTTGATCGCGGCGGGGACGGCGCCGCCGTCGCCTCGCTGCGTTGACTCGACGGCGACAGCAGCGGTGCCAGGCACGACTCCCCGCGCCCCCTGGCTCGTCCTATCTCGTGGACCCCATTCGCGAACACTGCCGCCGTTTCTAGCGTATCCAAGGCTTCCGTCGGGTACCGTTGACAATGTTCCGTCAGTTTTAGTTCGGACGATCACCCCGAACACACCTGTTGACGACGGTTGACTGAATCAATTCAGTCCACCGATTTTGACACGGCGATTCGAAAGGCCAAAGACCATGACCGAGCAGAAGAACCAGCTCGCCTCGCTGTTTGCGGCGTGCTGGTCTGGCGATTGAAGTTCGGTTCGGTCCGTGTCGGGTCTTGATCGAAATCACGAACGCCGCATCCATCACAGGTGCGGCGTTTTTCATTTCTTGACGCTCTTAACCGCGAAAACAACCCGATCTGGATCAACCGGGGCGTCGATGAGGCGACCCAAGAAGGCCGTGCAGCCCCCCACCGGCCCAAAGAAAACCGGCGGCCCCCGAAGTGGGGACCGCCGGCTGGTGGATTCCAATTGAGTCGGCTTCGATCAGCCGAGGAGCG
>CAJQQE010000026.1 GCA_905480395.1 uncultured Phycisphaerales bacterium
GCGTGCCGCATCCTCTCGTCGGCGGCGGCAGCGGGCCTCATCTGCGATTCGAGTCTTCGGGTGCCTGGGAAGGCTTTGCAGAATTCATTTACCACGCCGATGATGGCGAGCGTCCACCCGAAGGAGGTCCTTCGGCGCCGGCGACGGTCACGATCACCGTCGCTTCCGGACCACAGATCGTCCATCAATTCGACTTTGACGTCGATCCCGGATGGGAAGTGGAAGGACAGTGGGCATTTGGCCCGCCGACCGGAGGTGGGGGTGCCACGGGTAATCCTGATCCATCCAGCGGTGCCACCGGAGACTTCGTCTATGGCTACAACCTCAACGGTGATTATCCCAACAACATGCCGACTCAGTATCTCACCAGTTCATCGATGGACTGTTCCGGGGTCACTGGGACGACGCTGCAGTTCGAGCGTTGGCTTGGGGTCGAGAGTGCCCAATACGATCAGGCTGCGATTCAGGTTTCGGCTGGGGGAAGCGCGTTCTCGACGATCTGGGAGCACAACGGGGGATCACTTCCGGGCGGTAACTGGGAGGGCGTCGAATATGACATCTCAAGCTTGGCCGACGGCGAGGAAGACGTTCGCATTCGTTGGGTGATGGGTACGACGGACGGATCCGTCGTTTACTGCGGATGGAACATCGATGATGTCAGGATCATCGGTGTGGTTCCGAACAATGACGTCCCTGGAGATCTCAACGGAGATGGCATTGTTGATGGCGCCGATATGGGTCTCCTTCTCTCGGCATGGGGGACGTGCCGTGGGTGTTCAGCAGACTTGAATGGCGATGGCATGGTTGATGGTGCCGACATGGGCCTGCTCCTTGCCTACTGGACTTCAGGATTTGCCCGCGAGGGTATGTCGGGTGATCGAGAGTCTGATGAGTTCGAGAGATCAGACGCCGTCGGCATCGATGGAAACATGGCCAATTCGACCATGATTAACGACCGCCTTTTGGTCGTCGCTGAGCACGATGGATTGATCGTGGCGGAATCCGGATTCACGCAGACCGCGGACGGCGTGCTGGTGATTGAAATAGATGGACAGGATCCGATCGTCGATTCTGATCTGGTCCTGGTGAACGGCGAGGCTCGTTTACATGGCGTACTCCAACTTCGGATCGCCGACGAGCGAAAACTTCCGGCCGGGATCTTCGTGGTGATGCTCGCAGCGTCAATTGATGGCGACTTTGCCATGATCGACTGGAATGGCGTCGCACGTGACGACGTCACAGTATGCCGAAGTGGACGGGCGATCATCGTCCAGGTCGGCTCAGACTCTAGCGCGGCGAACTCCGAATCGTCGGTGGTCATGCCAGCTGAGGCGATTGACTTGATCGAGGCGCTCGGTACCACCGACGCAGCTCACGATCTTGACGGAGATGGTCTGGTCACGGTGCGTGATCTCAGCCTGCTCCTTCGATCTGACACCACCTGTCAGTGAGGGCCGATTTTAAGTTCGGCCAGACTCGACGCCTCGACGGATCTCATCCGTCGGGGCGTCGTTTTCTTGGGGTCATGCAACGGAGGTATGGAACATCGACCGCCTCTTTCGTCCGAACGTACGTTCCGATAAATCCAAAGTTTGTTGAAGTGTCCAAACGTTTGGACTTCCCCGGCGAAGAGCGCAATACTCTGAAGTCGCCACTCTCCCCGCACTATTTTCAGGAGTCTTCAAAGATGCGAATTCGGATGCCGCAGGTCATTCTTGCCTCAACGGCTTTGTGCGCGACGCTGAGCCTGATGGCATTTGACGCTCCAGCTCGCCAAGATCGGGGTACGAAATCGGTCGTTCGGGGCATCGATTCCCTTCGTCCATGGCAACATGCCAATGGGCAGATTGAACATCGAGGCGAGTTCTTCAAGTCTTGGGAAGCATGGCGGTTGGCACAAGGATCCGATTTTGATTATCGATGTGGGACACCCTCGGTGCCGATCGCGGATCCGGGTGGGGTCGCAGGATTTGCTGGTTCAGATTGTGATCTCGAACAGACGGTTCCCGCAGAGCAATACGATCCGAGCAATGGAGATCTCGTGATCCCGGTCGTGGTCCACGTCATTCAGAACGACGATGCCACACTTGGATGGATTGATCGAGCCACCATTGAGAATCAGATTCGAATTCTCAACGACGACTTTTCCGGCGTGGGGATATCCAGCACCGACGATACCGCATCCTCCGGAATTCGATTTGCGCTGGCCGGGATTGACCCGGACGGCGGTTCGACGATCGGAATCACCTGGTCACAGAACTCAACTTGGTTCAACGATCAAGGGGAGTACTGGAATACGCTCGCGTGGGATCCGACGCGGTATCTGAATATCTATACCAATACTGCCAGCGGAAATTTCGGCTACGTGAATCAGTTTCCCGCCGCGGGCTTCGCGGGCGAAGCTCCGGATCGCGTGGTGGTCGACTGGCGTACGTTCGGTGAAGGGGGGGGCTACGGACCGCCACAGGATCTTGGTCGGATTCTCACTCATGAGACTGGCCATTACCTCGGGCTCTTTCATACGTTTCAAGATGGGTGCGATGGCGCGGATTGCTCGATGTCGGGCGATCGAATCTGTGACACATCGTCGCAGGCCTCACCGAACTTCGAGTGTTCGAGCGCCGATTCTTGTGGAACCGTCGACCCCGTTTCGAATTTTATGAATTACTCATGGCAGGTTTGCATGAGCGAGTTTACGCCAGAGCAGGTCCGTCGCATGCGATGCACGATTCAGACCTATCGCCCTGAATTGGCGAGAATGACGGCGTCGTGCGCCTACACCTGTGAGTGCGACTTGAATCGCGACGGAAAAGTCGATGGCAGCGATATCGGCTTGATGCTTGGGAAGATGGGGCCGACGAAAGGCGACTTGATCGCCTGTGGCGACTTCAATCTCGATGGGATGATCGACGGCAACGACTTCGGGAAAATCTTGGTTTCCTGGGGGAATTGTATGCCCGAACCCTGCGATGGAATTGATAACTGCAACGACGACGATGATTGCACGATCGACTATTGCGCGGCCGGAGAGTGCGTGAGCCTCGCCATCCCCTTCTGTGGAATTTGTGGTGATCCAGCGGCGGGATCTTGCTACGAATCGAATGGTTCTGTTGGTTGCAGCGAGATGGACTGCTGCGAGGCGATCTGCAATCTGGACCCGTACTGCTGCCAGATCACCTGGGACAATTCCTGCAAGAACAAAGCGCTCTCGGGGAACTTCCCTGAGTGTGATGGCTGATTCTGCTTAGACATGACCGCGACGGAAACTGTGGGTGGGCCATTCCCAGGGCTGGGATCGCATGCAACTTCTCACAGATGGTCTGAAAGCCCGTTGTCGATTGTGGCACGCGTCCAGACCGCTCGATCATCGCGACTTCACCGGGCGCTCAATATTGAGAGTGCCTGATGGATGGTGGCCAAAAAGGTGGCTTTCAATTGATTCACCTTGGATTGCTGTAGATAATGAATCACCGGTCGATGGTAGCGATGAGCGCCGACCGCACCGAGCTCGATCCGATCCAATCCAATCCAGTCCAGTCCAGTCCGACTTGATCATTGAGGAAGAAAGAAAAATGTTCTCGCAACGCATCCTGTCCCAACTGCTTGTCCCTTTGTTTTCGCTGACCATCCTCGCCCTCCTCGCTCCGGCTTGGTCCGACGGTCCACCTGCATCTTCGAAGGACCGGGCCCGGACGATCTCCGTTGCCGCGGAGACGCCGGACCCCGTCGATTCGATCCCGGTGCAGCCCGGCCAGGTGATCGACGAAGCGTCCGGCCAGCCGACCTGGATCGTGATGCTCAATGAACGACCCGCGGGGAAGGGGATCGCACCGCTGTCCATCGACGCTTCGGTCGACGTGGTCCTGGCCACTGCGAATATCCCGCCGGATCGGCTCTCGCATCGCTACCGTCATGCGATCGTCGGATTCGCCGGCGCTTTCTCGCCGGCGGAAGCCGGCCAACTCGCCGGTGATCCACGAGTCGTCGCCGTCGACCCAGACCTCGGTGGCCGTCTCGACCGGGCCGCGAACGGGGACGACGATCGATTCGATCCACCCTGGGAACACCGCCGCATCTCGTCACCCGACGGCGACGCCCCCGCCCTCGATCGGTGCGGCGCGACGGGCGCGGGCGTGACCGTCGTGGTGATCGACTCCGGCGTGAACAAAGACCACTCGGAGTTCGGCGACCGCGTCCGCTGGTCGGTCAACTTCACGGGTGACGGCGCGCCGGACGGCGACGATAAGGATGGCCACGGCACCGGCGTCGCGAGCATCGCGGCGGGCTCGACCATCGGCATCGCGCCCGAGGCCTCGATCGCGGCCCTGCGAGTCGAGCAGTTGGATGGCGTGATCACCAATGCGGCCGTGATCGCGGCCCTCGACTGGACCGTGGGGCAAGCGGACGAACTGTTCCCCGCGGTCGCCAACCTCTCACTCAGCGGGGCCGCCATCGGCATCATCCCCTCGGCCTACGAAGCCGCGCTTGCCGCCGTGGAGCAGGTTGGGATCCCGATCTTCGTCGCCGCCGGAAACGAGGTGAACCCCGCGTCTTGGAAGATACCAGCGGCGTCCTTCTTCGCCTCCACCATCGGCGCCACTGACGCGGCCGATCACCCCACCGCATTCTCGAACTTCGGACCGTTCGTCGACCTCTGGGCACCGGGGGACGCCATCCTGATCGCAGACCGACTCGTACCAGACGGTGGCTTCAAGCTCGAAAGCGGAACCTCACAGGCGACACCAATGGTCGCCGGCGTGGCGGCCCTGCACCTCGAGCTCCATCCGCCTTCTTCGGCGGAACTGCAAGATTCCGCCTGGCGAATCGCCCATCGAACCCGACTGGCCATCGTCGCCTCGGCGGCGGAGGGTCGACTCTCGATGCGGGAGCCCGGGGTCTGGACTCGGCCCGGGCAAGCGATCCTCGGCGGTGGTCCCGACCTGCTTCTTCAGTCGTGCACCAGGACCATCGGCATCGAGCCGCCGCCGGTCACCTGGCGTGAAGGCTCCGCGAGCGTGCGTCTGGGGGACGGCATCACCCCCATTCCCCTCGACTTCGAGCACGCCCAGTTCGTGAATCACCCCGACGGCCCTGTCGAGCTGACCCTGAACCTGCTCGGCCTCCCGAGTGTCCTCGTACCCGCTGGCGAGCTTCCACTGGTCGTTGCCGGCTCGACCGTACGAATCGTGGATGCCGCCGACGAACGCGTGCTGTTCGACAGTGACGCCTGGATCCAGGCGGCACCGGTCGTCAAGACCACCGACCGCGTGGTCCGTTCCTCGACCTCCGCCGGCGTGCG
This sequence comes from uncultured Phycisphaerales bacterium, assembly GCA_905480395.1. Taxonomy (GTDB): domain Bacteria; phylum Planctomycetota; class Phycisphaerae; order Phycisphaerales; family SM1A02; genus UBA12014. The sequence continues at coordinate 5,300 of CAJQQE010000026.1, forward strand.
GATCGACTGGACACCCTCCCTGACGACCTGGCCTGGAATGCCTGACGGTGTGGGTTACGCCATGACTGCGACGCTCGTGAGTTCCTGCACCGGCGATCTGAATGGAGACGGGACGGTGGATGGCCAGGATCTTCCAATACTCCTGGCCGCTTGGGGTCCGTGTCCCATCGTCGGTCCCTGCGTGGCCGACTTCGACCGCGACGGCGTGGTCGACGGCCGGGATCTTCCACTGCTCCTGGCCGCTTGGGGAGAATGCGACCCCGAACCCGCACCGGGTTTCGTCTTCGACTGCAACGGTCGCGAGGTCCTCGCGAACTATCGGAGCGACCGCTACCTCGACGCGGGTGATCCGCTCGGCCGGCTCGTGCGAGTCGGTCGTTTTGGTGCGTTGTCCGCCCACGGGGTGAACTTCGACTGCGAAGCCCTGGGATGGGACAGCACGAGTGATCGCTTCGTCATCTCACCCTCCGACCCGCGAACGGGTGCGTGCGTCCTCGTGAACAACGACTGTTTCCAATCGTCGCCCTTCGACTGCACCAAAGGAGGGTTCTACGGCGCCGACGAGCCATGTGATCCCGACACCCTCCCGATCTCCATACTCCCCTCGGTGCCGAACGGGTGGCTCGCCACGGGCTACCCATGGACCGGCACCACGCGAGGAGGCAGGTTGGTGCGCATCCGACAGCCCGTGCCACCGGGAATCTTCTCGATCTCCGACGCATTCATCATGACCCTGCCCACCGGGGTGAAGGGCAGCGTCGGCTTTCGTCTCAACCTCGGGGCCCCGGAGGTCGGCGGAAACACCGGCATCGTTCGGCCACCCACCCCGTTTCGCGTGACGATCGAGTTCACCGACGGAGGTCCCAGCATGATGCTCGACTGGTTGCCTGCGACTATTCCGGTGTTCTCCCAGGCGTCCCCCCCGTCCAATGATCCGTACATCGCGTATCAGTTCGGCGTGATCCTGCCGACGCAGGACCGGGAGATCGCCTCGATCGAGTTTTCCGCGGTGCCGACGGGGGATGCCCCATCAAGCAGCGTCGTGAACATCAACTGCCTCGGCGCCGTCGTCGACGAGGACGATCCCGATGCGGTTCCGGCAGAGATCTCCCAAGACGGCGGCCGAACGTGGGCGGTGTGGCGCGATCAGGCCACCGGGGAGCCGCTCCAACGAGGAATGCTGATCGGCCCCTGAGCGGGTTCAACCCAGCGGCACGCGATAGACCACCTCGAGCCCGAATCCGTGCAGGGTCGGCCAGGGTCGGGGGTGGTTGGTGAGCAGCCGGAGCTTCGAGAGGCCGAGGTCCCGGAGGATCTGGCTGCCGATCCCGAGCTCGCGCTGATCCATGAGAATCACCTTCGAACCGATACCGTCGGGTCGCGCGAGGTCGCGGGCGTTGACGTCCTCTTCGCGGCGAGCGACCTCGTGCAAGGCGCCGGAGATCTCGGCGTTTCCAGACTCGGGTCGCATGGAGACGAGGCCGCCCCGTCCCGCGTCGCGAATCGCGCGTCGGGTTGGTGACCAGATCGACCCGGCTGGCCCGTTCGCCTTCCCAGCCACCCCGAAGATGCCACCAACGCAGACAGCCATCTTTAGCTGATAACAAGCGTCTTAATCGCGATGAATCGGCATTTCTGCCCATTATGACGAAATCTTTCGTTCATCGGCAATCGGCGACGAACTTATTCGTAATCTACGGGCATCGCACACTTGGTCACCAAGTGGATGAACCAGATATCCGCCGGAACACACCGACCATGGCCCGACCGAAATCGAATCCCGACCCTCGCCGCCGGCGACCGACCGACGCTGAATGCAACATCCTCTCGATCATCTGGGACCGAGGCACCGCCACGGTCCGCGAGGTCTACGAGGAACTCTCGCAGCGGCAGGAAGTCGGCTACACCACCGTTCTCAAGTTCATGCAGATCATGACCGAGAAGGGGCTCCTCGAACGCGACACTTCGGTGCGTCCGCAGGTCTTCAAGCCGGCCCGCGAAAAGTCGGAGGTCCAGCGCGACATGGTCGGCGATCTGCTCGACCGGGCTTTCGGTGGCTCGACCGAGAGTCTCGTGCTCGGCGCGCTCTCCAGCCGACCTTCGACCCCCGAGGAGATCGCCAAGATCCGGCAGTTCCTTGACAAGATGGAAGGAGACTCGGCATGAGTCTTTCCCACCTCTTCCAAACACTCGGCCTGACGGTTCTTCACATGCTCTGGATCGGCGCCTTGATCGGTGGCGTGGCCTTCGTCTGGCTCCGATCGAATCAGGCCGCCGACCCACGGGCGAGATACGCCTGCGCCGTCGGTGGATTGATGGCACTCCTGGTTGGGACCGGCTTGACGTTCGCATTCTTGGCATCGATGAGCCCCACGCCAATCGTCTTCCCGGTCGACGCCGCCGGCCCTTCGACCACCGATGACCTGCAACTTTCCGTAGAAACGGCCTCTCTGCAGCGGAACTTCGACCGCGGTACGACAGGGCTCGGTCGCGCCACGACCTCGATGATCGCCTGGGGTTGGATCACCGGAATCGCCCTCATGTCCGTCCGTCTATTCCGCCAGTGGATCAGGGTTCGAAGGCTCCGGGTCGTCGGCATCGCCGAACCCTCCGCGGACTGGGCCCTGATGTTTGACACGTTGAAATCGAAGATCGGCATTGATTCTCAGATCTCGATGCTGGTCAGCCACACCATTGATTCACCGATGGTCGTTGGCTGGCTTCGGCCGCTGGTGCTGGTGCCCGCCTCGGCATTCACCTCGCTCACCCCCGACCAACTCCAAACGGTCCTCGCGCACGAGCTGCAGCACATTGCCCGACGGGATCACCTCGTGAACATGCTCCAGGCTTTCATTGAAGTCCTGCTCTTCTTTCACCCGGTCACTTGGTGGCTTTCCAGGCAGATCCGTGTCGAACGGGAGAACTGCTGCGACGACGGCGCCCTGCTCGTGACGGGCGCTCCCCGGACCTTCGCGGAAGCATTGCTGGTGCTTGAGTCGCTTCGTTCCAACAAGAACCACTCACCCCAACTACTCACTGCCACCGGAGGATCACTCATGCATCGTGTCTCACGACTCTTCGGAACCAATCAGCCCCAGCCCCTGAACGCAGGGTGGCGCACGCTCTCTGCATGCACGCTGCTCGCGGCTGCGGGGCTCGCCTTCACCACCGCCGCCATCAATCCGGCCGCGGTGGCACAGGATCGCCGCGGCACCAACGCTCAGACGGCTGACCTTGATGAACTCAAGGCGCAGATCGAAGCTCGGGCCAAGGCCATGGGCGAAGATCTTTGGCGACAGGTCGCGGCCGGCGAGATCAGTGAAGCCGACGCGAAGGCCCGCTTCGAGGAAGGCGAGCGACGCATGTGGATGCGCTACCGCGCCGCTGAGGAGAAGGCCGTGGGTGGCGGGAGCTCGAAGGCCGACTACGAAACAGCCGTCGAGAAAATGACCGAGATGGTCAAGGCCGGCAAGATCACCCGCGAACAGATGCAGCAACGACTCGACCGAATGAAGCAGCCGGGGATGAAGAAGGCCGATGGCGGACGCAAGATGTCCAAGGCCGACTACGACAAGGCGGTCGAGAAAATGACCGAGATGGTCAAGGCTGGCAAGATCACCCGTGAACAGATGCAGCAACGACTCGACCGCATGAAACAGGCCGGGCAGAAGAAGACCGAGGACATCGATCTCAAGGCACTCAAGGCGAGGATCGAGGAACGCGTTCTCGCCATGGGCGTCGACCTCCGCAAGCAGGTTGCGGCTGGCAAGATCAGCGAAGCCGACGCGAAGGCTCGGTTTGAAGAGGGCGAGAAGCGGATGTGGATGCGGTACCGCGCCGCCGAGGAGAAGGCCGCCGCGGCCATGAAGGCTGGCGCGAAGAACACCGCGATCGATCTCGACATGCTCAAGGCGAGGATCGAGGAACGCGTCCGCGCCATGGGTGTCGAACTTCGAAAGCAGGTCGCGGCCGGGGAGATCAGCGAATCCGACGCGAAGGCCCGGTTTGAAGAGGGCGAGAAAAAAATGTGGATGCGTTACCGCGCCGCCGAGGAAAAGTCCGCCGCGGGCGGAAAGTCCAAGACCGACTACGACGCCGCGGTCAAGAAGATGACCGAGATGGTCGAGTCCGGCAAGATCACTCGCGAGCAGATGCAGCAGCGGCTCGAACGCATGAAGCACGCCGACGATTGAACGATGGACCGGTGTCCACGCCGGCGAAGGAAATCAACGACCCCCGCAGCGACGACATGCTCGCCGCGGCGGGGGTCATTTTATTGCTTCGGTGATTCCGGAGAACCCGGTATCGCCGCGATCGCCGCACTCAGCCCGGCGCCGAGGATCAGTCGCCATCCGAGCGCCAGGCTAGGGACGAACGCGTCGATACCGAGCGTGGCCTGAACGTTTCGATCCGTCAAGAGAATGACCAGAGCACCGGCGACCAACGCCGTGATGATGGAACGCCCGGATCCTCGACGGGTGAACATGGCGACCAGGAAGACGCCGAGGAGTCCGGCATAGGCGTAGGTCATGACCCCCAGCGCAAATTCCAGCAGGGTTTTTCCACTTCGAATCTGCCAGGCGGCGAGACCGATGGCGACCGCGGACAGCAGCAACGCCCAGACGATCATCGAAGCGCGACTCCAGAGTGTGGATGTTCGATCGCTGAGCGCCGGCCGCCCCCGACTCCTTCGCCAGGGCTGCACCAGATCGTTCATGGTTGTGGCCGCGAGGGCGTTCAGCGCTGAATCGAGGCTGCTCATCGCAGCCGCAAGGAGTCCTGCGACCATAAGGCCACGAACTCCCAGTGGGAGTTCGGTCAGCATGAACTGAACCATCACGGCGCGATCGTCCCCATCGGCCCCGACCCGGACGGTGCCATGGACCTGGGTCTCGACCCAGAGCAGCAGCCCAATGGCCAGGAAGATGAATGCGATCGGCCAGCCGATCAGGTTGCTGAGCACACCGGCTCGAAGACCATCTTTCGGCGTCTTGCAGACCAGAAGCCGCTGGACATGATCTTGATCGACGGCATACGCGGCGACCAGGAAAATGGGGAGACCGAATAGACCGCTCCAGACCCCGAAGGTCTTTGACGGGTCGGGCGAAGTATCGAACATCCGCAACTTGTCTCGTCCCGCCTCACCTCCTGCCTGCAGCGTCGCGACGACTTCGTCCAGCGGCCGATCGATGAGGTTCCAGAGAACGATCAATGCGACCACGCCGACCACCGCCGCCACCACAGCCTGCATGACGTCGGTCCAGATGATCGCGCGAATTCCCCCGGCGATCGCATAGAGCGACGTGCCGATGGCGACCAGGGTGATGGTCAGCGCCAGGGGGCCTGGCGCTGCGGATCCGAAGAGGACCCACGACACCGCGATCGCGGCCATAAACAGCCGGGCGCCGCTCGCCAAGAGCCGGCCGATCAGAAAACTGACGCCGGCCGCGGCGCCGGCGCCTGGGCCATACCGGTCACGGATGATGCCGTAGATGCTGGCGTGCGTCGATCGATAGAAGGCGGGCAGGAAGAAGATCCCGACGACGATCAACGCGGGAAGCCCCGCGAACTTGAAGACCATGTAGGTGAGATCGCCGCGGTATGCCTGCTGGGGCATGCCGACGAAGGTCGCGGCACTCAAGACGGTGGCGACCACGCTGAACGACGCCGCCCAGGGTGGAATCGACCGTCCGGCCAGGAAGAACGAGTTTCCCTGATCACCGCGACGGCTTGCGATAAAGCCGATCGCCGCCACGACGGCGAGATATCCGATGACTACGAACCAGTCGAGAAGAGGCATGCATTGAAGAGCCTACGCATTCGTTCCGCATCCTGCCGTGGCAGGGTTGAGGGATGGGATTCCGCCCCCGTACCATGCAGCCATGACACCTTCGGAATCCAACTCAACTTCGAGCGCTTCCGGCCTTCCGGAATTCGGTCGACCGGAACACCCCGGAGACCTCACGCCTTTCCTCAAGCACCTGCTTGCCGGTCGCACGCTTTCCGAAGATCAGGCGCGGGCAGCATTCGAAGGCATCATGACGGGGACCGCGCATCATGCCGAGATGGGTGCGCTGCTCGCGCTATTGGCGACTCGACTTCCGACCGTTGACGAGCTCGTCGGCGCGGCGGGTGTGATGCGAGAGAAGGTCGATCCGCTGGAGACCGGAATTCCGGCTGACCAACTGCTCGATACCGCGGGAACCGGAGGCGCGCCGAAGACCTTTAACGTCTCGACGGCGGCCGCGATCGTGGCCGCCGCCGCGGGCGTGAAAGTTGCGAAGCACGGCAACCGATCCCGGACCGGCCGGGGCTCGGCCGAAGTGCTTGACGCGCTGGGGGTCGATGTCGACGCCGGTCGAGACGTGCAACGACAATGTCTCGAGCAGGCGGGTGTCGCATTCTGTTTCGCGATTCACCATCACCCCGCGGCCAAGCACGCCATGCCGGTGCGCAAGGCGCTCGGATTTCCGACCATTTTCAACCTCCTCGGCCCACTGACCAGTCCGGCGGGTGCCGGTCGGCAGATCATGGGCGTCTACGACGATCGGTTCGTTCGACCAATCGCAGAGACCCACGCGCGTCTCGGCACGGTCCGCGCTCTCGTCTTTCACTCTGGTGACGGTCTCGACGAGTGCTCGATTGGTGCGCCCACGCACGTCGCTGACGTGAAAAATGGCGAGGTCACCGAGTACGAGATCGATGCAACGACCTTCGGGCTGAGATCCGCGTCAATCGCCGAGTTGCAAGTCCGTGATCTCGACCATGCCGCCACGCTGGTCCGCGACATTTTGGAAAACCGCGAAGTCGGACCATCGCTCGACATGACCCTGCTCAACGCGGCGGCGGCGATGGTGGCCGCGGGCATCGCGAGTTCGTTCGGAGAGGGCGTGGACCAAGCTCGCAAGACGATCCGGTCTGGGGCCGCCGCCACGACGCTCGAGTCACTGGTTCACGCTTCCAACCAGGCTTGACGCACCTTGGCGTGGCGTTGAAGAGATCAGATGATGGTTCCGCGAGAGAATCCTCGAGGAATCTGCTTGTGATCGAGGCCTTGAACGAGGAACATTGGTGGGCTTCGAGAAAGGCTCGATTCTTCACTCAATAATGCTGATGAATGGAGAGAGATTGTTGATGAACCTCCGTCGTCTTGGAATCCGGCTGGCAGCTTCTGCCCTTGCCGTTTGTACTCCCGCCTTTGCGGGCGGTGACAATCCCGACTGCACCATTCCTGAGATCAGCCCCTTTACGGCAGCTCCGGGATGGACGTACTTCTACAGCGGTTCGATCGGCCCCGCATCCCTGGTGCATCGGACGCCTCCGGCGCACATCCCATTCGATCGAATGCAGGTCCTGGAAGACGCGCCATCAATCACCATCGAAGCGATGATTCCGAAAGTCAGCAAGACGGGGCAGATCTTTTATGTCCCTGAAAAGCGTACGATCGACAACCCGGTCCTCATGGTGAGTTGGGTCCATTCCACGGCCGCGCGATTTACCGAATTTGAAGATCTCTGTGACACCTTTAACTGGCAAGCGATACCGAAATTCGGCGAATACGAATGCAATCCGAATCTCGATAATCGCGGTGGCAACATCTGGTTCGCCAAAGATGGTGATCTAAAGTCTTACCTCGATGAGATTGTTGGACTCGATCGTCGGTGTTTGAATCCGGCGTTCAGCCAAAATGGTTGCACGGATGCGCTGCTCTGGGGTGTGGCGCCGCTCGGTCTCCCATTCGGTTTTTCACCGCCGATCCCCTCGTACGATCCGTACGGAGACGCGATTGCGGCTTGGTGGAAGCAATTCTTAATCGTGTCAATTGTTGATCGGGATGACGTCGTTCGACCCTCCTACAACCCGTCGGTCGCGCCGGCGACGGCTGATCGTGAAACCAGAAACGGCGAACCAATCTGGGATGTCGATCTCGGGCGATATCGTTTTGCGGATCCGAATAAGAAGGATGAAGTTGGCGCTTTCCTTGCGCAACAGGGGGCGATTGAAGATTTCGTCGGCTACATCGGAGGCGAATGCGGCAATCCCGCTGACACCCTTCGTGGACCGGGCGGTTTTTATAAGTGGTTGTCGCAGTGGCAGGCGAATTCCTGGAATGGTGAGGCCCCATACGGCGTTTTTCCGTATTCCTCGGTTGGGTTCACGCTCAACTGGCAGTTGAGTCCAAGCGGCGCCGATCCCACGTTCTATTCGCAGAGCGAGTTTCTTCTCAAGGGAGAGCAGCCCGCGTATGTCATCGGAACTTGGTCCGGATCGCAGTATCTGGGCGAAAGGCAGCCCGGCCAAGTCGGCTGGTGGGATAGTTGCCCAGAGGATCTCAATATGGACGGCGCGGTCAATGCGGCGGACCTTGGCATTCTCATGGCAGCCTGGGGAACGCCAAATCCATGTTCAAACTTCAACAGCCAGACACCCATGGTGGACGCCGGCGATCTGGGACGCTTGCTTTCCGCATGGGGCGAGTGCCCGGGATGGCCTCAAGAACTGATCGACGCGGGGCTCGTGCCTTCTGACTATGAACCCTGAACTCAGAGACTGAAAACTCCGTCCAAGGTCGATGACGACATTCCGCCGATTCAGCGGAATGTCGCCATCGTCGTTCTATCGTCGACGGGAACGTGGACCACAGACTCGCTCCAACCGGTGGTGACGTCGGATTCGCCATCGGCCTTGGCGCCGTGATCGGTGCGGGGATGTCGTCATGGTCGTCCGGCATTTCGATCATCTTTTTGGCTGTTGCGGTGAGCGTCGTCGGCTTCGGATGGTTGGTCTGCCGCTCACCTCTGGTCGCGGATACCCCGGGGGGTCGGCGTGATATCAAACCGTTGATCATCGTGAGCGTCGGTACCGCGGCGCTGTTTGTCGTTCGGGGGCAAGTGTCGTTCGGCAGTGGAACATCGTCGATTTCTTCGTTTCCGGAAACGACGCGGCTGGTCGATATTGAAGGCCAGTTCATCGAAAAACCGCGTCCGATCTCCGGGGGATCGCAGCGATATCGATCCGATGTTGTCGATCCTCCGACCATGGCGAGATTCGAAATCCGCCGAAAACACTTTGGCTCGATGATCCCAGGTACGAGTTCGTCCGGCGAGATGGTCTCGGTTCGTTTCGATCGATCAACATCGCTCGCGATTCCGGGCCTTCAGCTCCGAATGATCGCACGGCTCGAGCCGATGTCGCCGGCGATGAATCCCGGCCAACGCGAGCGGATACTTCTAACGGCGAAAGATATTCCCGCCATTCTGGTGGTGAGTGACCCAGCGTTGGTGGCCATTTCGACGAACGAGGCAGGTGACCCGATCATCGAGTGGTGGATTCTGATTCGCAGCGCGATTCGCGAGCGGTTGATGGCGGCCGCGGATCGGGTGGCGGGGCGCCCTGGGCAAAGTGCGGCTGGCGGAGGTCTCATCCGAAGTCTGCTGGTCGGTGACCGGCGGGATCTTGATGATGCCGTCAGACGAGACTTCACCAAAACAGGTCTTGCCCATCTCCTGGCAATCAGTGGTCTTCATCTGGCGGTACTCGCCGCGATTCCCTGGTTTGGACTGCAATGGATCGGCGTTGGCCGGCGACTTCGAAGCGTGGCGGCGATGTCGTTACTCGTCGGATACGGTTGGATTCTCGATTCGACCGCGAGTATCGATCGAGCCACCTTCATGGGCGCCGTGATGTTCCTCGGCGCCGCGATGGGAATTCGATTTCGACCGGTTCCGCTCCTTGCGGCGGCGGCGACAATGTTGCTCTGGTTTGATCCGGACCTGGTCGCCCAGACCGGATTTCAGTTGAGCTTCGCAGCCACGACCGCGTTGGTGGTGTCTATGAACAAGGCGCGAAGACGCTGGTTTGGACCACGTGACGCGATCGGCGTCACGCGTCGAGGCATTCTTCGAAACAGATGGACCGCCGCTCTCACCGCCGCGATCGTCGCGTGGTTGGCAACCATGCCCATCGTGCAGAGTCGATTTGGGGTGGTCGCGATGATTTCAGTTCCGGCGACGCTGATGGTCGCCCCCGCGGTGGCGCTGATCCTCGTCGTGGGATTTCCACTCCTGATGCTGGCGCACGTCGCGCCTCGCCTCGCCGAGATACTGGCCTGGCCGCTCCGCGCTTTCAGCGAGGCGCTGTGCGGCCAACTCGCGAGTCTGGCAGAGACGGCCCCGATTGTGACCGCAGCCGATTTCGGTCCTGTATGGACGACGGTCGCCACCGTACTGGCGGTTGTGGTGCCAGGCCTTGAAAAGTCGCGGCGCTGGCGGATCGGCGCCGGGTTGATCCTGATGGCGATGCTGGGCCTTCCACTGGCTCCAGGGTTTCGAAGCGAAGTTCGTCAGGGATTTCAGATTGATCAACTCGCGGTGGGCGACGGGACCGCGATCCTCCTCCGAACCCCGGAAGGAAGTGTGCTCTTCGATGGTGGGAGCGCCTCGATTGATCGGGTGGGCGAACGATTGATCGTGCCCGCGCTGCGAGCCCTTGGTGTTCGGCATCTTGATGCCATTGTGATCTCCCATCCCAATCTCGATCACTTCGGCGGCGTGGTCGGGGTGGTGCACCGAATTCCGACGGATCGAATTCTGATCTCGGAAGCGTTCGTTCACGTAGCCAGATCGGAACCGATGTCAGCCGTTCGAGCACACCTCGACGACCTGCGCGGCGCCGTCTCGAAGATTGAAGTGGTCTGCCGTGGGAATCGCCGGGAGCTTGGGGGCGCCGAGTGGCTCTTTCTCCATCCGGCGCCGGGAGAGTTGTCGCGGACGGTGAATGATGGCTCCATCGTCGCGCTGGTCACGCCAATTTCGAGCGCTCGGTCGGGTGAAACGGAGCGCACGCCCCCGATCGATACGAGCTCACCGCTGGTGCAGTCCGCCCACGCCGCATTCGCGTCGAAGTGTGGGGTACTCCTTCTTGGTGATCTTCAGGATGAAGGTGTGGCGAGGATTATTCAGCGGGAGCCTCAACTTCGGGCGGCGGTTATGGAACTTCCGCATCATGGCAGTTGGAGACCGATTGTTGAGGAGTTGATTGATCGGGTCAATCCACGCATCGTGCTTCAGTCGACGGGGCGGCGACGATTCGAGTCTGATCGTTTTGGGCCGGCCTGTGATGGTCGAATCCGCTTCGTCACGTGTCGAGACGGCGCCGCGACGATCGTGTTCGACGGCGAGGGATCAGTATCGATGAAGACTCGAAGAACGGATTTGGCAGCCGACATCCTTCTTCCCATCCGGAGGCAAGGTCTGGATGCCATCACGGCCGCGCCGGAGAGTTTGTTTCCATCTCAATCATGGCATCACCGAATGCTTTTCCCATGAGGAACTGCGTCTTTCCGCTTCCCAGATAGTGGTACGGACGATCAGAGGCGATCCGGTAGAACCGTTCCTTGGACGGACCTTTCCAGACATCCTTCTCGTAGAGATCATGCGCGATGCGGTCGTAAAACTCGGCAGTTCGTACGAGCTTCACATTGCCCTTGAGGTCGGGCTGTTCGGCCACCGCCGCCTGTGCTGCACGAAAGATGAGCATCCCACCCTTGGCGCGATCGCCGTGGACGCCGAGTTCACCGATCACCACGGGGCAATCTGGGGCATCAAGGTCGGTCCTAAGATCTCGGATCATCTGGGCCAGGTTGGTGGCGTACGCGGCGGTCTTCTCCTTGTTGACCATGTCGTTCCAGCCCTGGAACCAGACGATTCCTGCCAGCACGGTGCGGCGGCCCGCGAGTTCTGGAAAACGTTGGTCAAGCTCTGCGATGGTCGACTTCAAGTGCTCGATGGTTCGCCGGTAGAACTCGCCGGGTCCGTCGGGGCCGCCCAGCGTCGGACCTCGAAAATCCTGAGCGACGTCTTTGCCTCCCCAAGCAGCCTTCACCAGCAAGATGGGCTCGTCGTTGGCGGCGCCGACGGTCATTCCAAAGCCGTACTCCGGACCGATCAAAGAGCCATGCGGCGATCCGGTAGATCCGTACCCGACGGTGAGTCTTCCACGTCGTCCAAGAAAATCGATCCAAACACCATCGCCTTCTCTCCAAGAACCGTCGTCATTTTGGATCGTCTGAAGCAAGGGGCCATACTCAAGGTCTTCGCCGATCCACGGAAGCGTGTTCACGGCCCCTTTGCCTTCCATGTTTGATTGTCCGGCGAGAAGGTAGACCTTCACGGCTGGTCGGTCGGCGGGCGGTTCGACGGCAGGAGCATCCTGCGACGCCGCGGAGGCGGCGACGACGATCAAAGTCACGATGGCGGTGACGCGGTGTATCCCGATGGTCATAGACATAGAGGGGCTCCGGCTGGATGGCGACGGTGGTGCGTTGCACCATCATGCCTCCCCGCGGCATCAGACGCGACCGGAGTTCGAACGTGATTCATGTTGGTGATGGGGACTCAGAAGAATCGGAGTCCGGCTTCGTATCCCGTTCCCGTCCCGGCGGGCCGAGACCAGACCACCATCACCGATCGATCGAGCCGTCGACCTTCAGGTAGAACGCTCCGTAAGGTTCCGGTCATGCCTTCGAGCAGTGGCGTACTGGAGCGAAGTCTCATTCCCGTCTCGCTGAGGTCGACGGAACGGTATCGCACCGGCTGGTCCGGATTGAAGTGCCACGCGAGCACGACCTCCACCGAAACGGCGTTCCGGGTCGCATCGCGGCGGTTGAGATTGGAAGTTCCCTGATCCGAATCTGGCAGATCACGCTTAAACATGGATTCATCGAGCATGGTCCAAGGGCATCGGTCGATTGGTGTCGGAGGATTGGTGCCTTTTGGCGCAACTACCTGTAGGGCAGTCACTTGCAACGAAGACTCCATCTCTGCGGATTGAGCCTCATGGTTCTCCTCCCCCTTCATAGAGTTCTCCACGACTCACTCACATGGCGAGGCCGATGGAGTCAGGTTCGATAACCGCCTCGGAATCATTGATCTACGCATGTCGAGGCATATTCGAGCCGATGAAAGAAGAGGAAAATGACGAATACTCCACCAACCAATCTGATGTCGGATGCGGCCAACCAGGGCGAGGAATCGTGCCGAGAACCTCTCGAGCTAGTGGAGGAGGTTCTTCGTGATGCCAGATCGCTCCTTGGTGAAGACGATCCCGAATCGACCCACGCGATGCCGCTCCAGACCCAGGAGGCGGTGCGTTCGACCGTGCGCCTCGAGCCTGGCGCGGCAGAAGGGTTATTCACCGAATCAGACACACCCGATGGGATCAAGCACGCGGCGTCAGCGATTGATCTTGGCGAGCACGGTCCGACGGTCGACCTCTTTGGCACCGCCGAACCATCGATATCCGATGCCCAGTCTGAGTTACCGTCGGTGTCAGTGTCGGGGCCTTCGCTCGCGGCCGTGGAAGCAGCGGTGGAGAAATCGCCGCCGATGAGCCCCGCGGCCTTGGCTTTGGATGCCCTTCTGGCGGAGCGGGTCGCGCAGGAGTCCGAGGACGATCGTGGTGACGGTGGGGTCGCGGCGGTCCTTCCCAAGACAACCCCCAACACGATCCAAAGGCGCGCCGCGGAGGCCGAGCGAGCGGCGGTGGACGTGATCGACGTCTTCGGCTCATCACAGCCGCGATCTACGGCGGGTGAAATCGAGACGATCGTGGACTCTCAACCACCGCGTACCAGCATTTCTTCGGCGACGGCGCCCACCGCCGCCGTCCGATTCGAAACGATTCGTCCCCCCGAAGACTCAAGCGAACCAGCGGTCGATTCCAAGGTGACTTCGGTGGCGGCGATTTCGGATTCCGTTTCGGAGCCAACATCAGACCAACGGCCGGAACCCGTCGTGACCGTGGGGCCCATTCGCGATCATGCGGCCATGCCAGCGCTGGCGCCGGAAGTCAAAGAAACTCAAGTGCGATCGTTGCAGTCGGAAGGCTCGGTTGCGGTGAAGGCGGTCTCGCCGTCACTGGTATTCCGAATCGGTGCGATGCCATTCAGTCTGGTCCCGAGTTCGCTTCATCGACTGGTGACCATCACCGCCTTGTCGCTTGCAGTCTGGGTGCCCGTAGTATGGGCCTATGCGGTCTTCGGTCCGGAGTTCTTTTCCGGAGCGGTTTCCGCGACGGGGGCCGATGTTCGGGAACCGTTGGAACCGACCGGGATTGTTTCCCCGCCGCTTGATCAGGCCGAGGTCGCGACCGTGACTGATCGCGTCGATCCTTGATCTCGTTCTCGCCGCCTTCATTCCACTCAAACTATGAGATCGCGACGTTCAGATCCAGGTCCCGGACGTGGTTCGTTCACTCGCGTCAGCATCCCCGGTATTCACGAGGCCGGCAGGTTCAATCATCATCACGGAACAATCGGTGTCGGTGATCGGTCGATGTTCCACGCCTTGAGGCACCACAATCATTTGACCTTCGTGGACTTCCACGGAGTGATCCCGGAATTCCATGGTGAACGAGCCATGAAGTACCACGAACATTTCGTCGGCATCGGGATGCGAATGCCATTCAAAGGCGCCGCGAAATTTGGCGATCTTGACTTCCTGCCCGTTGGTCGCCGCAATGATTCGCGGTGACCAATGATCAGAGAAGAGACCTAACTTTTCGTCGAGATCAATGACGTTCATCGGAAGAAAACCGACATCATCGAAGTCAGGAATGCCGAGGGCATGCCCCTCATTTTCTGCGACCGCTGATCAGGCTCACTAAGACCAGCACAATCGCGACCACGAGCAGGATGTGGATGAACTGCCCCATGGCCGCACCAGTGACAATGCCAAGAAGCCAGAGAATGATGAGCACGACGGCGATGGTGTAGAGCATTTTGAGATCCGTAGTCTTTAATTGGTACCGCATGCTTCATTGGTGATGCGATGTGGAGCGAATGCCACGAACGAAAGGTAGTCGAAAGCGGCCGTAGTGGCGCGACGCAATCGCCATCAGCGGGGCCTGATGACCTCAAAACGGACGACGTGCGGTGGTTTTCCAGCCTCGACGATGCGGAGTTCGTGCGATCCAGGTGAAACTGAGAACGCTGGCTCGGTATGGTCGATGGGGGCGCCGTCAAGAAAGACGTGAGCCGTCGTTCCAATACGAAATCGAGGTCTGATTATGCAAGGGCCGTCATCGAAGACTAGGCGATCACCCTGTCGGGGTTCGACGATCGCGGGGATTCTCGGCGCACCAACTCGGCCAACCGCATCGACGACTTCCCAGGGTTCGAAGGCGCGTGGGGAGCGCCGGGTCGCGAATGCCGGATCGAGGAGAATCTCGCGGAGCACCGGCAGGGCCGCGGTCGCGCCAAGGAGCGAAGGGTCGCTTCCACCATCGAATCGACCGACCCAGACGATGGCGGTCCACGTTCGATTCCATCCGGCGGCGATGGCGTCGCGTTGACCGCTGCTGGTGCCGGTCTTCGCCGCGACGAATGGCATCGCCGCCGAGATGTCGGACTCCGGTCCGGCGAGGCACGCTTCGATGGCGGCACAGGTCGATTCCGAGAAGACTCTTCGGACCGGGCTTGGCGAATCCGAGAGAAGGTGCACCGGGCGATGAACCCCACCTCGGGCGAGGGTGGCATAGGCCTCGGCAAGATCGATCGCTCGAACTTCGACGCCCCCGACCGCGCTCGCAAGCCCGGCCGCCCTCAGGATGCCCGTCGGGAGTGGAAGTCCGCTGCGTCGAAGGGTGGCTTCGACGGCGTCGAGACCGAGATCGCGGGTGATAAGGATGGCGGGAATATTTCGTGAAGTTCGCAGTGCTTCGCTGGCGGGCATCGAACCACGATGTCCGCGATCGATGTTGCGAGGCCGCCAACCCGAGATATCAATTGGCACATCGTCGACGATTGAATCGGGCGAAAGTTTCCCCGCCTCGAATGCGGCGGCGTAAATGAATGGCTTGAGGGCCGATCCGGGAGATCGTCGGGCGGTGGCGCCGTTCACCTGTCCATCGCGTCGATCCAGCGGATCACTCGAGCCGATCAAGCCACGTATCTCTCCGCTGGCGGTTTCCACAAGAACGACTGCAATATCGAGATCTTTGGGGAGTCGGGCGGTGTGGTGCGCGACGATCCGTTCGAGGATCGACTGCGTGTTCGGGTCGATTGTGGTTTCGATGGCGCGGCCTCGACCGCCGGATTGGAGTGCCATCCATCCGGCGTGCTGAAGATTCTTGGATCCCCGCTCTTCCTGAATAACGACCGGAGTTTGCACTGCGTATTGATGTTGCTGATCGTCGATTATTCCGGCGTCGAGCATTCGATCCAACACGAGATCGCGTCGGTTGCGGGCGGCACGGGGATGACGATCGGGGCGAAATCGCTCGGGTGAGTTGGGCAGGCCGGCGAGTAAGGCGGCCTCGGACAGCGAGCAATCCGCAAGTGATTTTCCAAACCATGCTCGGCTCGCGGTTTCTGCGCCCACGAGATTTCCGCCGAATGAGGCGAGGTTCATCCACGCTTCGAGGATGTCCTCTTTTTCGTACTGCTGTTCGATCTGAAGGGCTCGAAATGCTTCGACGGCCTTGCCCGGCATGGTGCGAGGGTGACCAAGCTTGAGCCCCGCGACTTGCATGGTGATCGTGCTGGCTCCCCGAACCACTCGTCCGGCGATCACGTTGTCGCGCACGGCGCCGAGAATCGCGATCGGGTCAACCCCAAGGTGTGAGTAGAAGCTGAGATCTTCGGTGGCGATGATCGCATCACAGATCCAAGGTCCAGCGTCTTGGATCTGAAGATGCAAACGACGCTGTCCGTCGTCGGCGACCACGTCGAGCAGGGAACCACCTTCCGTGTCCATGACCAGTCCACCGCCCTCGCCCGGATGCAGCATGTCCAATGGGAGTGGGAACGCCAGCCACGCCATTGCGAACGCGGTGACCGAGATCGTGGTCAGTGCGGCAAGGGTCATGGCAAGCCAACGAAATCGGCGTTTCCATCCGCCGCGGTGAAACTCGGCCGACGACGTTGCGGGTTCTTCGTGATGGGCGGACTCGGCATTCACGGAAGCATGATCTCCACCGCACGATTGGGAGTTCGAGCTTCAATATCGGCCACGTACATTGATGATGCTGCGGCACCCGGGACCGACCAAGTCCCGGGAACAATCGCCCGCATGGCATACCGAATGAGCTGGGACTTCGGCGTGGCGGTATCGAAGACGATCAGACGATCGTCTCGAAACTCGGAGCGGTCTACCGCACCGAGAGATTGACTCCCACTCGCACTGGTGACCAGTACGGGAAGTTCGAATTCCATGCCACCGGGAAGCACCTCGACAATCGCAATGTTGGGAATGTTACGCCTGGTAGTTGAGGCGTATTCCACCTCGACGGTGATCACATCGCCGGCGGTGATCTTTTCATTCGATTCCAAAATGTTGCCTTCGGCATCAAGCCATCGCCGCGTGACTGTAAGCCCATTCGATTCGTGGTCGTCGCCGATCCGATCGCGAGGCACACCGGAGGTGACGATGCTCACGTGGATCGGATTCTCGCCGGTCGCCATGACAAACTCATCCAGCGCCGCGAGCGAGGTTCCGATGGGAAGTTTGATGTGCCGGCGAATTGGATCGGTGCCGTTGATGACGATCCGTTCTCCGGCGATCATCAATTCTCCGGTCAGCGTCGAATCGGCGGGATTCTCTTTGGCCCAGGCGGCGATGGCCTTGACTGCGGCGGCGGCCTCATAGGTGGTACGCCACTGATTATCTTGAAGTCCGGCCAGTACGAATTCCAGCATCGGAATCACCATCGGATGATGAGGCCGATGGGTCATCAGTACACTCAGTGCTAAGGAAGCCTGCATCACGTCGGAGTTGAAATACCCATTCGTCGTTGGTGGAAACAGATCCGGCACCACAAAGGTGTCAAAGATCCGATCGGCGTCGTCCTCTCGGCCGAGGACCGCGAGGGTGAACGCGATTTGGGCGCGGTCACCGACCGAGAATGATTCGGCGTCTTTGTTCAGCACCTGAAGCATGGCGGCATCAGTCTGTCCCGCCTCGGTCAAGACGCGGACGGCGAGTGGCTGGAAGCCATGGCTCGAAGGCTTCCGGACGACGCGTGCAGTCGCAGCGATCAGCCCCTTCAGGAAGTTTGGAGGCAGTGGTATCTGATGGCGTTGAGCATTCTGAGCGATCGCCGCAGATCGAACGGTGAGCCAGGCATTTCCTTGGCCGCCGGACCAATAGGGAATCATGCCATCGGCGCGTTGCGTCTTCCAGAGGCGGCGAAATCCATCAGCGGCCATGGCGCGGAGCACTTCGGGCTGTTCACCGGAGATCGCAGGATCGACCATCAATGCCGCGAGGATTCCTTCAATCTTGCTACCGATTTGTTCGCCACATCCGTAGGGGTACTCGATGAGCCCATCGACGGCGTCGCCGAGATTTGTCACAGGCCTTCCGCCCACCACAATGTCGATCCGACCGGCAAGGATTTCAAGGTCATGATCACGATTCAGGACCACTCGTTTTCCTGGGAGGGCAACCAGACGAATGACCTCTTGGGATCGACCATGGGGCGGTCGAACCGCCACGTGCCGGGCCAGTTCCGTGGCCGGACCGCCGGTCATCAGGGAATCGAGAACTGGATCAATGGCTTCGGCGCGAATTTGAATGGGAATCGAACCGATCCCGGTCGCGGTTATGGAGAGTTCCACCATGACCGCCTCCGCGACGGCCAAGCTCACGCGTTCGACGTCGAGCGTCGCCTTCAGCCCTTCGCCAGAATCGACTCGGATCCGCGCGGTCATTGGGCGGGTGGTGTTGTTCCGAAGGCTCACCGGAATTCTCATGGCATCGCCGGGTGCGGCAGCTCGGGGAAGTGCGGCGGTGAGCTGCAAGGCGGGTGTCACGCCGATGACGTGTTCGGTGGCGCCGTATCGATCGTCGTCGACGACCACCGCCATGATTCGCATCGCACCATCGAGTTCCGGCATCTCGAGATCAAGGTCAAGTCGGCCGTCGGCTGGAAGTGGCATGGCCGTTCGCCAGATCACCTGAATATCGGGAATTCGCACGGGAACCGGTTCTCGGTGTGCCGCCGCCGCATCACCTCCGATTCGATCCATCGTCTCGGATCGATCATGCTCAGGCAGAACATCACGCCTCGTATCGAGGGCGCGTACTACTCGGGCCCGGTCGGAGAGAAAATGTCGGACCAGGTCCGGCGCGTGGTGATTGGTGACCAGGAGCGCGCCTTCCTCGACCGCCCAGAGGTGAACCATCGCAGCGCTTGACATGGATTCCGGGGTGGGAACGCTCAGGGCGAAATGGACCAGCTCGCCGGGGCGGGCCGAATCTGAAGCAACGATGTCGGGGTGAAGGCGATACGGTTCTCGATCAATCGGGATGCGGGCGGCTCCACGTGAGAGTAGAGGCAGCCGTTGCTTCGAACTGGCATCATTGGGTCGAATCAGCGTGGCGGCAACGAAGCATGTATCGCGGACCTCGTCGGGGATTCGAACCGTGACCATGCCGCCACCGATGCCGAGTTCGATGATCTGGGCCTGGTGAATTCGATCGGTCTCAACCGTGACCATCGCCAAACCGGCGAAGTCGGCTCCAATCATCACATCAACTAAATCACCGGGACGTGCCGGGCCGCCACCGGGTACGAGACGAAGACGGTCAGGACGATCCGACGGCCGACGATCCCGGGACATCCATGAACTCACATTGAATTCACGCGTGGCCACGATCTTTCTACCGGTCGAAGTCTGAATCGACGCGAGTACGCGGTAGGCGCCTTGCGGAAGCGGAGGAAGTTCGAGAGAAGTGCCGCCGTATTCGAGGGCGGTCGGTGGTGGAATCATCATCGCGACTGGATGAGTTTCCATAGTTGATGTCCAGTTGCGTCCATTGACTCTCTGCCAGCGGTATTCGATCGACTCGATCGTCACGGTTGGTGCCACGGAAGGATCGGCTTCGCCATCGAGGAGCGCGAGGGTCTCGATGGTGATTGATTCCTCGGGCCGATACACAATGCCGCCGGGAAGACCGAGACCGAGATGCCGCCGAGCGGTATCGACCCTTCCACGTACCGTTGATGCGGTAGCCCGCCCGCCGAATTCGATCACTGATGCGACCGCGGTGATCCTCCAGGCGCCGGGAGTCTTCGGTGACTGAACCAAGTGCCGGGCCCGTCCCTCCGGACCAAGCGTTCCTCGGAGGAGCCTTCGAATTGTCTGACGATTTCCGGTCGATTCGAAAGTGAGATCGGGTTGCGTTGGAAATGTTGCTCGAATCGGATCGAAACGAACGGCGATCGTGGTGGCAAGACCCGCGGCTGGACCGCCGTGAAGGTATCGACCCTCGACGTCGATCTCGATCGCGGCACCGGGCTTGTCAGAAATCGTGACGAACTCTGAATTGACTTTCAATCGGACCGGAAGGAACGGCATGACCGGACATTCCATTTGGCGAATGATGCGGTCATCACCAGGAAGGTGGGCAGTTACCAGCCAAGTTCCGGTCATCGCGGAAGCATCGGTCGTCACATCGCACTGGAAGAAGCCCTGCTGATCATCGGTGAAGACTTCTTGCGTCGCGATGAGCTTTCCATCCGGTCGGGTCCACCGAATCTCGAGCGGTGTCGAGTAGATCGGTTTGCCGTTTGAGTGCCGTACCACGCCGGTCAGATGAATGACCTCGCCTGGCCGGTGGACGCCTCGATCCGCATACATCGCGAGGTCGATTGGGCCAGCCCATGGCGAACCACGCAAGGCGGCATCATCGCTTCTGCTGGCACGATCGAGTCGAGCGTAGGCCAAATCATCGCCCAAGGTCGCCGCGACCAGGTCGCAAACTTGACCGTCGAAGGGAATCTGGACGATGCCTCGGTCATCGGTCAGAAACTGAGCGATCTCGCTCTGGTCAGGGGCCCAGGCGGTGACCGATGCTCCGGGAACCGGCTGGCCAGAATCGATCGAAGTCACCCATACCAGCACACTGTTGGTATCAATCTGGGTCTCAAGCGCCAGGTTGCTGACCAGGAGGGTGCGACTGTCTGACAACCAGCGATTCTCGGGATTGGAGATCCTGAGGTGGTACAGACCGGGCTTTCGTTCCATGACCGATTCAAGATCGAGTCGAGACCGCCATTGCTCACGCTTCGAATCGCCGTCCATTTCGAGCTCTCGATCGACGATGCGTTCCGAGAGACGCATCAGATTCTTCGTCGAAAGAACATCGGCAAGGAACATCGGAAGATTTTGATCGAGAAGTCGATCAACCGTGAGTTTCATTTTTTTGAGCTGATCATGGCGAATCGCGACTTCGAATCGACCTCCAGGGATGATCTGCGATCCTTGGTCACCAAAAGAGAGGGTGGGATTTGGAGGATCGAAGAAGGCGGAACGGACAATTGGCTCACGCAATGTCGAACCATCAATGGCGAGCAGTGGCGTTTGCACCGTGATCGAATAGGCCTGCTCCCCGAGGAACCGGCCATTGATGTACATGGTCTGCTTATAGAGACGGACGTTGAGCGGACCGACGGACGGCTTCACGATGACGGAGGGAATCGTTTGACCGAGTGCGAGGGCTCGATCGAAGCGGATTTCGAGCGAAGGGCGACCGTCGTACGATCGCCTTGATGTTGCCTGCATTGCCGAGAGATGACCGGCGATCTTGAACGTCTCTCGAGTCGCTCTTCCGAGTGGAAGGAGGCCGCCGTCACCGACGAGATCCTTCCCGATGAGAACATCGATGACGTCGTCCGGGGCACACGGAACCGTCATCTGGTGGGTGGAGCCGATGGGCTCGGAAGTCATTTTGTAGGCGGTGAGACGGCCACCCACCGAGACCGACATGGCGGCCTCGAGCGCGCGTCGATCGACGGGGTAGTTGAACTCAACTGTCATCGTGGCCGTCTTGACCGCTTTTGACTCCTCGGAGTTCTTAACCTCTTCAAGTCGAACGAAATCGACCTCGAGCGGTTGATAGTGAAGTTCGGGGAGCGTGGATTCGTCGATCTGGTGATACCGGAACATCGGGTGTGAAGGCGTCAAGGCCACGCGATAAAGCCGTCCGGGGAGGGGCGGATCGTGTGGTTCAAAGGCGACTTGCCCCCGCGAAAGGATTTGCCAGTCACCGGAGATCGGAGGCTCGATCCGGAATGGCGATCGCTCAAGCGGTCGGCCGACCTGATCTTCCGTGTAGAGGTCTCGATCCAATCCGAGCAGGAGCCGTCCCGTTTCTGCAAAGAGATCTGCGGATGACGAATAGACGATTCGCACCATCGCAGGGCCATTTGGCCGATCCGTGGTGGCGAAAAACCAGACGCTGAGATTGATGGCGGTGAGCGCGATCGCGCCGATCCAAAAGCGAACCTGCCGTGCGTCATGCATGGGGTGACTCCAGTGATGCGGGATTTTCGTGGAGCACGGCGTTCCATCTGGAGCGCCGCGTCCATAGGTTCCATCGGTGTGATCGTAGTGAACAGATCAATTGATCACTGTGGACGTGGATTATTCCCAGCGTCTCAACTGGCGGCTGATGGCGGTTCGTGGCGGTAGGTGGCGGTAGTTGGCGGCCATGGATCTTTGTCGTCGCGACTGTGGGCGGCATCGATCGGTTTGAACGGGCTAGCGAATGACCCAAGACCAGAAACCGGCGGGCACCTCGGCCCACCGGCATGTCATCTGCTGGATTTATTCCTTAGGAATCGCGGATTCGGGCACATGGGCTCTGCGGAATCCAGCGCATTCAGATCCTTGATGGCGTCCGGTTCAACTTCCCGATGGATGCCAGATGGTCTTCATTTCGGTGAACGGTTCGATGGTCCACGGGCTGTGGCGAGACTCGTCATCGAAGTAGTCGCCGTCGCCGACGGTCTCGAGCCGGACCCGCTTCATGTTGTCGGCGGCACCAAGTTCGAGGAGCCGGCGCTCTTTTGCGGTTTCCGCGGCGCCGCCGATGGCGTCGATGTCTCGGTGGTCGGCGAACTCTGGAATCATCTCGTGGCGATAGCCGGTGAGAATGTTGACGACCCCACCAGGGACGTCGCTAGTGGCGCAGATTTCCGCGAAGACCATGGCGGGAAGCGGGTTCAGCTCACTCGCCAGTGCGATCGCGACGTTGCCGCCCGCGAGCACCGGCGCGAGATGCGAGACTAAGCCGAGAAAAGTCGGCTGGTTTGGCGCGATCACGCCGCAGACGCCGGTCGGTTCGGGCATCGTGAAGTTGTGGTACGGACCGTTCACCGGATTTCGAGATCCGAGGACCTGAGCGAACTTGTCACACCAACCAGCGAAAGTCACCATTCGGTCAATGGCGACGGCGACTTCTTTGCGGGCGACCGCGGCGGTTGGAGCCTGATCCGAATCAGGGTCGGGAACCGCCCGGATCGCATCGACAAGTTCGGCGGTCCGTCCTTCGGTCATCTCCGCGATTCGGTAGAGGATCTGGCTCCGGTTGTACGCGTCGCGGGCCCACCAGCCAGGAAGCGCCTGACGCGCAACTTCCACGGTGTTCCGAAGATCCTTCCGGCTGCCTTGGCAACAGTGGGCGACCACGCGATCGTCGCCGCCCCAGAGGATCATGGTGCGTCCGCTCTCGGTGCGCGGGAAAGCGCCGCCGATGAAGAGCTTCCAGGTTTTGAGGATGGGTTCTCGGGCCATGATCGCATCCGCCTCGTTCAGAGTGACAGGTATCCACGCAGGCCATGAAGCCCGCCTTCACGGCCGAAGCCGCTTTCCTTGACGCCGCCGAACGGGCTCGTCGCATCGAATCGGTTGTAGGTATTCAACCAGACGACGCCCGCTTGAAGTCTGCTGGCGACCTCAAATATTTTGCTGCCTTTGTCGGTCCACACCCCGGCGGCGAGTCCGAATCGAGTGTCGTTGGCACGACTGATTGCTTCTTCAGGCGTACGGAAACTCATCACCGCGAGCACCGGTCCGAAGATCTCTTCACGGGCGATGACATGGTTGGGTTGGACGTCAGAGAGGAAGCAGGGCTGGCACCAGAATCCTTTGTCTGGAAGCGGCGTGGTGCTCGGCTGATGCATGGTGGCGCCTTCAGCGGTTCCTTCGGTGAGATATCGCTGGATCGTCGCCAGTTGTGGGCCGGAGTTGATCGCGCCGACGTCGGTGTTCTTGTCGAGGGGATCGCCGACTCGGAGTGTTCCCAATCGACGTTCGAGCTTTGCGATGACCTCAGGGAGGACAGATTCTTGGACGAAGAGCCGGCTCCCGGCGCAACAAACATGGCCTTGGTTGAACCAGATGCCCTGCACAATGCCCTCAATCGCCTGATCGATGGAGGCGTCGGCAAAGATGATGTTCGGGCTCTTGCCGCCAAGTTCGAGGGTGAGTCGCTTGCCAGAGCCTGCGGTGGCGGCCGCAATTCGTTTCCCAACCTCGGTTGAACCCGTGAAGGCGATCTTGTTGACGTCAGGGTGCTCGACCAGATGGCGGCCGGTTTCGCCAGCGCCGGTGACGATATTGACCACGCCCGCGGGGAGTTCGCATTCCTCGCAGATCTCTGCGAAGCGGAGGGCGGTGAGTGGTGTGGTCTCGGCGGGCTTGAGAACCACGGTGTTGCCGCAGGCCAATGCCGGGGCGATCTTCCAAGCGAGCATCAAGAGTGGGAAGTTCCACGGGATGACCTGGGCGCAGACGCCGAGCGGCCGTGGTTCGGTCGCACCAGGGAAGGCATACTTGAGTTTGTCGCACCATCCGGCGTGGTGGAAGAAATGCTGGGCGACGAGCGGGATATCAACGTCCCGACTCTCGCGGATGGGCTTTCCACCGTCCATCGTCTCGAGCACGGCCAGCTCGCGAGCCCGTTCCTGGATCCGCCGGGCGATTCGATAGAGGTACTTTGCCCGCTCTTGGGGTTTGGTCCGAGACCACCCTCGGAAGGCGGCGCGGGCAGAGGCGACGGCGGCATCGACATCGGCGGCATTCGCCTCCACGCATCGGGAGAGCACGGCTTCAGTGGCTGGATTGATCGTGTCAAAGGTCTTGCGGCTGCGACCAGCGACGAAACGGCCCCCGATGAAGAGGCGATATTGGTCGGCGATGCCAGGATCGACTCGCTCGGGGGCGGGCGCGTATTCCCATTCGGTGTTGGTTGTCGGCGGGTTCATCGAGACCTCCGGACGTCGGATCAGGACCACGGACATAACGATGGTACCGATCCAACGCCGTCCGCACCAAACAGCAGCGCCGCGGTACCGTGATCACTTCCAGAGCGATCGCTCGGAGTCGACGATCGGGCTTGAGGGCGTTGCGAAGCGCCGCGTCTCAGAATTCCCACCTAGGAAGTTTTCATGAAGATTCTCTCAGTTGATATCGGTGGCAGTCATATCAAATCCCTGCTTTCGGGTGAGTCTCCCGAGGACAAGCGGCGGGTGGCGAGCGGTCACGACTTCACGCCGGATGACATGGTCGCGGCCATCTCCGAAATGCGATCACCCAAAGAATTTGACGTGATGGCCATTGGCCTTCCAGCGCCAATCCGGGATGGACGACTCCTGGTGCCTCCGAAGAACCTCGGACCCGGATGGGAGGCATTCGATTTCCGAGCGGGATTCCCGGGTAAGCCGATCAGGCTCCTCAATGACGCTGCCATGCAGGCCGTGGGGAGTTATTCGGGGGGGAAGATGCTCTTTCTCGGTCTCGGAACGGGCCTCGGAAGTTGCATGATCTGCAACCATCAGGTGATGCCGATGGAGATTGCGCACATGCCGTTTAAGAATGGCGACTCTTTTGAGGATCGAGTCGGGGAAGCCTATCGAGAGAAGGAAGGCACCAAGTCTTGGCGGGCAGAGGTCTGGAAGATGGTGGGCATCTTTCATCAGGGTCTACTTCCAGAGACCATCTGCATCGGAGGCGGAAATGCGAAGCGACTCACTAAGCACGAGGACGACATTCCTGATTTTGTGACCCTCGGCGAAAATACCAACGCGTTCCTCGGAGGATTCCGGGTCTGGCAAGAGCCTCGGTTCGAGGAGTCGGTCCCGATTCTCGGAAAGGGTTGAGCTCGAGTTCGAACGTTTTCAATTGAAAAAAACGACGGGACGCCCATCATCGATGGGCGTCCCGTCGTTTCTTTCGTTCGTCTCAGTTCAAACCGCGGCCGTGATGGCCCGGTTTTCTTGGGTTTGAAAGGCCGCCTTCAGCCCGCTCGTTTTTGCTGAAATTCCTCGATGATGCGATCGAGTTTTCGAACCACCGTATGCATGTTCTTCCAGCGGGCGTACTGGTTGGGGTCAACGCTCACACTGATTAATTCGCTCAACTCTGTTGGGATCCCTCGAACGAGGGTGTGGGCCGGTGCAGGAACCGATGCCGACTGGGCCCCTCGGCCGCCGGCGGCGGCGGTGGGGACTTCCTTGCGAGTGAGCATCCAGTACATCGTGGCCCCGAAGTTGTAGACGTCGGTGCGCTCGGTGAGCGGTTCGAGTTCCGCCTGCTCGGGGGCGATATAGCCAGGCGTTCCTTGGATCCGCTCTTTGGGCTTGCCGATTGGATGAGCCTGTCCAAGATCGATCACCTTGACCTTGCCGGTTTCGGTCACCAGAACGTTGGTGGGCTTCATATCGGCGTGCACGAATCCCTTGTCGTTCATATGGGCCAGCGCGTCAGCGACTTCTCGGAAGATCTGCATCTTCGAGAGGACGTCGGAGTCGACCAGTTTGTCCATCGACTGACCGTCGACGAGTTCCATCAGCACGGCGACCTCGGTCCGGGTCCAGCCCTTGGGGCGGACCTTCTCCACACTCAGAATCCGCCGGATCGCGGGATGTGTGAGTTTCTTGGAGACCTTGACTTCATTCTCGGCCTGAACCAGAAAGCGATCGTCTTTGTCGCTCTCTTCGAGGAGCACATGCTTCAGCGCAAAGATCTCGCTGCTATCTGGCTTGCAGACGCAGTAGATCTCGCTGGCGGCACCGCTCCCAATATGCTTGAGAACTCGATACCCCTGGATGTAATCAGGCTGTTTCACGGTCAATAGGGGGTTCATGGGACATGGCTCTTTCCTCCCACACGGCGAGGAACTCGGACATTTGGAACAGCATCGAATCGGTGCTGAAAACAGAAGGCAGAGAACTCAGGGAGATATGGCTCTTTCGAGGTCCTGAGTTTGCTGGAGTCCCGAGGGAAGTGGAATAATACGGCAAAGAACGATGAAAACCAACCCAATTCGCCCACCGAAAACCACATCGAGAGGACTATTTGGCGATTGATTCTCTCGCTGTCTTTGTCGGAATTCAGCTGCGGGGGACATCACCAGTACCCGAATACCTTCGATTCTCGATGCGAAGCAATTGTCTTCCAAGGTCATCGAGAAGGCTCGAAGCACCGAATCGGTACAGGCTCGGTCGGAGCCAATCGGCGCCCAGAGTCTCCCGAACCATGACCAGATGGTGCAATGCAGGCTTGGAAGCCCGAATTCCGCCGGCGGGCTTCATACCTATCCGGACTCCAGTACGGTCAAAGTGGTCCCGGATGGCCTCCAGCATCACCAGTACGACAGGCATGGTGGCAGCCGGCGAGATCTTTCCAGTCGAGGTCTTAATGAAAATTTCACCGTCTTGGATGCCAGAGTCAGCGTGTGGCGCGGAGCTGGCGGCCTCCATCGCCAGATCTGAAGCCAATCGGACTTGATCGAGGGTTCCGAGTTCGCCGGTCTCCAGGATGATCTTGAGGTGAGCAGGCCCACAAGCCCGCTTGATGGCCTCGATTTCCGACTGGACGACGTCGTACCGGCCGGACAGAAAGGCACCTCGATTGATCACCATGTCGATCTCATCTGCCCCAGCCTCCACGGCCGCGGAGACCTCCGCCAGTCGAGTCTCGATGGGGGCCTGACCGCTTGGAAAGGCGGTGGCAACGCTCGCAACCTTGATATTAGTGCCGGCAAGCCGGGTTTTCGCAGTTCTGACCATTGATGGATACACGCAGATGGCCGCCACGGGCGGGATCGGTGGCTCGAGCTGCGTTGAAAGGGGCCTTCGCCCTCGATCACAGAGGCTCCGGACCTTCTCTGGAGTGTCCGCACCTTCCAGAGTGGTCAAGTCGACCATCGAGATCGCCAACCGAAGTCCCTGGGCCTTGGTTGAGGCCTTGATTGAGCGAGTCGTGAACTCGGCCGCTCGACGATGGGCCATGACGGGATCGACGGTACGTACTCGCATGCCAGGGCTCCGTCAGATCAGGATGCGAAACGAGCGCGTCGCGGATGGCGACGCCCTCGTGATCGATGGCTTGATACGACGCCGTGGCTTCTCAACCGCCGCGTCCTGCGGTGAAGAGTCGGGGGAGATAGGCACCGTCGATGAGGACAAGCTTGCTCGCCGCTGGGTTGTTGGCGTTGGGAATCGAGTAGATGAGCAGGCTTTCGTCATTCGAATCAATGACGTAAAGAAACTCGTAGGGACTCTCTTTGGGCCCAGTGCCACTCGAGCTGGTCACCATTGAAAAGCCTTCGTCCGTGGATGTCGCCATGCCGGCAAAAGCGGGATTCGGGGAGAGATGTCCGGCCTGAAAGATCGCCAGGGTTGCGATGATGAAGGCAGATGCCCAGAGGATCGCGGCGGCGGGCTGGATGGTGGTCTGGTGGCTGGTGTTTGATTGATGAGCGTCGGTGGTCATGTTAAAGATCTCCTGTTCGCCTGCCGGCGTCACTTGCGGTTCTGTCGAACGGTCACGCCATCGCTGGCAAGATCCGCATATCCCATTCCTTCGAGAACTCTTTTCGAAGTGTCGTAGCGGATCGCCACGAGCTGTCGTGAGTTCTGATCGACGATGTACAGGATGTAGGGGGACGAGCCTTGCGCTCGGCCTGACACCATGGCGTACTTCCCGCGGAACCGCTCCTGTGCATCAGCAGCCGGCGAGAAGGTGATCGCCACGACGGATGCGACCAGCAGTCCGTTGAGTACGAGCAGACCTTTGATACTTCGTGGGGACATCGTTGTCTCCGATGGTGGCTGGAGTCACCGAACCTCCCCCCGGGAGATTGGCACCGCGGCCTGGTGATTGGATTCTTCGAGGAGTCAAAAGGCCGGTGAGACACCGACGATCAAAGATCCTCGTGCTGTCGCTTCGAGGGAAAGAGCGTGAGCACCAGCAGGATCGCGGCGAAGACGGCGGCCACGAAGTACCCCATCCAGACGGGCGATCGAGTGCCGATCGATGGATCTCGGGGTGCATTCTGGGCGAGTGCGATGGCGGTACTGGAGAATGGGAGGGCGAGGGCGATCGCCACTAGAGGTCGGATAAAGCGTTGCATGTTGTCCAAGGTACCGGTTTAAGTGGTTCCAAGGCAAGGCGATCCACCCCGGTAGGGGTGGATCGCCGTACCTCGGCAGCCAGGGCGATCAAGGAGCCTGTTCAACCGGGCTGTCATTGAGGAGAAGTCCCATGGGGAGCGAGGGAGTTCCCGTGGCCTGAAGCCCGATCATGAAGCTCTCCCCCTGACAGACGTCGCCGTTCCAGGTTTCGTTGACGATGCGAATGACACCATCGCCACGAGGGACCAGTACCCCGTTCCAAGCCGAATCCACGGTGAAAGTCTTGGAGCTAAACAGCGCTTCCCATCCGCTAAGACACTGCCCGGAATCGTTGTGAATCGTCAGATTGGCGATAAAACCGGTCCCCCAGTCGTTGGTGACCACCCACTCGTAGGTGAATCCATCCAACTGGCATTCATCGAGGATGCCGTTGTTGTCTTCGTCGAGCCCTCCGTCGGCGATTTCACAAGAATCGGGGATCAGATTGGTATTGCAATCGTCGGCAAGCCCATTGAGGATCGCGCAGACGTCCCATATTCCGTCGCCATCGCAATCAGGCTGTTCCTGGCAGTCGTCGGGAATGCCATCTAAGTTGCAGTCTGCCGCTCCAGCCTCGACCTCTTCGTAGTCGGAGATGCCGTCGGCATCGCAGTCGGGACTGCAAGAGCCCCATTCGCCAAGGAGGATGCCCAGGTCAGCGCCATTGGTCTGCCCGTCGTTGGTCACGTCACCACCGGGGCTTCCCCAGGCACCAAGCATCATGCCGAGATCGGCGCCGTCGACTCGGCCATTCAGATCGAGATCACTCAGGCAGTCGCAGGTGTCGCTGCAGACCCCGAAGTCGACATCGGCGAGCATGTAGAACCCTTCGCCGATGGGATCGATCCGCTGCCAGATCACGTAGATCGAGTGCTTCCCGACGCGAGGCGGGAGCGTGACCGTAAAGGTGTACTCGTTGCCGTCGAGCGCGACTGGTCCAACGGGAATCGGTTGCATTTCAGCCCAGGTAAGCGGCTCTTGTCCCCAGGCGTGATCCGGCGTACTGAGGAATGCGTAGATCTTCAAGGGATTGTGCGGCGTTGTCGCGAAGATGGTCATCTCGAGCGAGCCAGCTTCCACCGGCGTCGTCGGCCACTGATCGCTGACCGTATCGAAGGCCGCAAATCGCGGGTTGTTGGCGCTGGCCAGTTTTCCATCCGGAATGATCTGGTCAAAGGGCACGTTGAACTGGTCGTACTGAGTATCAGGCGCGAAATTGACCAGCTCGTTCCAGTTCCAACAGGCATCGAGGTCCTGGTTGATCACGCCCTGTAGGAACGGGTCGGGGTTCGTCATGCACCCACCGTCCCATGCTTGGTAGATGCGACTCGGCGGATTGGAGAGCGTTCCATGTCCGAGCGCGGCATGGGAAGCGATGCCTCCGAGGATCAATGTTGATATTGCGATGGTGTGGATCGTCTTCATGTTTCGAGCATCCTGAGAGAAGTGACTCTGCAAAAGCGCGCTGTGTGTCATTGACCCTGGCGCGGAATTACCAAGATGCTGTACTCCCGTTCCCGGGGTGAAGGTTCCGGAATCATCGCAGGCTGGCCGAAAATCGTGTTTTAGTGGCCTCCAGAACTGATTCAAAGAATCGGTACGACCTCAAACTTGCCGTGTTTCGCGGGAGAGATCCGCGCGATGGGCGTATCAGGCTCATGGTCGAGCACCAGAATCCAACCTTCTTCGGCGGCTTTGGGGAGAAACGCGGCTTTGGTTTGCATCGTCTCGAACGGCAGCATGTCGTAGGCCGGGCTTGATGATGCATGTGCATGGTGGACGGTGGGAAGGAGATCGCCTGGGAAGACCACGGTGCCTTCTGCCGCATCGATGAAGACCCCTTGCATTCCCCAAGTGTGACCGACCAGCGGCTCGACACGAATGCCGGGAAGAACCTCCTGTGGACCGTCGATTAATCGAACGCGATCTGCGATTGGATCGAGATGCGTCCGAAGGTAGGTGCGGGTCATGGTGCTGCGATTGGCAAGTGCATCACTCCATTCTTGGCGTTGGACGACGATCTCAGCATTCGAAAAAACGACTCGGGGAGAAGTGCCTTCCGCCGCCATTTCTAACGGATCTCGCCCGTCCCAAGAAGTCAGTCCTCCGGCATGATCGAAGTGAAGGTGGGTTGTGACGACGGTGTCGATCGACTCAGGCTCAACATCGATCTCTCGAAGTGCGTCCACGATCGTTCGGCGTTCCAATTGATAGATTCCGCGCTCTTTTTCCGTCCACTTATCGCCACACCCGGCTTCCACCAAGACGCGTCGGCCCTTCTGCTCGAGGAGAAGGCAGTTCGTATTGAGTCCGACGCGGTTCATCTCGTCGGCGCTCGCCCATTTCGACCAGATCGATTTGGGAATGATCCCAAACATGCCACCTCCATCGAGACGAAATTGACCTGCCTGCAAGAGTTTCCATGTCCAAGATTCGCTCATCGGGACATTGTGGCCGCATTCGAAGGACTTTGGACTCACGGGACCGATCCCACGGAAACAGGAAACATCCAGATGGCGGTTTTTGGCGGATTAACGATGCTCCGATCTATTATTCTCATCGGAAAGGTTTCTTGATGGTCTGAATCAGCATGAGCGAACAGAACCCACCACCTCTAACCCAGATCTTCAATGCGGCCCTCGAAGGTGATGAGCAGGCGGCGCGACAGATGTGGGGAATCATCTACGAAGACCTGCGGCATCTCGCGGGGTCTGCGCTCCGTCGCGACTCGCCAGTCTCTGGCCTCGAAGCCACCCAAGTGGTTCATGAGGTGTTCCTTCGCATGTCCCAGAGCAGTCCGGAGAAATGGGATAGTCGAAGACACTTTTTTGGATCCGCCATTCGTGCGATGGAACAATTCTTGATCGATCATGCGCGGGAGCGGAAGGCGGTGAAGCGAGGGAACGGTCAACGGCCAGTGTCACTGTCGCTGTTTGCCGGCGAACTCGCGGACTTCGATCATGCAACCTCCGCGGAATCAACCGGTCTCCTCACCGCCACTGAAGAGCTCGGTCGAATTGATCAGGATGCGGCCGATGTCGCTCGGCTGCGATGGCTGATGGGTCTCTCCACTGGACAAGTGGCGTTGGTCTTGGAGTCTTCGGTGCCGAAAGTTCGGAGAGACTGGACCTTCGCCCGAGCATTCCTGCAACGACATCTTTCGAATCAAGGGGACTGATGGGGCGCCTCTCCAAATCTTGTCATTGACGGATTTTCGAGATCTCTCCTCAGGACTTCCCCGACTCAGACATGAATGAACCGTTGATCAACTCGAATCTAGACGAGTCCGAACGAGAACGAGGCGAGCGCATTCGCACGCTTTTTGATCAAGCCGTTCAGGGAAAGCGCGAGCATCGTGACCGACTCATCGACGCCTCAGACGAGGACATCGAGATTCGGGACGAAGTCCGGAGTCTTCTTGAGTTCATCGATGCCACGATGGTAGATCAGGAAGATGATGGGGATCGCCAACAAGAAGAAACCGATAGCCCTAGATCATTGGTGGGTTGCCGACTGGGCGATTTCGAACTGCTCCGCCTGGTCGGGACCGGCGGAACCAGCATGGTTTTCGAGGCTCGGCAACGCCGACCTGATCGAATCGTCGCCGTGAAGGTCCTTCGGGCGGCATTCTCCGGGCCCCAGGCTCGCCGCCGGTTCGAACGAGAAGTCGAGATCACGGGTGGATTCGAGCATCCCTCGATCGCACGGGTCTTTGCGTCTGGCTCACTCGACGTCGCCGGTCGAAAAGCACCTTGGCTCGCGATGGAATTCGTCGAGGGCGCCTTGCCAATCACGCTTTTCGCCAGGAAAAAAAATCTTGACTCCCGGGCGACAGTCACCCTCTTCCGAGAAGCGATCGCCGGTATTCGATACGCGCACAGTAAGGGTGTGATCCATCGCGATCTGAAGCCAGCCAACATTCTCGTTGGATCGAACGGAAAAGTCCGCGTGATCGATTTTGGTATCGCTCGCCTTGATTCGACGACCCAGCAATTCGACACGCTCGCCACCATGCCGGGTCAGGTCCTCGGAACGGTCCCGTTCATGGCCCCGGAACAGATCGACGGGGATCGCGAATCGACTGACGTGAGAACCGATGGATATGCGCTCGGCGTGGTCGCGTACTTGCTTCTCACTGGGCGGATGCCCTACGAACTGGCAGATTGCGGCATGGTTGAGGCCGCCCATCGAATTCGCGAGACGATGCCTGGCTCACTCCGAGTTTACGATTCTGCCATCGATCGCGACCTTGACGGCATCGTCCAGAAATCGCTCGAGAAATCATTGACGGCTCGATATCAGTCGGTCGACGCCATGGACGCTGACTACAAGGCGTGGCTCGAAGATCGACCGGTCACGGCTCGACCGCTTGGCCGAATGGTTCGGACTGCGAGATGGTCCCGGCGCAATCCGATGACTGCCAGCATGATTGGAGCCGCAGCCGTTTCGTTGCTCGCTGCATTGGTCGTACTGACCGTGATGCTTCGACGCGAGACGGGCTTGCTGCGGATCGCGCAACGCTCCGCGGCCGATGCACAGCTTGGCTCTGCGATTTCTGCCCACGCGGCCGGGGATATGGCATCGGTGCGGCTTCGTCTGGCAGAGATTCCCGTCTCGGAGCGAGGTTGGGAGTACGGCTGGCTTGAGAATCAGATCGACCGCAGCGAAATGACCATCACCGGTTTTCGCGACGATGTCAGTTCGATCGACCTCGTCGACGCGCCAGGATCGGATGAGAGATGGATGATTGTCTCGGCCTATGACGGCGTTCACGCGATCGACCTCACTTCGGGCCTTAAGAAGTGGTTCAATGCATGGAATTCAAATGACAGCGGGTGGCGACACTGCGTCGTTCCAAGTCGAAATCTCGTTCTGAGCGTGGATCTGGGCGGGAGTATCAAGTCAATTGATCTGCAGACTGGCAAGACGATTCTGATCGGAAGCACGCCGGAACCGATCGGTGAAGTCATTGCGATTCCTCAGGAAGAGGTGGCGGTGCTCGCAGGCGAGGAAGGCAACGTCTACGTCATCGACCTTCAAACGCTCGAAATCAAGACCACCGCCGCCACGGGAAGTCGGGCCGTCCGAACCCTTGCGGTTCTTCCCGATGCTCGAATCATTTTGGGCACCGAGGAAGGAATCGTGTTCGAGACGAATTCCGATCTGGATATTCTCACGCCGATTCTTGATCGAGATTCCGTGGTTCTCAGATTCGGGATCTCTGAGTCGGGAAGACTGGTCGCCGTCTGCGGCGGTAATGGCATCACGGAGATTCTCAATTCCGAAACTTGGGAGATTGTGCATCGTCTTCGCGGGAACAAGGGTGGTGTGTGGCAAGCGATGTTCGATGATGTCAACGGCGTGGTCCATACCGTTGGGACCGACGACTCGATTCGGACCTTTGATCTCCTCTCGGGCGAGCAAACCAACATGATCGGAAGCTCCCAAGGCTATATCTGGTCGGGTGTGTTGAGTGAAGATCGACGATTTGTGTGGTCCGGTGGCCATGATGGAACCGTGAAGAAATGGCGGGTTCGTGACACGGTCATACTGCTTCCAAACGCGGCGATTCCCGGTGCGGTGGTCTTCTCGCCATCCGGGGACCGGATCGCGATCAGCGATGACACTGGTCGCGTCCAAGTCCTTGACGCTTATACCCAGCGTTGGATCAAATCCATCGAGTTCGCCGAAAACGCGGAGAGCCTGTACTGGCCGACGAGCAACCGCTTGTATGTCGGTTTAGACGGGAACGGACTGATGCAAATCGATCCTTCAAATGGTGATCGACGCGCCATCTTCAAGTCGGGTGTCGTGTCTTCCTTTGATGCCCACCCAGATGGGGGCTTCCTGGCGGGGTTCAGCGACGGCCATTTGATACACATCTCCCTTGAAGGCGAGATCAAGGCGAGGGCACATCCGGGCCGACCCGATCCGAACGGTCTCATGGTGAGCCCGATGAAAATCTCCACGAGTGCCCAGCGGAGGCAGGTCGCCATCGTCGGCGGCGAACGATCAGCAAGCGTTCAGCTGTTCAGCTTGGACGACTGGAGCCAGATCGAAGGCATTCCCCAGACTATTTTGAATTATGAATTCGACGTCGATTTCTCACCGTCAGGGAAGGAGGTCGCGCTGGTTGGAAGAGAGCGCCCCAAGAATATCCTCGTTCTTGATCTCGAACGTTTGGAATACACCACCCGGATCTCCGGGCATCAGGGGAATTCACGCCACGTTTCCTATATCGATCAAGGCACGCGAATTGTGAGCGCAGGCCAAGACGGCGCCGTTTTCATCTCGAGACCCGGAGACGGTCGGACCCTTGCGAAACTCCTTCAGGTGACCGGGGCCATTCGTGGCCTGGCGATCTCACCCGATGAACATCTGATTGCCGTCACGAGTGAGGAGGGGCTCAATTTGATTCTTGGTGGTTTATGGGATGACTGATGATCCGGTCAGCTCTCGACGGCCAATTCACCCCGCGAGCCGGTCGAGACCTTGGGCCAGATCTTCAATCAGATGATCGACCGCTTCCAGCCCGGCAGAGACTCGCAGCAGGGTGCCGTCTTCAATCCAAGGTGTTGCGGAGCGTTCACTCAGCGGATGCTGCGGAATCAGTAGGCTCTCGAATCCACCCCACGAGTAACCCATCTGGAAGTAGGTCATTCCTTCGAGCATACGTGCCAGGGCTTGGCGTTCGACTGGATGTAGGACCACGCCGAACAGGCCGGTGCCGCGATCGAAGTCACGTTTGAAGATTTCGTGTCCCGGATCTTCGGGCAAGGCGGGGTGCAAGACCCGCTTCACTTCCGGTCGCTTCTGAAGCCACCGTGCGAGTTGTAATCCGGCTTGTTCCTGCGCATCGAGCCGAATCGCGAGGGTTCGAAGTCCGCGGAGACCGAGCCAGGCATCGTCCGGGCTGACGCCGTGTCCAAGGTCTACCGCGGTCATCTTGACGCGATCCCAGATTTCACGAGTCCGCGCGGTCACCGCGCCAAGCATGACATCGGAATGACCACTGACGTACTTGGTGAGCGCGTGGACCACCATGTCCACCCCGTGTTCGATCGGTCGAAACCCGAGCGGAGTCGCCCAGGTGTTGTCGATCGCGGTGGTGATGTCGCGTTCCTGGCATGCGGCCGCAATCGCCGGAACATCCTGCATCTCGAAAGTCACTGATCCCGGTGATTCCATGAAGACCATTTTGGTGTTCTTGCGAAAGAGCGTCTCGATGCCCGGACGTCCGTCTTGACCGATTCGGGGATCGTAGTACTCGGTCTCTACTCCGAAGCGCTTGAGCATTCCATTGCAGAGAATCCGGCTTGGCCCGTAACACGAGTCGACCATCAGAAGATGGTCACCCTGCGTCATGTGAGACAGAAGCACCACGCCCACCGCCGCAAGACCACTCTCGAGGAGCACCGCGCCATTCGCGCCGTCCAGCGCCGCGATCGACTCACTGAGGGCCCGAGTGGTCGGCGTATCAAGCAAGCCGTAGGTATACGGTCCTTGTTGCAGATCGCAGCCAAGAGCTTCTTCGAACTCCCCGAGCGTCTCAAAGGTGACGGTGGATCCACGAACTACTGAAGGGTTCACGAAGCCGGTATCGCTTCTTCCGAGGCGGGTCAGAGCGGTTCGGCGGGCGTTCGAGGAGGTCATGGTGGACGGATCGTCTGATCGTGGTTGCTCGGTCATGGGGGTAAAGTAACGTGCCCCTCCGAACGAAACAGGTTTCAAACGACCTGCGACCGTGGAAGCCGACACCCGAGCATGTGGTGCGGAAGGGTTGTCACGAGAAAGAATCCGAGCATGGTGACCGTGAGCGCCATGGCGTCGAGGCCGCCGAATTGAATGCGACTCCATCCGAGCAGGAGGATGAAGGTCGGGATGAGAAGCGGAATGGAAAGTAGATGAACGATGGTCAGGCGACGAGCGAGAGAAGTCGTTCGGGAGTCGGCAGAGATGATCGAGGGGGTCATCGCCAGTCGAACCGTGTGGCGGAACGAGTGGGTTCCCAGAAAGTACATCCCGATCCCGAATAACGGATCGGTCAGTGCGATCGCGGCGACGATCAGAATCGACTCGATGGTGTCGAGGATCGCGCCACTGCGATCGGCGGAGGACCACCTTCGAACGACCCAGAAGACGCTCGAAACCAGTCCGAAACCAAAGGCGACGAGTCCGATGGTGCGTGCGATGTCGATGCTCGTCGAACCGGCGGCCTCGCCGAACACCAGCAGGGAGAACGGCCGCCAAGAGGCAGCAGGGTCGAAAGCGAACGCGGTCCCAAGGATCAGGAGGCCTCGACCGGCGATCGCCGCAGATCGGTCGAGTCGATGTGGTGCGTCGCCGCCGGTCGCTTCCAGATCACCACGACCCCAGTGGACCACGGTCAACACGAAGAATGCGATGACCGCGACGATGGGTGCCGTGACGAGGAGCATTCCCGCAAACGCCATGAGACCCAGATACCAGGTGAACCCCCTCAGCCCCGTGGTCCGACCCTCGAGCCGTCGGAGCCGTTGGTTGACCACCAAGTCCATGGCGCCGTGAGGCATGCCGAAGAACACGAATGACACGAGAAACGGAACGGTGTCCCTCATCTGCGTCAGGTCCCGGTCGAACAGACCCAACAGTATGGTGGCCGCGAGCGTGAGCCAGGGAAGCCCTCGGAGAATCAAACCCGACCTCGTCCGCGCAAGAACGCCCGCCGGCGGATGCGAGGCATCCACCGGCGGGTCGCTTTGGACTCGGAGACCAACATCAGATGGCAATGCGATCGGGCTCATGATCGCCTCCGATGGTTGGAATCAGGCCGCGGCCTTGAGTTCGCCGCGTTCCTCGTGATCACCGAGGCACTTCGCGGCGATCACGCAGGCGACACCGAAGCCGACCTTATTCACGACGTCCGCGATGTTGTACGCGATCTCTCGAATGCTCTCGTTGCCCGAGAGCGCGAGAAGGAACCCGATGGGGTAGATGATCCAGCCGATCAGAATGAAGGCTTTCATCGTGCCCAGGTGGCCCTGAAAGTCGGCGGGAAGATGACGGGCAGCCTTGGTGACCGAACCGTAGAGCATGCCGACGATGCCGACCCACGCGAGACAACTGATGATGTAGAAGCCCCACCACGAACCACCGCCAAGGGTGCTGGTTTCAGCGATCCAGGCCGTGATCAACATGAACAGGGAAAGGATGCCGAGACCGATGAACATCGGCTTGCCCTTCTTGCCTAGATTAAGGAGCAGCGGGAATTCCAGAACCATCAGCGGCACGGTGATGAGCCAGTCGATGTATCGATAGGCGGTGGGGAAGGCGGCGAGCTTGCCGATGGTCCAGGTCCCGTCCTCATTTTGCGTCATCGCCATGGCCAGGCTTTCGACGTAGATGCCGGCCATCCGGTAGTAGTGGAAACAGGCCACGGCGCAGATGATTCCGGCCACGATCGCGACCTTCTTGTACGACTTGGTCAAGGATCCCTGCATCATGAACAGGTAGGCCGCACCAGCTCCCATCCCCACGATCCCAAGCCAGAACAGGTACATGGTGATGCCCTCGACCGAGAGACCGGCCTGAAGAGCTTTGAAGGTGTTTGTCATATCCCCGAGGACTGCTGCCATGTGCATTGATCTGACTCCAAGCAAAAGTGAAAGCGCCTAAGCCACCGATGTGGCAAAAACGGGGCCGATTGGCCGCCGTTGAGAATCACGAATGGCCACGGTTTCGAAAGATTTCATGGTGTGGATTCACCCGAGATAACGAACGATCGTCAATTAATCGAATAAACACTTCCCCGAGCGAAGAAGTGTTTATTCCGTCAAAGATTTTTCTGCCGGAGCGAATCAGGCGAGCAGCGAGTTGGGATCCTCGAGCAACTTCTTCACGGTGTTCAGGAAGCGAGCGCCTTCGGCGCCATCGACTACCCGATGGTCGCAGGACAGGCTGAGGGGCAGGGCGGTTCCCGCAAAGATCATGCCGTCCTTCGCCATCACCTTCTCGAAGGATCGCCCGGCGGCGAGGATCCCGACTTCGGGATAGTTGATGATCGGCGTTGCGAAGCGTCCGCCGTAACTGCCGACGTTAGAGATCGTGAAGGTGCCGCCCATCAACTGCTCACGCGGGATGGTGCGATTCTTGCAACCCTCGGCAACCGATTTCACGGCATTGCCAAGCTCGACGAGCGAGCGCCGATCGGCGCCGCCGATCACTGGAACCATCAAACCATGCTCGGTGTCTACGGCGCACCCGAGGTTGACCACGTCCTTGATCAGGATTTCCTCGCGAGCATCATCGACATTGGCATTGAGCGCCGGATGCTTCTTCAAGGCCCGGCACACGGCGGTCATGATGAAGGGAAGGAGTGAAAGCCGGGTGCCGAGCACCTGAGCGTATTCACGCCGTTTGACTTCGAGGTTGGTGACATCGACCTCGTCCACCACCGTGAAATGCACCGCGGTCTTGACCGACAGGTCGAGGGCCTGGGCGATCTTGCGGCGGACGCCTCGGAAGGGGATGCGTTCTTTGATGCCGTCGGTTGAGATCGGAGGAAGGTTGCGGGGCGGGGTGGACAACGTCTCGGCGGTGATCACCGCCGCGTCGGTGGCGTCGGTGTTCACGTTGGCCGCCGGGGCACCGTCACGACCAAGCGATGCGTGGGCGTGAACGTCACTCGCGGTGACCCGTCCGCCGCGGCCGGTGCCGGGGACACGATCAATTTCGATTCCGAGTTCGCGGGCGACTCGGCGAACCGCCGGCGTGGCCATGGCCTTGCCCACGGCGGCGCTGCCGTTACTCGTTCCGGCTTCGTGTTCCGGCGTGCGCGAGAATCGGCTGCTGACTTCAAGAGTCCCGCTCATGGTGCCGACCACCGTTCCCTGGTCTTCATCCTCGGCGAGGGCTTCTTCAGATTTCGAGGTGTCGGCCGGCGCCTTCGGGGCGGATGCGGCGGGGGGCGTGCTCGCGCCTTCTAACTTGTAGGTCACGAGAATCGAGCCGACGTTGATGATCTCGCCTTCGCTGCCTCGGAGTTCGTCGATCACGCCGGTCCAGGGGCTGGGAACTTCAACCAACGCCTTGTCGGTCTCCATCTCGGCCATGGTCTGGTGTTCCTTGACGTGATCGCCAGGTTTCACCTTCCAGCTGATGAGCTCTGCTTCGTGGACACCCTCACCCAGATCGGGAAGGATGAAGTGCGACTGGTCGGCGGGTTGCTTGGTGGCGGCCATGAGAAGGATCCGGAGCTCGGAGCGACTGTGGGGTGATTCGTGACGGACGAGGGTCGTTGGCGACGGGAGGGTGGGTTGGGCTCAATAAGCCGCGAGTTCGTCGATGGCGAGACTGATTCGTTCGGTGTCTGGGAGATACTCGAGTTCGAGCTTGTAGTAGGGCATGATCGTGTCGAAGCCGGCGACTCGCTGAACGGGCGCTTCGAGATGCAGGAAGCATCGTTCCATGATTCGAGCGGCAATCTCCGCCCCGAATCCACCGGTCTTCGGTGCCTCGTGCACGATGACGCATCGGCCGGTTTTCTTGACGCTGGCTTCCACGGCATCCATGTCGAAGGGATAAAGCGTTCGGAGGTCGATCAACTCGATGCTCTTCTCGCTTTTCTCGATCGCCTGCATGCACTGTACGACGCTCGCGCCCCAGCTCACGATGGTCATCTCTTCGCCTTCGCAGACGGTCCGGGCCTTGCCGATGGGCAGGACGTACTCGTCTTCGGGGACCTCTTCGCGGAAAGCCCGGTAGATCCGCTTCGGTTCGAAGAAGATGCACGGATCCGGATCCCGGAGACAGGCGATGAGGAGCCCCTTGGCGTCGTAGGGGGAGCTCGGCATCACGACCTTCAGGCCGGGCTGGTGGATGTAGATGTTCTCGGGGGAATCGCTGTGCAACTCGGGGGCGTGAATGCCGCCGCCCACCGGCACGCGGATGGTCAATGGGACGGTGAGTCCGCCACGAGTCCGGGTTCGCATTCGAGCGGCGTGCGAGCAGATCTGGTCGTACGCGGGACCGAGGAAGCCGTCGAATTGGATCTCCGGTACCGGACGAAGCCCGGCCATCGCCAAGCCGATCGAGGTTCCAATGATGCCGCTCTCGGCAAGCGGCGTATCCACCACGCGGTGTTCACCGAATCGCTTCTGAAGGTCTTCGGTCACGCGGAAGACGCCACCGTTGATGCCGATGTCTTCGCCGAGGAGAAGGACACGGTCGTCCTTTTCCATCTCCTGGACGAGGGCGAGGTTGATCGCTTGAACGAGTGTGAGATTGGCCATCGAATGCGTTCCGTCTGTTCATCGGGACCGGAGGGCCCCGCAATGGAGTGGTCGGGAAAGGAAGGAGCGGTGCGGATCAGCGGCTGCTGGTTTGCGGCCGTTCGATCTGGGAAGGGTCCTGTCCGATCGAACTGGTTCTGCGAGTCCGTCGTTGCAAATCAAGATCGGGTGGGATCTCGGCGTACATGGCGTTGAAGAAGTCATCGCTATCGGGTGCTTCGATTGATTCGGCTCTCTTGACGATCGCGGCGGTCTCCGCTTCGACTTGCTCCATCAGGGCCGCTTCCTTCGAATCGTCCCAGATGCCCATTTGTTTCATGTAGTCGCGAACGCGAATGATGGGATCCCGCTGCCGCCAGAGTTCGACTTCCTCTTCGTCGCGATAGCGGCGGGCGTCGTCGGCGGTGGTGTGATCGCCGAGGCGATAGGTCACCCCTTCGATAAAGAACGGTCGTCCGTGTTCTCGAGCCAATTCGACGGCTTTCCGCATGCAGTAGACGACGGCGAAGATGTCGTTGCCGTCGCACTGAATGGTGTCCATCCCGTAGGCGATGGCCCGTTGGGCGACGGTGGGTGCAGAGCACTGGATCCGCCCGGGGACCGAGATCGCCCAGTGGTTGTTCTGGCAGAAGAAGACCACCGGGATATCGAGGTTCGCCGCGAAGTTCATCGCTTCGTGGAAGTCACCCTCGCTGGTGGCGCCGTCACCGAAGAACGTGCAGGCGATTCGCTTCTCGCCTCGATACTTGCTCGCCCACGCGAGTCCGGTGGCGTGCAGCATCTGGGTTCCGATGGGAACCGCGATGGGGGTGATGCAGAGTTCAGGGTCGATGTTGTTTCCACGCTCGTCCCCCATCCAGTGAAGGAGGATCTTCTCCGGCGGAAGCCCACGGTGGAAGAGACCGCAGTTTTCGCGGTAGCACGTCACCAGCCAGTCATCCTGGTTCAGAACGTAGGCGGCGCCAAGCGAGTTGGCTTCCTGCCCCATGTTCTGCGGGTAGGTACCCATGCGGCCTGAGCGTTGCAGTTTGAAGGCAATTTCGTCGAGCTTGCGGCAGAGCGACATCTCTTCGTAGAGCCTGATGAGATCGTCGTTCGGGATGAGATCCTTCCCGAGGGTCTCATCGAACTGGCCGTGTTCATCGAGGATCGAGACCCGCTGGATCTCGGTGGTGAGGGCATTGGTAATCGGCATGAGCGAAAAATCCGTGAAGCCATCGGTCAGATGGGAGCGAAAGAGCGAACGCGTGCCAGAGGCACCGAGGGAGCGAAGAGCAGCCTCGTTCTGGACGAAGCGG
This sequence comes from uncultured Phycisphaerales bacterium, assembly GCA_905480395.1. Lineage (GTDB taxonomy): Bacteria > Planctomycetota > Phycisphaerae > Phycisphaerales > SM1A02 > UBA12014. Next base: position 48,108 of record CAJQQE010000026.1, read on the forward strand.
GGGATGGGACGCCGGCCATGAGGCTGGTGCGGCGCGGCCGCGATTCCGGATCGAGCGTCTGAAATCTCCCCGTCAGGCTGGATGTCCGAAAGTCATGCTTCCGTCCACCCGGCGAAGGTCGTCATTCTACCAACCACGACCTCAGTATTCGACTCGATCGATTTGACCGTGGGCGGCGAAAGGCCGAATCACGCCATGCCCCGGTTCTGCACCGATCGAGGGACCGCGGGCTAGACCGCGGATTTTAATGCTCCGATAACTATAAAACGGTGGTTTCAACTCAGAATCGACGAGTTTGGGATCGTCGATGGCCGCCAGACCGACGGTTGGGTCTGCCGCCCGGGTTGATCGCCATTCGATCGCGGGCCGCGCAGATTCTGGCGAGCAGGTCTGCCTGCGACGATTCCCGGACCCCCCGGCGGCGCGTCCGCTCAGAACCCAACCGCTTGGCCGTCGGCGCGGAGGTCGCTTCCCGCGCACCAGCCATCCTTGATGGCGTGGATCGCCTGGCCTCGTCCAAAGCTCACGCTGCGGTTCTCGGCTCGTTTCACCCGGTGGCCCCGCTGGGCCAGGACCTCGTAAACCGTGGGATCAAAGCCGGGTTCGAGGCTGACGTTCACCCCGCTCATCCACTGGAATCGCGAGGCATCGAGCGCTGCCTGGGGGTTTTGGCCGAAGTCCCGGACTCTGCTGAGTACCTGCAGGTGACCCTGCGGCTGCATGAAGCCACCCATGACCCCGAAGGCCATGAGCCCATCGGCCGCAGGGGCGGTCGGATCGGTTGGCGTCGCCATGGCGGGAATGATGGTGTGGTACGGCCGCTTGTCGGGGCCGATCTGGTTGGGATGACCGTCGGCGAGATGGAAGCACGCTCCGCGATTTTGCATCGCCACGCCCCAGCCTGGAATCACCACGCCCGAACCGAAACCGGTGTAATTACTCTGAATGAGGCTGACGCAACGGCCCTCCGCATCGGCGGTGCAGAGCAGGATGGTTCCGCCCGGCTTGGGAATGCCAGCATCGAACGACTGGGCCTTGGTCGGATCAATTCGATCCGCGAGTTCCTTCAATCGGGCGGGCGCCAGCAACTCCGCCGGTGAGACATCGACGAAACGTGGATCTGCGACGTGACGGTGGGCGTCGGCGAATCCGAGTTTGACCGCCTCGATCTGCAGATGGAGCACATCGGGGCAGTCGGGGTCAAGATCACCGATCTCGAAGTGGCGAAGCACCCCCAGCGCGACCAAGGCCGCCAAACCCTGCCCGTTGGGCGGGATCTCGTGCAGGGTGGTGCCGCGGTAGTCGATGCCGATCGGCTCGACTCGAAGCGTTTCGTGCGCCGCGAGGTCGCTGGCCCGCATGAATCCGTTCTCCGCCCGAGCCGCGGTTTCGATCGCCTCGGCGATCTCCCCTCGATAGAACGCCTCGCCCTCGCTCTCCGCGATCGCCCGAAGGGTCCGCGCGTGACCGGGAAGTCGAACCAGTTGCCCGGCGGCGGGGGGTGATCCGTCGAACAGAAACGTGTCGCTCCAGTCGGCGCGGGCCGAGTAGCTCTTGGCGGCACGGGTCCAGAGGCCAGCAGTTTGGGGCGCGACGAGATAGCCGTTCTCGGCGTAGTCGATCGCTGGTGCGAGCAAGTCCGCGAAGGGAAGGCGTCCGTGGGCCCGCCAGAGGTCGACCCACATCGCGACGCCACCGGGTACCGTCACTGGCTTCCATCCGAGGCGTGGCATTCTTCGCTCGTTTGCGAACGCCGCGACGTCGAGGCCGGCCGGGCTGCGTCCGGAACCATTGAAACCCTGCACTGGACCCCGTCCATCATGCACCAGCGCGAACGCATCCCCGCCGAGTCCGTTGGTCGTCGGCTCGACAACGGTCATGCAGGCCGCCGTCGCTACTGCGGCATCGGCGGCGGTTCCGCCGCGACGGAGCATTTCGAGCCCCGCAGCCGCGGCAATCGGGACACTCGTCGCCACGATGTTTCGGGCGGTCACCGGCTCACGTTGGGAGGGGTAGGGAAGCGAATAGTCGAATCGGCTCATTGTCGGAGGCTAGCAGACCCCGCCGCGGAGGCGTTCGATTCAATCCGCGATGCGTTCGGATCGAGGCCATGACCGCCATCGACCCAATCTCTGGTCGACGGATGGCTCGGCCGGGCGTTCCCCTGCCCAACGCTCGACGCGAATCGCTCGTTCTGGCGATCATCTCCATCATGATGATGGGTTGTGAACAAAATCGAGCGATCCGCTCTGCTGGTGTGCCGGTGCCCCAGATCGTCGCGCATCGAGGGGCATCGCACGACGCGCCGGAGAATACGTTGGCGGCTTTTCGTCTGGGCTTCGAGCAAGGCGCGGATGCGGTCGAAGGCGATTTTCGGATGACCAGAGATGGCGTGATCATCGCGATGCATGACGCCGATCTTCGGCGGACCACCGGTGATCCGCGACGCATCGAAGATGTGGACTTCGAAAGTTTACAGCAACTCGATGCCGGGTCCTGGGGGCGATGGGCGGGTGGTGCGTTCGCCGGCGAGCGCGTGCCAAGACTTGAGGAGGTCTTGGCGATCGTTCCCGAAGCGCGAGTCCTGTTCATTGAAGTGAAGGGCACCCTCGCCATGGTCCCTGCGTTGATCGAGACGATTGCTCGATCGGCACTTGATCGTGATCGCGTCGCCATCATCTCCTTTGACGCCAAGGTGATCGCAGCATGCAAGAAACAAATGCCAGAGGTGAAGGCCCTCTGGATCACCGCATTCAAAGACGCCGACGGAATCTGGACCCCGACCGCAGCCGAGGTGATCGCCAACGCGAAGAGAATGAGTGCGGACGGGATTGACGTCCAGGCCAATCCCGAGGTCGTCACGTCTGAATTTGTGGCCGCGGTTCATGCGGCCGGGCTCGAATGCCATGTCTGGACGATCGATGATCCGGAGGCCGCGATAAAAATAAGGTCTACCGCCGTCGACTCGATCACCACGAATCAACCGGCAAAGCTTCGGGCAATACTCCGATAGTTGGAACGAGAAGATAGTTTGGCACGGGGTACCAACAATTCACCTCTATCATGAGGCCATCATGGAAACGAAAGACCGAACTCGATTTGGGGTTGTCATCCCCGCCTTTGAGTGCGCATTGACCATCGGTGCGACCCTTGATGCCGTGGCGGCGCAGGTTCACGCGGCCACCGCGGTGATCGTGGTGCTCGATGGGCCGGATCCCGAATTGGAAGAAATTGTGGCGGGGCATTCGCAGTCACCCGAGGTCTTGGTGCTTCCGAAGAACACCGGTGGCCCGGGCGAGCCTCGGAACGCCGGCATGGATCGAATTCGAGCGCGGCATGAGCTTGACGCCATTTGGTTTCTAGATGCCGACGATATTCTGGCACCGGCCTTTCTCAAGGTGATGGATGATCTGCTTCAGCGGCATGCCAGCGCGGCGATGGTGGTTGTCAATCACATCAACTGGTCGGATTCCGACCCACTGCCCGAGCCGCTCGCGTTTTCGTCCACGTTGGAATCAGTTGAATTTGATCTTGACTGGTATCTCAAACAGACGGGCGCGGTTCTCCCGAGTTTCTCCGTCATCCGGACCCGAT
>CAJQQE010000027.1 GCA_905480395.1 uncultured Phycisphaerales bacterium
GGCCGCAGGGTCTTGGGTCTACTAGAATTCTGATGACCCCAAAACTGCTTGATCCGGCAACAATGAAGAGATTCGGCCGTTCAAGACTGTGTCGAACGCGCGATAATCGCCGCAAGAATAGTCGTAAAACACTGGTAACAAAAGGTTTACAAGCATGATCATGTCCCGCTACCGTTCCTTCGCTGCCGCCGTGATTGGTGGTATCGCCGTCTTTGCGGGTGATGTCGGGCTCGACACCATCTTCGAAACCGGCGATTTTTCAAACACCGCGTCTGCACAGCAGGATGGCGGCCGAGGCGGTCAAGGTGGCCGAGGCGGCCGTGGGGGCGGCCGTGGTGGAATGATGGGGGGAATGCGGGACATCCGCGAGCTCCTCGAGCCAGATTTCTCCCGCCGCGATGTCCCGCTCTTCGTCGAACAACTCCAGTTGGACGACGGTCAACGAGCGATTATCGAGAGCCTCATCGAGGACTACGACGACACTTTCGGGGCGGGTAGCGAAGAGGTTCAGGCGGACCTCACGGACCTGGGCCGTTCGATGATGCAGTCGTTCATGGGCGGTGGCGGCATGGGTGACATGCGTGAGCGCATGCGAGACACCATGGGGAACATCCGCGAGGAAATGGAAGAAATTCAGGCCGCCAATGGTGGGCAAGAGATGTCGAGCGAGGAGCGACGAGCCTTCTTCCGTGAGCGAATGCAGGATGTTCAGCAGGACATGATGCAGGACGCTTCGGAGAGTGGCGCCATGGACGAGGCTCGAGGGGTGATGGGCGAAATGCTCGACATCCTCCGAGAATGGGTTTCTGAGCGACAGCTGCTCAAGACAGAATTCGTCGGCAACGTCGAAATCCAACTCTCCGATGACCAGCTCGTACTCTGGCCCGCGTTCGACCGTTTTCTGGTTCGAGAGAAGTCCCTTCCCCGCGGCCGGCTCTCCGGTGAGGAAGTGAACTTGTTTGCCGTCCTCGACGATGTCGGTCTTTCCGAGGCAGCCTATGCCGCGATTGAACCGATGCTCGACGAGTACGAAGTGCAGCTCCACACCGCCCTGATTTCGCGGGACACCTATCTCCTGACCAGTGCGCCTCGCCTCTACAAGGCGATGCAAGAGGGCTCGGTCGACGATGCAGAGCGAATTCTCAAGCAGCAAGTTCAATACCGAGAGAGTGTTCGAAACGTCAACGACAACTTCCGCCAGCAGTTTGCCGACGTGATCGAGGACGAAGTCGAGAAGGTCGCACTCAATCGAGCCTTCCTTGAAGAAGCCTACGATCGGATCTATCGACCGACCTTCGGCCAGCGTTCATTCGCGGCCGCGATGGAAATCGAAGATCTCGATCCCGATGTGCTCGAAGCAATCATGACGCTTGACGGGTCGTTCATGGCCGAACTTACTGCCAAGAACATGCTGCTGGTGAGCATTCTTCGAAAGACCGAGGGTGACGAGCAAGTCAGTCAGGGAACGCGAATGGTTTCCATCATGTCCGGCGACTTCTCCGGCGGCATGCCGTGGGGCGGCGGTCGGAATCGTGGCGGGAATGCTGATGAAGAGGATCCCTACCGCGAAGGCATGGACGAACGAGGTCGAGTCGATGAACGTTACGTCGAGCAGCTCAAGTCGCTGTTGACACCTGAACAACAGGAAGCGTTGCCCGCCCAGCGTGGCGGCCGCGGTGGTGGCGGCGGTGGTTGGGGTGGAATGGGCGCGAGTGAAGAACAACGAGCCGAGTTCATGAAGCGATTCGACAAGGACGGCGATGGCGAACTTTCTGATGAGGAACGCCAGTCGATGATCGAAGAGTTCCGTGGCGGCCGTGGCGGCCAGGGCGGCGGCCAAGGCGGTCGCGGCGGCCAAGGCGGTCGTGGCGGTCAAGGTGGTCGTGGCGGCCAAGGCGGTGGCGTCGGCTGAGCCGAGCGACCAGACGCCACCCGGCTGGCGGGCGGCGATGAATCAAGTCTCAACGCGACGGCGGTCCTTCTCGGACCGCCGTCGCTCTTTGTTTCAGGTCGCTCGGGCGGGACGGGCGGTGATCACCTCGGTCCGGCATCAGCCCTACGATGCCACGCATGCCTGAGCCTTTGAAGAAACCAGAGACGATGTCGGTCGAGTCCGGGATCCAGCGTTGGAAGACTGCGGTCCTGCAATCGGTCGTGGCCAATGATCAATCGCATCGAACCGCCGACGCCCCAATGCCGGATGCCGCGGTTGTCGCCGTGATTGTCGAACGATTTCGATGGCTGGCGTTTCCGGGTTTCTTCGGGCCCCGTGTGGTCGATTTGGCCAGCCTTGAGCAGCACGTCGGCAGTTTGTTCGATGAACTGGCGGCACTGCTCTTTGGGCAGTTGGAAGCTGCGTTTGCCTACGACCCCATCGGGAGCCACGGTTGCCGAGCTTCAGAGGCCCGCCGTCGAGCCTCGGAGGCCTTAGAGGGGCTTTTTGAGCGGATCCCCGCGGTCCGGGCCCTTCTGGCGGAGGACGCCGAGGCGGCCTACGAGGGTGATCCGGCGATGCGTCATCTTGATGAAGCGGTCCTTTGCTGCCCCGGCGTGGCCGCACTGATCGTCCATCGTTTCGCCCATGAACTTCAACGCCGAGGCGTCCCGCTGATTCCCAGAATGATGAGTGAGATCTCGCATGCGGCCACTGGGATCGATATCCACCCGGGAGCGGAGATCGGTCGCCGGATGTTTATCGATCACGGGACCGGCGTGGTCATCGGCGAGACCACACGCATCGGCGACGGGTGCCGCCTCTATCAGGGGGTGACCCTCGGCGCGAAGCGGTTGGAGGTTGATGAGACCGGCCGAATTCGACGGGGGCACCAGCGGCATCCAACCATCGAAGACGATGTGACGATCTACGCTGGGGCCACGATTCTGGGTGACGACACGGTCATCGGTCGAGGTTCGGTGGTCAATGGAAGCGTCTTCGTGACCTCATCGGTCCCCCCTCGGTCGGTGGTATCGGGCCCCCGCGTGGAAATCCGCATGCGGCAACGATAGTTCGACGGCTTCAGTCGAATGGCGTCGACTTGAGGAGTGCGGGTTGCGTTGGAAGGGTGGCGTTCGCTGACGGGCCCCGGAGTCGGGTGGGACGGACGCTAGAATGAGGGGCCAGATCTCAGTTCGCAGGCATTCCGAGGGCCCGTGTGCCCCGGCGTCTGCCCAATCGGAGCCACCATGCCCTCGCACGATCCGTTCTCCGCTCGCGCCTCGCTCTCAACCGACCACGGTGACCGAGTCATTTATCGACTTGATGCCCTCGCTTCTCTGGGCGACATCGATCGACTTCCACTCTCGATCAAGGTACTCCTTGAAAGTTGCCTTCGAAACTGCGACGGCAGAGTGGTGACCGAAGATCACGTCAAGGCATTGGCTTCCTACGACGCGACCAACGTGGGCGAGATCGAGATCGCCTTCACGCCCGGTCGAGTGGTGCTTCAGGATTTCACAGGCGTTCCTTGCGTGGTGGATCTCGCGGCGATGCGGGATGCGATGAAATCATTGGGCGGTGATCCGAGCAAGGTCAATCCGCTGGTCCCTTGCGACCTGGTCATTGACCACTCCGTTCAAGTGGACGAGTTCAACTCCGGCGTGGCACTCACCGTCAATGCCGAGAAGGAGTTCGAACGCAACGGCGAACGATACGAGTTTCTCAAGTGGGGACAGCAAGGATTCGACAACTTTCGAGTCGTCCCGCCGGCCACCGGCATCGTGCATCAGGTGAATCTTGAGTATCTGGCCAAGGTCACTTGGGAGCGGGATGGCGTGCTTTTCCCAGACTCTCTGGTGGGCACCGATAGCCATACCACGATGATTAATGGGCTCGGCGTTCTGGGTTGGGGTGTGGGTGGTATCGAGGCCGAGGCAGTCATGCTTGGGCAGCCGATTTACATGCTGGTGCCCGAAGTGGTCGGCATGCGACTGACCGGCTCACTTCCCGAAGGCACCACGGCGACCGACTTGGTGCTGCGAATCACCGAGATCCTGCGAGCCCACGGGGTCGTCGGGAAATTCGTGGAGTTCTTCGGATCAGGCCTCGCGGAGATGCCCCTCGCGACTCGAGCCACCATCGCCAATATGGCGCCGGAGTACGGTGCGACGTGCGGTTTCTTCCCGATCGACGAACGAACCCTCGAGTATCTCCGTCTGAGTGGACGGGACGAATCTTTGATCGACACCGTCGAGTCGTATTCCAAGGCTCAGGGATTCTGGCGACAAGATCAGGTCGAACCCCGATTCTCCTCGACCGTCGAACTCGACATGTCGACCATCGAACCATCACTTGCTGGCCCCAAACGCCCACAGGATCGGGTTGGGCTTTCGGCGATGCGGGGCACTTGGCACCAGACCTTGAGCGACGTCTTTGGACGGGATGGCGCCGACGGCGGCTCACAAGTCGATCGCTGGATGGGCGACGGCGGCGAAGGCCCCGACGGTTCGGTCGCCGCGATCGCGGATCGACCCAAGACCGCGGTGCATTACAACGATGCCGAGTTTGAGATGCGAGACGGCGACGTGGTCGTCGCGGCCATCACTTCCTGCACCAATACCAGCAACCCGAGCGTGATGGTCGGGGCGGGCTTGATCGCTCGCAAGGCAAGAGAGCGTGGACTCACCCGGAAACCGTGGGTGAAGACTTCCCTGGCGCCCGGTTCCAAGGTCGTGACGGATTACCTCGAGCGAGCTGATCTCATGGGCGATCTCGAGGCCCTCGGCTTCTACCTCGTCGGCTACGGCTGTACCACGTGCATCGGAAACTCCGGACCGCTGCCGGAGGAGATTTCGCTCGCCATCCGCGAGAACGATCTGGTGGCAACCAGTGTGCTCAGTGGGAACCGCAACTTCGAAGGCCGAATTCACGCGGATGTCAAAGCGAATTACCTCGCGTCACCGCCGCTCGTCGTCGCTTACGCGATTGCCGGTACGGTCGATATCGATTTGGCGGTCGATCCGCTGGGGATCGACACCGAAGGCAATCCCGTCTTTCTCAAGGACATTTGGCCCAGTACGGACGAGATCGAGCGAACGGTCAAGGCATCGCTCGGTAGGGAGCAGTTTCTTGCGCAGTACGCCAATGTCTTTGAGGGAAGTGAAGAATGGCAGGCGATCGAGACATCCGCCGGTGAGATGTACCAGTGGGACGCTTCGAGCACCTATGTGCAAGATCCACCGTTCTTTACGGGGATGTCGCTCGATGTCGATCCGATCAAGCCGATCAAGGCCGCCCGCTGTTTGGCCTTACTTGGCGATTCCGTGACCACCGACCACATCTCGCCCGCGGGTGCAATCAAGGTCGACTCGCCAGCAGGGCAGTTCCTGGTTGACCAGGGTGTTCCCGTCTCGCTCTTCAACAGTTTCGGATCGCGCCGTGGGAACGACCGCATCATGACCCGCGGTACGTTTGCGAATATCCGCATTCGGAACCTTCTCGCGCCGGGAACTGAAGGCGGATACACGACCGATTTGCTTGATGGCAAGGTGAAGTTCATCTACGACGCCGCGATGAACTATCAAGCACACAGTGTTCCCTTGGTGGTGCTCGCGGGCAGTGACTACGGCATGGGTTCGAGCCGTGATTGGGCCGCGAAGGGGACGAACCTGCTGGGTGTGAAGGCCGTCATCGCGCAAAGTTTCGAGCGGATCCACCGCTCGAATCTCGTGTTCATGGGCGTCCTTCCCCTCGAATTCAAGGAAGGCCAGTCTGCAGATTCACTCGGGTTGACTGGTCATGAGACCTTTGACATCGCGGTTCCAGAAGATCTGAAGCCACGCCAAGAGATCGAAGTCGTGGCGACCAATGATGCCGGCATTCCGAAGGCATTCCAGGTCTTAGTGAGGGTTGATACGCCGGTTGAAGTTGATTATTTCCGCAATGGCGGGATCCTTCAGACGGTGCTCCGAAAGATGGCAACCAGCTGAGAACGGGCAGAAAAACGAGCGTCGCATTCGATCGCTGATCGTTCGCCAATCTGAGAAAACCCCGGACCACTGTGCGGTCCGGGGTTTTTTGTGTCCGTGCCGAGTGCCTATTTTCTCCCTGCAGTTCCGCCGTTTTGGGCGAAGCGCCCCCCTTGATGATCTACGGTGACCGCGGGTGGTCAAGGATGCGGGCGATGCGGGCGATGCGGGGAATGCGAGGAATCACAGTCGGAATGCGATCGGCGGTCCGAGGCGCCCTCAGCTCGACCGCCCATCTCCTCGAAGCGTTGCTGGGAAGCCAGCGTCCCTCGGGTGCGACGCTTCAATCCCTTCTTCACGAAGCGACTGAGGCCGCGTCGTCGCCACTTCTGAAACAACCACCGTCCGGAATTGATTCACTGACCGAGATTGGAATGTACGACGGCGCACTGGCGGAAATTCTGGCAACCGCGAAGTATCGGCATTGGCCAGAACCCCTTGAAAACCTCGGCGTCCGACTCGGACAAGAGGTGCAGGCAACGTCCCTTTGGCTCTCCGATTCGATCGAGCAAGATCGCCTTCCCTGGCTGGTGCCAGTGCCGTCGCCGAAGTTTCGAAGCTGGAACCGTGGCCTCGATCACACCGCGATTCTGGCGGCAGGTGTCGCGAGTGTCATTGGCCTCCCGGTGCGTTCGTTGGTCGCTCGAAGCTGGATCTTGCCGCAGATGCAACTAGGCCGAGCCTCCCGAGCGGGCGTTGGCGGCTCTCTGCGGCTTCGGAGGTGGGCCAGACGCTCGTTGCGCCGTCGACCCCAGGTCCTCATCGTGGACGACGTCATGACCACTGGAGCGACCCTCTCGGCGATGGCCGGAGTGCTTCGTCAAGGTGGGGCCCAACAGGTGCACGCGTGCGTGGTCGCCGCGGGTCGTCGAACTCAAGAATCGATCCCTTCGGAGGCCTCCGCGCCGATTTCTTGGGGGGTAGTTCGTGGATAGCCGGTGTATCCTGTCAATTGCGCTCGATCGAAAGATTCTCAAGGAATCGCAGGAAACGAGGGGGTCCGCGATTAACACCGAATGGCCGACGCAAAAACAGCGTTTTCCACCCTATTTCGGCCACTATTATGGTCCCTACCCTCCAAACAGGGGTATGGGAGCGAAGCCTGAGGGTTAGGCTCCCGCAAGAACTCGCAGAGAACCGGGGTATTTCGCGGAAGGGTGGGTTGACAGGCGCGTGGGTTTCCGTAGGATGCCTCGTCTCGCCATTGCGAAACGCATTGGCGATGCGACCTCGGTCGCGTTTCTCTTTGACAAGTAAATGATTCGGACATGCCGCGAGGATGGAGCGTCTCGAAATCCTGCTCACAACAGGGCTTCGAGGTGTAATCCCAATGGTCGGCCCACACAGCCGGGCCGTCCAATGGACATCCTTGTGATACCAAGTTAATTTTCCTTCAAGGGATTCTTACGTACTTCACTTTCGGGTGAGGTAAGTATGGATGTCCGTGAACCGAACCGGCAGGTTAGCCGCCTGCCGGCACTAATCGTGATTCTTCGGAATCACAACTTGAGATTAGTGAAGACCGGCCGCGTTTTCCGACGCGGTCAACCAGGCCAAACCTTCGAAGTTACGTTGGTCTTTATGACCTTCTATCGAACACAATTGAAGAGTTTGATCCTGGCTCAGATTGAACGCTGGCGGTATGGCTAAAACATGCAAGTCGAGCGCGAACGCCCTTCGGGGTTATTAGAGCGGCGTAAGGGCGAGGAATCCATTTCTACGTACCCCAAGGTCGAGGATAGCTCAGGGAAACTTGAGGTAATACTCGATGTGGTGCTTCGGCATCAAAGGCTTGCTGCCTTGGGAGCGGGGAATGACCTATCAGGTTGTTGGTGAGGTAACGGCTCACCAAGCCATAGACGGGTAGCGGGTGTGAGAGCACGACCCGCCGCATCGGGACTGAGACACTGCCCGGACTCCTACGGGAGGCTGCAGTAACGAATCTTCCGCAATGCACGAAAGTGTGACGGGGCAATACCGCGTGTGGGATGAAGCCCTTCGGGGTGTAAACCACTGTCAGGGTTCAGGAAAAAAATGACCAGACCCAAAGGAAGGGCCGGCTAACTCTGTGCCAGCAGCCGCGGTAATACAGAGGGCCCGAGCGTTAATCGGAATCACTGGGCTTAAAGCGTACGCAGGCGGACATGTAGGCATTTTGTGAAATCCCTCGGCTCAACCGAGGAATTGCAGAGTGAACCACATGTCTTGAGGCGAGTAGAGGCGGTCGGAACGATAGGTGGAGCGGTGAAATGCGTAGATATCTATCGGAACGCCAAAGGTGAAGACAGGCCGCTGGGCTCGTCCTGACGCTGAGGTACGAAAGCGTGGGTAGCGAACGGGATTAGATACCCCGGTAGTCCACGCCGTAAACGATGCACACTAGGTCGGGGAGGTTTGACGCCCTCCTGGCCGAAGCAAAAGTGTTAAGTGTGCCGCCTGGGGAGTACGGTCGCAAGGCTAAAACTCAAAGGAATTGACGGGGGCTCACACAAGCGGTGGAGCATGTGGCTTAATTCGAAGCAACGCGAAGAACCTTATCCAGGGTTTGACATCCCGGATTAAACCATTGAAAGATGGTCTACACCCTTTGGGTGGAACGGTGACAGGTGCTGCATGGCTGTCGTCAGCTCGTGCTGTGAAGTGTCGGGTTAAGTCCCTCAACGAGCGCAACCCTTATCGTTAGTTGCTAACAGGTAATGCTGAGGACTCTAGCGAGACTGCCGGTGTTAAACCGGAGGAAGGTGGGGATGACGTCAAGTCCTCATGGCCTTTATGCCCTGGGCTGCACACGTGCTACAATGGTAGGTACAAAACGATGCAAGACCGCGAGGTGGAGCAAATCGCTAAAACCTGCCCCAGTTCGGATTGCAGGCTGCAACTCGCCTGCATGAAGTCGGAATCGCTAGTAATCGTGGATCAGCTACGCCACGGTGAATACGTTCCTGAGCCTTGTACACACCGCCCGTCAAGTCATGGAAGCTGGCAGCGCCCGAAGTCGCCCCGATTCAGGGGTGCCCACGGCGAGGCTGGTGACTGGGACTAAGTCGTAACAAGGTAGCCGTAGGGGAACCTGCGGCTGGATCACCTCCTTTCTAAGGGATTTCTTAGACTCCTTCCGAGAGAGATCTTGGAGGGTGCAATCGTCAAACCAACCTCGTCTGCATGTCCTTTCAACTACCCTGGTACCGATCCGTCGGTGCAAAGAGCTTGAATAGAGCAGATAGTTGTGCGGTGACGTATAACGAATGGCAGTCCGAATCATTAACTTTATAGCAGCAGCCCCGTCTCCTTTGGAGACGGGGCTGTTGTCTTTTTGCAGGGTGTTGTTTTCTCGAGTTGGCCCTGGCGGCGGCGGGCTGATCGCGGAGCGCCGATCAGGAAGAACGAGCCCCT
>CAJQQE010000028.1 GCA_905480395.1 uncultured Phycisphaerales bacterium
CCCCAAAATGGCCACCGCCCGATGTCTTGGACACCGGGCGGTGGGAAGGTCGGTTATCGAGCCGAGGGATTCTGTTCCGGATTCATTGCTCGAAGATGTCGTGGCTCTCGGATCGAACGGTCACGATGGTCTTCACCGCAGCCTTCGCCTTCTCGGCATCGCCTTGCAGAATGGCCATTTCGACTTGAAGGGAGCTCATGATCGCCTTGATCATGTCGAGTTGAAACGTCATCTGGTAGGCCTTCGTGTCGGTACCGAATTTCGCTTTGGCGGCATCGCTCATGGGGATCGCGGCGGTGTGCTGCTTGGCAATCATCAAGGAGGACTGAATTGTTCGGATGGCCGCGAGGTCGGTTTCTCGGGAGATCGCATCGAACTTCGCTCGGCGGAGTCCTCGCAGGGCGCGACCGGAAGCTTCCATGGCTTCGTGGAAGGCTTCCTTGGGATCGACGGGCATCTTGCTGGTCCCCGCGGGGTCGGTGGGGCGGCCGGCGTCAGGACGAGTCATGCCATCGCCGCGACCGCCTCCGCGGTTTCCGGCGCGGGATTGGACAAATGTCATGATCTCGACGCGAGTGACGAATCCGTCACCGTCGGAATCGGCCTGATTGAATATCCGTTGGGCGTTCCCGCCACTCGCTTCGTCCTTCGAGATCTTTCCGTCACCATTGGCATCTGCCTGCATCATGCGATCGGCGATCATCTCGGGGTTACCACCCCGATTTCCGCGGCCCTGCTGCGGTCGGTTGCCATTCTGGCCTTGGCCGGGCTGCTGCTGTCCGGCGTTACCACCTTGCCCGGGTTTTCCTGGCTGGTTTCCGTTCTGAGCGAGGGCAGGGGTTGAAAGAGCGGCAGAGAGCAGGCCGAGGGCGGCGAAACGCAACATTCGAGTATTCAATGGAGACTCCAGGGTTTGGTATCTAAATCAGTTCAGGGGAGGGGGAACGGTCGAACGTGCTTCGCGGGATCTTGTTGCGGTTGATTGGGAATCCGTGCGGAAACGGGGACATTGATCTCAGAGGCACCAAAGGGCAAGGGGGACCCGATCGCGTCGGTCAAATGACGGCGGCGATCATGGACTGTGCCTCGGCCAGAATCTGTTCGAGATGGGCTTCGTCCCGGAGGCTCTCGGCATAAATCTTGGAGATCGGCTCGGTTCCGGAGGGCCGGGCGGCGAACCAGCCATGTTCCGTGCAGACCTTGAGCCCACCGATCGGGGCATCATTCCCGGGCGCTCGAGTGAGGATGGTCGTGATTGGATCGCCCGCGAGGGTGACCGCGGAAACCGCACTCGGATCCAGATTCTTCAGCGTCGATCTGGTGGCGGCATCCGCGGGTGCGGAGATCCGTCGGTACACCGGATCGCCGAATTTTTCCACCATTGTGCGTTCGTGTTCTCCGGGGTCGCGGCCGCTGTGCGCCATGATCTCGGCGGCCAAGAGATCCATCACGATGCCGTCCTTGTCGGTCGTCCAGGGCGTTCCATCGAAACGGAGGAAAGACGCCCCGGCGCTCTCTTCGCCGCCGAAACAGAGGGAGCCGTCAAAGAGCCCGGGCGCAAACCACTTGAAGCCGACGGGGACTTCACAAAGCGGGCGGTCTGCCGCGGCGACCACTCGATCGATCAAGACGCTGGACACCAGGGTCTTGCCAATTCGGGACTTCGCAGACCAGTCGCTTCGGGTGGCCAAAAGGTGTTCGATGGCGACGGCGAGGAAACGGTTGGGGTTCATCAGTCCCGAAGAGCGACACACAATGCCGTGACGATCCGAGTCGGGATCGTTGCCGAACGCGAGGTCGTAGGCGCCGCTGGCCATCTGAGCGACTAAGGGCGCCATGGCGAAGGGGCTTGAGCAGTCCATGCGAACCAGACCATCAGCGTCGAGGGTCATGAATCCGAAACGGGGATCGAGCGTGTCATCGGTCACCGTGACATCGATGCCATGGACTTCCGCCAGGACTGGCCAGATGGGAAGGGACGCGCCGCCCAGCGGATGCGCGGCGAGGCGAAGGCCGGCGGATCGAATCGAGGCCACGTCGATGACGCTGGAGAGGGCTTCGACGTAGGGCCGGATGAAATCAACGATTTCAACCCCGGGAAGCGTGGCGACGTCCACAGTCGACGATCCGCGACGAACGTCGGTGAGCCCCGCGGCGAGAATCTCGTTGGCTCGGCGTTCGATGCCCCCGGTGATGTCTCCGTCGGCGGGTCCACCGTCCGGCGGGTTGTACTTGAAGCCGCCGTCCCGGGGCGGGTTGTGGCTCGGGGTGATGATAATCCCATCGGCGCGGCCCGGATCCGTCGCGCTCCGGCCTTCGTTGAAGGCCAAGATCGCGCGCGAGATCACCGGGGTCGCGGTGATCCCGTGGCTCCCTTGGATGCGGACGGGAACACCATTGGCGGAGAGGACTTCGATCGCCGTTCGTTCCGCGACGGAACTCAAGGCGTGGGTGTCCTTCCCCACCAAGACCGGCCCACCGATACCTCTGGCCACTCGATGCTCCACGATGGCCTGCGTGATCGCGAGAATGTGCGCCTCGTTAAAGGTTCGATCGAGCGAGGAACCCCGGTGGCCGCTGGTGCCAAAGGCCACACATTGCTCGGGATGAGCGGGATCTGGTCGGTCGTCGTGGTAGGCGGCCAGCAGAGAATCAAGGTCGATCAGTTGATCGGGGGTGACTGGCCCTCCGGGAGTTCCGGCCGCCGCACGTTGGTTCAAATCGCTCATGTGAACATGGTCGTCACAACGGGGTGCTCATGTCCAGTGCGAAGGCAGCCGCACCGGCCACCCAGATCGAGTCTCATACCGGTATGAAGAATTCTTGCTGGCGTCATTCGCGTTCCGGTTCCGTTTCGATGGTCGCTCAGACCATTCTGCTGCTCTTGACCTTTGGATGTGCCACGCGCGGAGGGACGCACTCCGTGGAGTCGCCCTCGTCCGAACCAAGGACGGTGACCGTGGTGTCGCTCAATCTTCGATATGACAACGCTGGCGACGGGGTGAATCGCTGGGAAAACCGGAAGACCGCGGTCATCGATGCCCTGCGATCGTTCGATGCCGATTTCTTAGGCCTGCAAGAGGCGCTGCCCCATCAGGCGGCGGCGGTCAAATCGGCGTTTCCCGGCTACGCGATGCTCATCCGGACCCGAGAGGCCGATTCAGGCCAAGGGGAAGCAACGCCAATTCTCTGGAGAACCGACCGCTGGACGCTTGATCCGACTCAACACGGAACATTCTGGTTGAGCGAGACGCCTTCGGTGGAGGGCTCGAAGTCCTGGGATTCCAGTCTTCCCAGAATCGCCACCTTTGCTCGATTAATCCCTGTCGATACCTCTGCGGGCAGAACCGCGGTCTGGGTCTACAACACCCACTTTGATCATCGGGGGCCGCAAGCCCGGCGAGAATCGGCGAGGTTGCTTCGCTCGAGAATTGAAGCCCATGCCGACGCCTCGGAGCCGGTCGTCTTGATGGGCGACTTCAATGCGGTTCCCACGTCGCCGCCGATCCGGGGCATCCTTGCGGTCAAAGAATCAACCAGCGCCCCGCTCTTCGACTGCTGGGCGACGCAGAACGCTGGTGAGCCGAGGAATGCGACCTGGAATGGATTTGAGGTGATTGAGATTGGCCGCCGAATCGACTTCGTCTTCGCTTCTGGCCTCGACGTTCGGGAAGCAACCATCGAGCATCCCTTGGTCGATGGACGACCCATCTCCGACCATTGGCCGGTCCGGGTGGTCTTTGACCTTCCGTCGGAGGAATCACGAACTCGGTGAGATTCGGTCTTGACCGCCCATGTAAGGGCGGAGCGGCTCGGGCACGATGACGGATCCATCGGGTTGCTGATGCATCTCGAGGATCGGAATCAGGATTCGCGGGCTCGCCGCCACCGTGTTATTCAGGGAGTAAGCGAAGACCGTTTTCTTTGTTTCAGGGTCGCGGTACCGAAGGTTGAGGCGACGGCACTGAAAATCGGCAAGTCGGCTGGCGGAGTGTGTCTCACCCCAGTCGCCGACCGGGCGCCCGTCGTCACCGTCGGGCCCGCGGCCGGGCATCCAGCACTCGATGTCGATCATGTCTTCGTTCTTGGTTCCAAGGTCGCCGGTGCAGCACTGCAGCAGACGATAGGGGAGTCCCAGAGTCTGGAGCATCGACTCGACGTACCCGAGCATCCGCTGATGCCACGCTTTCTGCTCGTCGGCGTCGGCACGGCAGATCACCACCTGTTCAACCTTGTCGAACTGATGGATCCGGTAAAGCCCGGCGGTGTCCTTGCCTGCCGCCCCGGCTTCACGCCGGAAGCACGTTGAGACGGTGGTGTATCGCAAGGGAAGGTCTTCGGCGTTCAGAATCTCTTCGGCATGCAGCCCCATGAGGCCAACCTCACCGGTACCGGTCAGGTAGAGATCGTGGCCCGACCCTCTTCGCGATTCTTCGATGTGGTACGCCTGGTCATGTCCACCGGGGAAAAACCCAGTTCCCTGCATGCACTCTTCACGAACAATCACCGGGACAGACATTGGCGTGAAGCCATTTTGAATCGTCATGAAGTCGAAGGCGTAGCGAAGAATCGCCTGATGCAAACGCATACCGGCGCCGGTCAGCACGTAATGTCGACTCCCGGCCATCTTCACGCCCCGCTCGAAATCGACGAGGCCGAGTTCGTGGACCAATTCGACATGGGTTCGAGGGGTGAATCCTCGCTGTGTCGAATACGTCTGGCTTGGATCAAAACCGTCCGGGTGCCACTGTCGAATCTCAACGTTGTCGTCGCTGGAGGCACCGCGTGGAACGTCCGCGGCCGGTGGCTGGGGGATCGAGAGCAGGGCGGCCTGAAACTCAGGATTGATCGCCGCAATCTCATTCTCGAGCTGGTGAATTCGTTCTTTGAGTTCGAGCGGCTTCCGCTCGAGCGTGGCGACCTCTGCTTCGATGCCCGCCCGTGCGGCGTCGTCGGCAGACTTCAGCGCGCCTTTTAATCGACCGATCTGCGGGCCGCTCTCTTTCCCGAGTCGTTTCTGTTCTGCCCGCGCCGCTTCCTGCTCGGTGCGGAGTCGTCTCATCAGGGCATCCAATTCGAGAACGTGATCGATGTCGACCGAGGCGTTCTTGGCAGCGGCGCCTTCTCGGAATTGCTCGGGATTCTCGCGGAGTTGCTTGAGATCGATCATGCGGGTCTCGGTCGGATGGCGGGATGAAAGGACAGGGAAGGTACCACGGCGGTCATGCGGTTCGGGGCGGGGCGGGCTGGGAGCGATCACAATTGTGGGACGTGGTTCAACGGTCCCGGTAGGTAGGGCCAGTCGCCCAGCGCATTTTACGGACGACGGTAGACCAGAATTCGGCTCGTGGATCACGGATCATTCGCACCCGGTGACCGCCTCGTCGGACGTGGACGCGATCGCCGATCTCGAGCCGGCGAGTCAGTTGGCCGTCGATCACCAGCGTCGTCCCTTCGTTCACTCTGACCACCGTGATCGTGATTGGTTCGTCCGGACTGGCGATCACCGGACGAAATGCGAGGCTGTGAACCGCCAAGGGCGTAATGACCAGGGCGTCGCAACTGGGATGCACAATGGGACCGCCCGCGCTGACGTTGTAGGCGGTACTTCCGGTGGGCGTTGAGACGATGAGGCCGTCGCCGGAGAGATGCGGACCGCCATTGCCATTGAAGTCGAGCCCGAGTTCGATCATTCGGAAGGGGGGGCCAGCGGTGACGACGCATTCGTTGAGGGCCGGTGCCCAATCAAGTTCGGTCGCATCGGATGCTTTGGACCCGCCAGACTCGACCGCAATCTCCAGCATCATCCGTTCGGTCACCGGCGGGTCGTCGCCGAGGATCTGTTCGGCGGCGCCGGCGAATTCATCGGCATCGAATGCGGCGAGAAATCCGAGCCGCCCGACGTTGACGCCGGCGATCGGGGTTCCGTGGGAGGCGAGTCGCCGGGCCTGGGCCAAGATGGTCCCGTCGCCGCCGAGTACCACCGCCACGTCGAAATGATCCTCGGGCAGGGCATCGTCGGGTGCGATTCGAAGGACCTTCTCCGCGCGACGCTGAATGGCTGGTTCGACGATGGCGAGCGTGGCGGGAATCCCGTCCCGGTGAGGGTCTGCCACAAGAAGCACGCGAGGTCTGACGGTCATGAGACGATTCCCTTGGTCAACCGCATAAATGCGGTCTCGAGATTCACCTGCTCGTGCTGGATGGTCTGAACTCGGAAGCCCTGCGCGATGAGCCGACTGGGTATCTCACTCACCGGGAGACCGTGCTCGAGATCCAACGTGACGTCGATTCGGGCACCGCCATCGGAGTCGATCACTTCGACGGATTCGATTCCCCGAACCTCGGTGAGCAGCTTCGCGGCCTCCTCAGTTCGATCGTCGAGTGTGATGTGGACGATTTTTCCGGTTCCGGCCTTCCTCATGATCTCGGCGACCGTGCCGTTGAACAGCAGTTGTCCCTTCTCGACGATGGCGACCGCGTTGCAAAGTTCTGAGAGCTCGTGAAGGATGTGGGAGCTGATGATGATCGTCTTTCCCATCCTCCGCAGTTCCTTGAGGAGTTCGCGAATCTCGATTCTCGCTCGGGGATCAAGGCCTGAGGCGGGCTCATCCATCAGCAGGACTTTGGGATCGTGGAGGAGCACTCGCGCGACCGAGAGGCGTTGTTGCATGCCCCGGCTCAAGCCATTGACTTCACTCTTCGCCTTGTAGCCGAGTTCGGTGAGGTCCAGGACGTCGCCGACGACCTTCTTTCGCTTGGTCCCGTGGATGCCGTAACAGGCCGCGAAGAACTCGAGATACTCGAGGACCAGCATGTCTTCGTAGGCCCCTAGAAAGTCCGGGACGTATCCGATGACCGGTCGAATTAGGTGGTTCTGGTAGCCCACGACATGTCCGTCGATTCGCGCTTCGCCCCAGGTTGGTTTCAGGAGCGTCGCGAGGATCTTGATCGTGGTGGTCTTGCCGGCGCCATTGGGGCCAATGAAGCCCAGACACGCTCCCTGCTCCACCACGAGGTTGAGGTTATCCAGGGCAACCAAGTCGCCGTACTTTTTCGTGAGATTGATCGTTTCAATCATGGCCATGACGACGCCACTCCGGGGTTGGATTGCGGTTGAGGGGAGATCATCGATGAGGCCGAACTTCGATTGATGGAGTTGGTTCGATAGGCGGGTCTGGCCAGGCTGTCGAGAACCGGCGGCAGTGGATGGATCCACTGGAGAAACACCATACCCTCGCCGGGCGTTGGTTCGCCGTCGATCGAAATGGGAACGGGACAGGGCGCATTCTCGGCGGTTCCGAAGACGAAAACGCCGGGTTCGCCGAATCGATCCGAGACATCGCAATCCCGTGCCAGCCATCGATTGAACTTGAGGTTCCCCGACAACGAAGATCCGGGTTTCACCTCGAGGATGGGTGGTGGGAGCATCTGGAAGATCGACAGCATGGTGAGGAACTTTCGGCGATCGCCCTCGGATGTGATGCGCTGCGTTTGGCCGCCGTCGTAGAGTTGGTCCACGAGTTCGAGGGTATTGGGATCGCGGAATGATTCGCGGATGGCGGTCGAGAGACTCGTGGCCCCACGGAGTCGTTCGGACGGCAGTCTTCCGTTGGAAACCAGCAGCGTCCGAAGGTCGAGTTCTTGACCCTTGATGAACGGCTCGCTCAAGGCGACGAAGCTCCCGTAGTTTGGTGGCTCATCCAGAACGAGCGGCAGGCCGGCGACCGCACTTGTGGCGGTGGGTGACATCGGGGTTCGCAACGGAAAAACCACCGCGATACGGACGTCTTCGAGGTCGAGCCCGGTTCCGTTAATCAGGGTCCCAGTCAATCGCATCTGGCCAGCGGCGTCCCGAGTCAGGCGGATTGGATCGTCCACCTTGACTCTGAGGGTGGACTTCCAGGCGTCGTCAACGGCGACGATGCGGCCAAGCCAGGAGCCGCTGAATTCAGCGCTGGTGGCGCGGGCTGGAACCTCGTAGCCGGCGGCGTCGTCGATCGCGATGTCGTAGCGGTCGGTATTTGGGAACTGCTGAGCAAGCCCGTTGGGTGGAGGCGAGAACTGATTGAGACGGTTGCCCTTGACATCGCCTTCAAGTCGAACATCGACCTTGCCGTATCCGGGCAGTCGTGCGGAGAACCAAGTCCGCGCGAGATCGAATTGCGGGACGTCATTGCTGGTGCCTTCCGGTCGGTACAGATGCCGCAGGACGGTCACATGCTTCATCTGGACACCATCAGATTCGACGATGCGACCGGAGAACCAGGCAATGATGGCGAAGATGACCGAGGTCGTCGCAAAGGCGACCCAGGCGAACCGCTTTCGCTTGAGGCGAGCAAGGATGGCGAACCCCAGTGGGCCCGCGATGGCCCAATAGGTGAGAAAGAGGAGGAATCCACCGAGCACACTGACCGTCGCGCCCGAAGAGAGCCCGATGCGATCAGAGATCAGTCGGCCGGTACCAATGCTCTGAATCGTGGGTCGTCTGGCCAGAATCTTCTCGCTCGCCAAGCTTTCCAACGTGGTGGCGGTGGGCGTGAAAGCACGCCGTCCGAGGATCGAGTTCCAGAAGACCCATGTGGTGGGAAGGCCGCCGGTCTGTTGAAGTCGAAGATCTGGATCGGCGACATCGATACCAACGACATCGAGGAGGCCATGTCCGACATCCCGACGGACCGCGTAGACGATCGGATCGGCCACGGGGGTCGCATTGGCGTTCGCCTCAAGCCGCCGTTCGATGATCTCTGCGGCCGTGGTGCCATTCGGGATCTCGGTTGGTTCGGTGGTCGGCGGAAGGACGGCTCCCAACGGTCGCCAGGCATTTGGAAGCGTGGCCGGATCAAAACGGTGAATCGGTTGCAGCCGACCGTCTTGTCGAAGACCGGTGCGATCGCTGAGCGCCGGGAGAAGCGTGCGAAGTGGTATTCGATCATCCGGTATCGCCACCAAGCCCGCCAGAAGATCTCCGAACACTGATTCGTTTCGGCCGATCCGCCAGGGGTCAGAACTGCTGGGCAGGAGAATCACCAGATGGCCGCCCCGTTCCATCCATCCGCGGAGGGCGGCTTCGATCGCCGGCTTGTTATCGATCGCGGACGGCAGGAACTTCTGATCGTTGGCCGCCCAGACGATCAACTCGTACGACGAAAGTCCCGCAACGCGGTCTGGCAGGTCCCCCGGCTCGACGTTGGTAACAACGATGGTCTCCTCGTTGAGCCCTTCATGAATTGGGAAGCCACGGAGTTGGTCGAAGCCCGAGAGTCCAGCGGCGTCGCGACCAATCACCAACGCCATACCCTGGTATTGCTCTACGGGCCGCGCCTGTGCCATGGCGGCATCAATTCTGGCGACGGCAATTTCCTGCGCTCGAGCACCATCACGAAACTCAAAGAGACGAAACGTCCAGATTCGATCGACGAGGTCGGAGGCCGAGGAGTCTGAAGGAAGATCCGCGATGAGCCAGGTGGTCGCCACGCCGCTGCGAGCCGGAATGGCGATCTGACGGGTATTGGCGACGGTATCACCGTCTCCGTTGATGGTTTCCCATTGGATGAGGCCGGGGACGGGCTCGTCAAGGTCGCTCTGAATCCGAACCCGGACCGCGACCGTTCCTCCAGGCCGGAATGCATTCCCCGCCCCGAATCGATCGATGGTGATGGAAGTCTGCGCCGACGCTGAGGTGGTCGAGAGGCAGGCCGAGATGGCCACCAACTTCAAAATCCCCCCGAGCATCGTGATGATCCGTGGCGTGCCGACCGATCGAATGGGCCCGAACGCCCGTGCTTCAAAGAGGGATTTGAGGAGAAGGCTCATCTCGCACATTGTAGTCGTCTCGGTGGTCATGCCAATCATGGGGCTCGAGTGGGCCCTCGGGTCACCCCGCATCAATCGGAGTGGCGGACCGAGTGTTCGGGAGTGCCAATCAATCTCGGTGTGACGGGGCTGGTCGGGGCCATGCAGATTTCGATCGCCGTGCGGCGCCCGATTCTCCGATCGATGAACCGCCTTGGGTTCTGGGGTGCACAGGAGCAACTATGCCATCGTGCGGAAACACCGTCCCGGCAGAGGTTGCTCAACCCCGAGGCCCGCTGGTGTGGGCATCGGGATTGACGCAACGATGGCCTCGGCGGGCGCATTTGATCTACTGACGAAAGTCAGTCTTGAGACGCCGTCGATCCGGCGGATCCGGCGGATGCGACCGATCGGGCCGCAAACGCACCGATCATGCCCGCATGGGATTTGATGCCACCCCGAAGGCACCGAAGGTCGAATTTCTCATTGGGACTGTGAACGCGGTCTTCATCAAGGCCGAACCCGACCAGCAAGGCGTCGATTCCCAGCTTCGACTGAATATCGCCGACCGCGGGGATGCTCCCGCCCGAACCGATGACCGCCGCCGGCGCTTCATAAGCCTCGGCAAGCCCGGCCGTGGCGGCGGCGAGCCAAGGGCTGTCCGCGGGGACCACGACCGCGGGATTCACGCCATGACTGATGAAATTCACGGCGAAGCCCTCCGGCAATCCTGCTTCGATGAACGCCTTCAACGAGGATTCGATTTTGGCGGGATCCTGCCCGGGCACGAGCCGGCAGCTGATCTTCGCACTGCAGGCGGCGGGGATGATCGTTTTGGCACCGGCGCCGGTGTAACCACCCTGGATTCCGTTCACATCGATGGTGGGGCGGGACCAGGTTCGTTCGAGGATCGTGCGACCCTGTTCGCCTCCGGTGGCGGCGGAGATCTCCGCGCTGGCCAGAAATGCGGCTTCATCGAAGTCAAGGGCACGCCACTGGTCGAGGATCTGGGCGGGGGGGTCTTCAACGCCGTCGTAGAAATTTGGGACGGTGATGGTGCCGTCATCCTCATGCATCGAGGCAATGATGCGAGCGAGTACGTTGGCGGGGTTGGCGATGGCACCGCCGTACATTCCTGAATGAAGGTCATGGCCTGGGCCTCGGACTTCGGCCTCGAGATACACCATTCCTCGAAGCATGGTGGTGATCGCAGGCGTCTCGCCGTTCCACATGCCGGTATCGGAGACGACGCACACGTCGGCGTGGAGCCGGTCCGCGAAGTCATCGAGGAATCCTTCGAGACTCTCTGACCCTGATTCCTCTTCGCCTTCGAGCATGACCTTGATACCCACTGGAATACCGCCGGTCGTGTCGATCCAGGCGCGGAACGCTTCGATGAAGGTCATCACTTGGCCCTTGTCGTCGACGGCGCCTCGTGCCACGATTCTGCCACCGTTGGCGTCGTCGATGATCGCGGGTTCGAAGGGCGGCGAATTCCACTGGTCCAGCGGATCGGCCGGCTGCACGTCGTAGTGACCGTAGTAAAGGATGGTTGGCGCGTCTTCGGAGGGTGGCTTGCGTTCGGCAAAAACCACGGGATGGCCGGGCGTGTCGACGACTTCGCACTCGAAGCCCAAACTCTTGAACTCGCGGTCGAACCACTCCGCCGCGGCTCGAACGTCGGCGTCGTGGGCGGGGTCGGTACTAATGGATGGGATTCGGAGAATCGCTTGAAGCCTGCCCACGGCATCATCAAAATGGGCTTCGATGGACTTCATCACCTCGGTCACGTTTTGCTGGTTGGAGTTCATGCGAACACGATAGCGGTTCATCGTGCCCCGGATTCCGCAAACGTTCAGAAGCGAAGAAAGAACAACATCATCGCGACACAGAGCCCACCGGCGAACGAGAACCAGAGCCAGCGTTCGACCCGTCTTTGCTCGAGCCAGCCTTCCCACGCCCGATCGACGCCGGATACCGACGATCGGGAAGATCGCGCCGTCTGGGCAGGCGGTTGAAGACTGCTGGCACAGATCGGACAGCGGGCGATCAGGTCGCGTGGATTCGGGTTAACGGTGGCTTGATCTTCGTCGTGCCAGTTGGTCACCGGCTCGGCATGGAGCGCGGGTGCGAAGCCGCACTTTCGGCAGCGGGCCACATCGAATGTGTGCCGGTGCTCGCCATGACCGGATCGATCTCGTTTCTCCATGACCTAAGCCTAAGGTGAGATGGCGGGGACGCAACGAAAAACGACGGTGTACCCCCAAAGAAGACCGCATGCGTTTCCCGTCCAACGGTTCTGAAGACGGCAAGATGGGTAATTTGCGGTGTCTTTTTGGACATCGCGATGGAACCGATGCGGCTGAAGGCGAAGGGTCCCGCCTGATCAACGTTGGTCAGGCGCGAATCCCGTCTGGTCTCGCGACCGTTTCGATCCGGCCGGTCGACGGTTCGGCAGCCTCGCAGGCCGTGCCCGGTCGAGGGCTGTTCCGAGTCTGATCATGGCTCGTTCTTGGCTCGTTCTTGGCTCGTTCATGGCCCAGAAATTCGGAGTGCGACGTGGACGCGGGTAGCATGCGAGCGGAGACCAACGGTGACCAACGACCCTGAACCATCCATCGTGCGGATCATGGACCCTGGTGGTGGGCCCATCTCAGACATCTGGAGCGACGCTCGCGAAGTGGCGTCGACCGTCTTCGCGTCTGCCCGTCCGGGACGACTCGTCCTTGGCTGCTGCTGCCTGTTGCTGGTCATGGCCGTCGGCTCGATCTGGGATGCCACCACGCCGACCAGCATGCCGGCCCTCGGCGCGCCCGAGCCGGGAGCCTCACTGCCGTCGCTGTTCCGCGAATACGTCGAGGAATTCGAGCGGCCACACGGCTGGGATACCGACCAGGTCGATGGTGTGGAGGTCGAGCAAGCATTCGCCTCGGCCCCGGAGGAGGTTCGTCGACGGGTTGAACAACTGCGTCGGCGCGACGCGTTTGAGTTTCTGCGGGGAGAAATGAGTGTCGGGTTCGAGGAGATTCGTCTCGGCGTCGTTGAACTCCGGCCGACCGGGATCATTCGTGGTCTGGACATCGCATTCGTTTCGAACCTCGGGAGTCTCTGGCGTCATGACCGGGGATTCCTCGTGATCTTTGGGGTGGTCTTCTTGCTGATCTTCTCGGTTTTCGGGGGTGCGATCTCGAGAATTGATGCCGAGCGATTGGCTCGAGATCGGGATGTTTCCGTGTTGTCGGCGTTGCGATGGGCGATGCGAGACTGGCGTCGACTGTACGGAGGCGTCCTTCTTCCGCCAGTACTGGCCCTGATCCTCCTCCTTCCCGCCGTGGCGTTGGGGTTGGTCGCGTTCATTCCCGGACTGGACGTCCTCGTATCGCTGCTTTGGATCCTCGCGCTCGTATTTTCCTTTGCGGCGGCGCTGGTGATCACGGCGTGGTTGGTGGCGATGCCAATGCTCGCGGCCGCGACGGCGTGCGAATCTGGTGACCCCTCCGAGCTGGTCGTCCGTTGTGCCGGATTGATCCGACATCGGCCTGGCCGCTATCTCCTGCTACTCGCCACGGCGGTGGTCGCCGGGGCGGTGGGATGGCTTCTGGTTTCCGGCGTCACCGCGATCACCCTCGAAGGCGCTCGTTCGGCAGGTAGCCTGTTCGGCGGCCCCTTCGCGGAGAGTCAAGGCACCGCTTGGCCCTCGCTTGATGCCGTGGACGTCGTTCCAGCCGCCGGGGAATCCTCCGGAATGCGGGGGTTTGCGGTCTCCATCTTTGATGGCTGGCGATGGTTGGTCACCATGCTTTGTATGGGTTGGACCATCGCTTTCATCGCGGCCGCCGGTGGACGGATCTACCTTCTCCAACGACGTTCGGTCGAGCAGCTTCAGATCGACGAACTGGGCGCTCCGGGCCCGAACGCGAATTGAACCGTCGCCTTCAGATCGCGATGCAAGGTCGACCTTTTATGTTCCCCAACGATCAAAATTCAGAATCGTCAGATCCGCTCCGGCCTCCACCCCGTCATCTCGATGATGGCGCGGCGGATCGCGCCGATGATCGACTGGCACAGTCTGTGGCGACGGACGTTCACACCGGAAGGGTCGCATCCCTGTCGCGGGCGATGCAACACCGGAACGTCCCCGCGCGGCTCGAGGGGCTGGTGAAACGTCATCTGGCTGCCATGAGATCCGCATCGATTGGTGAATCGGCCATGAACCAGATGCGGGCGGATCGACTCCGATCTGCGCTCGACATTCTCGAGTGCCTAGATTCGTTTGAAGAACGCTTTGCGGATCAAGGGCGGGCGTACTTGGGAAGTCGGCTCGCGGGGCGGGCAGCCCGGGGTCGCATCGAGCCCGAGGATCGAATTCACCTTCGATATCACGGCGTCCGCAACATCCGTGACCTGGCCGCGGAGCTGGAATTCATCGATGTCCTGGAGATCCGATTCTCCATCACGCGAAGCCGCTTCGGCATGCTGGAGACGATGCACGGAATTCTAGAAGGCGTGGAATTTGATCTTCGGCGGTGTCCACCGGGTCAGGTTGCGATCGACGCGCCGAACCTGGTTCGAGGAGGCGACGTCCCGTTGGCCCACGCCGGCGAAGTCACACGCGTGATCGAAGGGTTGGCTGGCGAGGCTTGAGCGGTCCTCCCGGAGGCCCTCAGGCGACGAATGCCCGCAGAATCGCCGCCACTTCCTCGGCTCGTCGTCTTTCAATGGCGGGTTCTCCGAGTCCGCCGCCCACCTTTGGCGTCATGACGACGTTGTCGAGATCGCAGAAAGCGCGGTGCGCGGGCGAGTGATTCGACTGCGCCGCGAGGGTCTCTGGCACTCGCCACCACACGTCAAGACCGGCGGCAAAGAGCCGGCGGTCGGCCAGCCGTTCGTAGAGATCGTCCTCGACCACGACATCGGCACGACAGACGTTGACGAAGATCCCGTCCGGGATGGCGTCGAGCACGCGGCCGTCGATCAACCCCGTGGTTTCTGGGAGTAGGGGAATCGCCACGATGAGGACCATTCCGCCTTTGACGTGGGCCACCAGATCATCGGTCTTCCACCGCCCGCCGGCCGGCGGGCGACCGAGCGTCTCGACCTCCATGCCAAGCCCGGTCAAGGCGCGGGCAACTCGACCGCCGATGGCGCCTCGGCCCAGCACGGTGGCCCGGGCGCCTTCGAGTCGTCGAGTGGGGCGCGGTTCGTACCGGGGCCGCCAGTCACCCAGACGAAGTCGGGCGTCGAGGCGGGCGATGCCGCGGGATGCCGCGAGGAGCAAGCCAATCGCGACCTCAGCCGAACTCGCGGCGTTGTGATGGATGTTCCGAATGGTGAGGTCGGATCGCCCGGTCGCCTTGATGGAACTCACGAGGCCGCCCGGAATGCCGGCCCAGGGAACGACGATCGTGTGGAGGTCCAGGGCATTGGCGAGTTGTTCGGGATCAATGTGGCCACCGACCAGGACCTGGCACTGCGCCGGCATCTCTTCGATGGGGCCTCGGGAGAACGTGGCGATGTCGCCCGCGAGTTCATGCATCGCCTCGACGAACGGATCATCGACCGCCGTTGCGGAAGGCGCGATTGTCTCTAGATCTCCCGATGTCGCGAGATGAACCGTCAACATGGATGATGGCCCTATTGGGGGCGTCGGGCTCAGCTAAGCCCGCCCTTGAGATCACCGCTGAATCGGGCCCGGAGCTTCCGCATCTCCGGATCTTCCGGTCGATCGGGCTCTCGTTGGCCATCGCCCTTCCCACGTCCCGTGGCGGCGGGCCGCTCTTCGAGCGCTTTCTTGGAAAGACTCACGCGGCCTTTTTGGGAGTCGATCGAGAGGATCTTGACCTGCAGCACTTCGCCTTCGCGAAGGACGCCCTCGATCCGATCAATTCGCTTGTGGCTGATTTCTGAGATGTGAAGAAGGCCTTCGATTCCTTCTGCAACCTCGACGAAGGCTCCGAAATCAGCGATTTTTCGGACAGTTCCGCTCACGGTCGCCCCGACTTCAAGGCTATCGCCGATCGCTGATCTTTGATCGGCGACGACCGCCTTGCGGCTGAGCCCGATCTTCGGCTGATCGCCCGACGTGTCGATCTTGGTGACCACCACTTCGAGTTCTTCGCCCACTTTGACGTGGTCGCCCGGATCCCGGACTCGATCGTGCGAGATCTCGCTGACGTGGATCAAGCCGTCGATTCCGCCGAGATCGGCGAAGACTCCGTAGGGCTGGATGCTGGTAACCACGACGGTCTTGCGTTGGCCTGGCTCAAGGGTCGCGAGGATCGATTCGCGGTTCTTGGCCCGCTCTTCCTCGATGATGACTCGGCGGCTGAGGACCAGTCTTCCCTTTCGCTTATCGAGTTGGGTGACTCGGCAAGTGACCCGCTCGTTGAGCATGATCGAGATATCGGGGATGTGACGAATGTCGATTTGGCCGGCGGGCATGAAGCCGGTGTGATGGGCGACTTCCACCTCGAGGCCGCCTTTGTTCACGCCGATCACATTGCCCTCAACGGTCTGGCCAACGTCGAGGTTACCCCAGTCGGCCTTCTGCACCGCGCCCGGAACGCTGAGGACGTAGAGACCGTCCGAATCGAGTCGTTCAACGAGGAACTCGGCGTTGGTGCCTTCGGTCGGCGGCGTCTTAAACTGCGTCAAACGACAGACGCCTTGCTTCTTCGGGCCGAATTCGACCAGCACGTCTCCGTTGCGGATCGACACGATTTGGCCGGTCCGAGTGCGACGGCCACCCTCGAGATTAATTCGACTTCCCGTGGCAGGCGTGGACTCGTTCGCCAACGCCATCAGATCCACGCCCGCGAGTGCCGCGGCAATCTCATTCTCAAGACTGGCGGCCGGTTCCGGCGCCGCCCGGGGGGGCGCGGGAGATCCAGACTCTGGTGTCGGTGAATCTGACTGCACCGCATCTCCGATCGCCGCCCGGAGGTCACGATCAATGGACGTGGATTCCAACTCTGAGAGGGTTGGGATCGGCTCGGGGCTCGAGGAAGCAAGATCCTCGGATGGTCTGGGTGTCTCTTCGGGCATTGGATTGATGATCTTTTTTCAGGCGTGCGGAATTTCCCCTGACGACTCGCCAAGGATGATTGCAGCATACACCGGTGAGTGGTTGGAACCGACCCCTATCTTCGACTCGTATCTCAAACCGGACGCGATTCACGAGGAACTCGGTCCAAGCCGGTATTCATCAGGTCTTGGTAGGCTCACTCCGGTATAGTTCTTCCTTCACTCGGCCGTCCCTTTGGGGGTTGTGGCCGATACCAAAGATTTCCAGAGAGGCGAGCGAATGGCTGGAAGCAAAGCTGCATGGGGCATCGAAGTCGGTTCCTACGCCGTGAAAGCACTCCGACTCGAACGATCGGGTGAGCAAATCGTGGTCTCAGACTTCGGTGAGTTTCCGCACAAGCGGCCATTGAGCACGCCGGATCTCGATGTCGATGAGATGATTCGTCTGACGCTCGGAACATTCACGAGTCAGAAGAATCTCGAGAATGAGACCGTGGTCATGAGCATCGAGGGGCGATCTTCGTTGCCGCGCTTCGCGAAGTTGCCGCCGGTCGAAGAGAAGAAGATCCCCGACATCATCCAGTTTGAAGCGGCACAGCAGATTCCTTTCCCGATCGAAGAGGTCGAATGGGACGCCAAGAAGTTCGTTTCCGAGGATTCCCCGGAGACTGAAGTCGGCATTTTCGCGATCAAGAAAGACGTGCTGGACCATCGGCTCGCGATCTGGGGCGAATACGGCCTTGAACCCGGCATTGTCAACCTCGGCCCGGTGGCGCTCTTTAACGCCGTCCATTTCGACTTGACCGGAAGCGTGAACAAGCCATTCGTGGTGCTCGACATCGGTACCAAAGCCAGTGATCTGGTCGTCGTAGACGGCGATAAGTGCTGGATCCGGACCTTCCCGATTGGTGGCAGCGACTTTACAGAAGCGATCATGGAGGCCTTCAAGCTTCCTTATTCCAAGGCGGAGCGCCTGAAGCAGGAATCTGCGAGCAGCAAGTATGCCAAGCAGATCATGCAGGCCATGCGCCCCGTCTTTGGCGATCTGCTTCAAGATGTCCAGCGTTCAATCACGCACTACGAGAACATGAACCGAGGCGTGAAGCTTGAGACCGTTCTGGGCGTCGGCAGCACCTTCAAAATCCCCGGG
Source organism: uncultured Phycisphaerales bacterium (assembly GCA_905480395.1). GTDB lineage: Bacteria > Planctomycetota > Phycisphaerae > Phycisphaerales > SM1A02 > UBA12014. The sequence continues at coordinate 17,969 of CAJQQE010000028.1, forward strand.
CTCCGCAAGTTCCTCGGACAGCAGTTGAGCCTGAATGTCCAGCGATTCGACGAGTTCCGACGGCTTCAGGTCGAAGGCCGGATGGCGGCCGAATTCGCCTCTCACGGGGTCAGTATGGCCACCGCGTACGGTCTTGCCCTCCAGGGAATCGGTGAATCCGAGATCGATGTCAATCTGGCACCGACCGAGGTGATCCGTGATCAGGCATGGGCGTCGAAGACGAAGTGGTTCGTGGCGGCGGCCTGCGTGGCCTTGGTGGCCAGCGGATTGATGTTCATCAACCCGCTCGCGGCGCAGACGACCATGGGCGCTGATTCAATCGCTGGTGCGAGCGAAGTTGATTCCGTGAGTCGACTTGCCAAGAAGCTGACGGGCGAGGTCGATCAGATCTCCGCCGCCGCGAACATTGGATTCACTTCGACGAATCTCGAGCGAATGCTCGATGACCGGGAAGTCTGGCCTTTCCTCGTGACAGATGCGATGAATGCGGTCGCCTCGGCTGGCCCACAGCCGGAACTCCTCGGAAGTGATCTCAAGAAAATCAAGGCCCTGAAGCCAGGAGAGCGGAATCTCATCCTGCTCGAACAGTTCAGTGCCGTTTATACGCCCACGGCAGATGGCCGATTTCTCGACGTCGAGATGCAGGTTGCCTTCAGCAATGACGACGAGCGTGCATTTCTCAACGACACCATTGGCGTGTTTATCGATGGTTTGGCGAAAGAGGGCGTTCGCGATGGCGTCCCGTATGTGATCATTCCCGGCTCGTTCAGTGCGAATCCCGGTGACCTCCAGATTGTGAAGGTCACCAAGGATGGCAAGAATGAGATTTCGGGCGGTAGTAGCAGCCGACCTTCGGGCAAGCCAAAGCCACCGGGCCGTAACTCCAGCAGACCCTCGGGATCGACCACTCCGGACGCCCCCAAGGGCACCGGCTTCGCGGCAGGCGGAAGCGGTGGTGGCCAGCCAGGCAAGAACACGAACCGCAGCCGAGAGAAAATCAATCCAAATGCCGACCCAACCGGTATGGGAAGTTCTGGCGGTTCATTCGCAGGCGGCGGCGGCGCCTCCGGTGGGTTCGGAAGCGGCAGCTCGGACGACCGTGGTTTCTCGGGGAACGGCAGCGGTAACAGCCGGCCGGGCGGCAAGGTCGAGGATGACGTCGACCTTGTGAATCTCGAGCAAGATGCGGCGATCCCTGGAGAGCCAAGCCTCTACGATGTTGGTGATACCTTTCACCAAGGCCGAGTCACCTTCCGTATCAAGTTGAACGCAGATTGATCGTTCACCCGATCTCTCGGGCTGAACTCGTTCGATCATCTCCCCGTTGGTTCGCCGGATTTCCCGGCATTGGAAAGGCAATTCGCGAATGACACCCGTGCTTCGCTGGATCAAGTCCCACCTCGTCGTCGTGATCTGCGCCGTCGTTATCGTTGTTGTCCCATTGGTGGCGTGGTACGTCTCCTCTGGCATGTCTGCAGAGCTCAGATCCCAACTGCAACAGACCGCTTCGAAGGTGAAGGAACTTGATCGGTTTAAATCAACCACCGTGGCGCTACAGGTCCCAGGTGGCGATCCCATTTCCGTCCAAGGCGTGGTGAATCCGCGTCTCCTTGAGGCCTACGAAAAGGCGGTCTCAACGATTGGGACTCAGGCAGAGATCGTGCACGCCGCGGGCTTGTCTCGGAATCAGACCCTCAACGGCCGGGTTCGAGGCGCAGACGACATCCTTCCCGGTCACTTCCCGGCGCCGTCATCAAAGCCTGAATTCGAGGAAATGCCGTTCCTTTTGCATGAGCGGCTGATCGAGGCGTACCAATCGCTCTTGTCGGAGGTCCGCGCCGGCGTTCCTCCCACGGCAGGCGATGTCGCCGAGCGACTTTCCCGCCGTCGAGACGTCTTCGTCTCTGGAGCGCGGAAGGACGCCGTCGATGAACTCGACGAGGACGAGACGTTGGCGATGCAGAAGGAGTTGACGGCGGCGAGGCTGAACATCTACCGGAGCCACGTCCTTGGTGAGGACGGCACCACGCCGATCAGTTTCTATGCCAGCCCGGCCGTTCTTCCAATTCCACCGCAGCCGACCAATGTGATGCCGCTTGGCGAGATGTTTGAATGGCAGTGGCAATTCTGGGTCACCGAAGACTTGCTCCACGCGTTTGCGACGGCCAACGGCGATGCGGAAGTAATCAGCGGGCCGATGAAGCGTCTACTTTCCATGAGCATCGCGCCGCTCGATGCCGATTTGGCGGCGGCGGGATCATCCGGTGGAGGCAGCAGCTTTGGTGGCGGGACTCCAGGAATGGGGAGTCCCGGTGGAAATGCCCCTGGACGCAACCGAGGTGGAAACGGCCGCGGCGGTGCGGCGCCGGAAAGTTCTTCCGGCTCCGGCCCATCAAACCCAGGCGACGCTCAGATTGATGCTTCTGCTGCGGCGGGCATCGATAAGTCGCTTTCAATCACCGGGCGAGCTTCCAATAGCGTGTACGACGTCCGAGTGGTCGACTGCACGATTGTGGTGGCGACCCGAGGGCTCCCGGCCGTCATCGACGCGATCGCAGCGCAGAATTTTATGACCGTCCTCGATGTTCAACTCCAGCCAGCGAATGCTTTCGCCGCGGCGGCGAACGGCTTCATTTACGGGATTGAGCCGGTTTCCACGGTGAATCTCCGGATCGAGACGATCTGGCTTCGAGAGTGGACGGCGGATGCGATGCCCGGTGATCTCCGGGAAGCGCTCGGTATCAAAAGCACACCTAAGACCACGCCTGGCAAGGCTGGTTGACCCTTCGTGATTGATTTTCAGTCACCTTGTACCTCGAACCTTGAAGCGGAAGATATCCACAGATGAACAAGGGAATTCCATTCTGGGAACAGCACATCGAAAAGATGGTCTTTGGCCTCGCGGCTTTGGTCCTCCTCGGCGTGCTCGCCATCGTCGTGCTCGATCTCGATGCGGTCACCGCTGACATCGATAATCGAGTGCTCGGGCCCGCGGAAGTCGACGAAGTCATGATCGCCAAGGCACGCGAACTGAGCCGAAAGCTCCAGCCCGATGCGACCGCTGACATCGAGCAGTTCGCGTCGGTATCCGGTGGTGGGGGAGAGGCCTATCGTCAGCGATTGGCTGGCTCGACATCACCTGCAACGGCGCCACCACTCATTGCCCCCTCACTGGCGTCAGTTCTCTTGCCGGCCGAGGTTGGCTCCGCTGACGTCTGGTACTACCAACCGATCATTCCCGAACCTCGAATTCAGCCGATGGTCCTGCAGACCATCGACACGATCCAGCAATCCGAACTCGATCGCGTTCCAACGCTCTCCGCAATGCTTGATGGTGGGAGCCGGGACGTCATCTGGACGACGCCGGTTGCCAGCATCGATCTCGCCGCGATCCGTGCTGAACTTGAGGGCCAAGATTCAATGACGGACCCGCGTCGGAGTCAGATTCCAAGTAACTGGTACAACCGACGGCCATACTTCGTGGATGTTGTCTTTGAGCGTCAGGCCATGGGGCGTGATGGGAAGTGGGGTACCGCCGAGCTGGTTGAGCCTGTTCCGGGGATGAGATCGTTCCGCGAGGAAATCGCAGAATTGGTGGCAAGCGCTGGACTTGATGCGGGATTCCGACGCCAAGTCTGGCAGACCCTCGATGATAAAGTCCAACAGCTCGAAATCATGCAGCCTGATTTCTATGCCACCAAGAATGATTCATTCGCTGAACCTACGCTGTTTGATGATCGAGCAGCGTCCAGTGCTGACGAGATCGAAGATGTCAGCGATGAAGAAGCAACCCGTCGGCAACAGCAGCGTGAGATTGAGCGGCGACTTCGCGATCGAGTCAACTCCGCGAAACGAGTCGAATCCACCCTCGAAGAGCTCGGTGGTCCGATGCGACAGGAAGACATCGATCAGGCCAAGGGTGATGGCGGAGGAGGCAGCAGCGGTGGGGGCCGAGGCGGTGGCCGAGGCGGTGACAAGAAGGATCCGAACGGCGACCCAGGGTTTGGGTCGAGCGGCCAAGGAAAGAAGGGGTCAGCGGTTTCGGCCACTGATCAACGCCGGCGTCTGAATCTCACGCTCAAGCTCGATCGTCTCAAGACGGAGATTCAGCGTCTCCAGTCTGAATTCGAGGCGCTGAATCCAGCCGCGGCGGCCGCCATGGCGGGGCTCGATGATGAATCACTTCAGATCATCGACGTCGCGACGGATGATGAAATGCTGGTCTGGACGCATGATCTTGGCGTCGTACCGGGTGCTTCCTATCGATATCGCTGCCGTGTCTTGCTCTACAACCCGCTCTTTGCACGCAGTAGGCAGCTCTTGAAGGCTCAGCAAGAGTTCGCGACGGCCTTCACGATCGAATCCCTGACCAGCGACTGGTCGGCACCGATCGAAATCAAGCCGCCCGTGGAGTTCTATGTGGTCCGAGCCACCGAGGATGGCGGGAGCATGGGCTTGGGTGAGATCCGGATTGAGATGTACCGGTATTTCAACGGAAGTCGTCGGAGTGAACAGTTCACCGTCCAACCCGGTGAACAGATCGGCCGATCCGCCACCGTGACTCAGAACGGTGAAGTGGCAACGGTCGACTTCTCGACGGATTGGTATCTGGTGGACGTGATTGCCGATCCCGCCGCGGTTGGTGGCTCCGGGCTGGATCGTGACGATGACTCGGCGGTGGTCTGCAGGCGGATCGATGGATCGGAAGTGCGGCTGAGAGTCCCTTCGCGGCAGATCGCCAATCCTGAGCGTGTTCGGCTCAAGATGGATGTCAGAGACGCCCAGTCTTCCTGAGTGACGGACCGCAAAAAACGCTTGAAACACAGTGGTTTCGTTGCCGCCGCCAATTTGTCCGATCGAACTAGAAATCATGTTTCGAACTCGCCAGCCGGCCGTCCTTCAAAGGACGGCCGGCTTTCTCTTGCGGGTCGTGGGCCAGGCACAGCGGAGACCCCTCTGGGGCCGGATCCAATCGCGTGGCCCTTCCTGGGCTGCCTGACGGGCCTCAGAGCACCTCTGGTAGCCGGCGTGGCCGTCTTTGTTTCCGCAGGAATCACACTCCTGGTTTGAGGATCACGGATGAATCGTGTCGCGAGCCTCTGAAGTACGTCCAGCAGTGCCATGGGGGCTTTGGGCTCCGGTCCCAAAACAGGTTTTCTGGTGGAGAAATGGTGGATGAATGGGACTCTTTGGCATCAGATCACGTCGGATGCCGACTATCCAACCCATCAACCGGGCGTCAAAGCCCTGAAAACTCAAAAACAGGTCTAGAAATGCCCATTTTGGCGAGTGAGTGGGGTTGACACCCTCAGGGATTTTACTATCCTTCTCCTTCTGCCCTCAACCGACGGAAATCGTCAAGCGAAGGCAGCCGGCCAAGAAGTTTAGGTCGCGTTTCTGCTCTTTGAAAACCCGTGCACGATGTCGCGATGTTCACTGACCTTTCACCAAGATGTAGGTCAACATGTGAACATCGAGACCGAGAGATCTTGAGTAGCCATGTGACTTGCGGGCTGTCTTGCTTGCTGCTGACAGCCGTTTCCTTAATACCACTCGCGGTGTTAAGGAAAGGTCGATCTTCGCTTCGTTCCTTCGGGATCGGGTCGAGGTCGGCGCGGTCAAGTTATTAAGGGCACACGGTGGATGTCTTGGCGTCGAGAGGCGATGAAGGACGTTGGAACCTGCGATATGCCCAGGGGAGCTGGTAACCGAGCTTTGATCCTGGGATTTCCGAATGGGGAAACCCGGCCCGTAAGGGTCATTCGTATCTGAATGCATAGGGTACGAAAGCGAACGCGGTGAACTGAAACATCTCAGTAACCGTAGGAAAGGAAAGCAACAGCGACTCCGTAAGTAGCGCCGAGCGAAAGCGGATAAGCCGGAATGCATTGCGAACTGCCTGGAAAGGCGGACGATACAAGGTGATAGTCCTGTAGCAATGTTGCCGGTGAGGCCTAGAGTAGGTCCGGGCTCGTGAAACCCGGTCTGAACACGGGGGGACCACCCCCCAAGCCTAAGTACTCCTCGACGACCGATAGTGAACCAGTAACGCGAGTGAACGATGAAAAGCACCCCGATAAGGGGAGTGAAAAGTACCTGAAACCGTGTGCTTACAAGCGGTCGGAGCCCTTCGGGGTGACGGCGTGCCTTTTGCATAATGAGCCGACGAGTTACTCTCTGTGGCAAGGCTAAGCTGAATCCCAGCGCAGCCGAAGGGAAACCGAGTCTTAAAAGGGCGTCGAGTCGCAGGGAGTAGACGCGAAACCCGTTGATCTACCCATGGGCAGGTTGAAGGGAGGGTAAAACCTCTTGGAGGACCGAAGCCTTGAACGTTGAAAAGTTCTGGCATGACCTGTGGGGAGGAGTTAAAGTCTAATCATAACGGGAGATATCTCGTTCTCTCCGAAATAGTTTTTGGACTAGCCTTACGTTATATCCTGCGGGGGTAGAGCGACTGGATGGGGCTGGGGGGCCACAAGCCTACCCACCTCAACCAAACTCCGAATACCGCAGTGACCTATCGTGGGAGTCAGACTACGGGGGATAATCTCCGTGGTCAAAAGGGAAACAGCCCAGACCGCCGGTTAAGGCCCCTAAATATATCTGAGTTGAAAAGGTAGTCAGATTGCAGTGACAGCCAGGATGTTGGCTTAGAAGCAGCCACCATTTAAAAAGTGCGTAACAGCTTACTGGTCGAGGAATCTGGCGCCGATAATGATCGGGGATAAGATATATGCCGAAACCGCGGACGTCTTCGGACGTGTTAGGAGAGCGTAGCTGTCAGCGTCGAAGCTTGCCCGTAAGGGCAGGTGGAGCGGCAGCTAGTGAATATGTCGGCTTGAGTAACGATAAACGGAGTGAGAATCTCCGTCGCCGAAAACCTAAGGTTTCCTGGGGAAGGTAATTCCGCCCAGGGTTAGGCGGTACCTAAGGCGAGGCCGAAAGGCGTAGTCGATGGACAGCAGGTTAATATTCCTGCCCTTTCATGTAAGATTGATCCGGCGTGACGGATCATGAAGTTCGACGGCACAGTGAAGCGTGCAGGCCTTCGGGCCGATGTCGGGTGGATTGGTTCCAAGAAAAGCCGTCCGGTGACGAGCATGGAAGCCGTACTAAAACTGACACAGGTAGGTGTGGCGAAAAGCCTCAGGCGCTCGAGATAATGGTCGTGAAGGAACTAGGCAAATTGACCCCGTACGTTCGCAATAAGGGGGCCCTCCCTCCTCGCAAGAGGAGAAGGGCGCAGAGAAGAGGCTCTGGGGACTGTTTATCAAAAACACAGCACTGTGCTAACTCGCAAGAGGACGTATACAGTGTGACGCCTGCCCGGTGCCGGAAGGTTAAGGGAGCTGGTTAGCTTCGGCGAAGCTAGCGACCGAAGCCCCGGTAAACGGCGGCCGTAACTATGACGGTCCTAAGGTAGCGAAATTCCTTGTCGGGTAAGTTCCGACGCGCATGAATGGCGTAACCACTGGAGCACTGTCTCCACGACCAACTCGGTGAAATAGTAGTGGCGGTGAAGATGCCGCCTACCCGCAGCAAGACGGAAAGACCCCGTGGAGCTTTACTGTACGTTTGTACTGGTCACGTATTTATTCTGCGTAGGATAGGTGGGAGGCTTTGAAACTAGGATTCTGGTCCTGGTGGAGCCATCCTTGAAATACCACCCTGAATACATTTGTGGCCTAACACTGATTCCCATGAAGCTGGGCAGTGGACAATGCATGCCGGGCAGTTTGACTGGGGCGGTCTCCTCCTAAAAAGTAACGGAGGAGCGCAAAGGTTAGCTCAGTGCGGTTGGAAACCGCATGATAGAGTGTAAGAGCATAAGCTAGCTTTACTGCGAGACATACAAGTCAAGCAGTCTCGAAAGAGGGCTCTAGTGATCCGGCAGTTCTGTGTGGAAGGGCTGTCGCTCAACGGATAAAAGCTACCCCGGGGATAACAGGCTGATCGCTCCCGAGCGTCCATAGCGGCGGAGCGGTTTGGCACCTCGATGTCGGCTCATCACATCCTGGGGCTGAAGGCGGTCCCAAGGGTTCGGCTGTTCGCCGATTAAAGTGGTACGCGAGCTGGGTTCAGACCGGCGTGAGCCAGGTCGGTCCCTATCTGCTGTGGGCGTTGCAATGTTGTGAGGAAACTTCTTTAGTACGAGAGGATTGGGAAGGACGCACCCCTGGTGAGCCAGTTGGACCGCTCGGTCCACCGCTGGGTAGCTAAGTGCGGCAGGGATAACCGCTGAAAGCATCTAAGCGGGAAGCCCACCTCGAGATGAGCATTGCTTTGAGACCCCCGAAATACTATCGGGTTGATAGGTCGCACGTGTAAGTGCCGAAATGCATTCAGCGAAGCGATACTAACGGTCGAAAATTTGACCGTGCCGACCCTGCCCCGATCCATAGGATTGGGTGACAGGTCGAGCACAGAAGGTCACATGGTGGGACAGCCGGTTGACACCGGTGAGTCCCAATAGCCAAGATCACTTGGTCTCGATACGCGACATTTGCACGATTACCGCCTGGCTGGGTGACAGCCCGGTCAGGCGTTTGTCGGTGACCATGAGGACGAGGAAACACCTGTTCCCATCCCGAACACAGAAGTGAAGCTCGTTCTGCCGATGATACTGCTCAGCGGGAAAGTAGGTTATCGCCGACATTTAGGCCCGACCGAGGGAAACCTCGGTCGGGCCACCTTTGTTTTTGGACCTCGCATCACGGAATGAAAGGTGAGGTTGAAGACGATCCCGAAGGCAGCCCATCGATGGCTGATCGATACTGCTGGCGCTTGGATCGCTGCCCAGCGGAATATTGGGGGGTTGCGGTGCGATCGCAAGGGGTAGCCGGAGAACGAGCGTTCGATCCCGATGTCACTGAACTGATCAGGAATACGCCTTGAGATCCACCCTTGAGAGGGTTGGATTCAGATGTTCATTGGTTTGAGATCAAGGGCTTGTTCCGAGTTTTTGCTTCACGGTTCAGGACCCACATTTGATGATGTTCTCGGCGTGAGGGCGTGTATTTTCGGGTTCGAGAGTGAGGTGAGGCTCAGTAGGATGCTCGAAGGAGTTCTGGGGCGAGCTCCGAAGGGATTATCTAACCTTGGGGAAGGGCCCTTAAACCAGATTCTGAGCGAATCTGGCTCGACCAGGTGCGGTTCGTCCAGCAGGGTTCGAGGCTGCGTACCAGTAAAGATGGATCCGAGCATGGTTTGTTGACGGATGGGTATCAGGAATCATGTGGCTTAAGTTGTTGAGTGAACGCGGTTCGCGTAGGCTAATCGCGGATACGAGGTGTTTTCGGAACTTGGCGGGGGGTATACGAATGCCGCAGAACAAAATCTATGTTGGGAACATTGCCTACGCTGCTGAGCTGGAGGAGATCCAGTCGTTGTTTGCGCCGTACGGTGAGATCGAGGATATTGCGATGGCGATGGACAAGGAGACCGAGGCGTTTCGCGGCTTCGCCATCGTGATGATGCCCAACGTCGAGGAAGCAGCGCGGGCGATCGCCGGGGTGGATGGACATCAACTTCGAGGTCGCCGACTGGTCGTGAATCAAGCGGTGAAGAAGTCAGCGTTGGTGAAAGAAAACGCGACGCCAGTCACCATCGCGAATCGCGACGGTGCCGCTGGCCTGCCGCGACGAATTCGCAAGAACGTTGATGCTCGGCCTCGACGATCCGGGCGAAACCCGCGGCGTGGTTGAAGCGGCGACCGAAAAAAGCCAATGCGCGAACGCGAATCTGAACGATCGTTTGATTCTGTATTGAACGTTGAATATTAAATGGATCGGGTGGGTCTCTCGGCCGTTGAGATATGGAGACGACTCGGGTCGATTCGGGTCGATTCGGGTCAATTCGAGTCATGGAGACGCCGCTGCTTGAGTGCTCCCATCAAACTTGGGAGAATGCGTTGATGACCACGGATATCTTTTCACTTCTCGGTATCCCGGTCCGGTTTCGACTGGACCGTGAGGATCTTCGACGACGGGCAACGCGATTGGCGGCCCGGCTGCATCCGGATCGAGCGAGTAATGCGATTGCAGCCGCGAGCTGCACCGATGAACTTGCCTCCGTGCACGCAGCGGTTGATATTCTCGAAAACGACCTTGATCGAGCCGAAGCCCTTTTGAAGATGCATGGTGGGCCGGGGCCTGCGGAAGATCATGGCCTTCCCGACGGCTTCCTCGAATCCATGCTTGAGATTCGGATGGAGCTTGAGGAAGCGCACCAACTCGATGATGAAGTCGGGCGGCTCCGGTTGCAAGCCTGGGCCGCGGGCGAATGGGAGGCCCGCCGCGATGCCGTGGAGCGGCTTTTCGATGGTGATTCAGCAGACTCAGACCATCAACCCAGTCCGGCCGATCGACTTGAGATTCGACGAGAACTGAATCGTTGGCGATACTCGCAGCGGATGCTTGAGCAGATTGATCCTGGAATGAATGCTCTGGACCTTTGAACCAGTGCCCCTACTCGAAGTCACCGACTACTTATTGCTTGTCTCTCTTCTCCCACTCCTTGTGGTGAGTGGCTTTTTCTCGGCATCTGAAACCGTCTTCTTCGGGCTTCGTACCGACGACCGGGCCGCGATCCGTCGCCGTGGCGGGTTGGTGGCGACCGCCGTGGAAGGGTTGCTTCGAGATCCTCGTCGGCTTCTGGTGACCATTCTGCTTGGAAACATGACGGTGAATACCGTCTACATGACGGTCAGTTCGGTCTTGATCTTGCGGCACGGCGAGACGCCACTGGTGGGCGTCTCTTTTGGGCTCTTCACGCTCTTTGCGGTCATCGCGCTGGGTGAGGTGGCGCCGAAACTCGCCGGGCAGGCTCATCGAGTCGCCGCCGCGGGATTCCTCGGGCCACCTTTAGCGGTGCTCCATCGAGTGCTGTCTCCATTAGGTCGAGTGATTGCATCGTTTCTCATCGAGCCCCTCCATCGGCTGATCGGCCGCCCCGTTGAAGCGCGGCTCGATTCCGAAGAGCTGGAAGCCCTGATCGATCTCTCGCTCCGGCAAGGGGTGATTGATCGCGACGAGGAAACCCTGCTTCGAGAAGTGGTGTCATTTCGAACGCTTCGGGTCCGAGACATCATGACCCCTCGGGTTTCGGTGCTCTCCGTGGGTATCCAAGACCAGCCGGCAGCGATTCGCGATCTCATTGCGGAGAGCGGTCTCCAACGGGTCCCGCTTCACGCGGAGAACCTCGACGAGATCATTGGCATCCTGCCGTGCCGCCGGTTTCTCCTCGAAGGCGGCGGAGACACACCGGACCCAGATCGATTGCGTTCGCTCTGTCGATCTGCAGCCTTTGTTCCCGAGATGGCCTCGGTGGAACAACTGCTGGCGAGATTCCGAGATGAAGGGTCGACCATCGCCATCGTGGTGGACGAGTTCGGTGGCACGGCAGGTCTGGTGACCATCGAGGATGTGGCCGAGGAACTGGTCGGTGAGATCGGTGGCGCAGACCACGCAGAGTTCGTTGATCCAGTCCGACTGGCCGAGGCACGCTGGCGAGTCAGTGGACTCATGCCGCTCCACGAATGGAAGGCGACGTTTGGTCCCGCAGTTGATGATCGTCGAGTTTCAACCGTGGGTGGTCTGTTCCTCGCGAGGCTTGGACGTCTGGCACGAGCGGGGGATGAGATTCAATTGGTGAACGTCCGACTGGTCGCGGAACGAGTGAAAAAGGGCAGAGTTGAAACTGCCATCGTCGATCTGGTGGAGGAGAGCTCATGAGCGTCATCCTCACCTCGATCATCACGCCGATCGTCATCGCGGTTCTGGGCATCGTCGCGAGTGCGATCTTCAGCGGGTTGGAAACCGGACTCTACGTGGTCGATCGAGTTCGGCTGGCAGTTCGTGCCGGTCGGGGCGATCGCAATGCGGTTCGACTTGAAGCTGAAGTCGAGGAACCCGAGCGGCTCCTTTCAGCCTTACTCATCGCCAATAACGCTGCGAACTATGCCGGAAGTCTGGGCATCGCTGCGATTCTGAGCATGTTCGTTGTCTCGGAATGGACCATCGTCGGTTTGAACACGCTTCTGGTGGTACCGCTTCTTTTCGTCTTTGGTGAGACGATTCCCAAAGATCTCTTCCGAACGAACGCCGATCATTGGATGCTGCGATTCACGCCGCAACTGGTTTGGATGCGTCGGGCCATGACGGTGATCGGGTTGGTCCCCTTGCTCGGCGTGGTGGCGCGGATCGTTCAGTTACTCATTCGCACACCCAAAGGGATCGATACCACGGCCCGGGCTCGCGTCTCAAGGCTTTTTAGAGAGAGTGCCGAGTCGGGCGCGTTGACCGAAGAACAACTAGATCTCGCGGATCGCGTGCTCTCCATGCGGCGTTTGACGGTGTCTGGAGAAATGACCCCATGGCGGCAAGTGATCACCGCGACGGAAGCAGCGCTCGCAGAGGATCCAACTCGTCTGACCGCGCGGACGCGACGTTCCAGACTTCCGGTTGTCGACGGACAGGGTGGCGTGGTCGGCGTGGTGATGGTCCAGGATCTGTTACTTGGGAGGAAGTCGATCGAGGAAATGCTCGATCGGAATATTCCACGTTTCGCACCCGAGACCTCGGCCATGGTCGCGCTCGAGATTCTTCGGGTTGATCATCGACCGCTCGGGATCGTGGAGAGTATCGAGGGGAGGCCTTTGGGGGTTGTGACCCTCAAAGACCTTGTGGAACCGCTTCTCGGAGATCTCCGGGCCTGGTGAGATCTCGCCAGGTCCCCAAAGCGGATTCCATGGCGACTTCATGATGCCTCGAGAGGCGCCCAATGGTGAAACGACCATCAGAACATCATCTCGTCACTGATCAAAGAACGAGCGAGCTCCCCATCGGAATCAGGCTCGAAAGAGGGACGCAACCGGGTTGCCGGAGGCGAGAATCCCGCTACACTGTCCCGTCCTGAGCATTCAGGAACCCGGGCTCATAGCTCAGCTGGCTAGAGCGCACCCCTGATAAGGGTGAGGTCGGAGGTTCGAGTCCTCTTGGGCCCATCTGAATTCGCCCTCGGTCACACATCGTGACCGAGGGCGTTTTCGTGATTCGTCTCGGCATGCATGATTGAGATTGATCGGCGATCGGCTTGCAGGGCGACGAGAAAGCGCTCAACTCCGAGGCCGTTTGACCCGTTGGAATGCCAGATACCCCTTGGTCTCCACGGGGCCGCTCGGTCTGACCACGCATTTGACGTGGTTGATACTTCGATTGCAGCCGCCCGCCCCGGAGAGTTCATCCCAGCCTTCGGAGTCGAGGAATGCTTGGGATCGTTCGGCGTCCAAGGCGCCCATCGCCTGAAGTCGTGCGACGAGGCCTCGAATGCATTGCTTTTTCGAATCGGGATTCTGAGGGCTGGTATGCAGCTCGAGACCAACGCGATCTGAAACGCCATGAGGCGTGACGTCCACGCAGATCGCGGTCTTCGTTTCGCATGATGCTGCCGAGGCGATGATCTTCTCGCAGTCAGCGATCATGTGCTCCAATCCCAACCCGACCAGGAGCGTGAGTGACTCGGCCTCATTGGTCGGACCGAAACAGAGGCGCACTGGCGTCTCCGGCCTTGAGAACATGAGGCCGGTCTGGAAAACCGGTGCCTTGACGCTGAGCTTGCCAAGATGATCCAGATAGTCCGCGGTTTTCAGCAGTCCTTCAGTAAGCCCTGATTCCAGGTTCAGTGCCCGCGTGATCCGACGCACGTTGACGCCGACCTCTTGAACGCCGTACTCAGCCGAAAGGTCTTTCTGAATCGTCGATGGGCCGAAGAAAAACGCTGGTGGAAGGTCATTGGGTCCGTCGAGATCGAACTCGAACCAGATGTTGTCGATGAATGCGATCGAAGGCTTGTTCTCTTCTGGGAGGATGTCCCAGAGCCTGGCCAGGTGTCGGAGCCGCGATGTCGGATCGGGTTCATTCAGAAGTGCAATGAGATTTCGATTTCCCCGCGAAGCACACCAGAGAAAATCGATGGCATCGTCTCCGGCATGGAGGCGGATTTCGACGCCAAAAGTGCCTGACTTGATGTGATCGCCTTTGGTCTTCCGGATCGCCGCGAGAAGCCGGGTTGCTGCCGAGGCGGAGACGAGGAGGGGACCGAGCCGGTCAAGGCTCGATGTCATCGCCTCCAAGAGCGGAACGCGTCTTTCCGGAATACAGAAAGGGTCGTCCAAGTCGAGGCCTGGTGAGGTCTTCGGCTGGCAATAGCCTCGGACATGGTGCATCGCCTGCTCGATCGAGGATGTCGGCCGGTGGAACACTGCCGGGGCACGCTCGACGTCGAGGAACCGATCACGAACCGCCGGGTCCGCGTCGACGTGTAAGGCCAGGCATGCCACGGCCGTCCCGATCAGTCGATGGGGATCCTCGTACGTACTTGCTTGATGGACATGTTCATGCAGAACGGCTGCCGCAGGAAGTTGCTGTTGTGCGAAAATATCTTCGATTGTGGTCGGACGTGGAAGTGCCAGCGTCGAATGGAACGGTGTCTCGGGGCCGTCGGGTCGTTCCCAAGCGTCAAGGATACGGAGTTGTGCAATCGTTGCCGCTCGGTCGACCAGGCCGAGTTCGGCGAGCGTCAGGACGGCCAGGCTGTTGTTCAGAAGTGGGTCGAACGAACCGAATCCACCGTCCTCGTTTCGATGACCCTTCATCATCTGCAGGATGGTATTCCGGAGTGTCTTCCGATCGCTTCGGTCTTGCCGTTCTGTGGTGACCGACGCCGGTTCCTTTTCTCCGGTCGGTGTGTTCTCGTCCTTGGCTTTGGGTTCAAGGGGTTCCCATGGACCGAGTCGGCTGGAGATTCGGGCCATCGACCAGAGGCCGAGCATCGGGGCGTTGAAGTAGAGGCCGCCCCACAACTGGAATCGAGACAGCAACCACTTGGCATCAATTTCTGGGGTCAGACCGGCATCGATCCGGAGCGATTCAAGCAAAGCGGTCGTCGGTACGTCCTCTTCTTCCCAGTGTGCCGTGGCGAGCGTCTGTTTCATGGTGAACGCTTCGCCGGTGTCCGAACAGCGTTGTGGCGTGAATCCCTTGGTTGGTCCTCGAAGTTGATCGACCTGATCGAAGTCTGGGGTCACCCCTGCCAATGCCACGAGGGCGGTGTCGGTGCTGGTCGGAATACAGCCTTGGGAATAACCCCAGAAACCAGAAGCGCGGTGACGCTCAAGATGGCCGGTGAGGCGATCAAGCACTTCTTTCGCGGCCTCGGACTGCGGGCCCTTCGATTCCATGACGCCTCGGAGTGCCGCGCCGAGGAATCCCAGCGGGACGAGGTCGCCATACGACGTGGTCAAGGACTGCCCCGGCGATCTCATCTCGAGGGAGAGGCCTTCGTCCAACGCCCGTGATGCCAGTTCGATGACCGACTTCGCGACCCGTTCGCGCCCTGCCGCGATTCGAACACGGCTGGCATCCATGAGTCCTTGTTCGATGCCGTCGGTCGCGGTGCCGTGGGTGAGAAAAAACCGATTGCAGTTCCCGGTTCGTTGATAGCTGGAGAGCCTGGCGGCATCGAAATGTGCTTCGAGTCGATTCTCTAGATGAACCAGCACTCGTCCGTCGGCGAGTGCTTCGGTCTTCAAGATTCGGACCCCAATCGCCGCGAGAAGTTCGAGTCCTGACCCCTTTGGGGCGGAAGAGAAGATGGCGGCACCCCGCGCCCAGCCATCCTGAAAGTCCAAGGCCAGCGCGACGGGGGGAAGTCCGGGGATCTGCCCGATGCCGATGCAGAGAAAGCCAAGGTCACCCAGCACTTCGAGTTCGGGAGCGTGGGATTGGAGCAGGCTCGTCCCATCGAGTTGTGCGACGGGGCATGATGGCGGGAGCTGAAAGGTCCCATCCTTCATGAGCATCGCGGCGCCGCCGGGGGCCATCGCAATGGCCTCGATGGAGTCCAGTTGAACATCTTCGGAAAGGAAGTACATCCCCCGAACTTGATCGTCAGTCGCGACGGTGCGCACCGTGGGGAGATGAAACGCAACGGCAACCCCTGCTCGAGCGTCCATGGCGTGCAGAAGCCTCTTGGTCGCATGGTCGGTGGTGGGGTCGTCGGGCGCGGCCGAACCGGGGTTCTTCGAAACTCGTGTCATGGTGATTTGGAGAACGTCTCAGGGAGCGGGGATAGACAAGGCCATCCTAGTTTCAAACGGCTTTGAGTTGGAACTCCATGCGGAAGTTCCTCGTCCGCCAGGTTCGCGACGACAGCCCCGATCAGCAGCGTCCGAAGTGGGTTTCTGCAGTGAAGTCCCCGTTGCGAGGCGGTACTCCTTCGACGGTGGCAGATGGCTTGATCGCTGCGGGGCCGGCTCCGCCGTCTCCTGGCTGCGTTGACTCGACGGTGGCAGTCGGTGCCAGGTACGACCCCTGGCTCGTCCTGGCTCGTCGACCCCATTCGCGAACACTGCCGCCGTTTCTGGCGTATCAATGGCCTCCGTCGGGGTACCATCGATGACGTTCCTTCAGTTTGAGTTCGTAGACTCCACACCCCGAACGCACCTCACCCACCTGTTGACGCCGGTTGACTGAACGAATTCAGTCCACCCATTTTGACACGGCTATTCGAAAGGCCAAAGACCAATGACTGAAAAGAAGAACCAACTCGCATCCTTGTTTGCGGCGTGCTGGTCTGGCGATTGACGTCCGGTTCGGTCGTGTCTGGTCTTGATCGAAATCACGAACGCCGCATCCATCACGGGTGCGGCGTTCTTCGATTTTGCAGCATGTGGAGGCCGCTCTTGCCCGGAAGGATGACATCCAGGTCGCCGTCGCCGTCGAGGTCGATGACCACGGGGTAGTGGCCGGCGCCGACCGAGCCACCGTTGGCCAGCATGGTTCGTACGAACCGTCCTTGGTCACGATCAAACCGGTAGGTGCAAACAGTGAGCTGGTCTTCGCCGCCGGGATCGTGGCCGTTATGAGCGTGGCGGCGTTTTCCAGTCACCACCTCCGGAATGCCGTCGGCATCAAGATCCGCCAGCACCAAGCCGTGGGCTTGCGACCACGAAGAGTCGACGGTCTGCCGCGTCCAGGTTCGTGATCCGTCGGTATGCCGGCCCTGCTTGAGCCAGTGCAAGCCGTAGTCGTGGCCCATGCCCCAGAAGATGTCTTGCAGTCCATCGCCGTCAAAGTCGTGCGCGATGATCGCGATGCCAGCGCCGCCGAGGTTCCAGTCGGCATGAAAGACCCATTGGCCCTTGATCGGATCTTCCGGCCCACGGAACCAGCCATCCGGACCGAGGATGTCGGGCCGGCCGTCACCATCCACGTCGCCCACGCCGACACCATGGCCGCCTCGGTCGGCGGAGACCATGTGCGGGACCAGCGTTCCGTTGGAGAGTGAGTACCACACGGTCGCATTCACCGTATTGGGGACGAAGTCGAGGCGGCCGTCGCCATCGACGTCGGCGCCGATCGCGGTCTCCATGTTGCCGGGTCGGTCGATGATCTGCATTTTCCAGTCGCCGTCCGGCGTTCCTGGATTTCGCCGCCAGAAGACGCCGCGATCGTGCCAGCTGCAGGAGACCACGTCGATCCAACCGTCTCCATCGACGTCCATCGGGACGTCTGCGAAGTCGATGCGATACCCACCGACGCTTCGAATCAACCCGATGGGATGGCGGGTCCAATCCGGCGACTCGTACCAGGTGTCGCCGCACACGATGTCGAGATCACCGTCGCGATCGAAATCCGCGACACCGCATGCTTCGAAGTCGGAGTCCGCGGCGATCGTGATGTGTTCGAATGCCGGGTTGATCACCAACGGCGACTCGAAAGGGGGAGGCGCGGCCGGCTCTGACAGCGCCATGGTAAAGGTGATCAAGGTGATCAAGGTGATGAATGTGATGGCGGGGTTCATGGCTGCAGGGTATCCATGGAGGCCTCGGGACTCATGCGTCGAGCAATGCGAGGGCGGAATACACCTTGGCATCCACCGCGAGGCCGTCACGGACGCGTGCTTGGATCCAGGCGTGAATTCCACTCCTTGGAACGAGCACCACGCGGATACCTTCTCCGTCGACGCCGCCGCCCTCGGCTGCCTTCGTCAATCCGTCGGCCCGGAAAAAGTGAATGCACTCGTCGGTCAGGCCGGCGGAGCTGGCGCAGGTGATCAAGGATCGCCATCCTTCGGCGGTGTAGCCGGTCTCTTCCAGAAATTCACGCCGAGCAGCCTCGAGGTCGGCTTCGCCCGTCTTCTCGGCGTCGTCGCCCACGAGACCGGCGGGAATCTCGATGACCGTTCGGCCGAGTGGTGGGCGATGCTGTTCGATCAGGACGAGCTCATCATCATCGGTGAGGGCGATGATCGCCACTACACCACTGGCATTGGATCGCGTGACGAATTCCCAGCCGTCCCTTTGGACGAATCGGAGAAAGCGACCGGACGCGATGGTGGAGGGTTGTTTTGGCATTTCCCCATGATGACGAGATCGAGGAAAACGTGTCGCGGGCGGGTTCCACCCGGCCGACTCGGAATCCCAGTGCGGATCTGTTCTAATCGCGTCGATGCCGATGCTGATTGTCGCTGAATCTGGATGGACCATGCCCGACACGCTTCGCGCGTTCCTCGGTGTGCTTTGCCTGTGCTTCATCGCTTGGGCGTGCTCTTCGAATCGCCGGCGAATTCCTTGGCGGGTGGTGCTCGGAGGGCTCGGGCTTCAAGTCGTGCTGGGTGGACTGATTCTTGGTGTGCCCTTCACCGCCTCGGTCTTCGAGTGGATTGCTCGCCAGGTCTCGACCGCGATCGGCATGGCGAATGAAGGGTCGGCATTCCTGTTCGGCCCACTGGCCGCGGTCGATGGTCCGGCAGGCTTTGTCTTTGCGTTCCGCGTGCTGCCGGTGATCGTCTACTTCGCCGCGGTGATGGCGGCGCTGTATCACCTCGGTGTGATGCAGCGGGTCGTCGCATCGATGGCGTGGGTGATGCGGCGAACTCTAAAAGTCTCGGGGGCGGAGTCACTGACCGTCGCGGCCAACGTACTGGTTGGGCAGACCGAAGCACCACTCTGCATCAAGCCCTTCCTGCCGAAGATGACGCGTTCGCAGTTGATGGTGGTCATGACCGGTGGTTTCGCGACGATCGCGGGCAGCGTGCTGGCGGGATACGTTGATTTTCTGGGTGGCGCCGACGAAGAGGCCCGGATTCGATTTACCAAGCACCTCATCACTGCCTCGTTGATGTCTGCACCGGCAGCCTTTGTGATGGCGAAGTTGATGCTGCCGGAATCCGAGGAAGAACCGGCCGAGACGCTGAACGCCCAGCCCACGGAGGACCGAGTCGCGTCAAACGTCCTCGACGCCGTGGTGGTGGGCGCGACGGACGGTTTGAAACTTGCTTTGAACGTCGGCGCGATGCTGGTCGCGTTCATCGCGATTCTCGCGCTGCTCGACTGGCCGATCGGTGCTTTGTCAGAGACCGAGTGGATCGCCGGTTGGCGAGAGACCAATGGATACGGCATCTGGAGTGTGCAGGGTGGACTGGGCCTGCTCTTCCAGCCGATCGCCTGGTGCATCGGGGCGCCGAGCGCGGACATCCCGCAGATCGGCCGGCTTCTTGGAACCTCCATGGTCGCGACGGAGTTTGTCGCGTACGCCGACCTCCGCACGATGATGGCCGAAGGCACGATTTCGCCCCGTGGCGTCATTGTCGTGACGTATGCCCTTTGCGGGTTCGCGAACATTCCCTCGATGGCGATTCAGATCGGCGGGCTCGGCGCCATCGCACCGACGCGTCGGGCCGACTTCTCGTCGCTTGCCCCTCGCGCGATGCTCGCGGGGGCGCTGGCGTGTTGGAGCACCGCGGCGATCGCTTCGGCGATCATCTGAACCCATTGAGTCTGCATGATCTCCGCCGAGCGGAATAGGATTCCGCCATCCGATCTCGTCGGGGCTTCATAGTCCTTCGTTGCCCGACGACTACTTCAAACGCAGTATCATCCCCGCCGTGGCCTTCCTCATCGAATTTCTCCTGGTACTCATCGGTGGCTCGATCGGTGCGATGCTCCGAGTGCTGTTGACGGTGAGTGCCGCCCTCTACTTCAAAGTTCCGTTCTGGACGGGCATCATGGTGGTCAACATCGTGGGCTGCTTACTCATCGGTGCCGCGGCCGCCGGACTGGCCGCCTCGAATGCCGAGGATCTCTGGTTGGTTCGCACGATTCAGTCGATGCTCGGCGGGCCGACCGGCGGTCTTCACGGCGTCGAACTTCTTCTGTTGACTGGGGTCCTCGGTGGATTCACCACGTTTTCAACGGCGATGCTCGACACCTGGGTGCTGTGGCGATCGGGCCATTCCACCAAGGCGATGTTGTCGCTCTTCGGAACGCCCATCGCCGCAATTCTGGCGTTGTCACTGGGCCTGTGGATTGGCGGTGGCGGGTGACAGAGTCTTCGATCAACCAGACACCGGGCGGGCCGGCAGTCGTTCCGGAAGGGCCGCGCGATGATCAGATCATCCGAAGACTTCCGCTCCTCAAGGTCTTGCCGCTCGTGGCGATCGGGGGCGGCATTGGGGCCGTGGCTCGCTGGGGTGTGCAGGAGGCGTCCGTGCATTTGGGCGGCGTGCTGACAGTATCACTGCTGATTGTGAACCTGCTCGGTTCGTTCATGCTCGGAATCGTCTTTGCTCGGCTCGACACGAGATTCCCAAGTCTTCTCGACATCGATCTGCCGCCGGGGTTCGAACCGGGCCGGCGTCCGATGCACCCCGTGCTGACTGCCGCGGTCATCGGAGGCGGCCTCGGTGCGTTCACCACCTACTCGACGCTGTGCCTCGAAGTCATTCGCTTGTGGCAGGCGGGCGAGATTGTGTCGGCCACTCTCTTGATATCGCTTTCGCTGATCCTCGGTCCGCTCGCCGTGGCGATCGGCGTCCGAGTCGGACACCGATCGCATCCGGCGGTTCGCGGGCGCTGACCGGTGGCGCCACCCGCGGGCCGAGTGATCAATCCGAGAACTGCCACGACGCGGCGCCGATCTGCGTCGCGAGGCGGTTTGTGGCGGTTTTAAGTTGTTTTTGGTGCTCCCGGCCACCGCAGCCCGGTTCCCACCACGGCCCGCGGACGCTCAAGGTGTCTGTCGCGCGATCGAACTTCGGATCGATGCGACCGATGAACCGCTCCCCGTGCAGGATCGGGAGCACGTAGTAACCGAACTGGCGTTTCGCGGCTGGAACGAAGGCTTCGAACCGATAGTCGAACGCAAAGCGGCGGGCCAGTCGTTGGCGGTCGCGGATGACCGGGTCGAATGGACAGAGCAGGCGGAGCTCATCAGCCCAAGGTTCGATGCGGGCAAGTCGGCGGGAGGCTTCGGTGGCGTAGGCCGGTCGTCGTTTTCCATCGAGGTCTTCGAGGACGACGGATTCGATTTCGCCGCGGGTGACGGCGGCATCGCACCAGGCTCGAGCGTCGGCATTGGGAATCGACTTCCAGAACGCGGCCACTTCATTCGAGGTCGCCACGCCGAGTCGTTCAAGCGCCGTGTGGCATGCCCACTCGAGATGTTCTGCGATTGAAGGCTTTGATCGAGCGTGGGCTTCTGGATGGACACGTTCGGCAAGGTCGTAGAGTTTTTCGAATCGTGCGCGGCCGGCGATCGAAATTTTTCCAACTCGCCAAAGATGCTCGAGCGCGGCCTTACCGGGATGCCAGTTCCACCAACCGCCGCCGCCGTCCTCTGATCGTTCGTCTTCGAGGTCGCGACCGCGCAACGGCCCGTCAACCCGAACGCGGGCGTGGATTCTTTTGAGCAAGGGCGCGGGATCGCCGCCAAGGCGTTCATGCCACCACGCATTTCGGTCGGCGCGGTCGGCATACCTGGCAAAGCGAGGTTTCCAATGTGCGTACCAACGGGTGGGGATCAGACTGGCGTCGTGGGTCCAATGTTCAAACAGGGACCGGTCCTTCTCCAGCAAACCAGTGAGGGTCTCGTGGTGATACGACTCCAGGCGAGTCTGCAGGATGAGGTGGTGGGCTCGTTCCAGCACGTTGATCGAGTCGACTTGGACGAATCCAAGGCGTTCGATCAGGCGTTGCACCGAAACCGGGCCAGATCGCGTGGCGGGAGGGGTGGCCAAACCTTGGGCGGCGAGCAGGATGCGCCGGCTCTCCCGGGGGGGAATCACGCGAGGATGGTCGGTGGATGGTGGCATCGAGGGAAGGGCGTCTTGAACTCCAGGGAGGCGGCTTCCGGTTGGCTCCGGAGTCAGATGAACCCGATTTTGAGGGAGATCCGAGGATCTGAACGCATCAACGGATCCCGGAGAGCAGCGTGGACCCTATCATGCCCGACTTGCCCCAAATCGGCCAACCGGCGGTTTTGGATTCCCGGCTTCGGCCGATCTTGATTCGGTCCTGACGATGTCGACATCGTTGCGACCTTCAGTCTTTGGAGATGCTTTCAATCATGCGACGCGCGAAGATCAGTGTCATCGGCGCTGGAAATGTCGGTGCCACTTGTGCCCATTGGGCGGCCGCCAAGGAACTTGGCGATGTGGTTCTCTTGGACATTCCAGATAAGGAAGGCGTTGCCAAAGGCAAGGCCCTCGATCTTGCCTGCTGCGGTCCAATGGAGCGTTTTGACGCCAATGTCCACGGCACCGCGGACTATGCAGATACCGCCGGAAGTGATGTGGTGATCGTGACCGCGGGACTTCCGCGAAAGCCAGGTATGAGCCGGGACGATCTCATTGGAACCAATGTCAAGATCGTTCGATCCGTGACCGAGCAGGTGGCGAAGCACTCGCCCGACTCGATCATGATCCTCGTATCAAATCCACTGGATGCGATGGTCTACACGGCCTGGAAGTCATCCGGGTTCCCGACCAAGCAGATCGTCGGACAAGCCGGTTGCCTTGATGTCGCTCGCTACCGGGCGTTCTTGGCGATGAAGCTGGGTTGCTCAGTCGAAGATATCTCGGCATTGTTGCTTGGTGGACACGGTGACGACATGGTCCCGCTCCCCCGATACACCTCAGTGCACGGCATCCCGGTAAGCCAGTTGCTCTCCGAAGCCGAAATCACCGAGTGCGTCGATCGAGCCAAGGTTGGCGGTGGCGAGATCGTCAAGCTGATGGGGACCAGTGCCTACTACGCGCCGGCTTCGGGGTCAGTGCAGATGGCCGAAGCCATCATCAAGGACAAGAAGCGAATTCTTCCCTGTGCCGCCTACTGCGACGCTGAGTACGGGGTCGGCGGTTACTTCGTGGGCGTGCCCTGCATTCTCGGATCCAGCGGCGTCGAGAAGGTGATCGAGATCGATCTGGACGAGACTGAGCGGGCGTTGATGGACGAGTCGATCAGTCACGTCAAGGACCTCGTCGGGACGGTCACCGAGATGTTCCCCGACCTCGCCTGATCGATTGGCGAGTCTCGAAGGAAGACGATTTTTAAGGCCCGTGGCGATCTCGCCACGGGCCTTTTTTCGTCCTGGAGGCCGAGCGAGTCGTCAGGGTGCAGATTCAGAACGCCGTTTCTAGACTCCGGGAGGGGGTCTGGCCGATCATTCTAGGTGGCTTCTTCTCGACCTCTTTTTCGATTCGATCCGGGCTGGCTCTTCCTGTTGGCGGGCCTGGCGATGCTGGTGGCGTTGGTGTTGGTGCCCCAGGAGCAATCGCTCCGAACCGCCGAGATCGAGCTGGCCCCGCTCCAATTCGAGCAGGATTTGCTTCAGATCCACCAGGCTCGGTATGACCACGCCATTTTTGAGTTGGATCGCGAAGACCCTGCCGTGATGGAGCGGTTGATTCGGGCGAAGTTGCAACTGATTCCGGTCATCCCGAGCCACGATGTCGAAGTGCTGGCGGTCTCCAATGCCATCAATCAGCCGGTCACGGACTGGATCCATCGGCTCATAGAGTTTGAACGACCGATCGTCACGCCGCCCCGAACGACTGCGTTGGCGAGTCTCGTTGGACCGGGTATTCGTTTGTGGGTCGTCGGCGGCGCCACCCTCAGCATCTTTATCGGTTTAGTTCTTGGCAGCCCCGGTGAACCGCTGGTTCGGGAAGCGGCTCGCAAGATTCTCCGAATTCCGGCCGTGTTCGAGTCCGAGACGGCGCAGCCCCATCTCTTCGGTGGAGACGAGGAAGCGGAAGAGGAAGAAGCGGACGAAGAAGCGGACGAAGACGAGGAAGAGGAGGAGGACGAGGAGGACACGGAAGAGGAAGAAGCGGACGAAGACGAGGACGAGGAAGCGGAAGAGGACGAGGACGCGGACGAGGACGAGGACGCGGACGAGGACGAGGAAGCGGAAGAGGAAGAGGACGAGGAAGAGGAAGCGGAAGAAGACTCACGATCAGTGGATAATCCGGGAGCCACGCTCTTGCCGGTTCAGTTTGAAGGCTTGAGCGATCGTGATAGCGACATCGAAGAAGATGCAGCGGTGGTCGGAAGGAAGAATGAGGGCGACGAAGAAGACGAAGACGAAGACGAGGTCGAGGGCGAAGTAGACGCAGAAGAGGAAGAAGGCGAAGAAGAGGGTGAAGACGAGGGCATCGATGGGGAAGACGACGAAGAAGAAGGGGAAGCAGACGACGAAGAAGAAGAGGAAGCAGACGAAGAAGAAGAAGAGGAAGCAGACGAAAAAGAGGAAGCAGACGAAGACGTAGGCGTCGACGAGGAAGAGGACGAGGAAGAGGACGAAGACGACGCTGGTGACGAAGGCGAGACCGACGGCGCGGAAGATCCTGCTGATTCAGCCGGGGACAACCTCGCCGCGGAGTTGACCTACGAACCGGTCTCGGATGAAGGGTCACTCTGGGCTGATCTTGAAGATCAGGGCCAGCGTTTCTGAACGCCCGCGGATGGGCCACCCGAAAAAAGTCGACGACCGCTGGAAGCGTCTGATCACCGAGTAGGCTTGTCGTGAGACGGGCCGGGCGGTCGCAGATGCACGAAGAGAGACTGGTTCAAACGTTGGCGCTTCAGCAAATCAAGGGGTGGGGGCCGCGAACCGTTTGCAAGCTGCGCGAGTCTTTCGGGACGACTGCCCGCATCCTGGAGGCGTCTGCCTCGGCCGTCGCCGCCGTGACGGGGGAGCGTGAGGTGGTGGTGGCGGCCAGGTTGCGAACGCTCGATCGAAAATACGCTCGCGCGGACCTTCGCCGGCTCCAAGACCTTGGCGGGTCGGTCTTGACGGTGTTTGATCCCCATTATCCCCCGGCACTCCGGGGCATCGAAGATCCACCGACGGTGCTGCGGATTCTGGGTTCGCGAGCGGCGCTCACGCAACATCCGATCATCTCGATCGTCGGGGCGCGGCGATGTTCGGCGGTTGGGGTTGATCTGGCGTCGCGATTCTCCACCGCCCTTTGCGAAGCAGGATTTTCGATCTGTTCCGGGGGCGCGTTGGGAATCGATGCGGCGGCGCATCGCGCCGCGCTTCGAGCTGGGGTGCCGACATTTGCCATCCTTGGCTCGGGCCTGCAGCATCTTTATCCGCCGGAGAATCACTCGCTCTTTCACGCGATTGCGGCGGGTGGTGGGGCCGTGGTCAGTGAGTACCCGTGCGACGTCGGTCCGCGGCCGGGTCGGTTTCCGGAACGAAATCGAATCATTGCCGGGCTCTCACTGGGCGTGGTGGTCTTCGAGGCCGGCGCCCGCAGTGGGGCGATGATCACCGCGCGTCTGGCGGCTGAAGATTATGGCCGCGAGGTTCTTGCAGTGCCCGGTCGGGTTGATACGGGGGCCAGCGCGGGGTGCCATCGTGCGATTCGCGAGGGCTGGGCCTGCCTGGTTGATCACCCGGATCAGATCGTGGAGCGGATTCAGGAGCAGGCCGGGCTTCTGGAGTTGCATCGCGCGGCCGCCGCCGGAGCGTCGAGTGGGTCGGCGGCGGTCCATGAAAAGCCAATCTCCTGACCGCAATGGAATTCTCGAGATCGATGAACTTGTCTGGTGATTCGACCGCGAACGTCCGATGACCCAAGGCAGGAATTCGTCATCGGGAAAGAAGATCCGTCAATCCTGACGCCATGACTCCATGTCGCGTCTTGAAGAATCGTGAAGGGTAGGCCCATGCGACTAGGCGTTATCTCCGACGTTCACGGAAATCTACTGGCCCTTCAATCAGTCCTTGCAGCGCTCGACGCGGCCGGAATCGATCGATTGGTCTGTCTTGGCGACGTCGTGGGGTATGGGCCCGATCCAATCGAATGCCTCGACCTGATCTTCGATCGCAACCCACTGATGGTGGTGGGAAACCATGAAGAGGCGTTGTTCCGACCGGAACTCGGCCGTCAGTTTCGTGAGATCGCTCGCGAGACCATCGACTGGACCCGACGCCAGCTCGCCTCCGAGCGGCCGGATCTTCTTGACGCGATCGAACAACTCCCTGGCATGATCTACTTTGAGTCGAAGCTCATGATCGTTCATGATTCGCCGATTCCCGGCGGGGCTCGTTACATCCTTGATGGCGCTGCGGCCGGGCCGGCATTTCGTGGAATCACAGTCCCGATCTGCTTGGTGGGTCACACGCATTTGCCGGCTTGTTTTCGTCTTCTGGGAGATGCCGAAAATCCAGTGGTGGAGAGCCATCGGAGCGTCTCATCAAGGTCAATCGAAGTTGACTTCGAAGGGCACTGCATTGTGAATCCGGGGTCGGTGGGTCAACCCAGAGATGGCGATCCCCGGGCTTCGTACGCAATCATCGATCTAGAAGCAGGGGAGATCGACTGGCATCGGGCCGGATACGACATCGCCTCGGCTCAGTCCAGAGCCATCGCCTCAGGACTTCCGGCGCGAGCCGCCGAACGGCTCGCCCTCGGGGCTTGATCGGCCGCGATCAACCGAGGCCGAGGGTGAAGAAGAGCGACGTGAAGAACAGGTCTGCGAAGATCACGGTGACCACCGTTTGAACCACGGTGTCAGTGGTTGCCTTGCCGACGCCCGCAGCGCCGCCCGAGACTCGGAGTCCGTTGCGGCACGCGATCAATCCCAGGATCGTTCCAAAGATGCCGGCCTTGAAGAGTCCGGTCAGAAAATCGGCGCTGGTGAGCTGCTGGATCGTGTTGTCTTTGTACACCTCGTAGGGGATCCCGAGTTGAAGGATCCCAATCGCCCCGCCCGCGAAGACCGCGGAGAGGTCGGCAATCACCGCAAGTAAGACCAGGCTGATAGCGCTCGCGATCACCCGCGGTACGACGAGGAAACGAACCGGGTTGAGGCCCATCGATTCGAGTGCTTCGATTTCTTCACCGACGACCATGGTTCCAAGCTCGGCGGCGATCGACGCGCCAGCAAATCCGGTGAGGACGATGGCGGCGATGAGCGGGCCAAGTTCGCGAAAGACCGCGACACCCACGAGATTTGCGACCTTGTCGACTTGTCCGAACTGCTGAAGGCTCGGCGCCGTCTGCAAGGCGAGAATCAAACCGATGCTTCCCGAGACAAGGACCACGATGCTGATCGAGTGGACTCCGACCCGCACCATCTGGGAGATGAAAGCTGCTCGTCCGAATCGGAATTGACCTCGAACGGTGGATTTCCAGACCCACCCAATCAACTCATGAAGAAGCCAGTAGAGGCCGCCAATGAATTCGAGGATCCCGAGAACGAAACCGCCAACCCGTTCGAGGATGCGTGCGACCAGACCATGTTGACTGACGGTTTCGGGCATATTGTGGTTTAGGCATCCAAGGCGGACGTCGTATCGGCAGTGATGTTGAATACAGTATCGAGCCGGGCGATCTCGAACACGGATCGCACGCGATCTTGAAGGCCTGCGAGGAAAAGCGAGCAGTCGTGGGCTCGGCATTGCTGCAGTGCTTCAACCAGCGTGGCGACCCCAGAACTATCCATATACGGGACCTGACTCAGGTCAACCACCAGCCGGTTGGGTGATTCACCGAGGACCTGCTTGAGCCGGCTCCGAAGCGACGGGCTGCGAGCGAGGTCGACCTCGCCCATCGGGGTGACGACCACGGAGTCGTCGCGATTTTCAACTTGGATTTCCATCTCTTGGCCGTTGTTCATTGCTTCCCATTCTCCGGCGTGCCGGCGTGATTCTGATCCGAGGAGTCTGCTGCTCCTCGAGGTGTCTTCTCGAGGATGAGCCGCATGCCGCCCGGGGTCCGGCGTTGAAATTCACAGGTATCCGTCACCTCCTGCATGATATTCACGCCCAATCCGCCCGGCCGTACCTCCGCGAGGTCCCTCGACGTGATCTGGGCTGGATCGGTCTGTCGACCTTCGTCCTCGATCTCGATTCTGATCCGACGTTCGGGTTCTTCCATGAGAAAGATGGAGATCCAAATTCGGCCATCGGGCCTCGACTCGTACCCATGTCGGATCACATTGGCGAGGGCCTCATCGACCGCGAGTGCGAGGTGGCCGGTTTCGATTTCGTCGAATCCAAATCGTTCCGAGAACGAGATGAGCATGGCACGGACCGGGGCCAAGAGGTCTGCTTGACTGAGAATCTCCAGTCGGATGGCTGGTGGTTGTGGGTTCATGGTTCAAGCCCCCGGGCTGCCGAATGGGGAGTCGCTCGTGAATCAACCCACGATCGCCAGCGATTGACGGCCAAGAACCGTTCCGGCAGCGGGTCAGATGCTTCGTAGCCGAAGTTCTCGCCGGTGACCATTTGGAGCGTCTCGGAGGCGACCAGTCGTTCGGCCGGATCACTGGATTCAAGCATCACCACGAGCTTTTGGAGGGTGGCAATCGGTGGCCGTCTTCGATCCTCGGGCGGTTGAATCGAGGACCAATTGGCGGCCACCTGGGCCGCGGCATAGAGACGTGAGGCGGGATCCGGGGCGTTAAATCCGCCATCCGGAATGGGCGGCGCACATCCGGTCAGCAGTACGAGCACGGCCGCTCCGCTGAGTAGAACCCCCCGAAGATTGATCACTGCCAGCATGTTCGGAAGGATACCACCCCATCACGATGGCCATCGATGCGTTCCCGAGCGTGGACATTTGGTCGAAGGCCCCCCGGGGGATGGAGGGCGCGGTAGCCTCTCCGCCTTCCCCTCGCAGGGGGAGTCCCTCTGGCATCGGATCCGAATTCCTCATGAGCAATGTGACCGTCAGCGGCGTTCCCGCCACCGAAACCATTCCGATTCTCGACTTTGGAAGCCAGTACACGCAACTGATCGCTCGGCGGATCCGTGAGTTGGGCGCCTTCAGTCTCTTGGTGGCACCGGACACCGATCTCGAGACAATTCGTGGGCTGAATCCAAAGGGGATCATTCTCTCCGGTGGTCCTTCGAGCGTGAACGAATCCGGAGCGCCGACCTGCGATCCCGGGATCCTTGATCTCGGAGTTCCGGTGCTCGGAATTTGCTACGGCATGCAACTGGGTTGCGAAATGCTTGGTGGCACGGTGAAGAGTTCGGCGACCCGTGAATTCGGTCGCGCCCAACTTGAGATCAACGACTCGACTGATCTGCTGGCGGGGATTCCCGCCCGTACCTCGGTGTGGATGAGTCACGGCGATCAGGTGACCGGTCTCTCGGAGATGTTTGAGTCGGTGGCCTCGACCGCGACCTGCCCGTTTGCCGCGGTCCGTCATCGCGAACGTCCGTTCTATGGCGTCCAGTTTCATCCGGAAGTGACCCATACCCCGCACGGCATCGACATCCTGCGGAACTTTCTCTTTGGGATCTGTGAATGCAGCGGCAATTGGCGGATGAGCGAGTACCTCGACGCGGAATGCCAGCGGGTCAAAGCGCAAGTTGGTGATGACCGGGTGATCTGTGGCCTTTCTGGTGGGGTGGACAGTTCCGTGGTGGCGGCACTCCTCCAACGCGCTGTCGGCGATCGGCTCACCTGCATCTTCGTGGACAACGGACTCCTTCGGAAGAATGAACGCGAGCTCGTTGAGACCACTTTCCGTGGGCACTTTGACATCGATCTTCGAGTGGTCGATGCGGCCGAGCCGTTTCTGAATGATCTTCGGGGGGTCGATGATCCGCAGGAAAAACGCCGTCTGATCGGGCATCGATTCATCACCGTCTTCCAAGAAGAAGCGAGAAAAATCGAAGCGGAGTCGTCCCGATACGGAAAGATCAAATTCCTCGCGCAGGGCACGCTCTATCCCGACGTGATCGAGAGCGGCCAATCCTTGGCGGGAACCGCCGCGAACATCAAACTTCATCACAATGTCGGCGGCCTGCCGGAGGAACTCGGCTTCGAACTCGTTGAGCCGCTTCGCGATCTCTTCAAGGACGAGGTTCGGACGCTTGGCGAAGTCCTCGGTCTCCCGCCGGCCATCGTCTGGCGACATCCCTTTCCAGGGCCTGGTCTCGCCGTTCGAGTGCTGGGCGACATTACCATCGAGAAGCTCGATCTCCTCCGAGAGTGCGACGAAATTCTCCTCGAGGAGATCGTCGCCAACGAGCTCTATCGGTCGACGAATCAAGTCTTCACGGTGTTACTGCCAGTCCGTTCCGTCGGTGTCATGGGCGATGGGCGAACCTACGACAACGTCGTCGCGGTTCGCGCGGTGGAGACGCAAGACTTCATGACCGCAGATTGGGCGAGGCTTCCCTACGGCGTGCTCGCCACGATCTCGAACCGAATCATCAACGAAGTAACCGGTGTCAATCGAGTCGTCTACGACA
>CAJQQE010000029.1 GCA_905480395.1 uncultured Phycisphaerales bacterium
TTTGCCGGCGTCTCTGCCGAAACCTGCTGGTCACCGTCAATGGGTTGCTCATCGGAAACGGTCATGAATGCACCTCGAATCCCGCTTGACCGGGACGGAATGAACTCCGTCGTGATCAGGTCGGGGTATCAAGCACCTTGATGGCGCTGAAGAACGTGACAAAGACCAGGTCCCACACCTTGCAGAATCCGGCGATACCGGCTGAAAGGGCGATCACCACGATCGTCGATCCGACCACCTCACGGCGAGAGGACCAGTTCACTTTTTTCATCTCAGACTCGGTCGCCACGAGAAAATCGACCGACCGTGGCTTGAGCCAGATGAAGTAGTACAGGAGGAACCCAAAGATACCGACCCAGAGAACACCTGCGATGGCTCGGAAGTAGATGGGATCGAGTTCGAACCACCCGGAATTCTTGAAGAAGTCAGAGAACCACATCGCACCAAGCAGGATGATCAATCCGCCGGCGATCGTGGACATCTGCCGCGTCCAATAGCCCTGGCCTTTTTTGTAGATCGCCGTGGACATCGCTTACATCCCAACTGTGAACAAATCTGGAGCGGACCATTCGAATCCGTCCGGTGGATCCGACTTCGGTCTGGAAACACGCCAGGAGTGACTCGAACACTCAACCTGCGGATTTGGAATCCGCTGCTCTGCCAATTGAGCTACTGGCGTAGGAGGTTGATGCGGCCAACGCCGTGGCCGAGGCCGCGACGCGAGACGCCGATCACTTCCGCTTGATCTTGTGAAGGGTGTGCTTCCGGAGAGAAGGTGAGTACTTGTTAAAGCCCTCTTTGACCTTCTCGTCGATGCCACCTTTGACACGGATATTCGTTCGGTAGTTCATTTCACCGGTTTCGGTGCACTGAAGCCAGACAAACTCACGATTCTGTGCTCTCTTGGCCATTAGGCGAACCACCCTTCTGGGATCTCTCTCAATGAACGGCGAGGCCGAAATAGCCTCTTCGCAGCCGATTCGGGGCCGGAGCCCGGCCGAAGCCGGGCTCCGAACACCGATCGATTCGGTATCACTCGACGATCGAGGTCACCACGCCGGAGCCGACGGTGCGGCCACCTTCGCGAACCGCGAAACGAACGCCCACTTCCATCGCGACGCCCTTGCCCTCGAGGTCAACCTCGAGTTCGACGTTGTCGCCGGGCATACACATTTCAGCACCACCCAGAAGGGTGAGCTTGCCGGTGATGTCCGTGGTTCGGAAGTAGAACTGGGGCTTGTAGCCGGAGAAGAACGGCGTGTGGCGACCACCCTCTTCCTTGGTCAGAACGTAGACCTGACCCTGGAACTTGGTGTGAGGCTTGATGCTGCCGGGCTTGCCCAGCACCTGACCACGCTGGATCTGCTCCTTTTCAACACCACGAAGAAGGCAACCGACGTTATCGCCGGCCTGTCCCTCATCGAGCGTCTTCTGGAACATCTCGACGCCAGTGACGGTCGTCTTCAGTGTCTCGGCGGAGAGACCGACGATTTCGGCTTCGTCTCCAACCTTGATGACACCACGCTCGATACGGCCGGTCGCAACAGTACCGCGGCCCTTGATCGAGAACACGTCTTCAATGGACATCAGGAAGGGCTTGTCGGTTTCCCGCACGGGCTCTTCGATGTAGGTATCGAGGGCTTCGAGAAGCTCTCCGATACACGCGTTCTTTTCGTCGTCCTCGGGGTTCGTCAGGGCGGGGAATGCCGCACCACGAATGACCGGGCCGTCGTCGCCGGGGAAGTCGTACTTGGTCATGAGCTCACGAACTTCGAGCTCGATGAGATCAAGAAGTTCCTCATCATCGACAAGGTCGCACTTGTTGAGGAACACGACCATTCTCGGGACACCGACCTGACGAGCGAGCAGGATGTGCTCGCGAGTCTGAGGCATCGGGCCGTCGGAAGCAGAGACCACCAGAATAGCGCCGTCCATCTGGGCAGCGCCGGTGATCATGTTCTTCACGTAGTCGGCGTGACCAGGGCAATCAACGTGAGCATAGTGTCGGTTTGCCGACTCATACTCGACGTGGCTGGTCGCGATGGTGAGGATCTTGGTGGGGTCACGACGACCTTCAGACTCGGACGCTTTCGCGACTTCGTCGTAGGCAATCGGCTTTGCAAGGCCCTTCGCCGCTTGGACCGTAGTGATTGCTGCGGTGAGCGTGGTCTTGCCGTGATCGACGTGACCGATAGTGCCCACGTTGACGTGCGGCTTGGTCCGCTTGAAGACTTCCTTTGCCATCTGCGGGCATCTCCTGAATTCGCGCCATCTAGAGTCAGTGTGTGACCGGACGGCGTTCGACGGTTGGAGTTCCGGTCCGTTCGTGGACCATTCCTCCGGAGGGGTTTTGCCCGACCACCTTCAGTCGGGTTCCGGTTGGGAACGCACCATGTGAAAAACATGATCGTTCCCGAAATTCTTGAAGCCACCGACGGGACTCGAACCCGTGACCTCACCCTTACCAAGGGTGTGCTCTACCACTGAGCTACGGTGGCATGGAACGGGTGCCGAAGCACCATCGGACATCAACATGTCAGGCGGGTGAGCCGCCCAAAC
>CAJQQE010000030.1 GCA_905480395.1 uncultured Phycisphaerales bacterium
ACCGGTCACGGTCACCCCACGAACTTCGCGAAGGGATTGAACCTGAACCGATTTTCAGGATCCATCTTCTTCTTCTGCGCCTCGACGAGACGGGCCATCGGGGCGGATCCGAAGATTTCGGCGGCGACCGCGGATCGGTCGACGTCGTCCGGTTGCGAATGGGTGCCGCTGAAGTCGACGCCGAGCCCCGTGACCGCACGGGACTTGTCGACGACCCGGTTCGTGAGATCGACGATCTCCTGTCGCTGGGCCGGCGACTTGGTACTGGCGTCGTAGAGCGTGACGAGATCCACGAAGAACGCGTGATCGCAGTTGCCACTGGGGATCCTCAGCCCTCGCTGGGCCTCGCCGCCGAGCGTGCGGATCTCGACGATCGACATCTCGGCTTCGTCGAGCGGCGCTTCACCGACGACGACGTCGGCCACGAAGTCGAGCACGGCGTCCTCGGGAATCCCCGTCGTCCCGGCACAGTGATAGCTCGTCGCGAGCGGACTGCCCTTCTGCTCGGCGATCACCGGCCACAGCGCTGCGGCGGCCTCGTACCACGAGCCCCAGTGGGCCTGCGCGAACGTCGGGAGCTTCATGTCCGATGCAATGGCCTCAAGCGGCTCGACGAATTCGGTGGTGCTGCCCTCGAAGGTGTCGTAGAAGACCGTCGTCGCGACGATCGCCTTGGTTCCCGTCACCACGATCTCAAGCGAGACCGACTCGTTCGGCATCACGCGATCCTTCATGAACTGCATCGCCTTTCTCGAGAAGTCGACCGCCTGGGCCCGAGTCTCGAATCCGAAGACGCGCTGTTCGGCGCCCTTGATGGCGCTGGCGTCGGCCAACTCAAAGGTCATGTCGACGACGATGGCCAGCGCACTTCCCGCACCGAGCATCGCCGTGAACAGTTCGTCCTCCGGCGTCAGCACGCGGATCTCGCCGTCGGCGGTCACCACGGTCATCTTCACGGCACGCTGCCCCAGCAGGCCAAGCCGTCTGGAGAAGTAACTGCTCAGCCCACCGTTGAGGGCGTACCCGGCCACGCCGACGCCGGGACCGGTTCCGACGGGCAACGCGCCGCCGTGGTCCTTGACCGCCTCGACGAGTTCGCGGAAGACCACGCCTGACCCCACCGTGACCAGGTTTCCGTCGTCGGTCGACTCGAACTCGATCGACTTGAGCCGACCGAGGTCGAGGATCACCGCATCGCGGTCCGCGACGAGCGCCACACCAGACGCTTCGTGTCCGCCGCAGACGCAGGCGATCGGGGTGGTCGCCGGAAGCGACTTCACGATGCCGGCGATCTCCTCGGCAGACGTGGGATGTTCGATTCGCTTGGCCAGGGTGGTGACGGTGCCGCCCGTCCCATCTGATCCCGGTAGAACCTTGTTGGCGCTCACGCTCCACGCCCGTTGTGCGAACCATTCGTCGTTCGAACCCGTGACGGCCTTCAGCGGAGCGCCCGCCTGCTTCGAGGGATTTTGGGCAAACGCGCCTCCGACGACGACGACCACACCGCTCGCCGCAGCGCCCTTGAGGGCGATCCGTCGCGAGATCCGAGTATCTGG
Source organism: uncultured Phycisphaerales bacterium (assembly GCA_905480395.1). Lineage (GTDB taxonomy): Bacteria > Planctomycetota > Phycisphaerae > Phycisphaerales > SM1A02 > UBA12014. Next base: position 1,557 of record CAJQQE010000030.1, read on the forward strand.
ATCATGCATCATGCTGAGTCTCCTCGTGGCGGTCGGTGTCTGAGATACCAGTTCGGATAGGTTCGGACAGCCTCGCCGATCGCATCGAGCCGCTGCCGGTATTCACAGCCTAACCGATGAGTCGATAAATCGATGCTGGACGCCGCCGCGGCGATCGCCCGCCTGCTCCTCGATCTCCCTGGCGTCGTTACGGCCCCAACCACGAGCTCGGCAACGAAGAACGCCGCCCCCGCATCAAGGCGAGGTTCGGTGTTTTGAGTTCGATTCCGGGAGGAAGTCAAGCAGTCACGACGTCATCCGAGTGGTCCGTGCGCGAATTTCAGAAGCCATTGGAGTATCGTCAGTGAAGATGAACGACGACCAACTCCTCAGAACCGGATGGAAGCCCTTCTTTCAGCAGCAGATCGCAGACCATGGGACGACTGCGATCAAGGTGGCTCGGGTGTCCTCGCACCATGGCATCCGCGTCCTTCTCCTCGGCGAAGCGGGCGAATTCTGGATTCCGGTCCAGTCCGCGGAAGCCGTCGGAGGCATTGCGGTCGGTGACTGGGTCGTGCTCGACGCGGGTGCCGACCGCGTGCTGCAACGACTCGAACGGAAGACGGTCCTGTTTCGAAAGGCCGCGGGCGAGGAGGTCAAGCCGCAGATCATCGCCGCGAACATCGACACGCTCTTCATCACCACTTCGTGCAATGAAGACTTCAATCTCTCTCGCATCGAGCGATACCTCGCGCTCGCGTTGGATGCGGGAATCCGTCCCATCGTGGTCTTGACCAAGGTCGATCTATGTGATTCCGCTGATGAGTATCGCCGTCAGGCTGAGCCGCTTTATCCCGGCTTGGTCGTTGAATCGCTGGACGCTCGCGATCCTGATCAAGTGACCCGCTTGCGAAGTTGGTGTGGACCTGGAGAGTCCGTCGCGTTGCTGGGTTCGTCTGGAGTTGGGAAGTCGACGTTGGCAAACGCGCTCGGAGCCGGCGACTTGGCGACGGGGAGCATTCGCGACGCGGATGGAAAGGGCCGACACACCACCACCGCACGTTCCCTGCACTTGCTACCGAGCGGTGGCGTGCTGGTCGACAACCCTGGGGTTCGAGAGTGCCAGCTTTCAGAATGCGAGCATGGACTCAAGACGTTGTTCGACGATGTCATTCAGATTGCGCAGCGCTGCCAGTTTCGAAACTGCAGCCATGAAGGC
>CAJQQE010000031.1 GCA_905480395.1 uncultured Phycisphaerales bacterium
CGATTCTGGGGACCGCTTCCGGTGATGAGAATCGCGGCTGGAAACGGTCCGGGCCCCTCGGGCAGCGTGAGCGTGCCAGCCAACTCCACGCCTCCGGCATCGTTGGAGTAGGCCACGTCCTCGGAGTGGTAGGGAAATGGCGGCGCGGGCGTCTGCGTCCCCGCTGCGGTCGATGCCCCATCCATCGAAGGCGATTTCTTGCCGTCGTCGAATCCGGTGGCGCAGCCGGCAAGCAGGCCAACGGCGATCACGATGAGTGCGGATACGACGGCCTGTGGTCTTTCCATGGTGAATCCCCGTTGAGAATGCCGTTCCCGCACGAAGCCTTTCCGCGACGAGGCCGAATCGTCATCCTAAGCTCATCGATCGACGCTCGTCTCAAACTTCAATTCCGGCGGGGCCGACCGCCCGCGGGAAGGACGGCGTTCGGAGAGCACAGTCCCCGCCCCGTTGTCACACTCGGTTCCGACAGAGTACGGCGCCCTGAGACGCCGAGTCATGGCAGACGCCGCCGGGGCAACGTCGGTGATCACTGAACTGCGGATAGATCTTGAACCCATTTTCGCGACCGAGCGACGGCGGCCGCCAGCAGGCATTCCAAAACGGGTCAACCAACCCACCGACAAGGGGCGGAACAAGAGTTTCCTGGCTCCGAACAAGCCAAGTCGTGGCCACCCACCGACCGACCGATGTGTGACGAAGTCGTGGACACCCACCCACCGATGGGGATTGGTGACGAAGTCGTGGACACCCACCCACCGATGGGGATTGCAGACGCCATCTCGCCCCGTCGAGTCGCCGCCATTTTCATGCCGATGCTTGTTTCCCCCCTTCCGGAGATCAACATTTCGCCCACGCCGCGCATGCGACATCGCCGCTCGCCCGTGACCAGGGCCGCGGTGGTGTGGCGTCCTCGTGGTGTCGTCAGGTCTGGCGGCTTTCCGTCTTGACGCTCCTTGATGCCGAGGGCAGACATTGCAAAGGCACCCTCCGGGAAGTCGCGCGGAAGTTCGTGGTCGGTGGGTGTCCTCGACTTGTCCCACCCCCTTGCCTCGGCAGGGGTTCTTATTTTGACCAACATCGCACCCGGGATTCCGGTACGTTCAAGAAACCTTGGCGATAATAGAACGCACCCTGCACGAACCACAACCGAACACTTCATCTGGATTCATTCTCTATGAATACACCGCTCCTGCGCTCTGGTTTCTTCTTGGCATTCATGATCGCAACCGGCGCAACCAACGCCTCATGGACGCCGCAGGCGACGACGAGCCACGCGTCGGGTGTTCAATCAGCGCCAATCGTGCACCAACCACTGAGCGAGTTTGTCCGCAGGATCTTCCAGGACAACCGTGGACATCTCTGGTTCGGGACCAATGGCGATGGCGTGATCCGCTACGACGGGGAGACGCTTGACTATTTCTCGATCAAGGAAGGCTTCGGTGGGCTCGCCGTCAGGGGGATCGTCCAAGACAAGGATGGGAATGTTTGGTTCGGCACTGAACGCGGCATCACCAGGTTTGACGGAAAATCGTTCGTCAACTTCAACGAGAAGGACGGCCTGATCAACAACGATGTCTGGAGCATCGTCATCGACAGCAAGGGAATCATCTGGATCGGTACGTTGCAAGGGGTCAGTCGCTTTGACGGCACGGAATTCACGGCGTTTCCGCTTCCCGAATCCGAACCAGACCCGACACGAGGTGTGACCAGCGCCAGGATCGTGCATTGCATCATGGAAGACCGCAAGGGAAGGATGTGGTTTGCCACCAATGGAGGTGCCTATTCCTTTGATGGAACCACACTGAACAACCTCTCTGAGAAGGATGGCCTGTGCAACGACGATGTGAATTGCATCCTGGAAGCCAAGGACGGGAGTCTCTGGTTCGCCACGCATCACAACGGAGTCTGCCGGTTTGATGGCACATCATTTACCCACTTCGCCACCACGCACGGAGTCGAGGGCACTGAGGCGTGGGACCTCTACCAAGACCGGTCCGGCAACATTTGGTTCCCGATCGAAAACTCCGGGGTGTATCGATACGACGGGAAGTCCTTCACCAGATTCAACAAGGAGCAGGGACTCACCAGCAATGCGGTCCAGTGCACGTTTGAAGACAAGGAAGGCCGGCTCTGGCTTGGTGGCTATATGGGACTCTTCCGGCGCGACGGGAAGTCCATCGTGAGCGTCGGCAAACACGGCCCGTGGCGGTAAGGGAAGTTCAAACACCACGTCGCCAACGTGAATGTCGGGCGTTCGAATCGCCTCACCCGCTTTTTTCAAACAAACACCGCCCTCGGCCGATGCCGGGGGCGATTGTCGTTTTTGAGTCCTGTTGGCCTAGCGGGGCCGGTCGGTGGGTGGCCTCGACTTGGCCTACTCGACTTGGCCTCGACTTGGCCACGCCCGTGACCAGGGCCGCGGTGGCGTGACGTCCTCGTGGTGTCCTCGTAGTGTCGCAAGGTCTGGCGGCCTTCCGTCTTGACGCTCCTTGATGCCCAGCGTAGACACCGCAAAGCCGCCCCCCGGGAAACCACGCGGAAGTTCGTGGTCGGTGGGTGTCCTCGACTTGCCTCCGCGACTCGTGGTCGGTGGGTGTCCTCGACTTACCCTCCGCGACTTGCCCTTCCCTCGATTTTCGCCCGCGTGCAGGATTAGGATGTTGTGATGCAGTCGGTCCGGCCGGCGGTCGATACCATCACCTTCGATACCAAGGAGATTCCAATGTCGATTCTGAAGCCCATCCTCATTCTTGCGGCCACACTCTGGGGTGCCCTCGCCCTTGGTGGATGCCAGCAGCCGCATTCGCACAAAGATCTCAGCGGGACCTGGAAGGGAACCGCACACTCGATCAATTCATCCGGTCGCAACCACACTAAGAAGTACCTGGTGCTCGAGGTGGATGAGCAGGGGCTCATCGAAGGGACTTCCGGCTGGAGCCTGCTCGAGGGACCCGGCGGCCACAGCGGAGATGCCAGCACGACCCAGAGCGAGGAAGAGATCATCGGGACGTTCGTTCCCGCGACCGGGGAGATCCATCTGGTGGAAACCAAGGAGAACGGTTATCTCCACGGAACCATGCTCGACCAGCAGCGGATCCAGATGGTGCTCGTCCAGCCGGGCGAGAAGCCCGTGGCCTCGACCTTCATCCTGATCAAGGTCGAAGAAGAAGAAAAAGAAGAAGACTGATGCTCCCCGGCCGGCCGGCCGGCCGTGGGAGAACTCATTGATTGGGGAACGACTCGTTCACGAGATCGACCCGAGCACTCGGACGCGTTCCGCGCGGCCTGCCGCTCGCCGACGTGAATGCCGAAGGTTCGATTCGCCTCAAACGGTTTTTCAGAAACCGCCCTTGGCCTCCCGGCCGAGAATGTTTTTTTACAATGGCGACAATGATCATGAACAAAGAAGAAATCAACCGTGCCATCTACCTCGACTTTGAAAGTGAAGGCGAGAAGCGAAACGGCGAACAACCACCGCCGGCGATCGGCGGGACCATCGTCGAGAACGTCTACACCCCAACCCTGCTTCATCCAGATCTGGCGAATGCGGCAGAAGTCAGAGGTTGGGGCCATGCATCTTTGGCCGAATACCTCAAGGCGATTCACGACCAAGCGACTGCTGAGAACCGAAAAATCGTCTTCTTCAGCTCGACGGAGTCCACGTTCTTCGCCGATCACGGATTAGACATCTCCGATTCCGGATTCGACCTGCGAACTTCCGCAAAGCAGTCCAAGCTGTATGAGACCGTCTGGGACACATTCAAGGACAACGTCCGACGCTTTAGAGACCCGGACACGGCACAGACGACACGAAACGAAATTCGCACGAAGTCATTCGGCCTGCTCACGCTTGTTGCCGCTGACCTCGGCATGCCACGACCTGATTCATACGGAGCCGGGAAGACCGGGGCACGCATCAGATATGCGCTGAAACAGGCCGGTAAGAAGTCCGCCTACGGGGCCTGGTCTGCAGGCGGAAAGACGAAGCTCACACAGGTTGTCAATCACAACGAGCATGACTGCAAGGCGACTCGATACGTCCTTGAGCATCTCGCTGCGAATTCCTGACTTTTCGTTGGGCGACATGTGGCCGCAAATGTTGACCTCAGAAACTTGTCTGGCTCTCTTCGGAAGGCATTCCCGGTCGACATCTCCCCCTCCCCCTTGATCACCGCTCACACGCTCCGTCGACCACACGGAGAATCGCTGCCCGCTGCGTGGCCGTGAGCTCAGACCACGACCGAACCACCTGGTCTAGTCCGTCATTCTTCAGCCGAGTGGTGGCAGTATTGGTGACACTCTTGCTGCCGCCAGGTCGGTGTCCTCGCACGTTGCCAACGTGACGGTCGGGCGTTCGAAGCGCCTGTGGACCCGCACTGCCACAAGAACGCCTCCCGCGCGTCAGTCGACGTCGGAATCCGTCGAACGCACCACCGGCACCTGAACCTCGCCGTACCGCCAGAACCACGGCACGAACGGACTGTTGTAGCCAAGGAATCTTGACGACCCATCGGCCTGCCATGTGGACTGCCCCGAAAGCCACGCCCTCACCCGCGCGAGTCCCTCGGAATAGTGCGCGGGCGAGTACGAGCCCCGCACCCCGATACTGGCGTACGCGCGTGGAAGAATATCCGCGACGCGAACCACGCCGTCCGTACCGACCGGACCGAGATCGGGCGTTCTATAGAGGAACGCCATACCAGTCATGCGGTCACCACCCCCGTCGTCCTGACCACCGGACGCGTCACCGTCGTCGTAGGTCATGTCGACCGGCGAGGTCATCGGAATGTCGTTCGAACTGATGTGCTGGAAGAGCGACCGGAACATCGGCGTGGTCCCTCCCTTCCCGTCCTCCTCGGTCACCACCGCGGCGCGGTAGCTCGGGTACTCGCGGATCTCGACCTTGCCGACCGGGGTCAATTCGGGCCAACCTTCCGGAAGCGGCGCCGAATCGAAGTACCAGGCCCCCCCGGAGCTGCGGACGCAGCTCACGAGGACCAGCGGTATCGCGACGAGGGGCAGGATCAGGATCCTTACCGCTCGCTTGCGAAGTGACTTCTTCCGCGGCTGGGAGGCCGTCATCGTTCCGCTTCCACTCATGGTTCATCTCCGAGTCGTGACTTAGGACACTGCCCGTCCGGCCAGTTGGGGACAACTGACTCTACACGCTGATCGTCGAGCCCGAGCATGATCGCATCAAGACGACCTCAAGGTTCAGCGAACGCCCATTCGATCGCCAAGCGCACCCGACCGCTCTCCACGAATGCCACGGTCACGAAAAAAACGCTGCTGAGATAAATCAATCGCAGCACTCGACGTTCGGGACCGCGACATTTCCCGGCGGAGGCCGGTGGAGGTCGCCCCGCGATGGCGACGACGACCGAGAAGGCTGACCCCTGCGATCGCCGCGAGACCACCGGACCTGGCCCTGGGGACAGGGACGGCCATCAAATCGTCACCGGTCGTCACGGTGATGAATTCGCCAACGCCGCCTTGGTTGAATCCGGTGGCAAACGTTCCTTGTTCGACTCTGAGCGAGACCACGCAGAAACACGATATCGTGAGTCCGGAATGCCCCACGCTCACTTGGAGAAGCCATGAACGCAACACGGATCTTCCTTGCAACCGCGACGGCCGCCGGCGCTGGATTCGCGTTCCATGTCTTGTACGGACGTGTTTTCGCGCAGGACTACATGGCCGCGGCAGCCGAGAGTGGCCGTATGAACGAGATGCTGCAGGAGCCTTATCCAACCTACGTCGTCATCATCGCCGCCCTCACCGCGTTGTTGCCGACACTGGGAAAGGTGCTCGTCTGGTTGCTCATCCGCGACAAACTTCCGAGCCTGACGACCTTCGGCAAAGCGATCTGTTTCACCGGCCTGATGATGCTCATCGATGGCGACGTCTTGAGAATGCCGGTGATGAACTTGCTCGTTGGCATGCCGCTCGACGTCTCGGCCGTCTACTCCGCCGAGAAATGGGTCATCGTGCCGACGATGTGCTTCCTCATCGCATTCATCCTGCCCCCAACCCGTGGTGACGGACCTTTGTCCAGTCCCGAAATGGTCAGGTGAACGGGCACGGAGGCGTGACCGTCTCTCAGGATTTCGGGCGGGGTGGATGGGGCGGCGTGGAAGTCCGACGGAAGTTCGTGGTCGGTGGGTGTCCTCGACATACCCTCGACTTACCGCTCGACTTACCCGCCGTGGGTGCCCTCGACATACCCGGGTTCGGTCATGCCGGAGAGCGACTGGAACAGTTTGGCGCCTTCCGCATCATCCGAAAGTCTGTCGTTCTTCGAGATAATGCCGAGGTGTCGGGGGAACTGGAATACACTGCGGAAGAAATCGAGTAACCCGCGGAAGCTCGGGTGATCGGAAGCTGGCCCGACGGGGTCTGACTTCCGTCAGCTTGGTCCTGCCATATTGAGGAGATTTTCATGCGGACGATTCTGTCAGAGGCCTCCTATGCCGAGTTTCAATCACAGGGTTTTGTGCGCACGGGACTGATGCTCCCCGAGGCAGATCTGGATCAGATCCGCGCGTTGTATCGGAGCATGCCGGCCTCGCTGTCCAATTGGAGCTACTTCGATTCCAAGGCCATCGCGAGACCGGGCGAGCCGGGTCGCAAGGCCCGACTCAAGCGCCTGCTCAGATCGTGGATTCCGGGACGGGGACATCCCTCAACGAGCCCCAAGGTCTACGAGAAGTCGATCTACGGGTCCACGGAGTTGATTCCCGTGGTCCTGCGGGCCCTGCTGGAGCGCGGGTTGAAAGAGCATCTGCGGGGTGTCTCCTTCCTGGCCGCTCATGACATCCTCCTCGAGGGGACGAAGCACGACCACAACTTCGGCTTCCATGACGATGGCTTTGGTTGGGACATCTTCTTTCAAACGGGCGACGACATCACCGTGTATATCGCTTTGCAGGAGATGAGCGAGCAGACAGGGGGCCGGCTGTCGGTGGAGCGTCATCCTGAGGAGAGCGTTCTCTTTGCGGAGCGGAACCGGTCGATCCAAGCCTTTGCTCGATACTGCAAGGATCAGGGAGCGGGTCTAAAGGATGGGCGAGTGACGCGGGAAGGCGCAGAGACGTGCCGACGTCGGAAGCGTATCGCCGGATGAGCGAGGAACGGAACCTTCGAACGCTTCAGAATTACCGAAAAGTGGCGATGTCGACCATCGATATGAAGCAAGGTGAGGTCATCCTCTTCAACAACAAGCTCTTTCATGATGTCGAGACCTGGAAGAGCTCATCGCATCGGTCCGTCTACATCATTCGCTGCCTCCCTCTGTATGAAATGGGGTTGTGTCCGCCCCAGAAATTCCTGAACGATGTCGATTGCAATCGCTACATTCTCGACGGTGAGGCGGGAGAGGTTCGGCCCATCGATCTGGATACAGAAACTCCGACTTTCGTTGCGTGTCCGTCGCCGTGAGCGCGAGCGATGGTGCGTGTGGAGCCGGTTCTCCGGATCTGAAACATGGAGCCGCGCCGGTGTGCACTTTCCGGATGCGAGCGGTTCAAGGATTCGCGACTCCAGTGTGATATTCGCCACGATCCCCGGCCCCAACCTCGCGATTTTGCGGGCGCCTCGAGCGTTCAAATCATCGAAGCGGCTCTCAGAAACCTCTTTGTACGATGCCCAAGGACCGCGATCGTCCGAGGCTGAAATCCGAGTCAACCCACGAGCAGTGGCTCTGCCCACGGCCGTGATCGGGCCCCGAACCTCGATCCCGCGGGTAGGGTGCGGCGATGAACACGACGCCAACGGAACCACCGCGAATGCACGACCTCGTGGTCTGGGGTGCGACCGGATACACCGGCCGCCTGGTGGCGCTGGCGGCTGCCAAAGAACTGAGCGGTCGATCATGGGCGATCGCAGGACGGTCGCGGGAACGACTGGAGGCGATCCGGGTCGAGATCATCGCGACCGGCGGCCATCCCCCCGAGATCGTGGTCGCGGATCTTCAGAACGCGACCTCGATGCGGGCGATGACCGGCACGGCCCGCGTGGTGCTGACCACCGTCGGCCCGTACGACCATTTCGGCGAGCCGCTAATCGAAGCGTGCATCGCCACCGGTACCCACGTCGCCGACATCACCGGCGAGGTGCCTTGGGTGCGCCGCATGCGGTCGAAGTACGAAGGCGCCGCCCGTGAGGCCGGCGTCCGGATTGTTTCGATGTGTGGCTACGACTCGATTCCGAGCGAGCTCGGCGTGCAAGTGCTGCAAGCGACGGCAATCGAGACGCATGGACGCCCCGCCCGGGAGATCGAGATGGCGGTCGGACCGATTCGAGGCGGGGTGAGCGGCGGCACCGTCGCCAGCGCATCGAACATGATTGCTCGAGCACGCGACCCGGAAATCCAAAACAGCCCGCGGGGCGCCGGCGCGTTGTGCGTCGAGCCGCCGAGCCATTCGATCCGGTCGGGCGAACAATGGGGCATCCGACGATCCTCGACGCTCGAAATCTGGACGGCGCCATTCTTCATGGCCGGTATCAACGTTTCGGTGGTGCATCGCACCCATGAGTTGCTCGGCCGACCATGGGGGGATGACTTTCGCTACCGCGAATGCGCCGCCGGTGATTCGGGCCTGCGCGGATTTCTGAAGGCGGCCCTGCTCGCGGCGGGCACCATCGCCATGGTCGTGGCCCTCGTCGTCCCCCCGGCTCGGTGGATCGCCCGGCGTTGGTTCCTGCCCGCACCGGGGGAAGGTCCCGACGCATCACGCCTGCGGGATGGATACGTCCGGCACCGCACGGTTTCCATCGATCCGCCGGTGACGGTCGAGTTCGAGGTGGACATGGATCCGGGCTACGCGGCCACCGCCTGGATGCTACTGGCCTGTGGCATTTTGTTGCTCGACGAGGACATGGATGACATGGATGACACGGAAGACATGGAGGACACGGTCTCCGACGCCTTCTGCACGCCGGGGGCGTTATTCGGCAGGCGGCTCGTACCGCGTCTGGAAGCGATGGGCTTCCGGATCCGAGTGAAATCGATGTGACCCGATCGGCGAGGCGCGGGGATCCAAGAATCTGATCAGGCCTCTGAAACAAGCACCGCCGGACCTAAAGGACCGGCGGTGCGTTCGTTTCATCGGCACCATCACCTGCGGTGAGGATGCGCTGCTTCACATGTTCTGGCCTACCGGATCACCCAGTACGACCATGCTCTGGAAGTACTCGATGACGCCCGAGTCCGAGACGTCCAGCGCCGGCCACTGCGGCCAGTCGAACGTGTCGTTCATGAAGGGCTGCATCTGATCCCAGCTGAGCACCGTGAGGTGATTCACATCGTGGTTGATGGCAACGCCTTCCATCGATCGGTAACCGTGACATCTTCCGTGCATCCAGCCACCGTAGTGTGGTTCCATCCTGATGACGTTGATAAAGATCTGCACCATGCCGTTCACCTCGAGGTGATCGGCGTATCCGGCATGGCCAAACTCACGGACCATGTCCATCACCGCAGCCTCCATCTCGATCGGATTGCACACGGTTCGTGCGGTCCGCTGGATGTCGGCGATGATCTGCGAGTCGTAGCCGTCGTCCGTGATCCAACCGACCTTCGCGCCCTGCATGGCGTAGTAGAGACCGACGCCCATGACGTCGCCTCCCCAGGCTTCGGTGTTGTTGGTCAAAGCTTCAGCGAACGCCCACTGGCCGACCTCTTCCTGGGTCGCCGACGGGAGTCCAAGAAAGGCTCGAAGATCGTTGTAGGCCAACATAGCCTCGGTGGTGATGGGCGTCCGGCCCCCCACCATTTGCTCGTGATGGGAGTTGTCATTCGAGTCATGAAAATCCCCCCACATCGTGATGTCCATGTAGTCGCCATGATCGTGCGATCCGCCACTGTGCGGATCGCATGAACCCCATCGACCGAGAAGCTGCGCGAGATCCGCACCATCCACGAGTCCCGACTGATCGAGGTCGGCCAGCGCATCGGCGCTGTTCCACGCCGCGAGCAGTGACGCCAGATCGCCGCCATTGACCATCTGGTCGCCATCGAGATCGCCAAAGCAGCATGCCTGGGAATGACCACCGCCGTCGCCGTCGCCGTCGCCGCCGCCGCCGCCGCCGTCGCCGTCGCCGCCATCATCGCCGCCGCCACCCGCGCCATCGATCATCACTTCGACGAGGACTCCGTTGATTCGAACGTCCACGGGCGATGGCGGCCACGATCCGACACCGGTGAAACCAAGTAGCACGGAATCCCCTGGCTGAATGTATTCGTTGTAGTCGACGTTTCCCAGCACGGTGCGGTCGCCATCCGCGGAGAGAACGCAATTCCACGCAAACTCGACTTGCGGGTTTCCAAGCCAGGAAAGTGCCCAGCCGTTCAACGCGGAACTCTTTGGGCCCACTTCAACCACGATGTCCGCGTTGTATCCACCTCGCCATTCATCCTGAAGCTGGAAATTGACTGAATGCTGCGCGTGAAGGAGGCTCGAACAGAGCAAGGGTGCGGCGAGAACGATGGTGAACGACATGGATCGATTGAATCCGAATCTCATCCTGACTTCCTTTCCATGCCCCTTGGTGTGAATCTCCTGAAGCCAGAGATACGACGCGGGACTCCACGCGGTTCCTCCGCCTTCGTGGACGCTACGACCCTTTTTTTCGCCCCTCCCGTAGAACCCGCCACCGGGTATCCTCGAGCCGACATGCCTCACCGGAATCGAACATTTTTCTGCGCCACCGCATTGATGCTCTGCGGCTGCGCCAGTCCGCCTTCAGTCCAACAGTACGGGGCCATGCGTGAAGTCCTCCGCGAAGGTCGAACCCAGCCTCGCATCGCCCTTCAGGACGTCACGTGTCAACCGGGCGCCATCGCCGTGGGCGCCCTCGCGGGTCTCGGCGGCGAGATCACGATTGTGAACGGCAAGACCTGGGTCGCTCGATCGAATGGAGGCGGCGTCGAGGTCACCGGCCCGACCACGTCACTCGATGATCAGGCGACCTTGCTGACGACCTCCCACGTGGCATCCTGGATCGATGTTCCGCTGCCTAACGGCGGCGAAGGACGACGACTGGAAGACATGGTGGCTGAAGTTGCCCTCAAGCATGGCATCGACGCCACGAAGCCGTTTCCATTCATCATCGACGGCCGGTTCATCGAGCTCGACATCCATGTCATCGCAGGCTCCTGCCCCATCGCGAATCCGAACGGTGAACCGCCATGGCGATACGCGGCTACCGCGCCGGTCGCCGGTCTTCTCGTGGGGTTTCACGCGCTGAACCAGAATGGCGTCATGACGCACCATGGCAGCAACGTCCACGTTCACGCCATCATCGGCGACCAAGACGACATCGTGACCGGACACGTCGACCACGTCATCGTCGAACCCGGAGCGGTCCTTCGACTTCCGTCAGTCGCTGCCGGATTCACGACGGATCCCGGGTTGGCCGATCCTTGAATCTCGGGCGTGCCAGCGCTCGATGAGGCCGCCACAACAACTCTTCAAGAAGACACCCCGGCAGCATGCCGGGGTGTCTCGTCGAACTTTGAGGATCGACCGATGGAGCATCATGCTCCGTCGATGACCGCGGTCACTTGATCCGCTTGATGGTCTGGGTGCCTTCGCTCCAGCTCATCTTGGTCCGCACCCCGTCAATCGACATGTTCTGGAACGTCGTGGCGGGGAAGTCGTGGCCACCCACCGACCGATGGTGATTGAAGACGCAATCTCACTCCATCGCGTCGCCGCCATTTCATGCAGAGGCTTGTTTCCCTCGAAGATCCACAAGCACGACCGCAGTTGGATTCGTGGCCATGTCGATTTTCGCCCAGGCCGCGCATGCGACACCGCCGCTTGCCCGGGACCGGGACCGCGGTGGCGTTGCGTCTTTGCACTTTCGGACTCTCTTGGACCGCTTGTATCGACCTTAACCAGCGAGCGGGTCGATGAGCCAGCGTCCACCGCGCCTCTCAACTTCACGACGCTTCGATTCAGGCGTCCCGATCGCGGTGCCGCGGAACCGATCCCAGTTCGCTCGCAGTAGTTCAATCCAACGTCGCTTGCTGATTTTCAAGCGTTTTAGGATCGGCGGCAGCGACTCGGGCGTCGCCCGCTTGCC
>CAJQQE010000032.1 GCA_905480395.1 uncultured Phycisphaerales bacterium
CCCTCAGCCGGACTTCATCGAGGTCCATGAAACCATTGCCGATGAACTTTCGATGTGCGCCCGATACGCCCAGGCATCTCTGGGAAGCCCGATCGATCGCATCGTGATGTTAGGCGGCGAGTCGCACAGCCGCCGCTTCGCCGGGCATCTCGCTCGACGTATGGGCATCAAGACGAGCGTGGGAGATCCGATCCGGCGTCTGTTCGCCGAAAACGCTGATCGGGTCGGACCGCTCGACCCTTCTAGAGAGCATCCCGAATGGGTGGTCGCCTGTGGTTTGTGCGCCTTGGGCGTCGACGCCTGAACTAATTCTGGAGACGAAATGCGCGATTCAAGTGATTTTAATTCCGGCTTTCTTCCTCACGACTACGTCGAGAAGAAAGCCGAACGACGGATGAACGTGATGGCCATCACGCTCTTTATTCTCGTGATGTTCGGTGTCACGACGGCGTTCATGGTGACGCAGAAGAACTGGGCTGGCGTCCGGGCCGACCGGGGAGCGGTCAATCAGCGATTCATTGCGGCCAATGACCGAATCGCCGAAATGGATGCGTACGAGCTTCGGGTCGAACAGATGGTCGACAAGGCGCACATCGCCATCGGGCTCGTCGATACCGTTCCACGATCCAACCTTCTCGCTCAGGTCGTCCGGCAGATGCCCGAGGAACTGAGCCTGACCAGATTCAGTCTTCAGACCACGGAACTTAAGGCAGTCAAGGCAAAGCCATCGTCGGTCGCCACTCTGGGTAGCAAGCGAGGCCGTGGTGGATCTGGCGCTAAGCCTGACGAAGTTGAGGTCGTCCGACCTGAGCCCCGAAAGTGGAAGTCTGAGGTCCAGTTGGACGGACTTGCACCGTCCCTCGACGAGGTTTCTCGATTCATCGATGCCTTGGTTAGGGTTCCGATCTTCCGACGAGTTCGCCTCGACCAAACGCAGGAGCAGGAAGTCGAGGATCGCCCCATGCGGGAGTTTCGGGTTCTCTTTGAGATTGATCCAGAGGCAGACATTCGCGAGAACGCTGATCCCATCGACATGGCGTCGGTCGACATGAAGGAGCAACCATGAAACTCGGAATTCGTGAAATCGCATTCTTACTGGTATTGGCTGCGATTCCGGTCGCGGCGTGGTACTTCGTCTTTGAGCCGCGAAACCAGGACATCGAACAATCTCGACAAGAGATTTCCAAGATGGAGCGGACGCTGCTCCGACTTGATCAGTTGACCACCGAAGTCGGTGATGTTCGCGAGGCGATCTCGGAGGCCGAAGTTCGGCTGGCGGACTTCCGACAGAACATCCCGGACGCGGACGAAGTCGATGACATGCTTGCGGAAATCCACCGAATCGGAGAGCGGAATGCCCTGAGCATTGCGTCCATTCGGGCGCTCGCTCAGAGCGAAGATCAGGGTTATGCGGAGATCCCGCTCTCGATCGAGATCGAGGGTGAGTTCAAGGGGATCTATCGTTTTCTGATCGATCTGGAGCGGCTTCCGAGGATTATTCGCGTTCAGAATCTAGAACTCGAGCGGAACATGGTTGAGTCGCGTGGACGGAAGATCGACGACGAAGTCATCCATGGATTGATTGATGCATCGATGACGCTGGTCATCTATTGCGAAGGCTCAAGAGGAGGTGACGCATGAGTGATCAGAACCGAAAGACCCAGGTCGATAGCATCGATTCGTCGATCGATGATCCCATGATTCGTGGTGGAACCATCGGCTTTTCGGTCGACGACGGTTTTGCCGAAGCCGTCAAGGGAGGATCGCGTCGCCGGATCAATGGGAGCACGCTGCTGTTTATCGGTGTTCTTGCGGCTTCCACGGCGGGGCTTTGGTCGATGCGTTTTCTCGGTCGAGGCGTGGCTTCCAATGGTGACCTTGGCGGTCGAGCAGAGGTTGGACAGTGGATCATGGATGCTGAGAAGCAGGGCGCGGTTCTCGGCCTCGACGATCTTCGAGTCCTGGAGCGACTGGACAAGGATCGTCTCAATGATCTGCAGATTGCAACGGTACGTTTGAAGAAGGATCGCCCATTTCGATATTGGGGCGAAGTTGATGCCGCTGATCTGGAGATGGCGCCAATCGAGGAACGGGCGGTCAACACGATCGACCAGATCAAGAATGGCTTTGACGAGACGATTGACAGGATCGGTGAACTCATGGCGGTGACTGCGATTCTGGCTCCGGATTCGCCTCGTGCCCAAGCGGTACTCAACGGGCATCGGATCATGGTCGGAGACGTGTTTGACGTGCCTCACGAAGGCGAAGAATACAACTTCGAGGTCGAGCGAATTGGTCGCGAGGGCGTGGTCTTTGTGTCTCGACTCACGGAGCCTCGGCATGCCCGCCGGATTGAAGTCGGCGTCAAGCGGAACTTCTGAATTTGAAAACCGGGGCGAAACGCATTGGAGCGAACGTGGGTCGATTTGATATTGAGAGACTCCTGCAGGAACTCGGAGATCCTTCGTCGGCAGCGCCGAAGGAACCAGCGATTTCCGAAGATTCGAAGGCCGACGTCGAGACGTCGAGCCCCAGGCTTGACACGCCCCTCGAAGACGGTCCTTGTGCCCCAGCTTCTGCGGTGAAGACTGAGCCGGTGGTTCGTCGGGAATCGACGCCAGCCTCGACGCCGACCGGGATATCCGAACTCGATTCTCGCCCCCCGGACTTCCGGACCGGAAACGGCCTCGCGGAAGAGATCGACCCGATCATGGCACTGGATGGAAATCGAGTCCGACCGACGCGTCCGGATGACGCGCTTCGCGATTTGTTCGTTCCCGAAGACGGGCCGGTACCGGTTTCTGGAGATCTGGTGGAAATGCTCCGGCAACGGGAGATCATCGATGACGGATCGGCGGAGACCGCACGTCGGCTTCAAATGCAATCGCCCGATCGTTCGCTCGGTGAGGTGCTCATGGAGATGGGTGTCGCGGAAGCCGCGGTCCAGGCCGCCGTCGCAGAAATCGCACGAATTCCGTTTGTGCAGGTTGAGTCGAGCATCATCGATTCAGCACAGTTGCAGCGACTCGGAAGCGAATATTGCCTTAAGCATCGAGTCGTCCCACTGAAATCCGAGGGGAAGCGCACGATCATCGGGACCCCAAGTCCCGACGACGTTTTTCTACTTGACGAGCTGAAGCGGCGGCTGGGCGTCTCGGTGGTGAAGCATGTGCTGGTCTGTGCCGGAGAAGTGGAAGCGGCACTCCGTGAATTGAGTGGGGATGACAGCCCGCCCTCGGCCGACATCGAGTCGATTCTTGCAGACGTCGAAGAAGACGATATCGAATTCGAGAAAGCGGAAGTTTCCGACACGGATCTCGAGGCAGAGGCGGAGAGTTCACCCGTCGTCCGCTATGTGAATCACATCATTCAGACGGCGATGCAGGAGGGTGCTTCAGACATCCACATTGAGCCGGGAGAGAAGACGCTCAAAGTCCGCTTGCGCATTGATGGCATCCTCTACGAGTCGATGAGTCCGCCTAAAAAAATGCATGCGGCGCTCACCAGTCGTCTGAAGATCATGGCCAACCTCGACATCGCGGAACGCCGGCTCCCGCAGGACGGACGGATTCGAGCGACGGTGATGGATCGTCGACTGGATCTTCGCGTTTCGACGGTGCCCACTGCGAATGGCGAGAAAACGGTGATGCGAATCCTCGACGATCAGGCCATTCAGGTTTCGCTCGACGAGCTGGGATTCCGACCAGAGACGCTGTCGCTCTGGAAGAAACAGATCGAACGTCCTCATGGGATCATCCTGGTCACCGGTCCCACCGGTTCAGGTAAGACCACGACGCTCTATTCATCTTTGCGGCAGATGGACATGAAGCGGTTGAACATTTCGACCGTCGAGGATCCCGTCGAATACAACCTTCCGGGCGTGACCCAGATCCAGACCCACTCGTTGATCGATATGACGTTTGCCCGCGCGTTGAAGGCGTTGCTGCGTCAGGATCCCGACGTGGTCATGGTGGGCGAAATTAGAGATCAGGAAACCGCTTCCATTGCGGTTCAAGCGGCACTGACGGGTCACCTCGTACTCTCGACGCTCCATACGAATGATGCTCCGAGTTCGGTCACGAGGCTGATCAACATCGGGGTGGAACCATTCCTGATTGGCGCCGCGCTGAATGGGGTCTTGGCCCAGCGGTTGGTACGCCGGATCTGTCCTGCCTGCGTGAGTGAAGTCGAAGTGCCGGACGAGATGCGTGATTTTCTCGTGGTTCACGGGATCGATCGAGCCACGCTTCCGCAGGGTCGGGGATGTGAAGCCTGTCGCAACACTGGTTACTCGGGCCGACTCGGACTCTACGAACTCCTCATTTTCGACGACCATCTTCGGGACCTCATCGCATCGAGCCCCAACGTCACCGAGTTTCGGCGGATCTGCTGCGAGCGTGGCATGGTGTCACTCCGCGAGGACGGCTTCGCAAAGATCGCGAGCGGCGAGACCACAGTAGAAGAAGTACTGAGAGTCACCGAAGCGACGATCTGATGAAAGTCGATCTCGTCGACGCGTGAGATGGTTCATTCAGATAAATGCGGCGATCGACATCTGAAGCCAGATCGCCACTGCGAAACCGATCTTGATCACGGTGCCGGCGATTCGCCCCGCGGCGGCACCGGTCGCTGGTCGAAGGGTATCTCGGAATTTGGCGCCGTCCTTCGTCAACTCTCCGATCAGCGCTCCCGCCGCGGCCCCGAGGGCCGCGCCTGCAAGGGTGCCGAGAAGTGGTATCGGAATCAGGAACGTCCCAACAATGCCGCCGATGAAGCCACCGACGATGGCCCCGATCGTGCCTCGGCGGGTCGCGCCACCAGCCTTCGCGCCCGCGGCACCAGCCACGAATTCGATGATCTCTGCAACCGTCGCGAGGACGATGGCGATTGCAAACGAGATCCAGCCAAAGGTCAGTTCGTCGCCTCCGGTCCAGAAGTACTCGATCAGATCGACCACCGCCGCGAGCATGATCACCAGCCATGTTCCCGGCAGACCGAGGGCGGCGAGCGCGGCGAAGGCCGCGGCGATGATCGAGAACAGGATGCCGATGAAGACGGTCAAAGGAGTGAGATTCCATTCCCGGGGGAAGATGAGGAGTCTGGGTCCATCGAGAATGGTGCGATCCTGGTCGCCAGAATCTCGCCCGAGCCGAGTAACTCAAGACGATACGTCATCACCACCCTTGATTGGGACCACGCGACGGTGGATTGCATCAAGGCGAGACGCGAAGGTGGGTCGGAATCGATGGTCCCGGACTGGATCACGTGGGCGGTGCCATTTGGGGTGTCCAGCGTCACTTCTTCGGGGACCACGCGGGAGAGCCACCATCCGCGATGAGGGGCGATTGGTTCGAGCCTGATGGACTCGCCGATCGCGAGCCGGTCAGGCCGCCGCTGGCACCGATAGGTCGGGACGACTCGATCGTCTGGCGATGTCGTCGGGGCGGCTTCGAGCAGCCAGTCGAAATGCGGCTCGGGCCCGTCCGGATCGGGTTCGTGGCGGAGAATGGTGGTTCGGAGCATGCTCAGGCCAATGGGGGCTTCGGGAAGGGGGGCGAGGGCCACGGGTTTCCGGTCATCAACGTATCATGCGGCAGGTACGCAGGCGTCGCTCGGATCGGTCATTCGAAGTCGCCGCGTCACAAAGCGCAGGAGCTCGCATGATTTCTTTGACACGCCCCGCCGGCATCCCCCTCACGTCCTTGGCCCTGATGAGCCTGTTCTTAGTCATCGGATTCGGAGGACCGCTCGTCGGATGTGAATCGACGATGAAGACGCTGTCCACGCCACCCTCGGTGAAACTCCAGCAGGATGGTGATCACGAATTCAAGTGGGGCCGGTATGAATCAGCCGCCGCGTTCTACAGAACCATTCTGGATCGCGAACCGGGGAATCCCAAAGCTCTAGAAATGTACGGTCGCTGCATGCTCAAACTCGATCGGCCCGCAGAGGCTGCGGATGCGTTTCTGACCGCCACCGCGAATCGTCCCGGTGATCGATCGCTTCTCTTCCTACTGGCTCAGGCGGAATTCGCGGGTGGCGACTACGACCATTCCTTCCAACTGGTGAGGACGTGGGCGATCGACAATGAGGATGCCGAAGCCTGGTTGCTCCTCGCGGGATTTGCGATGGAACTCGATGATCCCGACAACGCTCGTGATGCCATCGAGCGTGCCATCGAATTGGATTCGACGGGATCCGCGGCCGCCTATCTTGCCGCGGCCGATCTCGCAGAGCGACTGGGAGACACGGATCTCGCATTGCGACGACTCCGCCAGGCCTACGGCATCGAGGTCGAGAACGACGCGATCGCCGATCGTCTCCGAGAATACGGCGAGATTCCGGGGCCGACCGTTGTCCTGCCCCCTGGCGTCTGAGGATCACTCTTTCGTGACCCAAAAGAATTCGACCAGCCGCCCCGAAGAATGGCTCGCCAATCTCACCCAACTCGGAGATCTGGCGAGGGTCAGGTTGCTCCGACTGCTGGAGCAGACGGAACTCGGGGTCGGCGAGCTTGCAACCGCCGCTCAACTCCCGCAATCAACCGTGAGCCGGCACCTCAAGGCCTTGCACGATCATGGGTGGATCCTCAAGCGATCGGAGGGAACGGCGAGCCTCTATCGGTTGGACGAAAAATCACTCGATCCGGACTTCCATGGTCTGTGGAAGACCACTCGAAACCGGCTCGCCTCGAGCCCGATCTTTGCGGATGATGCCACGCGGTTGAAGGAAGTTCTCGGATCACGTCGAACTGATTCCCGAGCGTTCTTCGGGCGAATTGGTGGCGAGTGGCACGAGATTCGGCATGAGCTCTTTGGAACCGGTTTCGGTGCTGAGGCAATGCTCGGATTCCTCAATCCTTCATGGGTCGTGGCGGATCTCGGCTGTGGTACTGGTGACGCGGCGGAGCGATTGGCACCGGTGGTGGCGGAAGTCGTCGCGGTCGATCGGGAGGCGGCAATGCTTGATGCCTCGAGGAAGCGGTTGAGGGAATTCAACAACATCCGCTACGTGCAGGGGGATCTTATGGATCTTCCTCTGGAATCAGGGTCCATTGATGCCGCGACGATGATGCTCGTGCTCCATCACCTTCGGGAGCCCGCGAACGCGTTGGCGGAGGCATCTCGGGTCTTGCGACCAGGAGGTGTCATGTTGGTGGTCGACATGGTGGCTCACGATCGTGAGACGTATCGGCACACCATGGGACACGAGCATCTCGGTTTTGAAGAATCTAAGATGCGATCGATGGGTGGTGACACTGGTTTCGATCAAGTCACTTGGCGGCGGCTTCGTCCGATGGCACTGGGGAAGGGCCCAGGGCTCTTTGCCGCAGCGTTCTTCAAAGGTCATTGATCAGATCTCACGCTCGGAATCACTGGTGGCGCATGACAGAGCGACGCCGAAGGCCGGCGCCGCTCTGGAGTTGATTCTCACGGTCCCGCGTTGATCAGCCGGACGTCTTGGTTGGCGTTGCAGTCTTGGCGGTGGCCGCATCAAGTTTGGCGATCGCCCCTCTGGGGTCCTTCATTGCCTTCGGCTTGCAGCCGCCACAGCAGACATTGACGGCACGGTCGCCGACGATGAACCAAGGGCTCGACTCCTTAAGTCCTCCGCCGGTGAAGAGGCAGGTCTTCAACGGATAGGTCTTTTTTTGTTCCGCGATCGCGGCGGCATCGAGCTTGGCGATGTACTTCTCGGGATTCTTGTAAAAGGACTTGGTGCACTTGGTGCAACAGAATCGGACGAGCCGGTTCTTGTAGACGATGAGGGTGCATTCCTTCGCCTCGGGACCGGTGGGATCGGGAAGCGCTTTCTTGTCCATCACCGGACAGCCCATCGACTTCGGATAGCGGGCGAGCTGGTCAGCGATGATTAACTCATCGATCTTGCCGACGTACTTCGCCGGATCCTTCTCCATCTTGCCTTTGCAGCCGTTACAGCAGACTCGAACTTCGCGACCAGCCTGCGCAGAATCGCTCGCGCCTTCCAGGATGACCACGACGCCGCCGTCTTCAGGAAGCGGTCGGCCGCTGATTGGGCAGACGTCGAGGAGATACGGGGCGCCCTGCTGTTTCGGGGCTTCCGTATTGGGAGTGGGGGCTGCGAAGCCGGCGGCGACGGCGATGAAGCCTGCGGCTCCGACGAGCCCGGAGATAATCTTGATTCCACGCATGGCTGAACTCCTAATCGAGTGGTGAGTAAATGTCATCGCGCAGCGTACCCTGAACTCCGCTTCAGAACGCCGATGGATGGATAAACGGTGGAATAGTCCCCTTGGGGGCCTCATTCGGGGTTCTGCACGATTCGAGCAAGAGTCGGATTGAATGTTGACCGGGAGATCATGGGCAGGCTATTCTGTTCATATATCCATTCATCCGCTGAATGGATGAAAATGCTGGTCTGGTGAATCGGTCTGCTCAAAGTTTCGAACCCTGCTCGGAGCCGAAGAGGCTGGAAGTAACCCGCCCGCGCATCCATGAATCCCGGCCCCTTGGGGCCAAAACGCCAGGAGACTCTCGTGCCAGTGACTGCCTCAAACGCCACTACCTTTCTCGACACCAATCTTTCGCTCTTTTCGTCGGGTCTCGACTTCAAAGTTGCAGACCTCTCGCCGGAGACCGTCGCCTACGGTCGTAAGGAAATTGAGCTTGCAGAGCACGAGATGCCCGGGCTGATGGCGCTTCGCGAGGAGAACCAAGGCAAGTCGCCACTCAAGGGCGCTCGGATCACCGGTTCCCTCCACATGACGATTCAGACCGCGGTGCTCATCGAGACCTTGGTCGACCTCGGTGCGGAAGTCCGCTGGGCGAGCTGCAACATCTTCTCGACTCAGGATCACGCCGCGGCTGCGGTCGCAGTCGGTCCCAACGGAACGGTCGACAATCTCGCAGGCATTCCGGTGTTTGCCTGGAAGGGCGAGTCGCTTCCCGAGTACTGGTGGTGCACTTTTCAGGCCCTCAACTGGCCCGACGGCCAAGGACCGAACTTAATCCTCGACGACGGCGGCGATGCGACCCTGCTCGTCCACAAAGGACTCGAATTCGAGACCGCCGGCGGCGCCATTCCAGGCCCTGAGACGACGGACAACGCGGAGTTCAAGTGTGTCCTTCAACTCCTCGCCGCGATCAAAGAAGAGAAGTCTGACTACTGGACGATCACCGCGCCCAACGTCCGCGGGGTCAGTGAGGAAACCACCACTGGCGTCCATCGTCTCTACCAGATGGCCGAAGCCGGCGAACTTCTCTTCCCGGCGATTAACGTGAATGACGCGGTCACCAAGAGCAAGTTCGACAACCTCTACGGCTGTCGCCACTCACTCGTCGACGGAATCATGCGAGCCACCGACGTCATGCTCTCGGGCAAGGTCGCGGTGGTGTGCGGATACGGCGACGTCGGCAAGGGCTCTGCCCAGAGCCTTCGTGGCCAGGGTTGCCGGGTGAAGATCACCGAGATCGACCCCATCTGCGCCCTCCAAGCCGCGATGGAAGGTTTCGAAGTGGTCCGGCTCGAGGACGAAGTTGATTCCGCCGACCTCTTCATCACCACCACCGGCAACTTCAACATCATCACCGCCGCTCATATGGCAAAGATGAAGCACAACGCGATCGTCGGCAACATCGGTCACTTCGATAACGAAATCGATATGGCCGGACTCGAAGCGACCGCGGGTATCGAGCGGATCACCATTAAGCCGCAGGTCGACGAATGGAAGTTTACTGACGGCCATTCGATCATCGTGCTCGCCGAAGGCCGCCTCCTCAACCTCGGCTGTGCAACCGGTCACCCTTCGTTCGTGATGAGTGCCTCGTTCACCAATCAGGTCCTCGCCCAGATCGAACTCCACGACAACGCGGAGAACTACGATCGAACCAGCGTCGTGACGCTTCCCAAGGAACTCGACGAACGGGTCGCCCGACTCCACCTCGGCCAGCTCGGGGTCAACCTCACCGAACTCACTCAGGAACAATCCGATTACATCAAGGTCCCGGTGGAAGGCCCCTACAAGCCCAGCCACTATCGGTACTGAATCCTGGGTCGAGGGTTCGGGCCAGCCTGCGGTTCGCGGTCTGGCAACAGTTAATGAGAACATTCGAGCGGCGGGCATTCGTGCCCGCCGCTTGTTCTTTGACGGAACCGAATCAAACTTGCGGAGGTGGCTGCCGATAGAATCGGTTCCGTATGGCATCCAATCAGATTGAGCATCCTCCGATTGGTTCCGTCCGAACTCATCCTCTGGTGCGCCTTTTCAAATACGCCCGCCCGTTTCGTCGGCGGCTCGCGTGGGCGACCACGTTCTCAATCCTAAACAAGATCTTTGATTTGGCACCGCCGTTTATCATCGGTGCGGCCGTCGATGTGGTGGTCCAAAAGCAAGATTCAGTGATCGCGAAGCTGGGTTTCCCCGATCCGTTTCACCAGCTGGTCTTTTTGGCCATTGCAACCGCGATCATCTGGTCACTCGAATCAGTCTTTGAGTGGCTCTACGGCGTTGCCTGGCGGAATCTCGCGCAGACAATCCAGCACGAAGTTCGGATGGATGCGTATCAGCACGTTCAAGGGCTTGAGCTCCGGTGGTTCGAAGATCGTTCGACGGGAGGTCTGCTCGCCGTTCTCTCTGATGACGTCAATCAACTTGAGCGGTTTCTCGACGGGGGAGCGAACGACATCCTTCAACTGGCGGTGACCGCGATCACCGTCACCGCGGCGTTCTTCATCATTTCGCCGGAGGTCGCGTGGTTAGCGATGATTCCCGTGCCGATCGTCATCATTGGTTCGTTGTGGTTTCAGAAACGGCTGGAACCTCGGTATGCAATGGTTCGATCCAAGGTCGGTGACTTAAATGCCCGTCTCGCGAATTCATTGGCGGGTATCGCCACGGTCAAAAGTTTCACGGCGGAATCGCACGAGGCGGGGCGTCTTGAAGCGGAGAGCGCCGCCTACGCGGAGCATAATCAACGCGCCATCATTCTCAGTGCGCTCTTTAGCCCGCTGATTCGAATCGTGATCATGGCGGGTTTCATGGTGACCCTCCTCTACGGGGGTTGGATCACCCTGCAGGGATCGCTGGCGGTGGGGGCATTTAGTTTGCTGGTGTTTCTCACCCAACGATTGCTGTGGCCATTCACGCGGGTGGGGGCGGTGCTTGATCTCTACCAGCGAGCGATGGCGTCAACGCGACGGGTGCTCGACATCCTTGACGTTGAGCCGGCGATCGTCGACGGTCCGGAGCGCCTTCCCCTCGACGCGGTTCGCGGGGAAGTCCGGTTCGACGAGGTTCGCTTCTCCTACGTAAAAGGGGCGCCCATTCTCCGAGGCCTGGACCTGACCTGTCCAGCAGGTCAGACCACGGCCATCGTTGGATCGACGGGGGCCGGCAAGAGCACGCTCATCAAGTTGATCCTTCGTTTCTACGACGTCGATCTTCGAAAGTCAGATCAAAGGTCGCGAGGATCGGGATCTCGGGACTCGGGGGAGGATCTTGGCGGCACGATGCCGTCGGGTGCGATCGAGATCGATGGAAACGACGTTCGCTCATTGCGACTTCGCGATCTTCGTCGGGCGGCGTCACTGGTGAGTCAGGATGTGTACCTCTTCGACGGCACGGTCCGGGAGAACATTGCCTATGGCTGGCCGGGGGAGACTGATGACCCCGCGGCTTGGACCGAGCCGCCGTTTTCCAAGATCATCGAGGCCGCCACGCTCGCCGAGGCCCACGAATTCATCATGCAACTCTCCGATGGCTACGACACGGTGGTCGGTGAACGCGGTCAGAAACTCTCAGGCGGCCAACGCCAACGGATTGCGATGGCCCGGGCGGTGCTCAAGGACGCCCCGATCCTCATCCTCGATGAAGCGACGGCGAGCGTTGACAATGAGACCGAAGCGGCGATCCAGCGTTCCTTGCAGACCATCTGTCGTGATCGGACGACGATCGTCATCGCCCATCGCCTCTCGACGGTGCGTCATGCGGATTGCATCCACGTCCTCGACGCCGGCGTGGTCGTCGAGCGGGGAACGCACGACCAACTCATTGCCCAAGACGGTGTCTACGCGCAACTGTGGCGGGTGCAGACCGGAGAAATGGTCAGGGAGCCAGCCCGCGATTCAGGCATCCTGCGACGCCCTTGAACGCCACTTGGCGATGAGTGCTTCCTCTCGTGTGGGAGAGAGGCCCGCCCGTTGACCGAGTTTTTCGTTCTTTCGATCGGAAGCGAGAAACCAGTCGAGGGTGGCTTTGGCGGTATCCGCGAGTGGTCGGAACGTGCAGCCGTGTTCGATGGCGGCCCGATTCGACCGTTGGCCGAAGCCGGCCATCTCGGGAACCAGCGGGATCCACATCGCCATGGTGTCAGGTCCCATCCAAGGCCCGACTTCATTCGCCTGCAGGAACGACTCCGGTACCGGGACGAAATCGACGGGATTCGTGACGACAGCTTTGCAGCCATCGATCATTTCGCGGAAGTACAGCGGGCCTTCGGGGCCGGTGGCGTTGTAGACGCCACCGTGGCCTTGTTCAATGCAGGTGGTGATAAACCCCGCGAGATCGCGGACATCGATGAACTGGGTTCGAGGACTTTCGGCGGGGATCAGAATCTCGCCGCCTCTTTGGCAGCGAACCGGCCAATAGGTAAAACGATCGGTCTTGTCGCCGGGACCGACAATGAGTCCCGGTCGAATGATCGTTGCCCGGTCTTCGAAGACTCGCTGAACCTCTTGTTCGCAAAGGGCCTTGAGCTGGCCGTAGTACGTAGCCACATTCTCGTTGGTCGGATCTTCCATGGTGCCGACGGGGGCCGATTCGTCGGCACCAACGGTGCCGTTCTCCGCGTAGACGGAGATGGTGGAGATAAAGACGTATTGCCGCGTGGCGTCCTTGAGAAGATCGACGCTCGCCTTGGTGATCCTTGGAACGTAGGCGGAATTGTCGACCACGGCATCCCAGGTGGTTCCGCTCTTGATCGCCTCTTCGATGGCGGCGAGGCCGTCGCCCTGGTCGGGATCCCGGTCACCGGTGAGTCTGGTGACCTTGGCGAAATCGGATTCGAAGAGGTCGGTCTCCGACCGGCCACGGTTGAAGATGGTGATCTCCCAGTCGCGGTCCTCGAATTGGTCGATTTCATGTGGGCCAAGAAAGCCAGTACCACCAAGAACCAGGATCTTCATAACGATGTTGCTCAAGAGTGATGAGATGCGAGCTCGTGGCGACGTTGGCCGCGGTGCAGTCATGATGACCGATCTCGGGGCCCACGGTTTCTCGCCATGATGGACTGGAGGTTCTTCTGAGCCGGAGGGACCTTTTTTTCAAGGACGCATCAGTTTCTCCGGCCCTGCGGGGGGCTCAAAAAAGTTAGGGATCGAGCCGCACATAATCGCCCCTGAGGACACGTCAAACGCGATTGGCGTCTTGGGCGATTCGCAAGCAAGCGGCTCGGGACGTACCCTCGTCGCCGCAGCGCATGAGTCTTGCCGCGATGCACGTTGTCCCTTGGAGGCGAACGTCGTCTTCGGGGATTCGATACGGAGATGCTCATGAGGTCTTCGGTGGACCAGTTCTCTGGTCAACGCCAAAATGGCGTTGATCGCCAATCGGATTCTACGAATCAAGAGCCATGCCTCGGGCGGTCGAGGCTGGCTTGAACATCGAATAACCGCCCCTCGGACTTGGTTTCAAATGAAAGACTCGATTCGCCTGCTCGTCCTTTTTTCACTGGCTTCATATCTCGTCGCATGTGCCAACGGTGGCAAGAACAACGAATCGGCTCACGGTGGGGAGCATGGTTCGGACGTCGCCCAGGTGATCG
Organism: uncultured Phycisphaerales bacterium; assembly: GCA_905480395.1. Classification (GTDB taxonomy): domain Bacteria; phylum Planctomycetota; class Phycisphaerae; order Phycisphaerales; family SM1A02; genus UBA12014. The sequence continues at coordinate 13,803 of CAJQQE010000032.1, forward strand.
ATCCGAACGATGGCACATCGGACGATTCGGAAGCGGTTGATTCGGACAGTGATACCGATGGATCAGACGGCGATGACGATGCCGACGGCCATGCCGATGAATCAGACGGCGACGATGATGCTGACGGCCATGCCGATGGATCAGACGGCGACGATGATGCTGACGGCCACGCCGATGGATCAGACGGCGACGACGATGCTGATGGCGATGCCGACGGCTCAGACGCCGCCGAAGCGGCTGCGGCGGAGAAGGCCGCCGCGGAAGCGGCTGCGGCGGAGAAGGCCGCTGCTGAAGCGGCTGCCGCGGAGAAGGCCGCTGCTGAAGCGGCTGCGTCGGAGAAGGCCGCCGCCGAAGCGGCTGCGGCTGAGAAGGCAGCTGCAGAAGCGCCTGCCGCGGAGAAGGCCGCTGCTGAAATGGCTGCGGCGGAGAAAACCGCTGCTGACGCGGCTGCTGCGGAGAAAGCCGCTGCTGAAGCGGCTGCGGCGGAGAAGGCCGCGGCCGAGGAGAAGGCTGCTGCGGAGCGGGCTGCTGCTGAAGCGGCCGCTGCGGAGAAAGCTGCTGCGGAGCAGGCTGCTGCTGAAGCGGCCGCTGCGGAGAAGGCCGCTGCTGAAGCGGCTGCTGCCGAGCAAGCTGCTGCAGAAGCGATTGCTGCAGAGAAGGCCGCTGCTGAGGCGGCTGCGGTGGCTGCGGCCGCCGCTGCTGCTGCAGAAGCCGCGGCGATCGAAGCGGCAACGCCGCGTGGGTATTCGTTCCAAATCAAGAGCCCGGAGGCGTCGTCCATTCGGCAGTCGTTCCACGATGAGTGCCGGGCGATGGGTGATTGGGCAACCGTTCCCTCCGAGGAATTGATCGCCGGTATCGCGGCGCATCTCAAGCGGGCGGCGGCAGATGGCACGCCCATGCAGCGTTGTGATGCCACCTATCTGATGCTCGGGCACGATGACATGCAGGTGATCCCGGCTTGCTCCAACGGTGGCGTGGTCTTCGTCGAAGGAGATGATGGTTCGATCCCCCATGTCTACCTGCGACGTGAGAGTGGTCGTGTGAGTGATGACTCGATCGGTACCGCGGGGCGACGTTCGCGGCTGGCCGGAGATCTCGCATCGACTCGGAACGGTGGCCGCGTCGGTCGATCACTTCGACCTGGCGACAGCCTCTTAGTCTGGGATCGCTGGGACAACTCACGAGCCTGGAACGGCTGGGTGATCATTCTCGAAAAGTGACGCGAAGAGATGGCGTCCGTTCGGATGATAGGGCCGGAGGACGCCCTGCCGGCATCCGTTGAAGGCGTCTTCCCCGCTCGGGATATCAACGACCGAGCCCCGGACCTGATGACCAGGTTCGGGGCTCGGTTCTTTTTTGGCTGGGGGTCGTCTCAGGCCATCTCGACCAGCATGCTGACCGCGTTGCCACCACCGAGACAAAGGCTGCAGACGCCCTTCTTGCCACCGGTGCGGGTGAGTTGATGCAGGAGGGTGACCAGCACTCGAGCGCCACTCGCGCCGATGGGGTGGCCGAGTGCCACGCCGCCGCCGCAGACGTTCACCTTGTCTTCGGCGATACCGAGGTATTTGATGTCCGCAAGCACCTGGGCCGCGAAGGCTTCGTTCACTTCGAAGAGATCGATGTCCGCCTGGGTGAGCCCGTTCTTCTCGAGCAACGCGGCGATTCCGAGGGCTGGTGCGAAGAACAGCTTCTTCGGTTCGATACCCGCGGTGTTGTAGTCGGTAATGGTGGCCAGTGGCTTTAGCCCCAGTTCCTTCGCCTTGGCGAGGCTGGTGACCACCACGGCGGCGCCGCCCGCGGAGATCTGGCTGGCGTTGCCCGCCGTGACCGAGCCGGTCTTGGTAAAGGCCGGGCGGAGTTTCGCAAGTGAGTCTGCGGTGCTCCCGGCTCGGATGCCTTCGTCCTGTTCGACGCCCGCTCGGGCGTGGCACTGCTCGGCGGACATGGTCACGACCTCGTTGTCGAAATGACCAGCGGCCCAAGCGGCCTCCGCTCGTTGGTGGCTTTGGGCGCTGAAACGGTCTTGATCCTCACGGGTCACGCCGTATTCGTCGGCGACCCACTCGGCCGCATTGCCCATCGGCCAGTTTTCGAAGGCGCAGGTCAGGCCGTCGTGGGCCATGTGGTCCTGCATGGTTGCGGGGCCGTACTTCACACCACCGCGAACGTGGGCGAAGTGGGGGGCAAGATCCATGTTCTCCATGCCGCCGGCGACGGCGACGTCGATGTCGCCGGCTTTGATCGCCCGAGCAGCCTGCATGACTGCCTCGAGGCCCGAACCGCAGACCTTGTTGATGGTGACGGCAGTAACGGTGTCGGGGATGCCGGCCTTGAGGGCCGCCTGTCGGGCGGGGTTCTGGCCCACGCCCGCCTGCAGCACGCAGCCCATAAACACTTCGTCAATGTGCCCGGCCTCGAGGCCGGCGTCGGTGATGGCCGCCTGGATGGCAGCGGCACCCAGTTCGGGGGCGGGTACTCGGCCAAAGCCTCCGAGGAACTTCCCAATAGGGGTACGGCGGGCGGCGAGGATGACGGGAGTGGTGGCGTCGCTCATGCGAGATTTCGTTCCTGAAAGTGGTTTGGCGAGTCTTCAAGAGGCCGGTGGCTCGAGGCCCGAATAAAAAGGCATGGCCACAGTTCTCGGATGGGATTGTAGGCGATTCCGATTCCGGTCGATTATGAGGACATGAACAGTCCTGATCACGATCTTGTCCACGACAATCTGACGAGCCTGCAATCCCATGTGCTGTCAGAGGAAGCCAGGCACCCGGGGGCGCAGGGGGATCTCTCTTGGATTCTCTCGGCGATCTCGCTGGCCGGAAAGACCATCGCGAATAAGGTTCGGCGGGCGAGGCTTGACGGCGTGCTCGGTGCCCATGGAACTGAGAATGTCCAGGGCGAACAGCAACTGAAGATGGACGTGATCGCCAACGAGATCATCATGCGATGCCTCGGTGATCGGGCGTCGGTCGCGGTGTTGGCGAGCGAGGAGGACGAGGAGCCTCGTATTCTCCGAAGCTCTGGAGAGGGTGGAAAGTACTGCGTGCTCTTCGATCCACTCGACGGTTCCAGCAATCTCGACTCCTGTGTTGGCGTGGGGACCATTTTTTCCGTCACCCTCAACGATCCGGCAGAGCCCGACGGTGAGAAGACCGTCTGCCAACCGGGTACGAGGCAGGTCGCTGCGGGGTACATCCTCTACGGCTCCAGCACCATCATGTGTCTCACCACCGGTGACGGCGTTGACATGTTCGAACTCGATCAGGCCATCGGGTCGTTCCTTCGGGTCAAGACGAAACTGCGGATCCCCGAACAGGGCACCACGTATTCGATCAACGAGGCCAACGCGGAGACGTTCCCGGAGGGCTACCAGGCGTACCTCCGCTTTGCCCACGCATCCGGATACACAAGTCGATACATCGGATCCATGGTCTCGGATGTCCACCGCACGCTCATTCGCGGCGGCGTGTTCATCTACCCACCGACCGCCAAGAACCCCGACGGAAAGTTGCGTCTGCTCTACGAGGCCAATCCCATGGCGATGCTGATTGAGCAGGCCGGTGGGCTCTCTTATTCGGGCGACCAGCCCACGATGGCGATCCAACCTGATCGGCTGCACCAGCGAGTCTCCGTCCTGTTGGGATCCCCTGCAGAAGTCGCTCGAGTCCGCGAGTTCCTCTGAAAATCGATCCCAGGGGGTTGCTCAGCGCGTTGGTCAGGCGAATCGGATGATCTTCACTTATCTTGCGTTCGGTACGATTCGAGGCTTGACAAGATGTGAGGCCTCTGTTTTCGAAAGGGGCGCCCATGTCATTGAGAATTCTCAGTCACGCGACCGTCGTCGTCATCGCATCATTCTTCGCTTCCTCCGCAATCGCCGTTGATGGCTGGTGCGAGCAACCGGCATTGGCGGGAAAGACGCTGGTCTTTGCGAGCGAGGGCGATCTCTGGATTGCGTCGCTCCCGGAGGCAGGGGTTGTCACCGCGCCGATCGCCGCCCATCGACTCACCAGCGGAAGCGGGATCGAGTCGCATCCGGTCCTCAACGCCGACGGTTCGATGGTCGCGTACTCGGCGACGTACGATGGCAACCACGACGTCTATCTCATGCCGATCGCCGGTGGCCCGCCGACCCGTCTGACCTACCACCCAGGTCGAGACGTGCCGCTCTGCTTCAGTGCAGACGGACGTCAGGTCGCATTTCGTTCCGCCCGCTCGGCACCGCAGGGACATCCAACCCTCTACACCGTGTCACTTGGCGGTGGATTGCCGAAGTCTGCGGGCTTCGGCCCGTGTTCGCTGGTGAGTTTCTCGTCGACTGGAAAACAGATTGTCTTCACGCCGTGGTCAAACGAGACCTCGAATTGGAAGGGATACCGCGGTGGCACCGCGCCGGATCTTTGGATTGGTGTTCCGGAAGCGGCCAATTTTCGACGCTTGACCAACGATCCCGCGAATGACCTCTTTCCAATGTTCATCAACGGACGAGTGGTCTTTCTCTCCGATCGTGCCGGTGAACCAAACCTCTTTAGCGTGCGATCGGATGGCAATGAACTCCGACAGATCACGACCTTCGAACCGGACCCCGAAACGCCGACGGCGATTGGAGGATACGAACTCCGCTGGCCCAGTCCGGATCGGCGTCGAGGAGCCAATCGGGTAGTTTTCTGCCAAGGGGGAAGTCTTGCGATTGCCGAGTTGGGCGATGCTCAGACTCCGGCAAGGATCGACCGGATCGCGGTCACTTTGGTTTCAGATCGGGCGAGGGCGAGAGTCCGAACGGCAGATGCACTGGAGGATCTCACCGATTTCTCGATTTCGCCCGATGGCCAAACACTCTTGCTGGAATCACGCGGAGATCTGCTCACCGTGGTGCTTCGAGATCTCGAGGACGATTCAATTCCCACTGGCGTGGTACGGCAGATCACGAAATCCGCGGGAGATCGGGAACGATCTGCCGCATTCATCGACGATCGTCAGATCGCGCTGGTGACCGATCGCGGCGGTGAACAGCAGTTGGGGCGGCTTCAGCTCGGCGAGCCGGGGGCGCCGTATCTACTGACCGATGATCGCGTGGACTGGCTGCTGGATGTGGTGGTGGCGCCGAACGGGCAGCGGATTGCCATGACCGATCGTACTGGCCGCCTGCATCTACTGGAATTGGCGACGGGAAATCTCAAAACCATCGATCGAAGCGATGCCGGCGAGATCACCGACGTCGCTTTCAGTGGCGATTCAATGTGGCTGGCGTTCGCTCGTCCAATGCCGGGGAATTGGAGCAGCGTGGCAATTCACGCGGTGCGGACCGGCCGAACCATCGAGGTATCGAACGGACTCACGCGAGATGGATCGCCGAGGTTCTCCAATGATGGTCGATACCTCTTCTTTCTCAGCGATCGGGAATTCGATGCGACCCTCGGCACCCTGGATTTCGAACATGTCTTTCTTCGCCCCACGCAGGTTTGGGCGACACCGCTCTTGATGGCGACGCCGCCGCCCTTGTCGGCGGTCCGGGATCTGACCTCCGTCGTCGATGAGGAATCGTCCGCGGAAGTCGAAGAAATGGCGGACGGGGTGGTTCAAGACGGCGAAGACGGAGTCCAACGGCTCCGCATCGATGCCGACGGACTCATCGATCGAGCGGTGCGATTGTCACTCCCCGCCGGAGATTACGGAGAGATCTTCCCGGTCAACGACGGACTGCTGGTCCTCGACCGACCCACCGAAACGTTGCTCGCCGAAGTTTGGCCCCCGCCGCCGCTCGGCGCCGCCAACGGCACGTTGCATCATTACGATTTGGAGACCGAGAAGGCGACGGAGATCGCTGACCAGATTTCCGTGGTCCGAATGACCAGAGATGGATCGCGGGTCGTCATGCACGGCGAGAACGGTTTCGGGGTGTTTGACCTCGAGGGCATGGAGGGGCCGCACCCGGTCAAACTCGAGTCGGCGCCGATGCTCGTGGATGCACCGGCCGAGTGGGCGCAGATCCTTGACGAGGCCTGGCGCCTCCAGCGGGACTTCTTTTGGAACCCCGAACTCAATGGGATTGACTGGGATTCGATTCGCATCAAGTACCAGGCGCTCCTGCCTCGGATTGGGAATCGCGTCGAACTGAATCGACTCATCGGCGAGATGATTGCCGAGCTTGGGACCAGTCATACCTACGTCTGGGGTGGAGACGTTCGGTTGGGTTCCGATCCAGTGGACGTTGGCCTGGTTGGTGCGGATTTGGTCGCTGATGGTTCACGGGTTCGTCTTGGGAAGATCCTGAAGGCCCCGAGTTGGAGTGATGTTTCCACAGGGCCGCTCGGAGGCGTTTGGCAGCGGGTTGCCGAGAACGACATCCTTCGATCGATTGACGGAACGCCGGTCACGGTCAACGTGAATCCGTACTCGCTCTTGCAGAACAAAGCTGGCGATGTGGTCGAGCTTGGTCTTTCGGACGAACCCGGGGGAACGATCCGTCTGGTGAAAATACGGCCGATAGATGATGAGTCTGAACTCCGCTATCTCGCCTGGGTGGAAAGAAATCGGGCGGCGGTCGAGAAGGCCAGCGACGGCCGACTCGGATACCTGCACATCCCAGACATGGATGGAGAAGGGCTTTCGATGTTCGGTCGGCTTTTCAATCCACAGGCGGGGAAGGATGGCATGCTCATCGACGTTCGCGGAAATGGCGGCGGCTTCGTGAGTCAGATGATCATCAGTCGTCTGGCCCGGAAACCTTGGGCGTATTCACAGGGAAGGCACGGGGTCGCAGAGTCGTATCCCGCACGAGTCATGGCGGGCCCTCGAGCCGTGCTGATCGATCAATTCGCGGGTTCCGATGGCGATATCTTTCCGGAGTCGTTTCGGATGCTCAAGATCGGGCCGCTGATTGGTACCCGGACTTGGGGCGGGGTGGTCGGCATCCGGGCGGACAAACCGACCGTGGATGGGGGCATCACCACGCAGCCCGAGTACGCCTGGTGGGAACCGACCCGTGGATGGAGCCTGGAGAATTCCGGGGTCGCTCCCGACATCGAGGTCCAACTCACGCCGACCAACTGGCTCGACGGGGTCGATCCGCAACTCGATCGGGGAATTCAATGGCTGCTCGAAGATCTGAAGGAGAACCCGATGCCTCGACCGACCCAGCCGCCGTATCCTGGCGACGGAGCCGGGCCGGCCTTCGGGCGCGAACCGTCTTTGTAGGGCGAATATTGTTTTTTCGGACCTCGATGAGATACCCTCTCTCCTTCAATGATGCCTGAAGAACCAAACCAATCTGTCGCCCGTGGCGGCCTCTACATGACGCTGGGGATGCTTGCTGTGGCGTTGATGGGGGCCGTGGTCAAGTGGGCCTCGGCGGGGTTCAGCACCGAACTTCTCACCTCACTGCGATTCATCTTCGGATTGGTCATTACCGTCGCGATCTTCGCCGTCGGGCGTCGCGTTTCCCTGAAGTCCGATTCTCTGAAGATTCAGATCCTGATCGGATTGTCGTGGGTCCTATTGGTCGGCATCTACTACCTCTCGATCCGGTTCATTCCACTCATGGACGCGACGCTTCTGCTCAACACCGCGGCGATATTCGCCCCGATCTTCGCAAGGGTGATTGATGGCAAGCGAGAGCCGAGGCTGGTGTGGATCGGGATTGTGATCGGTTTCCTCGGTGTCACGGTCGTTCTTCGTCCCGGGCCCCAGTTGTTTGAGAACCCGATTTCCCTCATCGGAATTCTGGCGGGAATCTTCGCTGGCTTCCGGGTGTTCCTGTTGTCCAAGGTCAAGCATGAACCATCTCAGCGGACGACGATTTACTCGCTTGCCGTCGGGAGCATCTTCTGTCTGCTCGTCATGGCCGCGGTCGGATTTCCGATTCAGGTGCCGCAATGGGAAGTGATGCTCTTCACGCCACGCCAGATCTTCGTGCCCTTCTTCGTTGATTCCTCATTGGTCCTGGCAGTGATCGTCCTCGGTGGGTTCTCCGTACTGGTGAACATGTTCATGGCGAAGAGTCTCCGCTTCGCGACGGTGGGCCAGATCTCGCCGTTTCGGTACACGGCGGTGGCCTTTGCAGGTTTTCTGGACTGGAGCATCTGGGGTGTCGAGCCGACCTGGCCGAGCTACGTCGGTTTCTCGCTGGTACTGGTCGGGGTGATGGTCATCATTCGAGGAAGTCGCGTCTGATCAGGGCGCAGAACCGCCACCTCGTTGGTATTCGAGGTGCCATGGTTCCGCGCGGGCGAGGTCCGTCCGCATTCGATTCTCGGGCACCGGCTTATTCGAAGCGGCCGTGAGCTCGGATCTCGAAGTCGTTCATGGCGTTCAATTCATCCGAGGTGAGCGAATCAACTTGGCGGAATCGCTTGAACACGGGGTCGGGGTCTTCGAGGGCGAGTTGGCCGAGGACGTGAGCCTTATTTTCAAGGATGTCTTCGAGGTCGCAATCTGTGTTCCGAGCATGGCCGGAGGGATACATGACCAAGCCGGAGTCGAGACTGCGCCCGTCGGTGGTCTCGATGATCACGGAGGTCGGGATACCGTCCGGGTAGCGATCGTCGTATTCCTTGCCGCCATGTGCGAATTCGATCTTCTCCATCAGTGATCGCGTTTCCGGATGGAAGATGGCCTTTTCGTCGAAGTCGTACGGCGTGAGGATCAAGCTCTTCCACATCGCATCGTTGCCGTCGGCGATGGCACCGGAACCGCCGGCCTTTGCGGCGTCGATCGCTTTCCGGAGAAGGGTCGAAACGATGTAGACCATCGAGTGGTCAGCGCTTTGACGGGTCTTGGGGTCTCGTTTCGCGGGATCACCAATGATGCCAAAGGCCGGTTCGTAGGCCACGATTCGGATGGTCTTGATGAGGTCGGGGTTCTCGAGCAGGTCAGGGTTCGCCGAGACGAGATCGATCATTCCCTGAAGCGCGCCAGCGGATTGGTGCTCATAGAGCCCGAGCTTGAAGTGCATGCCCATCACCGCAAAATCGTCACCCGAATGGCTGAGCACGAGGTCGAACGGCGCATCGCCGTCGGTTGGTTCGAACTGTCGCCAGATCGCCTCCGGGTTTCGGAAGATGTCACGGGGGCCAAGGAAGCCCCGCATCGATCGCATCATGGCGACAACGGCGACTTCGGTGGAAATCGCGGCGGACGCTCCCTTCGAATCGGAAAGTTGCTTACCCGCGCGGATGGCTCGCCACGGGATGAAGTGGGCGACGGTCATGCCGATCGCGGATTCAATCTGTTCGGCCGAGGCGCCCATCATCGCGCCGTAGACGGCCGCGGAGGCGATGGCGCCGTGCACCACGTGGTCGATTCGGTAGCTCTTGAGGCTGAAGACTTCAGCGAGGCGACCTCGGATCTCATCGTGCAGGATCATGGCTCGGAGGGCGTGAGCACCATCGCGTCCGGCCATCTGGGCGGCGGCGACGGGGACGGCGTAGAAATCGTTGTGTCCGAATTCGCCCGCGGTGTGACCGAATTTCGGATTGAATCCAAAGTTCGTCCCGTTGGAGTCCCACTCTCGAACTGCCGAGCAGTTGGCGAGAATGGCTTTCTCAGGTGCGACCGTGGTCGAGGAGCCAAACACGGTCGCGCCCTTTGGGTGGGGATAGTCAGCGGCTTCCTCTCGGAGGACGATCGGCGCGTTGGTTCCCAGGGCAATGGCCGAGAGTCCGCAGACCGCCGCGTCGGCGAAGAACTGCCGAGTCTTTTCCTTGACCGCTTCGGAAGGTTCGCCAAAGTCTCGACGCATGAACCCGATCGCAAACTCGGCAATACCCAGGGCTTGGTTGGAATCTCGGGCGAGAAGCGTGGCGGTGGACGGATCGACGGAGAGGGTCATCGGGGGAGAACTCCAGGAAGGACACGGCGAGCGGACTATTTTAGGGGACATTGCCCGAAGGCGACAGTGGACTGCGATCGGATGATCAATGGTTCAGGAGCCTCAGCTCAGGGGGCATTTTCCGTAGAGGACGGATCCCTCGGGGACCTCACCCTCCGGGACGTCAAATCCAAAGGTTCGATACAGGCTGCGGGCCGCGGCATTGTCACCGGCGACTTCGAGGGTGAGGTCGCTGCAGCCGAGTGCTCTGGCGTGATCGGCGCAGACCGAGAGCATGCGTCGGCCGATGCCTCGGCCTTGAGCCTCTGGGATCACGTAGAGATCATGAATGTTGATTCGTTCGCCGGCTTCAAACGAGCTGAGGATTCGTTGCGCGATGAGCATCGCCACGGTCTCAGGCTTTTTCGTGTCGTTCTCCGAGCCGAGATCCTCTGCCAACAGGACGAAGGCCGCTCGGCGACCAAGGAACGGTGCCACCGTGTCCTTCACCGACGGCGAAAGTGTCACGTTTGAGACGTCGGCAAAGCCTTGGACGAGTCGGCGGACGGTGGCGACGTCCCGAGCATCGTTGAAATCGGCGGGCCGAATCCGGATGGTTTTCGGATCATGGAATTTTCCAGAGGCTGAATCAGTGGTGGGATGGCCGTGATCGGCGGAAGTTGGAGGGGTCATGGGTCGTCAATTCTCCGGAGCGTTGGGGGGAGGCGAGCCTCCGGGATTGGGGATTTGTCGCGGGCTCCCGCACTCCGGACATCGATCGCTCTGGGCTCGTGAGCAGTCGAATCCGCATCGAGTGCAGATCGGAGTCCACCCTCCACGGGACGCTTCCTCGATCCCGAAGCGAATCTGGCCACGGATCCGGGTGATCTTCCAGGCGTGCATGATCACCATGGAAACCAGCAGGATGCCGATGATGAACGCCGTGGCTGGCAGGGGGGCGAGCGTACCGAACCACACATTGTGACCCAGCAGGGTGAGCACGAGCGTGAAGGCCACGCTTTGGACGAATGTAGACGCCCACAATCGGAAGGGCCCAGGCGCCTTGGCTTTCGAGAGAACCAAAGTGCGCGTCGCCGCGGGGAGCGACTGAACTTCGGGGATTCGTTCGATGGTGAGGGGAATCAGGAACGCCATGGAGAATTCATTCCATGCAGCAAATGTGAGATATCAGGCCGAGCGGCCATTCCTGTCGGGGCCATCACGAAGATCCGCCGATCCTTCGAACCCGCGTGAATCCCGTTGGGCACGGGATCAACCGAGGAGATCCTCAAGCAATTCCACGACGCCCTTGCCTTCAGTGGCGATCGTTTCGTGCACTCGGCGGCCCTCTGCAATGTCGAGAAGTTCTCGAACCAGCTGATGTTCGCCAGCGTGATCCGCCTTGTTCACCACGAAGAGATCGGCGATCTCCAGAATGCCCGCCTTGTCCATTTGCACGGAGTCACCCATACCTGGCACGACGACGACGGCCGTTCGGTCGACGTGCTCTCTGATGGCGACGTCATTCTGGCCCGCGCCGACGGTCTCGATCAGCAGGGTGTCCCAACCGGCTCCACCCACCAGTTCGATGATGTCTGGAAGGGACGCGTAGTCTTCGCCCACAATGGCAAGGCTGCGGTAGAACACGTTGTCGTCCACCGCGTTGAAGTCGACTCGAAGGCGATCGCCGAGCAGCGCGCCGCTGGTGATCGGACTCATCGGATCGAACGCAACCACCGCCACCCGCTCACCGCGGCGGACCGCTTCGTTTGCCATCGCGGCGACCAGCGTGCTTTTGCCAGCGCCGGGTGCTCCAGTCAGGCCGATCACTCGCTTGGGTCGCGCTCGTGGGGCTTCTGACGGGGGAGCGCCCGCGTGGGCCAGGCTCAGGACCCGGGCAAGCCGGGCGGAAGTGTTCTGGTAGGGGTTGTTTTCGTAGTCAGTGACGGACTTTCGCACGCTCCCGACGATGTCCTCCATGCTGGTCCCGGTGTGGAACACGTCGTTGACCCCGGCTTTGCGAAGCACCTCGACATCTTCCTGCGGAATGATGCCCCCGACGTTGACGGTGATGTCCGGCCGGCCGACGGCGTCGAGCTCCTTGAGGAGATTGGGTACCAGAACCAGATGGGAGTTACTCATCATCGAACAGGCGATGCAATCGACATCCTCATCCCGCGCTCCGATCGCGAGGCTGCGCGGCGTCTGCCAGAGGCCGGAGTAGATCACGTGGATGCCGCTGTCCCGCATTAAACGTGCAATGAGCTTGACGCCACGGTCATGACCGTCGAGCCCCATCTTGCCCAGTAAGACACGGGGTCGATGAGGAAGGTCGCGGCAACGATCAATCTTTTCGATGGAAGTAGTTGGTTCGGTGGTCGCACGCATGATCAATGGGATCCGGCTGAGGCCCCGAGCATCTGACCCGGGTTCCTAGAAATTGATTTCGGACCGAGCATGATAGGGCTCCCGGCCTCCGGGTTGAGACCGGGGCCGGGATCGTTCAGGTCAATCGCGGAAAAAATAGGTTTTTGGGTCCGAAACTGGGTTAGTCGGTGCGCTCGGCGGATTTCTCGGAGGTCGCCTGGTCCGTTGGGTTGGATTCGTCCGCGGGTTCGGATTGTCCATCGTCGCCCTCTTCGCCTTCGCCCTCGTCTTTCTTGATCGGCTTCGCTTCTTCGGTCCATTCGTCGGGGTGGAATCGAGAGGCCAGTGCGCCGACGATCAGGTAGACATCGGCATACTCGTAATCATCAAGCACGATCGGTTCCGCTTGGTCCTTGATGAGGACCTTCGCGATCGACTTTTTCATCCAGATGGACATGTCGATGTCGGCGATCTCATCGGCCGCAAAGACTCCGTCGGGCGTCGAGAATGAGCCGTCATCTTCCAGCCGCCAGGCCTGCCCGCGGCGGCTCCAGAGTTTCCAGACGAACCATGGCGTGCCGAGGATGCCGGTGCCGACGAAGTAGACCCAGAAGTTGACCCAGCGGTCGTAGCTGGCCGGAGGTTCTGGCTGGGTATTCTCGAAGTCGTCCTTGAGGGTCGCCTTGATCGTTTCGTATTCGGCCACCTCGACTTCGGTGAGCGGCGGCGGCGGTTGCTGAAATCCAGCTTCCTCAAATTTGGTTTTCATCGTCGTGAGCGACTCGTCCTCGGATTCGGTGATCGAGCCGTCGGCTTTTTTCCGGATGAGGGTCCACAGCATCCCTCGGATCTCGAGCGCAGCGCGGCGGGCGCTCAATTCCTCGTACTCCACGACCGCGGCTTCCTGATCCGGAATGGTCACCCAGTAGTCGTACGCGCCCCAGGCGCCTAAGCCGCCGCAGAGGACGATGTAAAGGACGTTCCAGAGGATGAAACTGCGCTTGACCGAAGTTTGAATTGCCATCTTTCGTGAGCCCTTTCGTCAGGCGAATTCCACCTGAACCGGAAGTCGGGGAGAACAAGCGAATGATCGCTCATCCTGTTGCTTATCGTCCGTTCTGATCGAGGCCAACATCGAAGATTCGGAACTGAGACGCCTTTGGCCCCCATTTTTTGACTAATTCAAGGTGCAACGGGTCAATCAGATAGGCCTGAAGGCCGGCTTCGTCATCAAAACCGACACAGAGACCGACGTCGTAGGCGGCGTCCACCGCGGCTCGGCCCGTCTCGAATGGGGTCCCGACCCACCAGGTTCGGACCGCGGGAATGGGAGGCAGGAGGCGGTGACAGTCCAACAGGAGTTGCTCGGCGTCAGCGGGGTCCCGCAGGCTCACCAAGACCAAGTGGTTGAGCGGGGCCTGATCGGCGGATTTCTCGATCGAGGCGGAGCGAGGTGACGTGCATCCGCCGATTCCGAGGAGGCACCCAGTGAGCATGAGGCCAAGAAGGCCAAGCGGGCGAAGTTGATGGAACACCAATCGATTCTCCAGATCAGGGTCTGTGCGACATGCCATGCTTTTCGCCGGCTTCGATCGCGATGGGGAGTCGATTTCCCGGCGGTGGAAGTGGGCAGGTCGCGAAGGCGGTGAAACTGCAGGGTGGATTGAAGGCTCGATTGAAGTCGATTCGCGTGCGTCCGGTCGCGTCGGGTTTGTCGACGATGAGGAACCGGCCGCCACCGTAGGACGTGACGCCAGAGGTGTCGTCAGCGAACACCACGAAGAGGCCCGTGCCACCGGGGTGGGCCAGCAGCGCATGCTCCACACCGTCAAGCTCGAATCGAAGCGTCCCCGCGACTTGATGCGGTTCGACAAACTCCGTCACTAGGGTCACGTCGACGGTCGTTCCGTCCTTGGCTGGCTCGAACGTCGCCTCGACTCGTCGTGTCGGATCAAACGAGTGTCGCTCCACACCAACAAAGTCTTGGAGCGTCTTGGCGCCCCGATCACGGATGCGGAGTGCGGCGCGTTCTTGCCGATGGATGTGCGTGATTTGGAGGTTGCCAACCCGCAAGACGCTCGCGGCACCGGCTTGATCATCGGATAAGGCCACGGATTCGCCGGCTTGGATCGGGACGTCATCGAGAGAACAGCGTCCATCCTTGGCCGGTGTGAAACGGACCTCATTCCCGTGTTCAAGGGTGAACCGGCCAGCCTCCGCCACCACCGCGTTCTGGAGCACGATCCGGTCCGGCGCGGGCGTTCCACTGGCACCGAGGATCGTCTCGCCCGGCTCCAGCCAGACGAGGGCGACCAGGCTGAGCCAGCCCTCCGGCAATCTCAGCTCGGCATCCCGAGCGCGGGTCCATTCCGCATGTTCTTCAGTCAGGGTGGCCATGGTGGTCTTCGAGGGTGATGCTCGACCAACGTTCTTCGTCTTGCAGGAGACGTTTGAAGTGAGCAAGAGAATGAGGACAACGAGGAGTCTGAATCGCACGGGTGCATTTTGGTCGATGGGCGGGCCGAGGGCAACTGGCGAATTACCTCCAACATCTCGGACTTCGATCCGCAGGGGTACCGAGCGCCTTCAGCCCAAAAAGAACCCCCGCCGCGGTGGTGGGTATTCCGCGGCGAGGGCGAGGGGATTCCGCCATTGCGGCGGATCCTGAGAGAGATTGCGACGAAAGCCAGTTCGAGGAGAGGGTCACCCCTACGGAGACCAAGGGGGGTGGTAGCGCAAATCCATGCGTTCCCTACCAGTGCGAGAGGGTCCTTCCACTCGTCAACCGTCTCGAACCTGAACCGAAACCAACTCCCGTCGCGGGTGGGATCGGCCCGGACATCGTCGGAGAGACGCCCAAGACCGAACCCGAGAGAGAAACCATCCAGCCTTCGGCCTTTGCCTCATCAAGGAAACGCTGGATGGTGTCACGCTTCGGTAAGAAGCGTGGATCATGAAGAATCGGCGAGCGGTGTTTCCGGTCCGCCCGTCGATTCGAACGTTGGTCAGCTGCAACCCATCGAGTTGCCGCAGTTCAAGCACTTGTAGCAAGTGCCGTTTCGAATGGTGATCGACCCGCAGACATCGCACGCGGGTGCGTCACCCATCAGTGCCGCATTGGATTGATCGAGTACGTTTGGCGAAGTGGTGGCCGAATCGCCCATGGCGATCTCGTTCATGGCGTTGCCGCCGAGATCCGCTTGCAGCGATCCACCGTTGGAGTCGGCCATGCCGCCATTCGGATTCATCAAGTCTTTCGGTGCGCCGGTCTTCCCCATGCCGCTGAGGGGTCTCAAGGTGTCGGTGGATCGGGCGCCGTCGTTCATGTTCGATTCGCTGCATGTTTCGTCCTCCTTGACGATGTTGTTCTTGAGTTCGACGCCGCTTGCGTCGACTTGTGAACTGGCGGCCGGCGTCCTGCTCGGCGCGTTTTGTTCGCGATATCCAGGTACGAACTGCATTCCAAACCAGCGGAAGATGTAGTCGACGAGGCTCTTGGCGAAGGGGATGTCGCTGTTGGTGGTCATGCCCATCGGCTCGAACCGCTGGTGAGCAAACTTGGTGACGAGGCTCTGTACCGGAACGCCATACTGCAGCGCGACGCTGATCGCGGTGCCGAGACTGTCCATCAGGCCGCCGATGGTGGAACCTTCCTTGGCCATGGTGATGAAGAGCTCGCCTGGCGTCCCGTCCTGGTAGAGGCCCACGATCAAGTAGCCCTCATGACCCGCGACGTTGAACTTGTGAGTGACCGATTCTCGGGTGTCCGGGAGTCGTCGTCGCATCGGCCGTTCAATGATCTTCTCGACCACGCGTTCGATCACCCGGGTCTCGGCGTTGGCATGCTTGAGGCTCGCTTCGAGCATCGCATCCGCGGCTTCGGTCGCACCGCTGGCTTCCAATGCCTCGTCAGCATCGACCTCGTCGTTCTTTTCGGCATCGGCGGAGGTATTGAGCGGCTGGCTGAGCTTGCAACCATCACGGTAGAGCGCGTTGGCCTTGAGGCCGAGCTCCCAACTGAGTCGGTAGGCGGCGCCGATATGGTCGACCGTCGCGTTGCTGGGCAGGTTGATGGTCTTGCTGATCGCTCCCGAGATGAAGGGTTGGGCGGCGGCCATCATTCGGATGTGCCCGACCGGGGCGATGAATCGTTGGCCTTCGGGGCCGCACTTGTTGGCACAGTCAAAGACCGGAAGATCGGCATCCTTGAAATTCGGTGAGCCTTCAACCGTCTGCGTACCACAGATCACGCGGTTCAGGATCGAACGCTGAGCGGCGGTCATTCCAAGCGCGGCCAGTCCATCAAATCCGATGTCTGCTCGTGCTTGCTCTGGATCGAAGCCAGCGGCGCGAAGCACGTTCGCTGGCATGGCCCAGGCGTTGAAGGCGAATCGGAGTTCGAATACGGTTGGCAGCTGGTTTTCGAGGGCGACCAGATCTTCGCCGGTGTATCCCTTGGCCACCAGGAAGTCCCGGAAGCTGGTGGTCCCGCCATCGCTGGTTCCGTCGGCCAAAGGCATCTCGACCCCGAGATCAAGCCGACCCATGACGTGGGCAACAATGTCGTCGATCACTTCTTCTTCGTACCCAAGTGAGGTGAGGGAAGGTCGAAGCGACTGGTTGGCGATCTTGAAGTAGCCACCGCCCGCGAGTTTCTTGAACTTGACGAGTGCAAAGTCCGGTTCGACGCCCGTTGTGTCGCAGTCCATCAAGAGGCCGATGGTGCCGGTGGGGGCAATGACCGAAACCTGAGCGTTCCGATATCCAAACTTCTCGCCGAAGGCGAGCGCGTCATCCCAAGCATTGGTTGAATGTTGCAGAAGCAATTCGGCGTTGGCGAGATTGGTTCCTCGGACGGCCTCGTGGTCGATCGGAACGGGAGGAATTCGGAGATCCTCGTATTCGCCGCTATCTCTGGCCACGCCGTGGGCTGCCCGGCGGTGATTCCGGATGACTCGGAGCATGGTCTCGCGGTTGGATTCGAATCCGGCAAACGGGCCATGTTCTGCGGCGAGCAGGGCGCTGGCGGTGTAACTTCGGCCGGTGAGGATCGATGTCAAGGCGCCGCAAATTGCTCGCCCGTCTTCGCTGTCGTAGGGGATGCCGGACTGCATCAACATCGCGCCGAGGTTGGCATAGCCGAGGCCGAGGGTTCGGTACTTCCAGCTTCGCCGAGCGATCTCCTCGGACGGGAAGCTCGCCATCAGGACCGAGATCTCGAGCACGATGGTCCAGAGGCCAATCGCATGCTCGTAACCATCGATATCGAACGTTCGAGTTTTCGCATCGAAGAACTTGAGAAGGTTGATCGACGCGAGGTTGCAGGCCGTGTCATCGAGGAACATGTACTCGGAGCAGGGGTTACTCGCATTGATGCGGCCCTCTTCCGGGCAGGTGTGCCACGCGTTGATGGTGGAGTCGTACTGGACGCCGGGGTCGGCGCATTTCCAAGCGGCGAAGCAGACCTTTTCCCACAAGCCAGTGGCGGGGATCGCCTTGGCGATTTCACCGTCAGTCCGGCGAATCAGATTCCAGTCGGAGCCGGCATCGACGGCATCGAAGAATGAATCCGAGATTCGGACACTGTTGTTTGAGTTCTGGCCGCTGACCGTGAAGTAAGCCTCGCCGTTGAAGTCGTAGTTGAGATCGAGCCCAAGATCCTGAGCGACTTTTCTCTGTTCGGGAGCGACGTGCTTCATGCCCTCGACTAACGCCGCCACTTTGATCTCTTCGCGAACCTTCCAGTCGATGAACTCTTCAATATCGGGATGGTTGAGATCGAGACAGACCATCTTGGCAGCACGACGTGTGGTGCCGCCCGACTTGATGGCGCCGGCGGCCCGGTCGCCAATCTTCAGGAAGCTCATCAGGCCGGAACTTCGACCGCCACCCGAGAGGGGCTCTTCCGAACCACGGATCGAGGAAAAGTTCGTGCCGGTTCCGGAGCCGTACTTGAAGAGCCTCGCTTCGCGGGTCCACAGGTCCATGATGCCGCCGTCGCCCACCAGATCATCGCTCACGCTCTGAATGAAGCAGGCGTGAGGCTGGGGGTGGGTGTAGGCATCGGACGCGAGCGTGACTTCACCCGTCTCATGATCAGGAATAAAGTGGCCCTGGGCTGGTCCGGTGATGCCGTAGGCAAGGTTGAGGCCGGTGTTGAACCACTGGGGGCTATTGGGGGCCGCCATCTGATTCAAGAGCATGTGCGCGATTTCGGCCTCGAAGGCATCCGCATCGACGGTGGTGGAGAAGTAGCCGTGGGTCTCGCCCCAATGACGCCAGCATCGACTCAGTCGAGAGACGACCTGCCGAACGGATCGCTCAGGACCAAGCACCGGATTGCCTTGTTCGTCGGAGATCGGCGACCCGTCCGCGGCGAACTGCGGCACGCCGGCTTTCCGAAAATATTTGCTGACGACAATGTCGGTGGCGAGTTGACTCCAGGATGCAGGAATTTCTGCATCGTTCATTTCGAAGACCACCGAGCCATCAGCATTCGTGATGCGGCTTGTTCGGGTGGTCCACTCGATCGAGTCGTATACATCTCGGTCTTGGCTCGTGAAACGTCGGGAAATCTTCATTATTAAATGCCGTCCTCTGTCTAAATGTTGATCGTCGCCATCTTCGGCTTCGTCGAAAAAATGAAGACTCACGCTGCTTCGCGTCGGGTGGTGATCTCGGTCGTCAAACCGAATCGCCATCCACGCGGGGAAGCGTGAGTCCGTCCTGGTCCTGATACTTGCCTTTTTTGTCCGCGTAACTCATGGAGCACACGCGGTCGGCTTTCAAGAAAATCATCTGTGCGATTCCCTCAAGGGCATAGACCCTCGCAGGGAGTGGTGTGGTATTGCTGATTTCGAGTGTCACTTTGCCCCGCCATTCTGGTTCGAGGGGCGTGACGTTGACGATGAGTCCGCATCGGGCGTACGTGCTTTTCCCAACACAGATCACCAGCGTGTCTCGAGGGATCTCCATCGTCTCGACGGTCTCCGCGAGCGCGAAGGAATTTGGGGGAATCACGATGTGATCCCGACCCGTCTGTTTGGTGTCAATCTCGACGAAGAGGTCCGGTGAGAAGGCCTTGGGATCAACGACCGCGATCCCGCCTGACGTGGTGTTGGTGAAGATCTTGAACCGAGTGCCGACCCGCACGTCATAGCCATAGCTCGAGACGCCGTAAGAGATACGGCCTGGTCGGTGTTGACAATCCTCGAAGGGCTCAATGCCGACGAGTTCGCGGATCTGGGTGTCGCAAAGAACTGGCACGACGGGCCTCAACTTCCTTCGTCGCCATCCGCCTCAAGGCGGGTGACCACGATGCCACCCAAAACGGCATCGAATGGATGCAGACTTGGACCAGGCCCGAATGTCTCCTCTCGATTCGCCGGGCTGGCGTTCGAACCGAGAGGTGGAGGCAACGACATCCTGTCGCCGGACTCCGTCCTGCGCCGGGTCGCCGTCATGGCGACCACGCATCTCTTGGGACCGGCGCCTCACGGCGTTGATCCCACCGGGTGGGGGGGACGGGCGGGTGCCCGCGACGCGAAGACAATCCAAGCCAAGGTTCTCCCGAGTGAACGGAACAGAACAATGTGAAGGTCTCGTCGGATGTCGGGTCGGCGGTCGAGTCGACCGGACACTGACGAGATTCGTCCCTTTGGGGGGACGCCTTCTGGAATGTCTAAGTTGCTGTCTCCAAGGGCCGAACGGCACCCTGAACCCATACGAGCCTTTGAGCGTCATTGGTCAGAGGAAGGCAGCAGACTGTCTGGCTGTCTGTTGCCAACCCGATCCAACGCGCCCCCAGGGCGACCCACACTTTGCGGACGAGTCGGCGTCCGCAGCCGTGACGAGCTGGTCTTGGAGCTCGAATCGAGCCTCGCTCGCGTCCGAGAACTTCAACTCGTCCAATCACCACGTGATCGGCCTGCACACGAACGCAAACCAGAGTCCCACGCATCTTGGCTACTACATGTTGTGGTAGCAACCAAAAAAGTCCCACATTTCGTTCTTCTTTCACAGAAGTACGGAACTCTCTCAGAAAAGAAGAATATCGAAGTCGCTGAGATTGTCCAGTACCCCATCTTGGTGTGGATGGGCGGTCGTCCATGGGCGGAATACCACAGGTTGTGGATACAGCGTCAATTACGGTCAACTGAGCCTGGACGAGACGGCTCGACCCGAACGAAGTCCGTACACTCCCGTCATGCATCCCCTCGACTCGGCCGAATTGGTCGCTGATCTCACCGAACCGCAGCGTCAAGCCACCCTGGTCGTGGATGGCCCAGTACTTGTCCTGGCCGGGCCTGGATCGGGCAAGACCCGGGTCATTACTCGTCGAATCGCCCATTTGGTATCGATCGGCGTCCCGGCCTGGCAAATTCTCGCCGTCACGTTCACCAACAAGGCCGCGGGGGAGATGCGAGACCGCGTCGAACAGTTGCTTCCCATCGATCTCCCCGGCCGTCGAGGACTCACGGTCGCAACGTTCCATGGTTTTGGCGCCCGCCTGCTTCGGGAACACGCAGACGCCGCGGGAATCGACGCCGGATACTCGATCTATGACAGTGGTGATCAGAAATCTGCCATGAAGCGGGCGCTCGAGACGGCGGGCCTCGATCCTTCGAATTGGTCGCCCGGTTCGGTCCTTGGCCACGTCTCCAACGCCAAGAACGCACTCCTCTCGCCGGAAGCGTTTGCGGCGGAGGCCAGCGATTTTCATGCTCGGACGATCTCGAAGGCTTACACCGCCTATCAGCGACTGCTCGACAAGAACCACGCCGTGGACTTTGATGATCTGCTCCGGCACTCCGCGCGGATTCTCAAGGAAGACGACGGTGTCCGCGCCGCCCTCCAGGAACGCTATCGATACGTGCTCATTGATGAGTATCAGGACACGAATCACGCGCAGTTCGTGATTGCCAATTCGATCGCCGGTGGCCACGGAAACATCTTCGTCGTCGGTGATCCAGATCAGTCGATCTACGCGTGGCGCGGCGCCGACGTCCGGAACATCCTCGACTTCGAAGAGCACTATCCCGGCGCTACCGTGATTCCACTCGGGCAGAATTTTCGTTCCACCGGGAATATCGTCCACGCGGCGGCGGGGCTGATCGCCCACAACCGGCGTCGAAAGCACAAGGAACTCACCACCGAACTGGAGGACGGGGAGTCCATTGGCATTGTTCGGGTCGCGGACGAACACGCGGAAGCTCGACATGTCGTCGATCACTTCAAGGCGCTCGCAACTCAAGGAATTCCGTGGGGATCGATGGCGATTCTGTATCGAGTCAACGCGTTGAGTCGGGTCCTTGAGGACCAGTTCCGGCGAGAGGGTGTCCCCTATGTCATCGCCCGGGGAACGGCCTTTTACGATCGCAAGGAAATCAAGGATGCGATGGCCTATCTCAGGATGCTGGCCAATGCCGCCGACGACGTGGCGTTCCGTCGCATCGTGAATTGTCCGCCCCGAGGAATTGGAGAGTCCACCATCAAGCGACTCGAAGCGGTCGGCGCGGCGAACGGCCGCTCGCTTGATGCCATCTGTGGCGATGGTGCGTTGCTGGAGGGAATTGCGACGCGAAGCCGGAATGCGGTTGTGAAGTTTGCCGCCATCGTCGCGGAATGGCGACGAGAGATTGTGGCCGGGGATTCCACTGGTTTCGGAGATCTGGTGTCACGCGTTCTTCGGGAGAGCGGGCTCGAAAAACCCGAGTCGGCCTGGGAAAGTGAAGACGAGCGTCAGCGTCAGGCGAACCTTGGCGAACTCGTTTCCGCAGCCACCGATTTCGTCGCCCCGTCACTGGAGGCATCCGAAGACGGGACGCTACCGATGGCGTTGGTGCTTCGGGAGTATCTGGAGTCGGTGGCGCTGGTGAGCGATGCCGATGCGATCGACTCCGAACGCGGCGTGGTCACCTTGATGACGCTGCATGCGGCCAAAGGGCTCGAGTTTCATGCGGTGGCGATGGTCGGATTGGAAGACGGCCTCTTGCCGCACGCCCGGGCGCGAGAGAGCGAAGCGGAGCTTGAGGAAGAACGCCGTCTCTGTTTCGTCGGCATGACCCGAGCCGAACGAAGCCTCTTGATGACCTGCGCGGGAATCCGGACCGTTCGTGGCATGCGACAGCCAACCATCAAGAGCC
This sequence comes from uncultured Phycisphaerales bacterium, assembly GCA_905480395.1. Lineage (GTDB taxonomy): Bacteria > Planctomycetota > Phycisphaerae > Phycisphaerales > SM1A02 > UBA12014. Next base: position 36,129 of record CAJQQE010000032.1, read on the forward strand.
AGTTCCTTGACGAGGTACCCGAGGCGAACTGTACGCGGAGCGATCTCGGCGATGGCTGGGCGGACTACCGTGACGAAGGCGACGACGATCGGCGCATCGAACTTGATGATGTTGAAGACGGAGATTCCTTGTCCAGTGCCTTCCGAGCGGGCACCGTCGTCCGTCACCAACAGTTTGGAACTGGCGTGATCGCCTCCTTTAGCCATCGTGGGAAGGTTCACTCGGTGGTCGTGGACTTTAAGGCGGTTGGCCGAAAGACTCTGGTCCTCGAATACGCAAAATTGCAGCGAATCGACTTCTGATCTCCCCCGATAGGCTCGCCACCAACACAGACTTTAAAAGACTCATCATGACCATTGCCGACGACGCCATTCTTTTTCTCACCGGTGCCAGCAGCGGAATCGGTGCCGCCACGGCGCGACATTTGTCCGCGCCCGGGCGGACCATTCATCTTCAAGGCCGGGACGAATCCAGACTGGCGGCGATTGCCGCGGATGTCACGACGGCGGGGGCCAAGGCGGTGACCCATCGCATCGAGCTTGAGGACGCGGTGGCGGTCGATGCCGCGGCGATTGATCTCGCGTCGTCCATTCCCTCGCTCGACCTGCTGATCCACTCGGCCGGCATGGTCACGCTCGCGTCAGTGGAGACCGCGGAGATCACCGAGCTCGATCGTCAGTACAACGTCAACCTTCGCGCGCCTTTTGCCCTGACCACGGCCCTGACACCGGCATTGCTCGCGGCCCGTGGCCAGGTGATATTCGTGAATTCAGGCGCTGGCCAGCGGGCAAGCCCAGGGTGGAGTCAATACGCGGCGACGAAATTCGGACTCCGAGCTCTGGCCGATGCGTTCCGAGCCGAAGTGGCGGACCGAGGGGTGCGAGTCACGACGGTTTATCCCGGCCGTACCGCGACACCGATGCAGCAGAAAGTTCATCGGTTCGAGGGGCGCGAGTATCAAGCGGATTCATTCATGGGTCCCGAGCTGGTGGCATCGACCATCGTGCACGCGATCGAGATGCCTCGATCAGCGACCGTTCCAGAGGTCAGCATTCGGTAGGGGTGGGACCTTTCATGCAGCCTTCGCCTTCAGGCGTCAGGCAGCCGCGCGGCCGGAGGCCTGAATGATGGCCACTCGGGCGTCATCGGCAGCGTCACGGAAGAGCCCGCTCAGGCTCGGATAATTAAAACAGGCCTGTTCGAACCAGCCGAGTCGCTGGCCGGTCGAGATTGCGAACTGAGCGAGATGAACGAGCTCGGTGGCATCCTCGCCGACGACGGAACAGCCCAGGAGTTTCTCAGTCTCGCGGTCCACCACGAGTTTGAGAAGTCCTCGAGCGTCACCCAGCATGCGGCCGCGGGCGTTGCGTCGAAACTCGGCGCGACCCACGACGGCGTCGTATCCCTTTTTGCCAGCTTCTTCGAGGTTCAATCCGACATGACCCACTGCGGGAATCGTGTAAATCCCTATGGGGACGGTGTCGGCGAGCGATCGGTCGTCGTCGAACTCGAACATCCGACACGCGGCGACTCTTCCCTGTTCGATGCTGGTCGACGCCAGTGCCGGAAAACCGATCACGTCGCCCGCCGCGAAGACCGTCGGGCACGTGGTTCGATACTCGTGGTTCACCGCGATGAGTCCGCGATCGTTCGCCTTGATGCCGGCGGTCTCGAGTCCGAGGGACTCGGCGTTCCCCTGCCGACCGAGACTCCAGAGGACGATCTCCGCCTCGAGTCGGGTGCCGTCGTCCAATTCGACGATGCCGACTTCGTTTTTTCCGCTCACCAAGATCGGTTTCCGACCCAGCCGGAGATCGACGCCAGTTTCGATCATTTCCTCTTGGAGTCGTTCGCGGATTTCCGAGTCGAGAAATCGCATCAGACCCTTGCGGGGCTCCACCAAGGTGGTGGGGATACCAAGTTCGGCAAAGATGCAGGCATATTCGCTCCCAATGACTCCGCCGCCGATGATCACGATCGACCGCGGCATTCGTGGGAGATCGAGCAGGCCATCGGCGTCAACGATCGACGGATGGTCAAAATCAACCCAGTCCGGGCGGGCCGGTCTGGAACCGGTGGCGAGCAAGGTGAAACGGGTGGTCACGGAATCCACGGTTCCGTCGGCACGATGAACGTCGATCCGATTCGGCCCCGCCATCACGGCTCGGCCGTGGGTCACTTCCACACCCGCTCGGTCGAGTGCGGATTCGATGCGATCATGTTCTTCGAGTTGAACCAGCGTTGTCCGGGCCATGAACGCGGTCAGAGAAAGATCGGTGTCCGGTGTTGCATTGATTCCCGGCACGGGGCGACGACGGAATGCCGAACAGGTCAAGGCCGTTTCTCGGAGGACCTTTGATGCAATGGTTCCGGTATTGACCATGGCGCCGCCGGGGCGGCCAGCAGCCTCGATCACGAGGACTCGAAAACCCTGATGAGCAGCGGTCACCGCGGCCGTTTCGCCGGCGGGGCCGCATCCGACACACACAAGATCGTAAACGGCCATGGGTCTCAGATCGGCCCGCGTGGGCGGACGCTTGAGCAGGTGCGGAATCTCAGGCCTGAATTGGTTTCAGAACGCGCTGATTCGGGTTCTTGACGTGGCATGGCGAGTCCGAGAAACCCTTCGGCGACCATTTTGATCAATCCGGCGTCGATCCATGCCGGTCGGCGTCTGAGCCCTCGGGGTCCGGTGTCTGACCACCCAGAAGCACTCGGCCTACGACAATCGCCATCACCCCGCTGAAGATCGCCATTCCCTTGTCGTCTCCGACGGCAAGCCAGACCAGCGAGCCACCGATCGCCGCGGCCGCACCGACCCAGCGCAGCCGGCTGCCGAGCCGTGAGCCCGATGGCCGCGGCCCTCGCGAATCGGTGATACCGGAAGGGAATTCACGCATCGGTTTCAGTTGCAGATTCCAGTCTGCCAGAAGATGAACGCCCAGCGGTCGGCCGCTTCCTCGATCCGAAGCCGAAGCGGCTTGCCCTGACCGTGGCCGCCGTCGCGTTCGACCTGGAGGAGGATCGGTTCGACGGCCGGATCGCTGCCCGTCGCGGCCTGCATCAGCGCCGCCATCTTTCGGGCGTGCAGGGGATGGACGCGAGAGTCATTCTCGCCCGCGGTGAACATCACCGCGGGATAGTCGCGACCCTGCTCGACGTTGTGATAGGGGGAATACGCCCGCAGCCACTTGAACTGCTCCGGGTCTTCGCTCGAGCCGTATTCCGGCACCCAGAACCGGGCCATCAGGAACTGGTGGTATCGAAGCATGTCGAGCAGCGGCACTGCACTGATCGCGGCGGACCAGAGTTCCGGTCGCTGGGTGACCGCGACGCCGGTAAGCAGGCCGCCGTTGGAACCGCCCATGACCGCCAGCTGGGCCGAGGAGGTCAGGCCGTCGTCGATCAGCATTTCCGCACAGGCGTAGAGGTCGTCGTAGACGTTCTGCTTGGACTCCAGCATGCCCGCCCGATGCCACGACTCGCCGAATTCGCCGCCGCCGCGAAGATTCGCGACCACGTAGATCCCGCCCGCATCGTAGAAGGGGAAGTTCGTCGAGATGAACCGCGGGGTCATCGAGATGTTGAAGCCGCCGTAGCCGTAGAGGAGCGTCGGATGGGGACGACTGGTGTCGAGGTCCTTGCGATGGACGACGAACATCGGGACCTTCGTGCCGTCCTTCGAGGTCGCGTGAATGCGGCGGACGATGACCGACTCGGGGTCGACGGGCGTCTCGGGTCGGGCCCAGATCGCGCCGAGTGTTCCCGCCACCACATCGCATTCGTAGATCGTGCGCGGTTCGTTGTAGCTCGTGTAACTCACGAAGGCCCGGGTCGAGTCGGGGTCGGTCGAGATGCCGGCGGAACCCAGTCCGGGTAGTTCGATCGGATCGAACCGCTCCCCGGTCAGGCTCATTCGTTCGATCCGAGTCGAGGCGTCCTGCTCGTAGGTGAGCATCAGGAGCCCTCGGGCGTAGTCCGCGCCCTGGAAGACGGCGTCGGGCCGCTCCGGTGCGATCTCGGTCCAGCGGCCTCGGTCCGGATGCTCGAGATCGACGACCACGATCCGGCCGTTCGGGGCGTTGTCGGTGGTCGACATCACCATGCGGTCGCCGACCACCGCCTGGGGCGAGAACTTCGCATCGATGCCCTTCGCCACGACGACAAACTCGACTTCGCCGGTCGCCTTCGCGTCCGGAACGTGCGCGATCCAGAGGTCGTTTCGGCTCCAGCCGTCGGTCATGCCGAACATCAGCCAGCGACCGTCCCGGGAGAGTGAGCCGTAGGGGACCCGCTGGGGTTCGGTCTGGGTCATGAGCGTTCGATCGTGACGAGGGTGAGTGCCCACGTCGTGCCAGCGGACGACGCGGCTGTAGGCGTCATCGAGATCAGTGAGCTTCGAATAGACAAACGCCGAACCGTCCGGCATCCAGCCTCCGAAATTCACCTTCCCGGAAATCTCGGTCTCGGTCCAGGTGCCGTCGGCGGTTCGCAGGACATGCAGGATGCTGTTCTCGTCTCCGGCCCGGCTGATACCGAAGGCGATCTTCGAACCGTCGATGGTCGGTCGCCACCAGTCGAGCGACACGAGGCCGCCGTCGTCGAGGGTGTTCGGATCGAGGAGGACCCGATCGTCCTCGGCGGTGCCGCCGGCGGGGCGCATCTTGAGGACCGACTGATCGGCACCGGCCGCCCGTTCGTTGAAGAAGAGATGACCGCCGGCCTGCCTCGGGGTCCCGATGCCCGGCACGTTCATGAGCTTCGAGAGTTCGTCGACCAGCTCCGGCCGGCACGGGAGGCCGTGCAGGACTTCTTCGGTGTAGGCGTTCTGGGCGTCGGTCCAGGTCCGGACCTCGTCGGATTCCGATTCGAGCGGCTCCAGCCATTGGTAGTCGTCAACGAAGGTCTCGCCCTGGATCGTCTCCTCGACCGGGCGTCGGTCGGTGGCGGGCGGGCCGGCGAGGGCGGCCCCGGAGAGGGCGAAGAACGCCGGGGCGGCGACCAGAAGTGCGGCTTGGTTGGTTCGGTTCATGCTGAGATCGTATCGAGGCCACGTCCGGAGACGCAGGCTCAATAAGCCTCGCGTGATTTTTCTTCGCCGAGGGGGCCTGCCGTACCGCTCGGATCAGGACAGCGTTCGCATCCGGATGGTCTCCGGGATCGATCGCAGTCGGGCGGCGGCTTCCTCGACGGAGTCGGACTCGACGTCGAGGATGACGTAACTCACCTCGGGGTCGGATTGAAGGTATTCCGCGGTGATATTCGCATCGATTTCTGCGAGCAGGGTGTGCATGCGACCGAGCACGCCGGGGACGTTGCGGTGGAAGTGGAGGATGCGATGTCGATCGGGCTTGGGGCTCGGGAGATCGACCTCCGGCACGCTTGCGGAGCGACGGGTTGAACCTTCGGTCAAGTAGCGGCCAAGCTTGGAGGCAGCGTCCCGGGCGATCGCCGCCTGTGCCTCTTCGGTGGACCCGCCGATATGCGGCGTGAGGATCACGTTGGGAAGCCCGGCCAGAGGGGTTGAGAATGGATCGTCATTCCGCCGCGGTTCGCTTGGATAGACATCGATCGCGACGCCACCCAGGCGACCGGCGCGGAGGGCTTCGGCGACTGCATCAAGGTCTATGACCGATCCGCGAGCATTGTTGATGAGCATGGCGTCTGGTCGCATCCGCCCAAGCTCGGAGGTGCCGATCAAGTTTCGAGTCGATGGTTCGTCCGGGACGTGGACCGAGACGACGTCGCTCTCGGCAAGAAGTTGGGCGAGCGAATCGACAGGTTGAGCGTTGCCGATCGCTAACTTCGAATCGACATCAAAGTAGATCACCTGCATCCCGAAGGCCTCGGCGAGGACCGAGACCTGCGAGCCGATGTGGCCGTAGCCGACGATGCCCAGCGTCCGTCCGCGGACCTCGTGGGCGCCGGCGGCCGACTTTCGCCAGATGCCGTCGTGCAGTTCGCGACTGCGATCTCCGAGCCGGCGGTGCAGGGCGACGATTTCCGCGATGGTCAGTTCGGCAACACTCCGGGTGTTGGAGAAGGGGGCGTTGAAGACCGCGAGCCCGCGACGCGCGGCATCGCGGAGATCGAGCTGGTCGGTTCCGATACAGAAACAACCGACGGCGAGCAGATCAGGGTGACGATCGAGGGCACTGGCCGAGAGCCGGGTTTTTGAACGAACGCCCAGCACGGTCACGCCGTCAAGGGCGGCATCGAGGGCATCGCTGGTTAGCGCGCCAGACTCGTGAACGACCTCGAGACCAGCGGCTTCCAAAATGGGGTCGGCATCAGTGTGAATACCCTCTAAAAGGAGGGCGCGTCCGTTCTGCATTTGGATTCCTCGACTCAGTTTCCAACGATGTCGGGTAGGTCGAAGAGGCTGGCGGTCAAGTTCACCGGTCCATCCTCGGTGATGAGCACATCAGCCTCGTGGTGGACGCTTCTGGATCCGTCCGCCGAATAGATCGGCCATTCTCGTCCTTCGCTTCGGATCTCCGTGGTGCTGACCGCCAGCATCGGTTCCACCGCGACGAGCATTCCGGGACGGAACGTCCGGAACGCATCGGGCCATTCTCCGGGATACGTCGGCACCACGTTTGAGATGAACGGAGCGCCGTGGAGTGTGCGGCCGTAACCGTGCCCACCGAGTCCACGGACCAGCCCGAATCCACATTTCTTTTCGACGTGATCCTGAACCACGCGGGCCCAGTCGATCAGCGGTTTACCAGGCTGCATGGCTTCCACCCCAAGCCGAAGCGACTCGCGGCCTGCGACCACCAGATTCATCGAGACTTCGTCGGTGGCTTCGATCACGTAGGTCCACGCGGCGTCACCGATCCACCCGTCATGTTTGACGCCGATATCGATCGAGAGCAGGTCGCCGGGAGAGATCGGCGTCGAGGTCATGTCGTGGGTGCCGTGAACGATGCACTCATTCACCGACAGGCATGCTTCACTTGGAAATGGGGGATGGCCTCGGACCCGATAGTGCTTAAACGCACTGATACTGTCGAGATCGGCCAGCGTCCGGCCGACGAAGGCGTCGACTTCCGCGAGCGTCTGGCCAGCATGCAGAAACTCCACCAGTCGCCGGTGGGTCTCAACAACCTTCTCGGCGGCAAGGGTCGCACCCGCAATATCTTTTTCTTCGGTGACAAGCACGGGCGAATGATACCGAATGTGACGACGCGGTACGTCGGCCGAAGCCGACGGACCGCGTGTTATTCGTCAGGGTGTTCCGCAGATCAGGCTGCTTCGGTGCCACAGCACCCGGTCCAACTCTGAGGACCGCAATTCTGGGTGGGGGTTGCACCGGGAACGGTGGTCTCTGGAGCCGGCACGTTGGCGAAGCCGTTCCAGGTCGTGCTCGTGCTTTCCCAGCCGTTGCTGGGACCGTTGAATCCAGCGTAGGCGGGGGTGCTGTTGAAACCGTTGAAGCCAGCGAAGGTCGGTGCGTTCCAGCCGTTGCTGGGACCGTTGAATCCGGCGTAGGCGGGGGTGCTGTTGTACCCGTTGAAGCCAGCGAAGGTCGGTGCATTCCAGCCGTTGCTGGGACCGTTGAATCCGGCGTCGCCAGGGGTGCTGTTGTACCCGTTGAAGCCAGCGTAGGTCGGTGCATTCCAGCCATTGCTGGGACCGTTGAATCCGGCGTAGGCAGGGGTGCTGTTGTACCCGTTGAAGCCAGCGTAGGTCGGTGCATTCCAGCCATTGCTGGGACCGTTGAATCCGGCGTAGGCGGGGGTGCTGTTGAAGCCGTTGAAGCCAGCGTAAGTCGGTGCATTCCAGCCATTGCTCGGACCGTTGAATCCGGCGTAGGCGGGGGTGCTGTTGTAGCCGTTGCTTGGGCTATTGACGCCGGCATAGTCCGCTGGGCAGGGGCCCGTACAGGACGAAGAATCGCCGCAGCAGTTGTTGTTGTAACCGTAGTCGTTTTGGTTGGTGAAGCAGTTTTGCATGGGGAAATCGTCTCCGTGAATGGTGTGAATCCAATCGTTCGATTCTGCACACCGATCCATCGGCGGGGTCACAGCAAGAATCGAACGCGGATTCTGAAGAAGGCACTTCGCCCGCAGGTTTGCGGACCACGAGATATCGGCCGACGGAGCGGCCGACTTCGGTGCACGGATTGAAAAGATAGGTTTTGGTTGGGATGGGCCGAGGTTGTGGCACCGCGCGGCCGGAATCCGGGGTCCAGCGACCGCCCGGAGCCCCATCAGGACGGGTGAGGCCATCCCGAGTCGAACCAGCGGCCACCCAACATGACCCCCGCCGGGCCTGGCCCCGCGATTTCCACCCCGAGCGTTCGCTCGTCTTCGGTGTCCAGGAGAAGGAGATCTGCTCGCTTCCCAACCTCGAGCGAACCAACTTCATGCTGGAGACCCAAGACGCAGGCCGCGTTGAATGTGGCGGCCGTGATCGCTTCGGCTGGTTTCAATCGACACTTCCGGCAGGCCAACGCGATGGCAAACGCCAAGGACGGGGAGGGGGCAGAGCCAGGGTTGAAATTACTTGCCACCGCCACCGCCCCGCCCAGATCAATCAACTCACGTCCCGCGGCATATCGATCGTCAAGTGAGAATCCGCTTGAAGGGAGCAGGACTCCGATCGTGTCGCTCGCAGCGAGAGAGGCCAGGTCTTCGGGCGTCGTGGCTTCGAGGTGATCAACGCTGCGGGCACCGAGTTCGATTGCCAGCCGAGTCATGCCCAGGGAGTTGAATTGATCGGTGTGGACGCGGACCGGGCACCCCAATTGAATGGCCGCCTCGAAGAGTCGTTGGCAATCCGAGACGGACCAGGCCGCTTCTTCGCAGTAGGCGTCGCAGACGATTCCCGGGACTGCGGCCGCGGCGGCCGGGAGGGCCTCATCGATGATTCTCTCGATGGCCTGGCCAGGATCCTTGGCATCCGAATCGAGGGCATGGGCACCGAGGAAAGTCGGGACGACGATCTGCGGACTCTCCGCGCCGGCGGTCTGGATCGCGCGGAGCATTTTGAGCTCCGTCTTGGGATCTAACCCGTAGCCGGATTTCACTTCAATGGTGCCGGTACCCAGGCGGGCGGTCTGCTCCAGCCGCCGCCGGAGGGCGTGGACCAGATCGGTCTCGCTCGCCTCGCGGACACTTCGCACCGTGGACATGATGCCGCCGCCCGCGGCAAGAATCTCGAGATAACCGGCTCCGCCCAGTCGTGCCTCAAACTCGTCGTGGCGGTTGCCAAGAAAGCACGCATGGGTGTGACAATCAACCATCGCGGGCATCACGACCCGCCCTGCAGCATCAATGACCCGGGTTTTCGGATCACTGGCCGGTGGAGTTCCCTCGCCCAATTCTACGATTCGCCCCTCCCGAACGAGAATCCACCCTCGTTCAAAGACCCCGAGTTTTGCCAGATCCGAGCCCCTCCGTGGGGCGTCGCCGGCACCTGCAAGGCTCAGGGTCAGGAGTCGGGCATTGGTCACAAGGATGGAAGCCGATTCGGTCATAACGGAAACCCTAGCAATCCACTGGCGGTTCGATCGATTTCGTGGGCTCATGGGCCGGCATCGGGCGGGTAGACTGCCCACCCGCCGTTCGGGCCGACGTTCGAAATGCGGCCAAGTCCTTCGGAGTGATTTCTAGAATGAGTAGCCCGCTTCCCGATCGCCACGCCACCAGTCTCGTTGAAATTACGCGTCGTGAAGGCGTTCTGCTCGTCAAACCGGCAGGTCCCAACATCGGCCAACGGGAGGCTCCGATTATTGAGCAGGAGGTTCTTCCCTATCTTGAAGAGATGGGTAAGAGTCTCGATCATCTGGTCGTGGATCTCTCGGCCGTCACTTTCATGTCGTCCATGGGGTTGGGCATGTGCATCTCGTTCCGGAACAAGGCCGCGGCGTCCAAGTCCGACTCGATTTTGTTCGGGGTCTGCAAGGAACTGCTTGGCCTGCTTTCGATGATGAAAATCGAAAAGCTCTACAAGATCGCCAAGGACCAGACGCATCTCGACAAACTCTTGAAGTGAACGGCGGGTCCGATCAGATCAGGTCGGCACAGTTCGGCACAGGTCGGCACAGGTCGGCGCAGGTCGGCACAGGTCGGCGCATGCCTCGTTCAGGCACGGTCCATGCGGCCGTGATTGAGCTTCAATCAGTCGACGTTGTCTCAGGTGTATAGACCACCAGGTTTCCGATGCCACGATCGTCTGCGTTGAGACCGTCGATCGCCCCCCCTCGACGAATGCAACTGATGACCAGGATCTCGGCATCGGGGCGAAGGCGTCGAAGTTCGCCGATGGTCCCACCCTCGAAATCACTGTGAAACCGGCCAACGAGATGAATGATCCGGTTGATCTTCGGATCGTCCATCGCGGTATTGATCGATCTCGCCATCGTCACGTCCCAGACCTGTTGGCTTCGGAACGTCGCGATGATCGCGGCCTCTTCGATGTCATCTCCCCGAAATCCACGCATCGTTTCGGCAAACCGATCGTAGTACGGACCATCGTCGAGCGATTCGGGAACATCGAACCAACATCGCTCTTCGTCCGGGAGAGCCCGAAGCACGTCGTAGCCTTCCTTTCGAGCCCGAGAGACGTATCGTCGCGGTGCGTTGGCGGCAATGATTGGCGCCGATTCAATCTTTGCCGCGTCTAGGATCGGCTGATAGAAGCGATACCAACCTTCTTCGCCACCCCAGCTCCGACTGCCCGTCTGTTCGACGAACTCGTCGGTTTCCAGTGTCCCAATGAGCCAGGCCTCCACCAACGGCTGTTCGTCGCGTTCGAGCATTTCCAGGGAGAGGGCAGCGTCATCACTCGCGGCCAGGACTGCTCGGAGGAGTTCGAGTTGAAGGGCGTGGGCAGCGGGATCGTCGTGTTCTTCGCCGATCACGATGATCTCGGCGGCTTTGGACTGGGTGATCAGTTCGTTCCAAGTCACCGTGTCGCCGGTCAACCCATCGAAGATTGGGAGCGTGCGAGGATCTGGTGGCGGCGGCGGACCCGCTGGAAGCGTGGCGCATCCAGACGAGAAGCCCACGGCCAGCAACAGGAGCATTGTGATCGTGCTGCCGGTGATGGTTCGAGGGTGCGAGCGTTGGCCGCATGGGATCTGGGAGACCGAAACCGGGTTTCTATCCATGGTGTTCATTGTGGCTCTTTTTCGGAACTCGAAGGGTCGAGTTGTGACTTTTGGTGGGGTCGTGAGGATCAGGTTCCGTGGCTCGGAAGCTCCAAGGGGGGGGCTTCTTGGATTCACAGCCAAGGGTGGCATACTCGATCAAGACTTGGAGAAGTCACTTTCTCATGCGCTGCGAAACCTCATCATCCCCATCATCATCGATCCGGGGCTTCAACGTCGCTCGATTGATCGCCGTCATCTTCCTGGCCGCGGGGGTCCTTTCTCGGCCAGGCAGCCTGACATCCTTGTTTTCGTGGTCAGCCGCATCCGCTCATGCATCCACACCGCTCGGTGACGATGAGGCGTCCTTCTGTCTGCTCCATCACGAGCCCTTCGAGTCCTTTTCGGCCCCGCAAGATGTTGAGGGATCCAGGTTTTCGATCGATTGGTGCGAGAACGGAGGCACCGTGGCATCGAGCGGTTTTTGTCCGACGGGCCAGATGTATCGGCTGGAGCCGGCGAGCCAACTCGGGGCGCGTTTCTCGTCCACGGTGGGATGCGGTCGCTTCCGCATTGGATTTGTCGCGTCGAGCCTCTTCGACACTTGGTCGAGGATCGAAATCGGCCCCGCCAACGCCGGGTGCGATGGACCCATCGTGCAGTCCGTGATGATCGACGTGGCGAAGGGTGAATGCCGGCAGTTTGTAATCGAATACCTTCTGGATGAGGCGGACGATGGCGAGGAGATTGCGATCCGGTGGATTCATGGAGGTGGAACGGGTGTTCTCTTGCTTGATGAAATCACCTTTGAAGGCATCGCCTGTTGTGATGACGCGGCGCATGCTTGCTGCGAGACGGGCGGACCGGGCTGCGATGACGCGATCATTCAGGCGTGTGTCTGCGACCAAGATCCATTTTGCTGCGAAACCGAGTGGGATGAACTCTGCGTCGCGGCGATCGCCGCCGGGGGATGTGGGTCTTGTGCCGAAACGTGTGCCCTTGGACTGGAAACCGACTTTGGCAACCTTTACATTCCGGGTGGGATCTGCGGTGCGTTGCCGGAGTTGTTTGACGCCTGCTTCGGTGACGGCCCGTACTTGACCACCTCGGGCGGGTGCGCCGGCCGCGGCGACGCGGCCCTCCGTTTCGGCGGTGGATTTCCATGGTCGACGGCGGAAACTCGATGCATCGACTTCGGCGCTAGTACCACGGCCACCCTCTCCTTCCAATGTTCCACGGGGTTCGGGGTCGCCGGGCCCGTGATCGAAGCTCGTTGGCTGGATCTGGACCCGGTCGAGATTTTTCGAGTGCCCTTTGGAAGCGATGCGGAGTGTCAGGTTCATACGGTTGATCTGACCCCCTTCATCGGTCTGCCGGAGTTCCGGCTTCGGCTCCGCTCCGGATCGACGGTTGGAGACGCCACGCGAATCGATGATCTGAGGATCGAATTCGATCTGGCTCACGATGCCTGTGTCGTTGGGGCGCCGGGATGCTCGGATCCAATTCTGGAGTCTTGCGTCTGCAAGCTCGATCCGTACTGCTGCGAAGTGGCCTGGGACGATTCCTGTATCACGATTTCGGCGACGGTCTGCGGTGCGGATTGCGGTATCCCGAGCTGCGGGACGGGCGGTGCGTGCAGCCAATCGCGACCGGTTCCAGGCTGTGACGACGCGGCCTGTTGCAGCGCGGTCTGCCTCAAGGATCCCTTTTGTTGCATTGTCAGCTGGGATGAGTCGTGCGTGGAAGCGCAGGTGATCGCATGCGAACCTGCGGTGGAGGGTGACTTGAACGGTGACGGCCGAGTGGATGGCGCCGATCTTGGCCTTCTCCTCTCCGACTGGGGCAGTTTGGATTCCGAGGCGGATCTCGACGGGAGCGGCTTGGTCGACGGCGGGGACCTGGGGTTGATTCTTGCTTTCTGGAGTTGAAGGCATGGCAGTCACCTGCAACAAGGTCGTCTGCTTCGTTACACTTCGTCCCCATGTCAAAGCGCAAAGACAAGAAGAAGAAATCTCAGAAGTCGACCGAAGGTTGGCGGTCAGCGAAGACCTCGGACCGTCATGAGCTTTATGAGCTCTCGGTTCAGAACGTCGAGGGCGAAATCGACTTTGTCGACAAGGTCTGGGAACGCCTGAGAGATCGGAAGGCCCAGAGGATCCGTGAGGACTTCTGCGGTACTTTCGCGGCCGCCTGTGAGTGGATCCGCCGACGGGATGACAACACCGCCGTCGGCGTCGATCTCAGCCGCGAAGTGCTCGATTGGGGCCGCCAGCGGAATCTCCCGGAACTCACGAAAGACCAGATCGATCGCCTCGAGATCCTCGAGAAGGACGTGCGATCCTCTGGCGTGAGCGAAGTTGATTCCGTGCTCGCCATGAATTTCAGCTACTTCCTGTTCAAGACCCGGAAAGAACTCCTCGAGTATTTCAAGACGGTCCGTGGGTCACTGGCTGAGGATGGCATCTTCATCTGCGATGCATACGGCGGCAGCGATTCATTCACGGAGATGGAGGAAGAGCGTCATCTGGACGGCTTTACCTACGTCTGGGATCAAAATTATTACAACCCCGTGACTGGCGATGTGGTCAACCACATTCATTTTCGTTTCCCCGACGGATCCTCCATGGACGAGGCGTTCACCTACGAGTGGCGGCTCTGGACCATTCCCGAAATTCGGGAGCTTCTGACCGAAGCAGGCTTCGGCAAGGTGACCGTCTGGTGGGAAGGCGATGATGAGGCCGGCGAAGAAGGTGACGGAGAATTCGAGCCTTCAGAGCGTGGGGAGGCGTGTCCGGGTTGGATTGCGTACCTCACCGCCGAAAGGTGATCGATTGAGAGGCTGTGTGCGCGCGAGACGGCATCTCAGGGTATCTCATGGCATCTCACGGCATCTCAGCATCTCACGGCATCTCACGGCATCTCACGGCATCTCACGGCATCTCACGGCATCTCACGGCATCTCATTGCATCTCACGGCACCGAGCAGCGAACCGCCCCCCGGTGAAGAACTTGATAGAGACACCGAAAATCGCATGATCGAACTCGACCCGAAACACGACCGATTCCTCCAGCCCTTGATGGCGACGCTCGAACAGGTCGCCGCCATCTTCGAGCGGCAGTTGGCGAGTGAGTTTCCGGCGGTGGAGTCTCTGTGCAGTCATGTGAGCCGGTATCGCGGCAAAATGCTTCGCCCCACGCTCACGCTTCTATCCGGGGTGGCCGCGGCCGATGGTGACCTTGGCGTCCTCGAATCAGATGACCTGCGGCGGCTCTCGGCGGTGTTCGAGATGATCCACATGGCCACGCTGGTTCATGACGACGTCCTGGACGAAGCGGACCAGAGACGAGGCGGCGAGACGGTCAATCGGCTGAATGACAACGAGACGGCGGTGATGCTGGGCGACTACCTCATCTCGAACGCCTTCCATCTGGCGGCGACGATCGGCGACGCGGATCTGACCGAGCGAATCGGTCGGGTGACCAACACGCTCTGCGAAGGCGAGTTGATCCAACTCCATCATCGAGATGATCTGGGGCTCGATCTAGAGACCTACCTCGCGACGATTCGCCGCAAGACGGCGGTTCTGGTCGGTGCCTGCGGCCAACTGGGCGCGCGGGTGGCCGGTGGTACTGAAGAAACAGCCGCCGCCCTCGGGATCTTCGGAGAGCATTTGGGCGTGGCGTTCCAGATTCGAGACGATGTCTTCGACCTGGAGGGCGAGACCGAAGTGGTTGGAAAAAGCGTGGGGCGTGATCTCGCGAAAGGGAAGCTCACGCTCCCGATGATCATCCTGCTCGATTCCGCCGAAACCGTCACGTTCGCAGATGCGGTCGAGGCGTTCCGTCAGCGGGATGCTTCTGCGGTGCTTCAACTTCTTCGCGACGCGGACGCGACCGGTAAAGCCATCGCATTCGCGGTCGAACAGGTGGAGGCCGCGAAATCTGCGATCGAAGGCCTGCCCTTGGGCGGAACCGAAGATCTGCTTCGGGATCTCGCCGATTCCGTCGTCGATCGAAGTCACTGAACGCCATTGGTCATTCAGAATCACCTCGCGACCAAGCGCATGATCCGTTGAAGTGGATCGTGCCGGAGGCTTCGCAGTCCGGCTGATGGGTTGGATCTCTTCGCCATCTCTTCGCCATCCCGTCGCCATCCCGTCGCCATCTCATCGCCATGCAGTCGCTACGCCGTCGACATCCGGACGAGCAAAGGCTGAACGCATTCGATTTAGCGTCGTTGGCTGGCCCAGCGTGCGGGGGGCGTCCCGGGCGATTTTGGATTTGAAGATTCGCTCGCGATGCCGGGATCCGCCGCGATGATCGCCGCCACGATGCTGGAGGTCAGCGAGGCGGGGTGGCCCTGCCATCGAACGACCCAATCTGTCGACATGACGGCGACAAAGGGGATTCCTCGGACGTTGAACGCCGACTTCATCCGGCCCTTTGGATCGAGGGCAAGGGCATACCGAAAGTCGGATCCTTTGAGGTTCTTCTTTTCAATTCCAGTTTCGAAGGCGGACTTTGATTCGTCGGAAATGCCAACGCATTCGACCTTGCCTCGGAACTGCTCTGCGAGTTGATTCATGTGGGGAATGGCCTTGATGCATGGTCCGCACCAGGTCGCCCAGAAGTCGATGATCGCGATTTTTCCGCGGGCGTCGGGTTCCGGCGAGATCCAGCGGTCAACCACGAAGGGGGGGGCGGTTCTCCCGCGAAGATCGCTTGCGGCACCGGCGCTGCCGGTCATTGGTGGGTAGGTCCCTCGCGGCGTGGCGGTGGATGCGTCGGGCACCGGCCGGGGTTGAGGCTTGACGGTGGGATCAAACGCGAGCGTCAGGAGATGGGTCACGGCGCTGGCCGCGCCTCGGTCCGTGAGCCCGGCGTAGCGGATCGTGCCGGATCGATCGACAATGACATTGACTGGAAGTTTGAAGGCCCCGAGCTGATCACAGAAGGCGCCTGAAGTATCGACTGCGACCGGAAAGGCCGGCTTCGCCCGAGTGCAGAATCGCGCCGACTTCTCCTCATCCTGAGGCGTATGAACGAGGATCACTTCCACGTCGTCGCGTTGGGCGAGATCGCCAAGGCTTCGACCGAGTTTTTTGGGAATTCCGCGGCCGAG
Organism: uncultured Phycisphaerales bacterium; assembly: GCA_905480395.1. Lineage (GTDB taxonomy): Bacteria > Planctomycetota > Phycisphaerae > Phycisphaerales > SM1A02 > UBA12014. The sequence goes on from CAJQQE010000032.1 coordinate 52,349, forward strand.
CGAGGTGCCGCATGTCCAGGTTTGCAGCACGATTTCTTTTCCTCGGAGTTTTTCCATCGAGACTTCCGACGGGGCGCCGATCCAGGTGAGTCCCTCCGGAAATGCCGGAACCTCAAACCCGATGCCCGCCTCTGCGGCGGCCCGATCCTGATCCGGAAGCCGATCCTTCCACTTTGATTCGTCCTCTTGGACGATCGTGGGCACCGCAGACGCCAGGCCGGTCGCGGGGGCCAAAGAGAGCGAGGGAAGGGAGATCAGGATCGCGGTGCCGAGGACTTGAAGCATCTAGGGAGTTCCTTCGAAGGGGCGGAGAGCACATCGTTGCGTTCTCGTGTGGACGCTGGTCGAATCGGCGAGGGGGATCGCAGAATTCGATTGGCAACGGCATGTTCGCCGACGCGGTTGAAACATCCTACGACCCGGCGCGGTGATTTCACAATGTTCCCGCATTGAATCTCTCAAGGATGGACCGCAGGGAGGGTCCCGGGATCTCAATCAGCCTTCGAAGAGCCGTGACTGAGGCCGAGTGAGCGTTGGATCCAATCCACGATCGCGTCGCCTTCGCCCGGAAGGAGGACGAAGAGCCCGTAATGGCCCACCGGATACCACCAACGTTCAGGATGTCGGAGTCTCTGATCGAGGAGGATTCGAGTTGAACTGGGAATGGCGGCATCGAAGCCGGCTTCTAAGAGCAGCACCGGACGTTGCCCGAGCCATTCGGTGATCGGGGCGGCGTCGAGTCGAACGGCACGGTGATAGCTTGCGGCGAAGGCGTCAGCCTCCAATTGGTCGAAACGGCCCCCCTCAAGATTCAGTCGGAGATCTTCGGGCGCGAGGGTCGTCCCGAGCAGGATGGCGGCGGCATCCGCCCCTCCGGCAATCAGGACCGCGGCTTGGATTGGGAATTTCTGATGCAATCGGGCCGCCACGATCGGGGCGGCGACGGCACCGCTGCTCACGCCGATGAGCACCAAGGGTGACGGCGCGGTCTCACTCGAACTTCGAAGGTGGCTGAGCACGGCTTCGATTCCGAAGGCCCAGGTCGTGAACGCAAGATCGACTTCGGCGGCGAACATTCGTCCGGCGAATTCCGCGTCGTCTTTGATATTCAGGGTCGTCCGTCCAGCCGTCGCTCGATCGATGGCGTTCACCGGCGGAGCGGTCGTGATCACGGTGAACCCCGCATCGAGCAGATCACCCATGAAGGCTTGCTCCGGCGGTGTCTGCCGGGCGAGGCTGCTGAGCACGATCGCGGTGCCCGCCGACGGCGTCGCCGTGGGTTCCAAGATGACGGCATCGATCGCTCGGCGGCGGGGAACGATCAGTTCCGAGGAAGGGTCATCGTCGGCGGCGCTGGAGACGAGAATGAAACTCCGACTGTGTGCGATTAATTCAGGATCAATGCCGGAAATCCAACCACCACCCAGCGGCTCACTCGCAAACTCCCAAATCTCGACGCCCCTCCGAACCTCGATCGGAATCAAAGGGATGAGATCACCACTCGCACTTCGGACGGCGATGCCGTCCGGGTGGTTTGGGGTCTCCGGGTGTCCGCGGTCATCCGACTCGACGATGTCTCCGGGAATCGGAAGCGTGAGCCAGGCAATATGAGGAGGATCGGGAATCGGGCCGTTCGGTCGGGGATCACTCGCGGGGCGAACGGTCCGGCAACCGCCGGCGATCACGACGAGGCAGAGGCCAGCGATGTGAAGGAATCGGTATCTCACGGGGCGATAGCGAGCAGGATCATCAGACAATGGGCATGGCTCGGTTGTCGAGGAGGCGAACGGTACCGCCGTCGAATTCCAGTCTGGCGGTGATGATGGCCCGGGTCGGTTGGCTCAGGTCAGCGACGGGCAGGAGGCGTTCCGGCTCGCGAATCACCGCGTATTCCACCGTGAGTTCGTGCGATTTCAGCGTGGCCCGCATCAGGGATTCAGCTTCCGCCGGTGTCGTGGCCGATTCCGCGGCATCCAGGGCGCGGGAGAGGCCGCGGGCTCGTTCGCGTTCCGTGGGCGGGATGAATGTGTTTCGGCTGGACATCGCCAGCCCGTCGGATTCCCGCACGGTGGGTCCGGGAATCACTTCGATGCCAGCGAAGCGATCGTCGCCAGCGACCATCGCTCGAATCACCTGCAACTGTTGCCAGTCCTTTTCACCGAATACCGTCGCGGAGGGTCGGACTTGATCGAGGAGTCGAGCCACCACGAGGCAGACGCCTCCGAAGAAGTGAGGGCGTCCGGAATCTTCCAATTGCGGCTGTCTTGCGACGTCTGGAATCGGAAAACCGTTCGCCAGCTCGACCGAGGCGAGTCTTCCTTCGGGGTAGAGGGAAGACTCGGAGGGGAGATAGACGATGTCGGTGCCAGCATCGGCCGCGAGTTGAATGTCTCGATCGAGCGGCCGCGGATAGGCAGAAAAATCCTCGTTCGGAGCGAACTGGGTGGGATTGACGAAGATGCTGGTGATGACCGGGACACCTTTTCGGGCGGCCGCTCGAATCAACGAAAGGTGGCCCTCATGAAGGGCTCCCATCGTGGGAACGAAGCAACCGCCGGCCGAGGCGTCGAGTTCGGCGGGATCTTGGATGACTCGAGGCGTTGACATCGAGATAATTGTAGGTTCAGACGGGTCGTATCGGTGATTTGAGGAAGTGGGTCGACTTCAGATCGGTATCCCTGAATTCGAGCGGTGATCGCTGGAGATGCTCGGGCCGGCTCGCTAGAATGAGACTCAATCTCAATGCCGCGTTCCGGAGAGGCTTCAAGCCCCTCATGGCGGGACATTGGGAATCGATCGCTGAAGAGAGTCAAAGTTGGCTCTGACCCCTCTGTCTTCTTGGGCAGCCGAACGGGCCATCATGCATGGCTCACTCCGCTGTCGTTCTGTAATATCCGACCTTTGGAGTTCCTCGACGGTGAACCTTCCAATTTACATGGACAACGCATCCACGACTCGCACCGACCCCCGCGTGGTCGAGGCGATGCTCCCTTACTTCACCGAGACCTACGGGAACTCGGCGAGTCGAAACCACGCCTTCGGTTGGGGGGCGGAAGCCGGCGTGGACCGCGCTCGTGAGCAGGCCGCAAGCCTGATCGGAGCCGGACCCAAAGAGATCGTCTGGACCAGCGGTGCCACCGAGAGCAACAATCTCGCGATCAAGGGCGCTGCTCTGATGTATGCCAAGGCGCCGATGGGTTCGGAGGGCCGTGGGCACATCATCACCTGCATCATCGAACACAAGGCAGTGCTCGATCCGTGCAAGCGGCTCGAACGCGAAGGATTCGACGTCACCTATCTTGAGCCTGGCTCAGATGGCATCGTGACGGCAGACTTGGTTCGCGCCGCGATCCGAGACGACACCATTCTCGTCACCATCATGTGGGCGAACAACGAGATCGGAACCATCAACGACATCCCGTCGATCGGTGCGGTCTGTCGAGAGCATGGCGTCGTGTTTCACACTGACGCGACGCAGTGGGTTGGCAAGATGCCCACCGACGTCGAGCGAGACAACGTTGATTTGCTGAGTTGGTCGGGGCACAAGATTTATGGTCCCGGCGGGGTTGGCGCTTTGTACGTTCGGCGTCGTCGTCCTCGAGTACGGCTTCAAGCCATGATCGACGGTGGCGGGCATGAGCGTGGAATGCGTTCGGGAACTTTGAACGTCCCAGGCATCGTCGGATTTGGTGCCGCCTGCGAGATCTGCGAAAACGAGATGGAATCCGAGCGAGAGCGACTGCTCGCCCTCCGGCTCAAGCTCGAAAATGAGCTCAAAGGCCTCATGGACGTGGTCGAAGTCAACGGGCATTCCGAGCGACGCCTGCCGCACCTGACCAATATCTCCTTCGGTTTCGTCGAGGGTGAATCCCTCATGATGGGAATCAAGGACATCGCCTGTTCGAGCGGTTCCGCTTGCACCAGTGCAAGTCTGGAACCGAGTTACGTCCTCAAGGGGCTCGGTCTGGGTGACGAACTCGCCCACTCCTCGCTCCGACTCTCCCTCGGCCGCTGGTCGACCGAAGAGGAAGTGGACTTCGCGATCAAGGAAATTCATCAAGCCGTTGAACATCTTCGGGCGCTCAGCCCGCTCTACGACCTTCACAATGAAGGCATCGACATCACTAAAATCGTGTGGCAGTCCCACTGACCGACGGCCAGCTGGCCGGCTTCAAGGGCAACCAAGGAACGAATGACATGGCATACAGTGAAAAAGTAATCGACCACTATCAGAACCCGAGAAACGTCGGTTCTTTCGGCGCCTCAAGCGACGTGAAGGAACGAAAAGACGTGGGCGTGGGAATCGTCGGCGCTCCGGAATGCGGAGACGTCATGCAGCTTCAGATCAAGGTCGGCGACGACGGCGTGATCGAAGATGCGAAGTTCAAGTGCTTTGGATGCGGTTCGGCCATCGCCAGTTCATCGCTCGCCACGGAGTGGATTAAAGGCAAATCGGTCGACGAGGCGCTGGAGATCAAGAACACTCGAATCGTTGAGGAGCTCTCGCTCCCACCGGTGAAGATTCACTGCTCCGTGCTTGCCGAAGATTCGATTCGGACCGCGATCGAGGATTACAAGAAGAAGAACGGCCAACCTGTGGCGGCCGAAGCTGGCCACGGCCACGCCCACTGATGGAATTCAAAGCCGGTGGCGACGCCGGAATCCGTAACCTGTCCGCGATACCGTATTGAGATACAAGGAGGCGCCCGATGCCTGTCAACGTCACTGAGACCGCTGCCCGTGAAATCGATGCCATCATCCGCCAACAGGATCTCGATCCTGCCAAGATCAGCCTTCGCGTTGGCGTGAAGGGTGGCGGCTGCAGCGGATTTAGCTACCTCTTGGATCTCACCGAAGTCCAGAAGGATTCCGACGAGATGTGGGAGTTCAACTACCACCGCCGACCAGCCAAGTCGTCCAGCGTGGCATCCTCCGAAGGAGGGACCGCCGTGGCCACCGGCGGCGATGACGCCGAGGGTGGCGAGCCGTTCACCGTTCGAGTCGTCTGCGACCCGAAGTCATATCTCTATCTGAATGAAACCACGATCGACTTCAAGGACGAGATCATGGGACGCGGGTTCGTGTTCAACAATCCCAATGCCACCAGCAGTTGCGGTTGTGGTTCGAGTTTCTCGGCCTGATACCGAGCCTCCGCACGACCAGGAAATAAACGGGCCACCCCTCGAAGGGTGGCCCGTTTTCTGATCTCGTCACGTCTCTGGTTGGCCGATGGTGCAAGCGGTCAAAGTCGATCGGGAGGCCGCTCAATCGAGAATGCGAAGGGCGGCGGCGGTGTCGTCGATCAGCGGTGTCGCGGAGAGTGGTCCGCCGACTGCGGAACGCATCCACGCATCCGGAGTGACGCGGCCGATGGAACAGATCCGCTTGGTCTCTGCCGCAAGGTCCTTCCCTTGCATGTGACTTCGGATCTGATGGCTGATGGTTCGACCGATGGCGTAGTCGGGAAGGTAGAGGGGATGGCCGAGCATGTGCTGATAGGCCCCGAGGATGTGATACGGGTCATCGCCGAAATGCGCCTGGAAGAACTCAGCCCAGACTTCGCGAGCGTTTCGAAGCAGGTTCTCCCGAATGCCCTCTGGGGTGCACGCGTCACCCGCTTCGTAGATCCATCGCCAGGTGCGAAGCTCGACGAGGCTTGGCCCCGCAATCTGACACGCCATCAGCATCGAAGCGATGGTCTCCTCGTGGTAGGCACGTTCCGCTTCCGCCACGTCCTCGATACCGAGCGCCCGCTTGGCGAGCGACTGATAGAGAAACGCGAACGCCTCGGTGCACGCCGTGTTCGGGACGCCCCGAAGTGCCGTTCGGGGAACAAAGAACGTCGAACAGAGTTGCTCCAGATTGTGTCCGAGTTCGTGCATGCCGGTATCGAATCCGTCCCAACCCAGTTGGTCCTTCAGGCGGTTGGTGCGAAGCCAGGCGCCGTACTCGGCGAGTTGGGGTCGCATGGCGTGGCCCGAGCCTCGGGCGATCTCGACGCGAACCCTTGATCCCAGGAACTCCGCATCATCGTCCGGCCATCCAAGGCCTCGAAGAATCTCCGGCAGCTTGGCCTGAAACTCAACCTCATCCCGACAGAGCCGACTGACTTCGGCATTCATTTCGTCGGCGTCACGAGTCTCGAAGAGATCATCGAAGTAGATGTCATGAGCCTCCAGAGGTCTTCCGAGGCGTTTCGAGACGAGGGCGGCAAGGTCCTCTCGGACGGGTGCCGCCAGAAGATCAACGAGGAGCTGCTCGACTTCCTGTTCGGGGATCTCCCGTTCGAGACCGAACTTGCGATCGATGGCGCTGGGATGGTCTGGATGATGCTCGTCGAGCGCGCGGGCGATTCGAACGTTGTTCATCCAGTGTTCGTATCGGACCAGATCAAGCACCGGGCCGGGATCAGTGCCGCCGATGGTGTTCGTTGCGGGATTCCAGTCCTCGGTGGAGGTTCGATCCATGATCGCGAGGGGGAGCGTGCCGTCAATGTGACGGCCCATCACCCAGGAGAGCGCCCGCTGCTTGTGGAGTCCGTCAGGGTCGTTGTAGCCGCCCTTCATCTCCTCGCGGATGAGCCAGTGGGCGAGCAGTGCTCGATCCGACTCGAACCAACGTCGACCGGTGGTGTCCGTCATCGTTCCGACCGGGACGTGGAAGTTCGACACCCAGTGATAACTCTTGAAATGAAGGTCGCGGGCGAGATCGGCAACCTTCTTTGGTATCCGAGGGCCGAAGGAGCCAGCGATCCGAGCTTCAGCCCATCGGGCGGCGTCCCACTCGCTGCCCTTGGTCAGCATGTCATCCAGCGTCGACTTCTCGAAGTTGAGAAGCGTGATGAAGGCGATCTTCTGATCGTAAAATTGTTCCGACAGATCGGGGGCAGGGTCGAAGGTCGCGAACGCCGAGTCGGTCTCCGGGAGGGAATCGCCGACCAGATCACTCCAACGCCGCAGATTCCGACGCATTTCGTACAGATGGCCGCGAACCTGTTCGAGCACCGTCTCCAAGCGATCAAGGAGTTTGGTTCGGTCCTCGGGGGTGGCGGCGAAGTGATCCAAGCAGAATTGAGCAAAGGCCGACGCGTCGCCATCCGAGTCCCGCCAGAGCACCGCACATTGGTGAATACCGCGGGCGGCGTGAACGCGACAGTTCTCGCCGTGGAGGGTCACGATGCCGTCAACGGCGTGGGAGAGGTTCTGAGGGGTCAAGAAGGATGTGGTGGGGGTGTCAAGCGTGGTCATGGTGCAGATAGTAGCGATGATCGGCTACTCTCCGGCGATGAACAAGAAACCCTCGATCGGCGCCCGGTTTGGTTCGCTGGTTGTCTGGAGCCTCGGGTTCGTCGGGTGCGCGACGCCGGCGCAACAGGGTTTCGACGAGGTCGCCCCGGGGATGACCCGCGAGGAGGTTCAGATCGAACTTGGGGAGCCCTCGGTTCGAATCCCGCCGCGGTTTGATGAGCAAGGCGTGCTGCTTGACGGCGGTCGCTGGCAGTATGCCGACAATCTCAGTTCGTTGGCGAATGCGGCGGCGTTTCCCGATTTTGTGCCGGATCGTGTCTGGGTCATCTGGTTCGATGTTCACGGCGTCGTGCAGCGAACACGGCGGCCGATTCGGGTCGAAGACGGCACTGGTGAGCAGAATGATGATGGTGGCGGGACACCGCTGTTTCCACCAACCCTTCCATCTCGCGGGCGGTAGCGTCGATTTGACGCTCACCCTGTAGGTTGCCAAAGCAGATCCGAAAGTCGTTCTCAGGGCGGATGCGACTTCAACGCTGAACGTGGGCGGAGGCCAACCGATGTCTTTCTTGAGACGTCAAAAAAAGGACCGGCGAATGTCCTTTGACATTCGCCGGTCTTGGATTCTCTTCGTCGATCCGATCGGTGCTCAGAATCAGACCTCTGCGGCCATTCTCTCGGCCTTGTTTCGGGCGTCGTCAAGCGTGCCGACATACATGAAGCAGTTCTCCGGAAGATCGTCTCCTTCACCATCGCAGAGTCGCTCGAATGAGTCGATCGTCTCTTCGAGTGTCGTGGTGACCCCCGGGAAGCCGGTGAAGATTTCGGCCACAAAGAATGGCTGCGAGAGGAAGCGTTCGATCTTCCGAGCACGGGAGACGGTGAGCTTGTCCTCTTCGCTCAGTTCGTCAACGCCGAGGATGGCGATGATGTCCTGAAGGTCCTTGTATCGCTGAAGGATCGACTGGACGCGACGAGCAACGCCGTAATGACGTTCTCCGATCACGTTGGGGTCAAGAATTCGACTCGACGAACCGATCGGATCCACCGCGGGATAGATACCCTTCTCGGCGATCTTTCGCTCCAGCACCACGAACGCATCAAGGTGAGCGAAGGTGGTCGCGGGGGCGGGGTCGGTCAAGTCATCCGCCGGCACGTAGATGGCCTGAACGGACGTAATGGCACCCTGCCGGGTCGAGGTGATTCGTTCCTGAAGGGCGCCCATTTCAGTGGAGAGGTTGGGCTGGTATCCCACCGCACTCGGCATTCGGCCGAGAAGGGCAGAGACTTCGGAACCGGCCTGCGTGAATCGGAAAACGTTGTCGACGAAGATCAGCGTTTCCTTACCCGAGGCATCACGGAATTCTTCGGCCATGGCGAGCCCGGAGAGGGCCACGCGGAGGCGGGCGCCTGGGGGTTCATTCATCTGACCAAAGACCATGGCAACCTTGTCGAGCACGTGGGCGGTGTTGCCTTCGGTGTCGGTGTACTCGGCCTCTTGCATTTCCAGCCAGAGGTCGTTGCCTTCGCGAGTTCGCTCACCCACGCCGCAGAAGACGGAGTAGCCGCCGAAGTTTCGGGCCACCCGAGCGATCATCTCCTGGATGATCACGGTCTTGCCAACACCCGCACCACCGAAGAGACCGATCTTGCCACCGCGGACGAAGGGGCAGAGGAGGTCGACGACCTTGATGCCTGTCTGCAGGATTTCGGTCTTGGGGTTGAGGTCGACGAACGGGGGCGGTTCGCGGTGAATCGGGCTTCGCTTGGTGGCGTGGACCGGGCCGCGTTCATCGACGGGCTCACCGAGCAAGTTGAAGACGCGTCCGAGGACCTCTTCGCCGACGGGAACGGTGACCGGTGAACCGGTATCGACGCATTCCTGTCCGCGACGCATGCCGTCGGTTGAACCAAGCGCCACGCAACGGACGGAGCCGCCGCCTAGATGCTTGGCGACCTCGCCCACGAGTCGGATTTTCTGGCCACTCTGCTCGAGTTCCACATTGATCGCGTTGTAGATCTCGGGGAGATCGGTCGCGGGAAACTGAGCATCGAAGGTCGATCCGATGACCTGAAGAACTTTGCCGGTCGAAGCCATGGGGGGTCAAACTCCCTGAGGTGGCGAGGGGGTGATGATCGTCCCAATCGACGTTGTGCCGAAAGGGGAAAAGGGCGAAATCAGAACCCATCGACCAAGCTACGCAAGCCTTGGAAAGAGGTTTCCTGAGCCGCGGAGAATACCCGCCCGCAGCCTACTCCTCAACCTTTCAGGGGAAAGAAGCGGGCTTCTCTGAGGTGGATTCTGGTGGTTTGAGCGATTGAGAAGGAAAGATCGACGAAGACCGGGTCGCTGCGAACGCCGTTTGGCCATTGCAGGGCGGGGGGCGGATCAGGCCTTGAGATCGAGGTTGCGGCCCAGTTCAACGCGGGTGGCCGCCTCAAGCCGGTCAGCATTGCGGGAGTACAGGTGCAGGCCGCCAGCGCGGGGTGGTTCCGGTCGGGGCGGCGCCACAGACGCCGGATCACCATCGAAGCCTGTTCCGCGATTGATGTCGCTTCGGACGACGCCCGCGACGAGTCTTCGCAGCTCTGTGGCGGTGTCGCTTGTCGTGTCGAGGCGATCCACGATCTCGGGTCGGATGTTGGGCGTGTGACCCGGCAGCGCGGTGGCGGGTTGGGCCGGTCGAGGCTGGCCGACGCCGTAGGCGGAAGCAGCATTGAAGGGGATGGGACCTCGCACGTTCATGGTCAGGAGTATACGAGCGAGTCTGATGGGCGTTTGGGTCCTCCGAGGTTATCTCTGACCTCGGTGAGCACATCGCGGATTCAAGGCGGGGACGGCGACTTCTCAAGGGTCCCACCATGGCCGAATGCCCTGGCCTCGGGGTTGGTGGTCCGAGTCGTGCGTGGGATCAACCCTGGATCGACGTCTACCACTTGTGGTGCGGCATCCACCGGAAATCCCCCAAGCCATTCGATCGCGGCGGGCATTTCTGCGGCCCACCAGAGATTTCGGCCCATTTGAAAATCGCCTTCGGGTTGATCATCGATCACGAATCGCTTCAGGCCATTGACCATCCACCAGATCAGGTTGTCTTGAATTCGAATTCCCGAGGCCGGCGGCCAACCGGCTCGAACCGAACGAAGTTCGAACGTGGCGGTTTTTGGTTCGACGATCGTGCAGTGGCCGACCAAGACGTCGGTGGCGGATGCAAAGGTAAACGGAATCGCCACCCGCTCAATGACGCATCGCTCGATGCGCACGTTCTGGGCGGCCGCCATCGGAACGGTCTCGTCCTCGGACGCGGGTCGTGGTGATGTCACCATGCCGATGGCCACGCCAGATCCGCCGATACTCAAAATAGATGACTCGAGGATTTGAAGGCCATCGACCGCGTCGTTGACTCGAATGCCGATGGCCGCCCTTTGGTCGCCTTGAATCGTCAGTTTTCGAATCTCGATGTTGCGAGCGTCCCGAATCTGGATGGCGGCCCGACTCCAAAGATCGACTTTGGCATTGAGGATTTGAATGCCCTCGACGCCCTCCAGATCGACGCCGACTCTGGTGAGGTTTCCCGGCCTCGGGATGACGTAAATGTTGGCAAGAACAATCGATCGGCTTGGCCCCGCCTCGCCCCGCTCCAATCGGATCCCGCCGGACTGGCCGGCCATCACCATGACGGTTGAGACGTTGATGTGGCGGCCGCCACGAATGATCATTCCCCACGCGTCACCAACCACGGTCGCTGGTTGGCTGGGGTCGACCGAGGAGATGGCGATTGGCTGTGCCTCGGTTCCTTGGTACTTGAGGACTGGAAGTTGCTTGTAGAACCCGGGGGCAAGGAAGATCCGGTCGCCCGGTGCGACCGCGGAAGGTTCCGGCCAAGAATCTGTTGGGGCAAGGACGTGGTCGACACCCATCGCGGCGTGAACCCAGAGCAGCGCGGCCATCATGAAAAATGTTCGCAGGCCACTGGTCAGGGATGTTCGATGGCGGGGCTTCATGGGGCGCGGGGTGCTCTCAAGAATCATTGGCACAGTCTGGCCACGATTTAGGCAAGCATGATGCCGGGTCGGCATGGAACATCAATCTGCAGAAGCGAAATCGTTGAATCAGTCCAAAGTCTTGGTTGGTCGCATGATGCTGGGACAAGGACCGTATCGCCACCGTTGAGTCGGGTCTCGTTGTGTGATGCATCTACGACGCATCCGGTGCCCTCGGTGGCGAGGAGTACGAGCGGTGTGGAGCCGATCGTGATGGCGTGGGAACCGGGATCAAACTCGACGTGATCGATGACAAAGTCGGGCGTGAGGCAGAGGCGGCGTCGCCGACAGCCCCGCGTCTCGACCGCGGGAATCTCGTTCAGCCGAGTGATGGCGGTCATGCCATCGTCCTGAGCGGCGCCAAATTTCATGCACGCCATCGCCTGGTCGAGATGCAGCGGCCTCCCGGAGTCATGGCGATCCCAGTCCCAGACTCGAAATGTCGTATCACTCGGGGTCTGGACCTCAGCCACCAGTACGCCCGCGCCCAGGGCGTGGCAGACTCCACTGGGGAGCCGGATGCAGTCGCCGCGGCGAACCGGAATACGGATGAGATGCTCAAGGATCGGGCCAGATGATCGGGCGATCTCGTAAAACTCCTTCGCAGAAAGCGAAGGATCGATCCCGCGGTAGATCACCGCGTCGGTATCGGCTTCGAGGACAAACCACGCTTCATTCTTGATGGATGTTTCAGGATGACGCTCGGCGTAGGCAGCATCCGGGTGGACTTGGACCGAAAGGTTCTGTCGGGCGTCCAAGAGCTTGATGAGCAGCGGGAAACTCGTCGTCGTGGTCGCGACGGCGCCCAAGACCGCAGCCGGATCACGTTGAATGAGATCATGCAGGAGGAGACGGTTGAGTGGGCCGCCAGTGATCGAGGAGCGGCCGAGATCAATCATCGCCGGGAGGTCGGCGAGATCCCACGACTCACCGATGGTCTCCGACGCGTCGAACTGCCGTCCGAATCGCTGGAGGCGATTGCCACCCCAGGCTCGGGGCTTCAGGATCGGATCAAAGCGGAGTGGGGGAAGGCTCATGCGTCTGTGGATCCTCAATGTGACTTGAAGCCTGCTGCCAAGACCCGAAAGCGACAAGTCGGATGCGTGGAATGGAAGAAACGCCGTTCCAGAATCGCAGGCCGTTTTGATCAGACCTGCATGCCGGTCACGGTCACTTCAAAGACCAGGTTTTCTTTCACAAATCCTTGGCACTTGCTGATGAATCGCCGTCGATTCCGGGTCACGCTCTGGGCGAGGAGAATCAGTCGGTCTCCGGGGACGACCTGGCCTCGAAAGGCACATTCATCGCATCGGGTGAAGCCCAGAAACCCGGTTGCTTCCGGGGGAGCGCCTTTGATGTGGATGAAACTCGAAAGTTGGGCGGCCGATTCAATCATCAGAACCCCAGGAAGCAGTGGCCTTCCTGGAATATGGCCGGGCACCCAGAACTCATCGTCCCGAACGTCTCGCCAACCGACACCCTGTGCGTAGTCATCCGTCCAAGATGCCACGCCGTTGATCTGAATCATCTCACCACGATGCGGATTGATCTTCTTGACCGCCTCAACATCTGCCATCGGGCGGTCAAAGTCGGTGTTCGAATAATCAAAGAGCGGTTCAGCTGGCACGGGCGTGTTCCTGTGGTGGGGCTGGTAGAGAGACTTCCCAGAGTTGCTGAGACTTTAGTCGATCAATGGTCGGTACGGCGCCATGCCAGTTTGGGGGCCAGCGCGACTGAAGATCTGAACGAAAACAACGCCGCCGCCTCGATGAGGCGGCGGCGTTGCTGTGATTCGTACTTCTTTCACAATCGACCCTGAGGACCAGGATCAGTCTGTCTTCTGAGCTCCGAGGATATCGGCTCGAAGTTGCTTGGCGGCTTCCCGAACGTCCTGCATGGCTTTTCGGACACGGGTGCCCGCGGCCTTGTTGCCACCAGAGGCTTTCTGGACGTCATCTTGGCAAGAGTCAATGAGTTGCCGAAGGTGTTCGTAGGCTTGCATTCGAAGCGCTCCTTACGTGCGGTGTTGAGCGGGCAGGATTCTCTTCGGAGGATCTCTGGCCAGCGTCAGGATCTATAGAATCAGAATACGAAGTCCATCGGCCAGATGCTTGATTCAAGATCAGTAAGCGGGGTTGAGTGTGGCTAATCTGGGCCCGCGGCGAAGTCAGTTTCGTGCCAATTTCGGAACATATCGTTGCTATTTCGACGAAATTAGCCATATTTTACCCAACATCGCTGCTGATAACTCTTTTTTTCATTCGGCCTTTGTAGCGTTCGATTCAGACTCTGAGATCAGCCTTGGAATCCAGATCCTCGGCGTATCGGGCGCGAATCGGATCCACCTCCGATGCCACGAAAGTATCCACCTGCTCCGGGGCGCGGCCGACGAATCGGGCGGGATCCATCAGATCATCGATGGGGATCGCGGCAAACTCTGGCGTTGATTTAAGTCGGTCGAGAAGGTCATTCTCGGCGCCTTCAGACTTGATCCGGCGGGCAGCCTCCATGCTGGCCGTCCTGATGACCTCATGCAGTGCCTGCCGGTCACCGCCCCTCCGGGTCGCTTCCAGCATGAGGTCTTCCGTCGCCATGAAGGGAAGCTCGGCTGCCAAGTGCGCCTCGACCACGCGATCGTTGACGATGAGTCCGCCAGCAACATTTTCCATGATGTCGAGCGCCCCGTCGAGGGCGAGAAAAGCCTCTGGAATACTCAGGCGTCGGTTCGAGGAGTCGTCGAGCGTTCGTTCGAACCACTGCGTCGCGGCGGTATCGAGCCCGTTGCCCACGAGATTCATGACAAACCGCGAGAGACCGGTCGCGCGCTCGCAGCGCATGGGATTGCGCTTGTAGGCCATGGCGCTCGACCCGATCTGGTCCTTTTCGAAGGGTTCCTCGACCTCTTTGAGATTCGCAAGTAATCGGAGGTCGTTGCAGCACTTGTGAATCGCGGCGGCGGCCACCGCAAGGCCGTTCAGGAGCAACGCGTCCGCTAATCGAGGGTACGTCTGGCCGCTAACGGGCCACGTTTGATCCGCGGGCCAACCCAGCTTTGTGGCCACCAGCGCTTCGAGCGCGTCGACTTTTTTGGGATCACGATCAAACAGGCCGAGGAACGAGGCTTGAGTTCCCGTCGCGCCACGCATCCCTCGAAGCCGGAGGCCATCTCGGAGGCGTTCAACCTCGTGGAGCGAGATCACCAGATCCTGGATCCAGAGCGTCGCCCGCTTCCCGACGGTGGTGGGCTGAGCTGGCTGGTAATGGGTGAATCCAAGGGTCGCCAGCGATCGGTATCGCGTGGCAAACCCGCCAAATCGGTCGATCACCCTCGCGATTTTTGCGGCGATGAGGTCGAGCGCGTCTCTTTGAATGAGAATATCCGCGTTGCAGACCACGTCCTGGCTGGTGGCGCCAAGATGAATGATCCCGGCGGCGTTCGGCACGCGATCCCCGAAGGTGTGAACGTGTGCCATCACGTCGTGACGGAGTCGTGCTTCGTGCCTCGCGGCGGCTTCGAAATCGATGTCGTCGAGGGCGGCTCGCAGCCCTTCAATCTGGGCGGACTCGATCGGGAGTCCCAGATCTCGTTGGCTTTCCGCGAGCGCCAGCCAGATCCGACGCCAGTACCCGAATTTTCGACGACTGGAGAAAACACGCCGCATGTCGATTGAGGCGTTTCGAGCCTCTAATGGGGACCGATATCCGGCGTGGACGTCTGGAATCTCATGATTGTCAATAGATTGCGTCTTGTTCATTCGTTTAGTCAGCAGGTTGCAACTAGTTTTGGGTGGGCGACGAATGGAATGCTACCGAGCCGGGGAAACCTCGTCCTTTCGTAGGCAAGGTTTCGGGATGAGGTCGTCCGCGAGTCGGGCGAGGAAGCCTTGGTTGGGGATGGACACGCTCAGGAGTCAGAGGACCTTTTCGTGGAATATTCTTGGATTTTTCGTGGTTCGGCGGGCTGGGATGAATCGATTTTTAGCCCCGTCCTGTCTGAGAAACCGGCGAAAAAGAGTCTCGATCAGGTATCCCCGCCTTACTTTCGGTCGTTTACGCAAGTCAGACAAATCAAGATCAGCGAGTTTCTTCATGGCAGACGCAGCGCGAAAAAGGCAATCATCCGAAGGAGTGGACAACGCCGGGGATTACCGGGCGCCGACTCCACCTCGGGGTGTCATCTCCAATGGAGCGAGTGGAACGCACGCGGCGCTTGATCCCGACCCTGATCGGTCGGGCGTGCTTGGCGCGGTCCGAACTGACGAGCCGATCGTCGATCCCGACCTTGAGTTGATCGAAGCGTGGCGGAATGGTTCCACGGCCGCGCTGGAGAGCCTGTTCAAGAAATCCCAAGGCCGCACCTACGGATTGTGTTTGAGAATGCTCGGCCGCCCTGAGGTCGCTGCAGACGTCGCTCAAGATGCATTCCTCCGAATGTACGAGGGGTTGCCACGATTCGATGGCCGGGCCCGTTTCAGTACTTGGAGCGTCCGGGTGACGCTGAACTGCGTGTATTCCCACCTGAGGCGGGAAAAACTCCGCAAGCACGCGCCGCTTCCGGGATCGGAATCCGGGTTTGAGCCAAGAAGCAGGGAACCAATCCCATCCCAGGGCATCGAACATGAGGACCTCTCCCGAGGCGTCGTGGCCGGACTTGGAATGCTCGACCTTCAGGCTCGAGCGATTCTGGTTCTTCGAGATCTCCAAGGACTCGACTACGGCGATATCGCAGAGGTCATTGGAACGCCGATCGGCACCGTCAAAAGCCGATTGTTCCGAGCCCGGGCCGCGCTTCGTGAGGCCCTTGAGCAGATGGGATATGGCTCCGGCGAAGCCGGGCGCTGACCAGAAGTTCGAGGTACACCGAATCGTTCGCGGTTTGGTGTTATTTTCTAGGTGGTCGGCGACGTCACAGCCCTTCTGGCCTGACCCTCCGAACATTCGATCGAACGTGAGTTCTCGGCAACGAGATATCAAGACCTCTGAAGCAAGACCTCTGAAGCGTGTGACTGTTCGATGATGAAGAACGAAGTCTCCAAAAATCCATTGGATCAGTCCGATCCCCTCGCCGAGTCCCTTGGCTTTGCGGGATTTGATGCTATCGATCTACTTCGCTTTGTCGAATCGGAGATGGGAGACGAGGAGCAGATCGCATTCATCGAACAAGTTCGTTCCGGAGATGCCGATGCGGCTCATCGACTTGCTCGGATGAAGCATGATCACGATGCCATGCAGCGGGTCCCGGAATCCGTTTCAGGCCGGGACCTCCTCGCGTCCGTACGGTCGAGGATCGCGAGAGGCGAGTTGATTGAAGATCAGTTGTTTGCGGACCCCGGCCTCGAACCAACCGACTTGATGTCGAAGTCGATCGAGGATCTGGCTCGCCGTCGTCGAAGAGACCGGCGCCGTCCGTTTGAATGGGCGGCGGCGGGAATCACCGTGGCGATGCTTGCGGGTATCCTCGCAACGCGTTTGATTGACGGCGATCCAAGCGACGGAGTCACCACGTTGGCGGCCGAGAAGGACGGGTTGAAGATTGACGCGTATCAAGGGCCGCCGGCTGAGAACAGCGTGGTGGATAACCGCCGCAGCACGAATACGGCCCGACTCGATCGAAGGCCGGCGTTGGGTTCGAATGTCGCAGACGCGGATCGAACCTCGACGCCCCAGATCGACCGCGAACCCTCTTCTGTCTTGGCTTCCTTCGGTCTCGCAGTATCAGGGGATGGAGGCGAGGCCTTCGAAGTCGGACTTGCCTCGCTCGTCTTAGATGCGAACGCAGTGCTGATTCGGAATCTCACATTGGCAGAGAGCATGGCCGCCTCGACCGGCCAATTCAAGGCCGGGCTCGAGCAATATTCCGGTCAATCGAGTGCACGGCCTCGAGGCGAAACCCTGCAGCCGCCGCCGATCGTTGGGATGTCAGATGACGTTCCGGGCAGCATGATTCGGATCGACCTCGCCGAACGTGGATTTCAGTATGCCATCGTGGTGGCACGGTCTGAGGTCGAGGGCATTCTTGCCCGATTGAGCGGTATGGAGGTCGGCGATGAGGCTGGCGAGGGAGCACGGTTGATCCCGTCCCTGACCAGGCAGCCGGAGACGGCCTTTCGCCAAGATGCATGGTCGAGTTGGTCGCAGCAGGCCAAAGCGAGGCCGAATTCATCGTCACCTTCGGCCATGCTGATCGTGCCCATCGCGATCGTTCCAAACGACTGATCAGACGCCGGAGCAGAATTCCGATTCCAAGGCTCGTCTGCCCCAGAGGTCGAAAGTTCAGTGCTCGGTGGACGTCTTGCGTCCCACTCGTGGTTCCGCACCGGTGCGGATTCGCATGAGGTTTTTTCGATGGCGGAAGACCACAAACGTGGCGATCGCCCCGGTGACGATTAGAAAGGGAAGCGAGGCCCGCAGCGATCCATCTTCGCCGCCGAGGGCCATGGCGACGACCGTCGAAGGCAACACGATTCCGCCCACCACGCTGGCCAGCGACATGTACCGCGTCAGTCCGAGGGTGATCGCCCACACCAAAAACGCCGCGAGGGCGGGTACGGTGAGTACCGGCCACATCGCGAGTACCGCACCGAAACCGGTGGCGACGCCCTTGCCCCCTCGAAATCCAATCCACGGTGAGAAGCAGTGGCCGAGGATCGCGCAGACCGCGACCAAGAGCCATCCCCACGCGGCGTCGGTAGATGGAATCGCCATGCCCAACAGACCGCCGAGCCAGCCAGAGATCAGCACCGGAGCGGCACCCTTGAGGGCATCGAGGAGAAAGCAGCAGATGCCAAAACGTTTACCCAGCACGCGACCGACGTTGGTCGATCCTGGATTCCCAGAACCAACTTGGCGGATGTCGACGCCCTGACGTCTGGCGATGATCACCCCGAACGGCACGCTCCCCGATAAAAACGCGATCCCGGACCAGACCCACCAGTACCATCCGAATTGCAGTGCCGCTTCAGTCATGCCTAGGACGATACCGATTCCGAGTCGCGAGGCTTGAGAAGGGTGTCTCTGACGGCAAAGAGGACATCGCTTACCGGAATTCGATCGACCCGGCACATTTTCGGAAAGCGGTCGGCAACCTGTTCCTCCGGGAGAAAGGGCTCGCCGAGGAGAATTCGCTCTCGAGCGCCGCGGAGCGTGGTCCATCGGTGATCCGTCGGACCGAAGAGCGCCACCGTCGGAATTCCCAGCGCTACGGCGAGATGTCGGGGCCCCGTGTCATTGGTGACCAGCACCGAGCAGCGTTCGATCGCGCCACGAAGTGATTCAAGGCTCAGGCCGCGGGCGGCGAGATCGATCACTCGAGGCCCGTCGCCTCCGTTAGCCTTCTGCTTGAGTTCCAAAAGAAGGTCCCGTTCATCCGGGCCGCCGAAGAGGGCCACGGTTCCAGCCATCGATCCGAGTCGACGCGCGAGCTCGGCGAATCGATCGGCCGGCCAGCGCTTCATCAACTTGCTCCCACCGGGCACGAATCCCACGATCGGACCAGAGACGCCGTCCAGCAGTTGGGAGGCGGCCTCGTGTTCGTTCGGCGTGGTGGTGAGTCGAGGCAGTCGATCTCCGACCGTGATTCCAAAGGCGGACTCGACCAGAGTCGCATAGAAATCGACCGTCGGGCAGGGC
Source organism: uncultured Phycisphaerales bacterium (assembly GCA_905480395.1). Classification (GTDB taxonomy): domain Bacteria; phylum Planctomycetota; class Phycisphaerae; order Phycisphaerales; family SM1A02; genus UBA12014. The sequence goes on from CAJQQE010000032.1 coordinate 71,269, forward strand.
TTCGTCCGAGCGGGAGGCCTGATCGGATGGGTCAGCATGACCCGACGTCCGTCCCGGGCGAATCCGATCCGGGGGCGGATTCGAGAGATGACCCCGCCCAGTCCGGATCTAAAACTACCCCTGAGAAGTAGTACGGCATCGGCGTCGGCGGCTCGAAGTGCTTGGCCACACGCGAGCGGGCCAAAGAATCCTTTGTCGTCGATTCCGGCGATCGACGAAATGGCCGGGTGTCCTTCGAGCATCGAGACGGCGGACTTTTTTCCGAACAGGGACAACTCCAGCGATGGTGCCGCCAGATGGATGGCGCGAATCGATGGCTCTGCCATCACGGCGTCGCCGAGCCAGTTGGGCATCATGATTGCCAGCCGACGGAACTGAGACGGATCCACTGGAGGTTTCGTCATCATTGATCATCCGCCTCATCGCGTTGATCCTCATCGGGGCCAGCCATCCAGAGATGACGGCCGCAATGTTCAAAGTGCCAGTGATCCGTCGATCGCCGTAATTCAGCAAGTAACCCGATGGCCATCAACGTTGATCCGTGGACCCGGATGGTGAGCCGATTCGTCTCACACTCAACATCTTCCAGTTCGACGCCGGTACGTTCCGCGATTCCTCGGGTGGCGGCGATGACGGTTTCGCGAATCCGCGGATCGTCGAGATCCGCATCGCGATGCGTTGAGAGCGAAGCCGATGCCGACTCGTGGTGGCTCATCGTCGTTCCAGCAGGAGGCTCGCGATCGATGCGAGCAGAATGACCATCGTCACGAGCATCCACGCGAGGAAGTTCTGCGGTTCCTCTAGGAATAGCAGGCCCGCGACGAAGGGCAGCGGGGCGAGCAGCAACAGGCCCGCGCCGATGGCCCGAGCGGATCCGGTCCCACGGGGCCGGCTCGATTCCGCTAAGTCGTCAATCGCTCGACGCAATTGAGAGAATTCAGTCATCTCCTCACCGCGACCACGGGAGGGCTTTCCCGACGCAAGGATGAGGTCGACGGCCTCACCAAAGTTAGTGGCCGAGGCGGTGGGGGCGACTGCGAAGGTCGCAGATTCCGGCAGGGAGCCAAGCTGAACGGTTCGGCAGCCCGCCGAATGCCCGGCCTCGATGTCTCGTGGCTGGTCGCCGATCATCCAACTCCCGGTCAGGTCGAGACCGAGATCCCGTGCGGCCTGCAGCAACATGCCGGGCTGTGGTTTTCGCCAAGGATGTTCCCTTCGGTACGCATCCACGGTGGCTTCAGGATGAAAGGGACAGTAATAGAAGCGGTCAATGAGCCCGCGGCGACCCGCAGCATGATCGACCAGTCCGGCAATCTCGCGATGCACGCGGTCCACATCGTCCTCGCCGTAGCGGCCTCGTGCCACACCGCCTTGATTGGTGACCACGACCAGGCGATATCCAGCATCACGAAGCCTGCGGAGCCCATCGGGTACGCCATCGAGGAGGGCAACACGCGCGGGATCCCCGAGATCGCCGTCATTGGCGATAAGGGTGTTGTCTCGATCGAGGAATACGACGGGATCCATGAGCCCTGAAGGATATCCGCACCTTCGCCCGATCGTGGTGGAAATCGCAGTCGATCATTTCGGAACCCGCATTCCGCGATCGGGGAGGCTAGGCTTCGCGGTTCGGTCAGTCATGGCCTCTCGGTGGTCGAGAGATTCGGATACTCGGAAGGTGTGAGATCAATGATGCAGGACAGTCACAAAGGACTCGGCGGACTTGGCATTCTTGCGGGCGGAGGTCCGGCTCCAGGGATCAACGGGGTCATCGCCGCGGCGACGATTCGAGCTCGGCTTGAAGGACTGCCCGTGCATGGCCTCCTCAATGGCTTTTCCGGGCTCATGGCTGGCGACGCCGAGGCGATTCGATCGCTGGACATCGAAGACGTCAGCCGGATGCACTACCGGGGCGGGTCCATGCTCGGCATCGCTCGGGCCAACCCCACTCGCCGCGAAGAAGATCTTGACCGCGTCATCGCGGGCCTGGAATCGAAAGGAATCGACAAACTCATCACGATCGGCGGTGATGACACCGCGTATTCGGCGTACCGGGTCAGTCTCCAGGCCAAGGGGCGGATCGCGGTCGCCCATGTTCCCAAGACCATTGATAACGATCTCGATCTTCCGCCGCAGATCGATACCTTCGGGTATCAGACCGCCCGCGCGGTTGGTGTGGACATCGTGCGAAACCTCATGACCGACGCGAAGACCACTCGTCGCTGGTATCTCGTGGTGGCGATGGGCCGGAGCGCGGGCCATCTTGCCTTGGGCATTGGAAAAGCGGCGGGTGCCACGCTCACCATCGTTCCGGAAGAATTCGGCGGCAAGACGGTTCCGCTCTCGACGCTGGTGGACACGCTGGTCGGTGCGATCATCAAGCGGCGATTGGATGGACGTGAGGATGGCGTGGCGGTCATCGCCGAAGGGGCGGCCTTGTCGATCGATGCGGCGGATCTCGACCAACTCGGCGTGATCGAGCGAGACGCCCATGGTCATGTTCGACTGGCGGAACTCGATTTCGGGCGAGCCTTGAAGCAGCAGGTTCGTACCGCGCTCGAAGCGCTGGGAATCGAGAGCACGATCGTCGAGAAAAACATTGGTTACGAACTTCGTTGTGCGGATCCCGTGCCTGCGGACCTCGAATACTGCCGGGATCTTGGGTATTGCGCCGCAAAGTATCTGATTGAGGGCGGAAACGGATCGCTCATTTCCATGCAGGGCGGCCGATTCGTTCCGGTACCACTCTCCAGCATGCTGGATTCTGAGACGAATCGGATGCAGGTCCGGCTGGTCGACGTGAATTCGACCCGGTACGCGATCGCACGCCGTTACATGATCAGGATCCGACGCGACGACATCGATGATCCCGCCATGCTGGCGCAGCTCTCCTCGGCCTCCGGCCTAACGCCCAGCGAGTTCAAGACCAGGTTCCAGCCACTGGTCGATCGAGAACCGCCTTCGCTGCATCTGCCCATCACCTGAAATCCGGAGCCGGAGGGGCCGACATCAGTGATCACCGGCCTCGACCTTGGCCGTCGATGGGTAGAATGTCATCGTCGGCGTTGCGTCCGATGAATGTCCCGTCACGCACCATCCATTCGCCCCGTATTCGCGAGCCGATCCCTTGAGCGAGCCGACTGCTTCCGATTCCACGTCCGAACCGACGGCCCCGGTCGCTACCGAAGCCGATCTCCGCAATCTGGTCGCAGCGCGACGTCAGAAACTTCGGTTTCTTCGCGAGGAACTTGGCCTCCAGCCTTACGGTTGCCGAGTCGACGGGCTGGTTGACCTTGCCACCGCGCGTGCGACCTTTGACGAAGCGGCGCACGACGCCCATGACGCCCACGTCACCTCAGCCGCCGCCGAGACCGACGAAACGCCCGCCGATCCCCGACCTCGCGTTCTTTCTGCCGGACGGGTGATCCAGCATCGCGACATCGGAAAACTCGTCTTCCTTCGGCTCCGCGACGAGACCGGCGATCTTCAAGTGAGTCTCTCGAAGGCGGCTTGCGACCCCGCGGTTTTTCGGCTCGCCAAGAAGCTTGACTACGGCGACGTCGTCGTGGCGGGCGGTCCGATGGGACGCACGAAGAAAGGCGAGATCTGTATTTGGTCAGATCGTCTGGAGATTCACGCGAAGAGCCTGGCCCCGCCGCCGGAGAAATGGCACGGGCTTTCGGATCCGGAGATTCGCTTTCGACGGCGATACGTCGATCTGCATGCGAATCCCGCGGCGATCCAGACCCTTCAAGATCGCTCCCGAATCGTCTCGCGGATGCGGAAGTTCATGGAAAATCGAACTTTCCTCGAGGTCGAGACGCCGATGATGCAGTCGATGGCGGGCGGCGCGGCGGCGCGGCCGTTCACCACACATCACAACGCGCTGGACATCGATCTCTCGATGCGGATTGCCCCCGAGCTTTATCTGAAGCGTCTCCTGGTCGGTGGCCTACCGCGGGTCTTCGAGATCAATCGAAACTTCAGGAATGAGGGCGTCGACCGGAGTCACAACCCGGAGTTCACCGCCATGGAGGTCTACCAGGCCTTTGGTGACTGCTGGACGATGCTCGAACTCACCGAATCACTGCTTTACGAACTCGCCTGCGCGGCGGCTTCGGATCGTCGGGCGCGAGGAGACGAGTCGGTGGAAGGTGCCGAGGATGCGCCGGTGCTCCCGTTCGGCGAATTGAAGGTCGACTGGCGAAGACCCTTCGAACAAGTCACCTACGGCGAGCTCTTTGAGCGGGCCGTCGGGTTCGACATGCGTGACGAGGCGGCGGTGCGGGCGAAGGTCACGGAACTTCAACTCGCGAAGGCTCAGGGCATGGACCACTGGTTTGCGGTCAACCAGATCTTCGAGGCGTGTGCGGAGCCGCTGATCGATCCAGCTCGCCCGACGTTCGTGACCGGATATCCCTCGGCGATCAGTCCACTGACCCGACCTGACCCCGCTGATCCGGTACTTGCCGAACGGTGGGATATCTTCATCGCAGGCATGGAAATTGGCCCGGCGTATACCGAACTGAACGACCCGGACATCCAACTGGCGAAGTTCACTGAGCAACTCGCGGGTGCGGACGATGAGGAACAGGCGTTCCGCAATCTGGACGAAGATTTCATCGAGGCGCTGCGGGTCGGCATGCCGCCCGCGGGCGGTCTGGGCTTGGGCGTCGATCGCATCGTGATGTTGCTGACCGGCAATCTCTCGATCCGCGAAGTGATCGCCTTTCCGTTGATGCGTCCCGAGGACGGCAACGGCTGATCTTTGGTGGGTGGATCGATTCCAAGGTCAACGCTGAAAAGCGTAGAGGCCCGGCATTTCCAGAATCGAGGTCAACGCATCAAGCGCATCGCGGACCGACTGCAGCCGCTGGGGATCGGCGAGGTCCGAGTCGGTGGTCTCGTCGGGATACCAGCGCTCCACCCATTGGACGAGTCGGTCGTAGCGATCGGGTGAGTACAGGCAGGGTGGATGCACCGAATTCAGGCCCGGCTCATCGAGCGGGATTCGAAGCCGAAGACAGGCAGGTCCGCCGCCATTTCGCATCGATTGCCGAAGATCAAAAACCTTGACGTGCTCGATCGGATTGTCCGAGCGGCTGACCAGCCGATCAAGGAGATCCGCGACGGCCGGCGTCTCTGGGCATTCCGAAGGACAGATCAGGCACATTGATCCGTCGGGAAGCGTGACCAGTTGTGAGTTAAACAGATAGGAACGAACGGCCTCATCCAGGCTGACCTCGGACGCCGTGACGGGAATTGGGATCAAGGCCCCATCGAGTCGGCGGTCGAGTTCTGCCAGCACTGATTCCTGATTCAGGAACGCGGACTCATGGTAGAGGAGCACGTTGAGATTTCCCACCGCGATGACGTCGTTGTGGAAGACGCCGGCGTCGATGGCGGCGGGATTCTGCTGGGCGAACACGCGGCGTGATTCCGGAACCTGAAGGAGATCAGCGACCGCGCGGGAGGCCGCGAGGGTCTGCCTCGCCACGAATCGTTGCGGGCCCTGGGAAGCGTCTTCTCCGACGCCATAGACGAAGAAGTGAATCCCCGAATCATCCCCGCTGGCGAGTCGGGTGTGATTGGCGGCGCCTTCATCGGTCAACCCATCACCGCGGATGGCCGCGTGAACCTGCACGCGAGATTGGTCAGGAAAAACCCGTCGAAGGATCCGTTCGGTGGTGGGTGGCTCGATCCGACGATGCGGCATGGTCTGGAGGTTGGCGACGACCATGTGTACGCGATGGTCGTCGGTATCGACCGCGGGCGCCACGGTGGCGGCATTCGCGGCCCACATAAAGGAAGAAGAGGATGCCCGCGCGAGCAGATGAGGGGCGTTGGCCGCGGCGGCCGCGAGTAGCGCCGAGTCGTCGCCGCCAAACCCCTCGGCCCGCAGCAGGTCGAGATCCGGTCGTTCGTGCGGTGGCAGCCACCCTTGAACGAGGCCCAATTCGGCCAGCGACCGCATTTTTGCGAGCCCCTGCAGGGCCGCTTCCCTCGGACGAGAGATCTCACCCTGATTCGAGGCACTGGCCACGTTTCCCGGGCTGAGGCCGGCATAGTTGTGGGTCGGGCCGACGATGGAATCGAAGTTCGCTTCTCGAACGGGATGGGTTCCGCTGGGCATTGGGGCAGCGTACCCGACGCTGATTCCCGCCGAGAACTGGTGACGAACTTGCTTCCAAAGACAGTTTTGGGAATCCGCATCGCTACACTCGAAAGTCACTCACGCCCGCATGCCGTGCGAGCCGGATGTTCACATGCCAAGCCAAGATCACCGATACCAGAACCCCGCCGATCGACGCTTCGATGATGACCATCGAACGGGCGACGATCGGCCCGGCTTTGTTGGGTTTCTTCTGACGCTCACCATCTTGGTGCTCGCGATTGGCTCGGGGCTCACAACTCGGACGCAGGCGGCGGATCTTCCCGTGGTGATGGAACAGGCCGCCGGCACCGCGGTCGCCGCCACGACGGCGAAGGCGAATCCTCAGGAGGAACGATGGTTTGCCTGCACCCTCGGTGGGAAAGCCTGCGGTCGGCTCCTCGAGCGAACCCGGGTTCTTGACGACGGCGGTCATTCCGTCGAGACCGAACTCTTGCTGCGATTCGTTCGTGACGGAACCGTGACCGAGACCCGCATCACGAGCCGAATGGTCACCGACGCGGCAGGATCGCTTCAGGAGATGGAGGTCGTCCAGACCTTGGGGAATGTCCCATTGCGTTCCACGTGGCGTTTTCAGGGTGATCAGGTCGTCGAGACGAGATCCCAGGGAGGCCGTGCGGAGCGGACGGTCCGCCCCCGCCCGGAGGAGCCTTGGTTCACACCAGCCGCCGCGTTGGCTGAAGTCACGCGACGTGGCGACGTGGGCGACGTGGGCGAGATCGACGAGATGGCAGATCCCATCACGCTTCGGGTGGTGGATCCGGCCAACGGCCTGGAGCCCGTCGAAGTCAGCTATCGACGGCTCGGCTCCACCGACGTGGTCGTCGACGGGGAGGTTCGCGTCGGCGTCCGCTGGGAGATTCGTCAGCCGGATGCCCCGTTGGTCGAGGAGATCATCGATGCGTCGGGGGAGACGTTGGTAAGTCGGACCAGGCTCGGAGCTGGGCTGGGCGTCCTTGAGATCGCTCGAACGACGAAGGCTGCGGCGGCCAAAGCGGCCGACGGGGGCCTCGAAATTCTGGAAGCCGGAGAGGTTCGGCCCCGGTTCGCCGCCCGCGCCGGGAGGCCGGACATGGCCACGTCGGTCGAACTTCGAGTCACGCCTCGGCTCGGCGAGCTCATCGAACTGGAGAGTTGTGGCGCCCAGCAGGTTCGACGGGATGGCGACGGGCTCAAGGTGGTGGTAACCACCGGAAATGGAACTCCCTTCGATCCGTCCGGCGAGGTCTTTCTGGCGGTGACCCCGGTGGCGGATCACACCGATCCGGCGATTCGGCGTTTTGCCAACAGATCGATCCGCGGTTCGGAGACGCCACTGGCTCGGGCTGACGCACTTCGCCGATCGGTCTATCGGCACATCACTCGGAAGGAACTTGCCACGGCTTTTGCAACCGCAGGCGAAACGGTTCGGCAACGTCGCGGAGATTGCACCGAGCATGCGGTACTGCTGGCCGCCGCGCTGCGGTCGATCGGTCTCCCTAGCAGAGTCGTGAATGGGTTGATTTGGATCCGAGCGGCCGGTGACGATCGCGGCGCGTACCTCTGGCACATGTGGACGCAGGTGGCCATCGACGGGCAGTGGCTTGATCTCGATGCGACGCTTCCGCCCGACGGCCCAGCCTTCCATCCAGGGCATCTGGCCATTACCACCGGAGATCTGTCATCGGCGTCTCTCAACTCGAGTGGCACGCAGATGCTGGAAGTGTTCGGGGCCATTGACATCGAGATTGTCAGAACGGAAACCAAGAAGCCATGACCAGCCTCGACTTGGAACCGTTGGACACGTTGCCAACCTTCCCCCCTCGTCCCGCAAACGGGCACAAGGGGACGTTCGGGACCACGCTGGTCATCGGCGGTGCCACGAGGCCACGGCGTATGCTCGGGGGACCATGTCTGGCCGCGCGGGCGGCGTTGCGGAGCGGTGCGGGGCTGGCGGTGCTGGCGGTTCCGGAGTCACTGGCGACCGCGGCCCTGACCCTCTTACCGGAAGCGACGGCGGTCCCACTCCCGATCGACGAGGGTTGTTCCAGGGCCGCCCTCGAACTCGTTCAAGACGCTGCGATCGGGGCGCATGCCGTCGTCTGCGGGCCAGGGCTCGGTCGGCCCGAGGGCATTGATCGATTGGTCGCGATGGTGGCGGATCTGGAGGACCGACCGAGGGTGCTCGATGCAGATGCGTTGAACTCCATCGCGGCGACGTCGCCCCGTTCGCTCCGCGGGCCGCTGATCCTCACGCCACACCCCGGTGAATGGAATCGACTGGCTCGTGCCGTCGGCATCGTCGATGACGCGATGGATGACCAGCGACGGCCGGCCGCGGCCGCCGCCCTCGCCCGACGCCTCGATGCGGGTGGTGGGCCAGTGGTCGTCGTGCTCAAAGGTGATCGAACCGTCGTCAGTGATGGGCGTCGGTTCTGGCGCAGCGAAGTTGCCAATCCGGCGCTCGCGACTGGCGGAACGGGTGACGTGCTCGCCGGAGTGATCGGGGGTTTGCTTGCCCAGTTTCATCCCCGGGCCGGCGCGCCGGCCAGATCACCCACGCTTGACGCGTTCGAGATCGCCTGTCTTGGCGTCGCCTGGCATTCTGAAGCGGGGAATGTTTGGCGCGATGTTCACGGTGACGCCGGTCTGCTCGCCCATGAACTTGCCGACGCGCTTCCGTTGGCGCGGCGACGAATGACCGAGCCGTCTTGAACCGAGGCGTCGTCGATCTTGACGCAACTTTTGAGGTGCGTGCTACACTCGGCGTATGCAAGAGGCTGAAACAATCGTCGCCGCAGATCGCTGGCACCTTGATGTGGCGGACATGACGCCCGGTACCCGGGTCGACGGCGTGTATGCCATTCTCAACCCTCAGGTGAGCGCGAGCCGGTCTGGGAAACCATTTCTCAAGTGCATCATCCGCGACGCGACCGGTCGGGTGAATGGCCGAATGTGGTCGATCGACGATCCGATCCTCGAGACCCTGGGAAGAGCGGCCTTCGTTTCGGTCGCCGGATCGTGCGAGAACTTCAACGACCAGATTCAGTTAAAGATTGAGCGAATCGAACCGGCGGAAGTCGACGCAGAGGAATTGAGGCGCCTGCTTCCCACGAGCCAGCGTGATCCAGAGGCGATGTTCGCTGACGTGCGAGCGCTCCTGGATTCGATCTCTCACCCCGCGGTCAAAGGGCTCATCGAGGCCTACCTTGGCGACGCCGCGTTTGTCTCTCGATTCACGCAGGCTCCTGCCGCCATTTCAGTGCATCATGCCTACCTCGGTGGTCTCGTGGAGCACACGCTTCAACTACTCAACGCCGCCAATGTGATTCTCCCGCAGTATCCCGATCTCAATCGTGACATCGTGCTCGCGGGGCTCTTCCTTCACGACTCGGGGAAGGTGCTGGAGTTCGATCTCCAACGATTTGAGTACACCCGTCGGGGCAACCTCATCGGGCATTTGATGGATGGCGTGATCATGCTGGAGACGTATGCCGCGAAGGCAAAGCTCGCGGGATCCGCGCCGCTCCCGCCGGACGCGAAACTCGCGATCCAGCACATCATCGCGAGTCACCACAATCGGCCGGAGTTCGGTGCGATCAAACAGCCCGCTACCCCCGAGGCGATCTTCTGCAGTCGTCTCGACGATCTTGACGCGGCCACGCAGATCGCGTTGGAAGCGGCCGATCGATCCGCGGTCACCGGCGATTTCACCGAGCAGATCCACGCCCTCGATGGCGTTCGGATCTACCGTCGCCCGCCCCTCGCGGACTGAGGCTCGCTCAACTCACACGCTGGTGAACGACGCTCGGATCGACGATCCGAGCGTCTTCAACGCGCGAGCTTCGTGGAGGGGGAAGGCCCAGGTTCGATCCTCAGCGATCATCGAACTGGATTGCGAGTCGGCCTGGGCTCGGACCCTTGCTTCCACGGCTTCAAGCCTCGCGGCCTGGTCTTCCCGGGCGGCCTGCACTCGGGCGCGGAGTCTTAGATAGGCCTGTCGTCGGGCCAGGCTTCGGCGGGGGGCCTCAGTGATCGCGGCGAGCAACTCGTCTCGCCGTCCAGATCCCTCACTCCCAAGATCCGGATCGTTGCGAAGCCGATGGAGGAAGGTCGGATCGGCCTCTCGATCAAAGATGGGGGCGACGAGGGGAAGTCTGCAGGTTGCCGTCGCGACGAATGCGGGCGCGAGCGAGCCGGCGATGTCCTCCCCCAACCAGTTCGAGATCCAGAGTTCCATCGCCTCGTCGTAGATCGCGCCACCGAGGCCATGAACGAAACCATCACAGGCCCCGAGTCGGCACAACGCGGTGGCGAGCATCGCGCGGGGGCGGAGTTCGCCGGGTTCGATTTTTTCGTCGGCGAACACCGGAACCCGACCGTCCGGGGTGCTTCTCCAGAGTGGAAGTTCGAGCCGTGGGCCCTGACCGAGTAAGCGAGCAACCGCGCGTGGCGCCCGTCCGCCTCGATCCTTCGCTCGATGGTTTCGGTGGGCTTCGATCGCCACGTCGTGGGATCGTGCCGCGGCGGTTGGGTCCGACATGAGTCGATCCAGGAGCCACTCGCCGATGGGTGATTCGAGCAGGCCGCTCATTGATCGTCGGGGGATTGATCCCGTGAAAGGCGCTGCGAGCGACGCGGTGGCGGCGCCGATCTGCATGGCGAGGCTCTCCGCATCACGATGAGCCTCGAGGGCCTCGCGGATGGAATCGATGCCCGCAAGGACGCTGGGGAGAAACTCGCCGGCGGGAGGCGAGCTGGCCATTCCAGCGGGGCGATCGCGAGCACAAAGACCTTGGGCCGACGGAAGGGCCCTCCATTCGAGTCGTTGGAGAGACGGGCCAGAACCCGAGGGCAGGGAGATGAGCCCTCCATCGTTGGCGTCGTGGTCTGCGATGAAATGCACGGTTTGGAGGTCTTCGTGAACTTCCGAGGCCGCGGCGAGCGAGAGATCCTTGGCCAGAATTCCCGGGTGCCAGATCTGGGCCTGATGACCGGTGGCAAGCACCGGTCGGTCGGGATCAAGGCCGATGGACAATCGGGTCTGACGTCGGATCGACGCGAGTGGATCGGGTCGTTCGGCGAGGGTTGCTGACCACCACAGGTGGGGTTCGGGTTTGAGGATCGCCTCGGTCACCATCACCTCGATCTTATGTTCATGGGCTTCACGGGAGGAGATGATATTCAATCGCTCGGGCATCCATCGCGGGCGCTGATCGGTCTGATTGGGTACCGCGTCTGCGAAGGGGGAGTCGGCCCCATTCACCCGAAACGCGTGCGGCGTTCATGAACTCGGAGAAATGACGAAACGGCGACCGATCGAGCCGATCCCAGCGGCGATGTCCGGAATGATCTTGACGAGGACATCGCCCCGCGCGGGTGACCCAATCAGAGGGATGAACTGACGGCGTTCAGATTCTGGTCGGCGAGTTCTTTGGCACACTTGGCGACTTCTCGATCGAAGGTGCGTCGATAGACGGCAAGGCGATTTTCGGCATCATCGAGCGGGCCACCAAAGGACCTCGTAGGGTCGTTGTAGATGAGGCGAACTGGAAGTTCCTCGATCCGCAGGCCATTGGCGATGGCTTGGACCCAGAATTGCATCGGAAAATCGTAGCCGTCGATATCGAGGTCGAGGCCGACGACCGCGTTCACGCGGTACGCCTTGAACCCGCAGAAGGCATCGGTCAGTTCCAGATCGAGGGTGCGGTTGATCTCGCCGGTAAGTAGGTGATTGATCAATCGACGGTCGGGTGGGGGCGCATCGACTCGGCTGGCTTCGTCGAGGTAACGGCTCCCCGAGACCACGTCCACGTCGTTTCGTTTGATGGCTTCGAGAAAGCGGGGGATCGCCGCGGGTTCATGCTGCTCATCGCAGTCCATGGTGACCAGCCAGTCGAATCCGTCGACGGCCGCCCATCGGAACATGTCCATCATGCTGCGTCCGTATCCACGATTCGTGGCGTGGCGGATCACTTCGACGGGATGCTTGGAAAGCAGCATTGGCGTGCGGTCGGTCGAGCCGTCGTCGATCACCAGAATGTCCTGGATACGCTTCCGAACTTCAGTCAGCACGTTGTCGACGTAGCGTTCCTCGTTGTAGACGGGGATGGCGAGGAGTACGCGGGGTTCTGGTGATTTAGATTGGATCATCGGAAATCGATCTCTGTCTCGGGTGCCGCGAGTCGTCTGCGACGTCTCACAATAAAGAATTGCAGGTCGGGGTTGTTCGGAAGGGCTTTCGCTCAGTCGTCGAGCTGGATGCCTTTTCGGGCGTACATCTCTCGGATCTTCTCAGGATCCATTCGGGTCCATCGGATACCGCCCGCGGCGGCATCGGTGGGTGCGACGCGAACATCAACGATGCCATCTGGGCCAAGCTCGTGGACGGCCTGTCGGGCGTCTTCAAAGGCTCGGCTCTTCAAGACCCAACGGCCGTCTTGGTCGACGCTCCAGTTCTCCAGCCGCCGAGTGATGCTCTGGCGGTCGTCATTCCAGGCGTAGAGTCCGAATTCGCAGGCCGGCGCATCGATGATGTCCAGGAGCGTGGGAAGGAGCAATCGCTCGGCTTCAGAGAGATAGAGCGTGAGTTCCATTGGCACGTCGAGTCGGACGATCTGCCGATCGAAGGTGTTTCTCGATTGCTCAAGAACCTCGATCCAGCGTCGTGGGTTCTTCGTCGTCGGGCGAGGGCGGAAGCCAGTGATTGATTCAGAAACCGTCTCCTTCACGTTTTTCTGCCGGGCGGTCAGCAGCATCGTCCAGGTTTCCTCTTCGCGATCCCATGAGAGCCAGGCTCGATGATCGATGTCCACCACCGGGCCGCTCTTGGTTCTCGGGATTTGCCGCATTCGGATTCGGACCAGCAGCCCGGTATCGCGGCCCGTTCGAGACTTCGGCGTCAGATCTCCAATGCCCTCCGGTCCCGTCTCATGCACCGAGACGCCCGCGTAGCCAAACTCGATGTCACGGCCTTCCGCATCGAACGCATGCATGCGATACCAGACCTCTTCGGGCATTCTCTTCAGGAGGGTCCGCAAGGCCGCCTCGTCGACTCGGCGGAGGATGTCCGCGCCGCGTTCTTGTTTGACCAATGACTGGCCGGCAATCTCGAATTCATCGCTGATGGTGAGCGATTCGAGCATCGAATCAAAGACCGGTCCACTCCATCGGTTCTTGTCGCCGAGGCATTCGATCTGCAGGAATCGATTCGGTCCGGTTTGGACGAAGTACCAGTCGTAACGGGCCACTCGTCCAGAGGAGTGGGGGTACTCCGCGGTGGTGATCGATGCGGGGAGTTCCGCCACCGTGCCTTCAAGGGTCTGCTGGACGAACGTCATTTCCGGATTGACCCGCTCTGAATCGGCGACAAATGCGGCGAGCAAGGTCTCCGGCGTCGGTGTCGCGGTCGCCCCAAACGTGCCGTTTTCCGGTGGCGGCTGCTTCAGAATTCGGATGGTGACGGCCCACTTTGGTGGCTGTTCTTCGGCATCGAGAATTCGAAGTACCGAGCCATCGCCGAGGCTGGTGTGCGTGGCTTGACTCCCGGATGGAAGGAGGAGCCGGCACCCCAAGACGTTCGATCGGATTTCTCTCCGGTCATCCACCGGAGTTGGATCGGGCTTCCAACCTTCTATCGCGGTATCTTGAAGTGGGTTTTGAAGCGTTATCGGTCGTGATATCGGTCCCGGTGCCGTCGGCTGGGAAGCGATGGCAGCCGGGTTGGCCCCAAGGCCGGTGGCAGCGGCAAGCAACACGGCGGCGCACCAGGTCCGAATCGACGATGTCGGTGCCGAAAGGCACCCTTCGGGACTGGTCTTCAAGGGCGGGCTCCGCTGGGAAAACAAGGCTCGGGGCAATTCAGGGAATCTCAATCGAAGGACGGCAGATTGTACGCGCCTTGCCTTGCTCGGAGCGGTCGGGCGGAAACCTCAGGAGCTCGAGGATCCGTAACGCTCCATAGGAGCTCTTTTTCGTGATTCACAGTCTTCGGAAGGTTGACAGGAGTGGCGAAATCTGTACTATTCGCCGTTCGCGCCTGAATTGGCACGAGTTCCGTTTCTCGTTCGTGACCCGCGTTTTCGTGGCGAATTGAAAACGGTTCGATCATTCCCCACGCATGATTTTTCCGAAAATCACGCGTACTCAAGTTCGACCCAGACTCCTTTGGATCGGTAGACGGCACATGACCGGCGGTAAGATTCGAATTCGGATGGAAGCCTACGACCACCAGGCGCTCGACGCGTCTGCTCGTGAGATCGTGGATCATGCAAAGCGAACCGGCGCCCGAGTTGCGGGACCTGTTCCGTTGCCAACTCGTCGTGAGGTTTACACCGTCAACCGCTCGCCGTTCGTGAACAAGAAGTCACGCGAGCAGTTCGAGATTCGCACGCACAAGCGAATCATCGACATCACCGAACCCAACCACCGCACCGTTGAAGCACTCAACCGTCTCGTGGTTCCCGCCGGCGTCTTCGTCAAGATCAAGGCCTAATGACCGACCAGTGAGTCGCGTCGGCCCAACTGGGCCATGCGGCTTTTCGCAAACTTTCCGCCAAGTCCGATGGACCTCTGGTGATGGACCGAGCCCGTGACCACGGGACAACGCAGGAGACCGACGATGCCGGCAGCACTCATGGGACGCAAGATGGGGATGACCCGCTGGTTCCTCAAGGACGGGACCAACGTCCCGGTCACCATCGTCGAGACCGGTCCCTGCATCGTGACGCAGGTCAAGACCGTTGACACTGATGGTTACGCTGCGGTCCAGTTCGGTTTTTCCGATGCCAAGGCTCGGCGAACGGCCATGGCTCAGATCGGTCATGACGCGAAGGCTGGGACCAGCTCGAAGCGTGTTCACCGCGAGTTCCGCTGCGAAAGCGACGAAGAAGCCACCAGTTTCGAAGCCGGCCAAGTGCTGGATGTCTCGATGTTCGATGGCGTGAAGTACGTCGACGTCACCGGTATCAGCAAGGGCAAAGGCTTCCAGGGCGTCATGAAGCGTCACAACTTCCGCGGTAAGGAAGCCTCTCACGGTGTGAAGCGAGCTCATCGTCGTCCAGGTTCGATCGGTGGCCACGCCACCAACCTCGGTACCGGACCAAAGATCAAAAAGGGTAAGAAAATGGCGGGGCGGATGGGCGGCGAACAGGTTACTGTTCGAAGTCTTGATGTGATCCACGCCGACCCAGAGAAGAATCTCCTCGTCGTGAAGGGCCCGATTCCGGGTCCCAACGGCTGTGATATCTATGTGAAGCCGTCAGTTCGGCTCTACAAGTCCAAGGCCAACAAGCAGGCCAAGGCGTGAAACAAGCGGTCGGGCATGCTGCCCGACCGGATTCGATAGGCCGTCCGCGTCGCAAGACGCCCGGAACCACCGAATCAAGACAATCGTGGATGGACCCGAGTCGACCCCTGCCCGTCGTCATTCAATGACAGGCGACCGGAGGGTGAGGCGAACGCCAGTGACAAGCTGGCTTCTAGGAACCGATGATGACCGAAGTCGAAACCATTTCGAATATTGACTTGCCAATCCTCGACAAGTCCGGCAAGCAAGTCGACACGCTGCAGATCGATCCCGCCATCCTCGGTGGCGAGCTTCGACTCTCCCTGCTCAAGCAGGCGTACGTGACCACCCATGGCAACCAGCGGCAGGGCTCGGCTCGAACCAAGAGCCGCGGCATGGTCCAGGGCTCGACCCGAAAGATCTATAAGCAGAAGGGCACCGGTAACGCTCGGGCGGGTGCCTCTCGAACGATCATCCGCAAGGGTGGTGGTGTGGCGTTTGCGAAGACTCGTACCCGCGAGGACTTTCGCTCGAAGATGACCAAGAAGATGCGTCGTCTCGCAAATCGTAATGCGTTGCTGGCCAAGCTTGTGGATGGCGAAGTCAGATGCATCACGGATCTTGGCATGGAAGCGCCTCGAACTCGAGACATGATCACGCTTCTCGGTGCCATCGGCATCGATCGTACGTGCCTGCTTGCGTTGGATCCGGGCAACCGGAACGCCGCGTTGTCGGCACGGAACGTTGAGAATTTGGACACCATCCGCGTGGCCCAGCTCAACGCCTTCGAATTGCTCAATCACCGCTACCTCGTGATCGATCGTGCGTCACTTGAGTCGTTCCTCGACGGCTCGTGTTTCCCCACGGCTGAAAAAGATATCAAGGAGGTTGCCTGATATGCATGCCACCGACGTCATCCGCCGTCCACTGGTCACCGAGAAGGCGACCATCGACAGTGAAGAGAACAATCGCTACGCCTTCGAGATTGATCGTCGGGCCACCAAAGAAATGGTCCGCCGAGCAATCGAAGAGCTCTATAAGGTTCGCGTCCGGTCGGTCGCGACCCAGAACCGCAAGGGCGAGACACGGCGTCTCAAGTATGGACGAGTGACTTCGGCCGCAGTCAAGCGGGCGATCGTCAAGCTTCATCCCGAGGACCGCATCGAACTGATCTGACCTTTACGCTCCAGAGTCGTTGATCCAAAAGGATCGAAGCCGACCAGAGAACGGATTCAATACCCATGGCCATTCGAGTTTACAAGCCAACGACCCCCGGACGACGGAACGCGTCGGTCAACCTCCACATTGAGGTGACCAAGAAGACGCCGGAGAAGTCACTTCTCTCGCCGCTCCATAAGACGGGTGCCCGGAACAACCAGGGCAAGATCACCGTTCTTGGACGAGGTGGGGGTCACAAGCGTCGGTATCGCAAGATTGACTTCAAGCGTCGTAAGGACGACATGTCGGCGACCGTGATCGGCATTGAGTACGACCCCAACCGATCGTGTCACATTGCGTTGCTCAAGTACGAGGACGGAACGCTTCGGTACATTCCGGCTCCTAAGGCGGTCACCGACGGTGACGTGCTGATGTCGAGCGCTTCGGCGATCGAACCATCACCCGGCAACTGCATGCCGCTGAAATTCATTCCCACCGGTCTCACCGTGCATGCCCTCGAGCTGCAACCTGGTGGTGGTGGCAAGCTGTGTCGTTCGGCTGGTGTTGGTGCCAGGCTGACGAATAAAGAAGGCCGATGGGCAACCATCGTGATGCCTTCCGGCGAAATCCGACAGGTCTCCGTCGATTGTCGTGCGACCATCGGTGTCCTGGGCAATCCCGATCACGGCAACGTCATCCTTGGCAAAGCGGGCCGTGCTCGCTGGCTCGGGCGACGGCCTCGTGTTCGTGGTGTGGCGATGAGCCATCATTGCCATCCGCATGGCGGTGGTGACGGCAAGTCAAAGGGTGGCCAAGAGCCGTCCAATGCCGCTGGTACACAGTCCAAGGGTGGACGAACTCGTGCTCGCGGCAAGTCCAGCGATGCTCGAATCATCCGGCGTCGCAAGTCGCGGCGGTACGGCCAGCTGAAGGTCTGACCGACGCCAGTCGGTTCCGTTCTGATCGTTTTACTTCGTTTCCTTCGCCGCCTTAAGCGGCATACGACTCCGAGAAGCACACATGTCAAGGTCGCTCAAAAAGGGTCCATACGTCGACGAAAAGCTCTTCCGCAAGGTTGAGATGCAGACCGAGAGTGGCAACCGCCGCCCGATCCGCACGTGGGCGCGTGACTGCACCATCGTTCCGGAATTCATCGGCGTGACCTTCGAGGTTCACAACGGTCGTGCTTTCACCGAGGTGTATTGCACCGAGGACATGGTCGGGCACAAGCTCGGTGAATTCAGTCCGACCCGTCTCTTCCGTGGTCACACGAACAAGAAGGAAGGCATCAAGTCCCGCTGACTTCGGTCGGCTGACCTGACAGAAAATAGTCATGGCATACAAAGCCTCCCATCAATTCGCCCGCATCGCCCCTCGGAAGGCCAGGCTCGTCGCCGACATGGTTCGGGGTCTCCCCGTCGACCAAGCATTGACGTCGCTGGAATTCAGCAAGAAGCGGGGTGCCTGGTACATCAAGGCCGTCCTGAAGAGTGCGATCGCCAACGCCGAGGAGTCCGATGCGGACGTCGCGAGCTTGGTCGTGAGTCGCTCTTGGGTAGACGAAGGCCCAACCATCAAACGATTCCAGCCCAAGGACAGAGGTCGGGCTCATCCGATTAACAAACGTACGTGCCACCTTCATATTGAAGTGGCGGAATCAGCCGAGGGCTGATCCCTCATTCGAGTTCACGATCGATCGATTCATCCCAGTATCGCATTATTGATACTGGCCCTGAGAACCACATGGGACAGAAAACACATCCATTTGGATTCCGCGTGGGAATCACCGAGACGCACAAGTCACGGTGGTTCGCACCCAAAGCCCTCTTCGGCGAACTGCTCGTTGAGGACTATCGAATCCGCAAGTTCGTCGATAAGCGACTGAACCGAACCCCACCCTTCGCGGCGGTTTCCGACATCTTCCTTGAGCGAACTCGCGAGGAACTGACGGTCATCATTCGAACCGCTCGACCCGGACAGGTCGTCGGCCAGAAGGGCAGCGAGGTTGAAAGCCTGACCCGTGACCTTCAGGCAATGACGGGTCGTAAAGTGGTCATCAAGATCATTGAGATCAAGAATCCCGAGATCGACGCGACGCTGATCGCAGAGACGGTTTCGGAGCAGATGAAGAAGCGATCGAACTTCCGACGGTCGCTGAAGCAGCGATGCGAGTCGGCGATGCAGAACGGTGCCAAGGGGATCCGCATCCAGGTCGCTGGTCGGCTGGGTGGAGCGGAGATGAGCCGTCGATTCGACACTCGTCTTGGTTCAATCCCGTTGTCGACGTTGCAGGCGAATGTGGACTACGCCCTTGCGGAGAGCAAGACCACCTACGGCATCATTGGTGTCAAGGTCTGGGTCTACAAGGGAATGTTCGGTGACCATGAGGACGACAACAGCGTCCAGACCTCCGCCGCAGGTGGTCGCGCTCGAGCTCGTGGTCGTCGTTGATCGTTTGAAGTCAGGAACAGAGAGGGCCGTGTGGCCCGCAGGAGTGAACCGTTATGCCGATGTTGCCCAAAAGAACCAAGTTCAGGAAGCAGCAGCGTGGGAGCCTTCGGGGCAACGCTACTCGCGGCAACTACGTCGCCTTTGGAGACTTCGGTCTTCAGTCGCTGGAACCCCACTGGATTACCGCACGGCAGATCGAAGCCGGAAGAATTGCGGCCCAGCACTTTCTCCGACGTCAAGGAAAGATCTACATCCGGATCTTCCCGGACAAGCCAGTCTCGAAGAAGCCGCTGGAAACGCGAATGGGTAAGGGAAAGGCAGAGACCGAATACTGGGCTGCCCGAGTGAAGCCAGGAACCGTTCTCTACGAGATCTCCGGTGTGACCGAAGATATGGCGAAGCAGGCGTTTGCCCGTATCGCTCACAAGATGCCCGTTCGTTGCCGATTCGTCGGACGCAGACTGGCCGTATGACCTCAATGTGACGTCGACGTCACTGATTTGAAACGAAGGCATCGTCAAGATGCCACATCATCAGGAACCGTGTGATGACCCCCAAGGAAGTCCGAAAATTGAACGACGAAGAGATCGGGGTGGAGATGGAACGTCTTCGCCGACGTCACTTCGAGCTCCGAAACCAGTCGGTCACTGAAAAGATCGAGGATTTTTCGCAGTTCGCGAAGATCAAGAAGGACATCGCCCGTCTGATGACGGAAAAGAAGGCCCGAGCGACCGCGGAAGCGTCCGCCTGAACCCAGCGACCGAATGAAAGCCCCCCAGGTCCGGACGACTGTCCGGACACGGAAAAGACCATATGAGCCACCTCAGTGAAATCACCGTGCCCGAGAAGGCGCCCCGCAGGATCGGAATCGTCGAGAGCGATGCCCGGGATCAAACCCGGAAAGTCGTGATCAAGTATTCCGTGAAGCATCCGAAGTACGGCAAGTACATCCGGCGGCGTTCCGTCCTCCAGGTGCACGATGCGAAGAACGAGAGTCACCTCGGCGACCGCGTCGAAGTGGCCGAATGCCGGCCGATCTCGAAGACCAAGTCCTGGATCTTGACCAGGGTCATCGAGAAGGCCATCGGATCTGTCTGATCCGTTCGGCTTGAGTTGTGAAAGAGTACGCAGTGCAGTCTCGAATTATTGAAACACCACCGCATCGGGTCATCGACCCGGTCCGGAACTACGAAGCGGATCCCCAGCGATGATCCAAAAAGAATCAAGACTCGATGTCGCCGACAACAGTGGTGCGAAAGTAACCATGGTGATCGGTACCAAGGGGATGTCGACGGCTCGCGGCCGCTTCACCCGCCTCAGTGTCGGGGTCGGCGATCGAATCGTCTGCACCGTCAAGAAGGCTTTGCCCAATGCGGACATCAAGGCCGGTGACAAAGTGCAGGCAGTTATTGTCCGCACCAAGTACCCGTCCCGCCGTTCGGACGGCACCTACGTTCGGTTCGACTCCAACGCCTGTGTGATCGTTGATCCCGACGGGAACCCGAAGGGGACCCGCATCTTCGGGGCGGTCGCTCGAGAGCTTCGCGAGAAGAACTACATGAAGATCGTTTCCCTCGCTTCGGAGGTCGTCTGATATGGCACGTCACGTCAAACGTGGTGATCAAGTCATGATCACCTCTGGAAACAGCAAGGGTCAGGTCGGTGAGATCCTCTCGATTGATGTCGAGGGTGACCGAGTGGTCGTTGGCGGCGTCAATGTCCGCAAGCGAAACCTGAAGCCGACGCAGCAGCGTCCGCAGGGCGGGATCATCGAACAAGAGATGCCGATCCACATCTCGAACGTCAGTCCGGTTGTGGACGGCAAGCCCAGTCGGGTTCGCTTCCAGGTCCGGGAGGATGGAAGCAAGGTCCGAGTTGCAGTTCGCGGAGACAAAGAACTCCACGTACTTCGAGGACCCCGGAAGGGTTGAGTCGCGTTGAAACGACGGTGCCATGGGCACCGCGATGAGCATGACCGGCAGGAGCCGGTCGGAAGGAATCAGAGTCATGGTCGCCGAGAAGCAATATCCCCGACTGCAAGCCCGCTACCGGGACGAAATCGGACCGAAGCTCATGAGTGAGTTCGGCCTGAAGAACCTTCATCAGCTGCCGAAGCTGTCGAAGATCATCGTCAACGTCGGGGTCGGTAAGCAGCTTGAGAACCAGAAGCTGAAGCCCGACTACCGAGACACGGTGATCTCGACGCTGACCACCATTACCGGCCAGCGGCCGGTCATGGTGAAGGCACGGGTTTCGGTTTCGAACTTCAAAGTTCGAGAAGGCGCCCCGTCGGCATTCATGGTCACGGTTCGTCGCGAACGAATGTGGAGTTTCTTTGATCGCCTCGTCAACTTGGCGATGCCGCGGGTCAAGGACTTCCGAGGCGTGAAGGCAACATCCTTCGACCCCGGTGGGAGTTACTCGTTCGGTCTCACCGAACAAGCGGTCTGGCCCGAGATCAACACCTCGACCATCAGCCATACCCACGGCATGAACATCAATCTCGTGTTTGAACGCAGTAATCCGGTGATGAGCCGATTCCTGCTGACCGAACTCGGTTTCCCTTTTGCAAAGGAGGGTGAAGGCGGCCGCCGCTGAATCCTCTTTGACCTCGTATCGATTCGACCGGGCCCGCTCGTTGCAGGACCTGGAAGACCAAAGAACGTCAGGAATGAACGAATGGCTAGTAAAAGAACATTCGCCAAGATGAAGCGAGAACCGAAGTTCTCCACTCGCAAGCAAGTTCGGTGCGAAATCACCGGACGCAAGCGAGGCGTTTATCGCAAGTTCCGCATTAGTCGGATCATGCTTCGTGAACTCGCACTCCAGGGAATGATCCCCGGAATGCGTAAAGCCAGTTGGTGACCCGAGCAAAGGCTCGCTAAAAGACGCCCAAGGGCGCAGTCCAGGAGACGCGATGGCGATCAACGATCTCACCGCCGATATGCTCACTCGGATCCGCAATGCGGTCCGCAATCGTGAGAAGAACGTGCATGCCGTGAGCAACAAACTGAACCGCGGCGTGGTGGCTGTCCTCCAAGAGGAGGGCTTCATCGAGGGCTTCGAGTTTGTGGAGGATGGCCGTCAAGGTCTTATCCGAATCAAACTCAAGTACGGCCCTCGAGGAGAACAGGTCATCAACCGCATCGTGCGTGAAAGCAAGTGTGGGCGTCGCGTGTACCGCGGCGTCGACGACCTGCCTCGACCGCTGCAGGGCCTCGGCATCTGCATTGTGTCGACCAGCAGTGGTGTCATGAGCGACCGTCGGTGTCGAACCGAAAAGGTCGGAGGAGAGGTCGTCGCCACGGTTGTTTGACCGTCGGTGTCTCGGCTTCGAAGCATTCAAAGATTTCGGGTACAAACCCGAAGGGACCCAACCATGTCTCTCGTAGGTAAGAAGATCATTCCAGTTCCCGCCGGGGTCGAGATTTCGATCGACGGGGATCGCAACGTCACAGTGAAGGGTGCCAAGGGCACGCTCACGATGCAACACCGACCAGAGGTGTTCGTCGTTCATGATGGCGATGAAAAAGTAGTTCGTGTCACGATCGACGAAAAGCGGAAGGGTGAAAGCCAGATCCGCGCATACTGGGGACTCACCCGGTCGTTGATCGCCAACATGATCCTCGGGGTCACCCAAGGCTACGAGAAGAAGCTCGACATCGTCGGCGTTGGTTGGCAGGCCCAGCTCAAGGGCCAGACTCTGGCACTCAGCATCGGCTTCGCCAATGTCATCGAGATGAAGGTCCCCATGGGGGTCAATGTCGAAGCCAAGGGTCAGAACATCACGATCAGCGGTCCTGACAAACAGGCCGTCGGCAACTTCGCCTCCTCTGTTCGCATGCAGCGAAAGCCCGAGCCGTACAACGGCAAGGGAATTCGATACGCAGGCGAACAGATCACCCGCAAGCAGGGCAAGGCATTCGGTAACTGACGATTGGAGATCGTCCCCGGCCGGTCTCGGTCGAGGATGAGAGGAATCCACGATGGACAAGAACAAGCACAAAACAATCTGCCGCAGTCGACGCAAGACGGGTATCCGCAAGAGGGTCATGGGCATGCCCGACCGACCGCGGCTCTCGATCTTTCGATCGGCCAATCACATGTACTGTCAGGTCATCGACGATCTGACCGGACGAACCCTCGTCTCCGCGAGTTCGCGAGAGAAGGGGTGGGATGGCACCGGCGGCAACGTCGATGGCGCCACCAGGGTCGGTACCCAGCTCGCCGCCAAGGCAACGAGCGCCGGCATCTCAAAAGTGGTCTTTGACCGAAACGGATTCCGGTATCACGGCCGGGTCAAAGCATTCGCGGACGCCGCCCGGGAGGGCGGACTCAAGTTCTGACCGCGAATTGAAGTTCAGATCACGGTGTTACCCGTGAGGAAGCAGCAAATGGCTGAAGCACTCGACGATAATGGATCCCTCGAGTCGACCACGGTCGGCATTTACCGAACAGCGGCAACCGTCAAGGGCGGCCGACGGTTTAGCTTTGCGGCCCTCGTGGTCGTCGGCGACCGTCAGGGTCGAGTCGGCATTGGTTACGCCAAGGCTGGCCAGGTGCCCAACGCGATCGAGAAGTCGCAGAAAGAGGGCAAGCGGAAGCTCAACTCGTACCCGATGCAGGACCGTACGGTTCCTCATCTGGTCGAAGGACGCTTCGGCGCGTGCCGCGTTCGGCTCGTTCCGGCCTCGCCAGGTACCGGCGTGATCGCCGGAGCAAGTGTTCGCGCCATCCTCGAGATGCTTGGCATCCAGGATTGCCTGACGAAATGCTACGGATCGACCAATCCTAAGAACCTCGTCAAGGCGACCCTTGACGCGCTTTCCCAGCTTCGACTTCGGACGACTGTCGAGGCGCTTCGCGGCGTCGAGCTCGGTGAGACTGAAGTCGAGGAGTCGGTTCGTCGTGGCATGGCATTCATGCCCACGGAGTCCGGTTCCGAGAGAGCCAAGGCGCCGGTCAACACCGTTGGTGAGGATCGCCGTCGCGGTGGTCGCCGCGGCGGTGGTGGTGGCGGTGGTGGTCGAGGCGGCGGCGGTGGTGGTCGCGGTGGTGGTGGCGGCGGTGGTCGTGGCGGGTTCGCCCCGGCGGCAGCAGCGGCACCAGCAGCGGCACCGGCAACCCCGGCACCCGAGGCACCAGCACCGACCGAAAGTGGCGACAAGCCAGCCGGCTGATTTATTCGAGACAACTGGCCGCCCGAGATTCACTCGGTGCGGTTCGGCAGGGAGTACCCGAGCCATGATGATTCACGACATTACCGTCCAAGTCGGACGACACAAGCAGCGGAAGCGTATCGGTCGCGGCGAAGGCAGCGGCACCGGCGGAACATCCGGCCGAGGCCACAATGGTGCGAAGAGCCGTTCGGGCTATTCACGCCGAGCTGGCTACGACGCGGGTGGTAAGCAGTTCTACCAGCGGTTCCCCAAGCGAGGCTTCTCCAACGCTCGATTCCGAACGCACTATCACGTGATCAACGTGAAGGTACTTGAGGAACTCTGCGAAGCGGGTGAAACCGTCGACGTCGCACTCCTCGCTGGTCGTGGCGTGGTTCGCAACACCGCCCTCGGGCTCAAGATTCTTGGCGAAGGCGACCTCAGCAAGAAGCTCGAAGTCAAGGCCGCAAAGTTCTCGGCCTCCGCCAAGCAGAAGATTGAAGCAGCAGGCGGTACCGCCGTCGAGTGCTGATTTAAGACACGCTTTCTCGTTCAATCGATCGAATCGACGCCGGCAGCTGCCGGCAATCCGGACCACTGATGCTCAACGCGTTCCTGAACATCTTCCGAATCCCCGACCTGCGTAACAAGGTGCTCTTCACCTTGGGCATGCTGGTTATCTATCGGATCGGATTCTGGGTTCCGCTCATCGGCGTCGACCAGACCCAATTGGCGGAATCAGCGGCCAAGGCGACTCAGGACTCTTCCGGCTTTGGTCGGATTGCCCAATTCGCATCGATCTTCTCCGGCGGCTCTTTGAGCCAGTCGACGATCTTTGGTCTCGGGATCATGCCGTACATCACGGCATCGATCATCTTCCAACTTCTGAACTCGGCGGTACCGGCACTGCAGGAGTTGAAGAAGGAAGGTGCCAGCGGCCAGCAGAAGATCTCCGAATGGACACGCTATGCCACGGTCGGGCTTTGCATTGTGCAGGCGATCATGTGGCTTTCCTATCTTCGAACGAACAACCTCGTCCAACCGCAGTTTGTCACCGGTGGCGCGAGCATGATCTTCTTCGCCTCTGGGATCGTCGGCCTGACTGCAGGCAGCGTGTTCCTGATGTGGCTCGGCGAGCAGATCGACAAGTACGGAATCGGCAACGGCGTCTCGGTCATCCTGACCGCGGGCATCCTCGCCAGGCTTCCGGAAGCGATTCAGTGGATCATCTCGGAGTTCAATCCGAGCCAGCAGGGAGACGGTGGGGGGATCGGACTGCTCGAAGTCATCTTCCTCGCATCCTCCTTCGTCTTGGTGACTGCGGGTGCGATCCTGATCACCGTGGCGCAGCGGCGCATTCCGATCCAGCAGGCCAAGCACACCCGTGATGGCCGCAAGGTGGTCGGCGGTCAACGGCACTACCTCCCGCTTCGAATCAACCATGCGGGCGTGATGCCGATCATCTTTGCAAGTTCGTTGATGATTTTCCCCTCCTCGATCTTCGGATGGCTGAATACTCGAGCATCGCAAGGTGGCAGCCCCGATTGGTGGATGTCGGCCACCGGCTTCCTCGCGGACAACTTCCAGATCGGTGCCTATCCGTATGTGATCTTCGAGATCATCCTGATCTACTTCTTCAGTTACTTCTGGACGACGGTGCAGTTCTCTCCAGACGACATGAGTAAGCAGCTCAAGCAGTACGGCTCGTTCGTTCCTGGCATCCGGCCTGGACCTCGAACCGCCGAGTATCTTGAAACGGTCATGGAGCGGATTACCTATGTCGGTGCGGGTTTCCTCGCGATCATCGCGATCATCCCAACCATGATCGCAGAGCGACTGCAGATTCCGTTCTTCGTCGCCAGCTTCTTGGGCGGCACGGGCCTGCTCATCGTGGTGAGCGTCGGACTCGACATCATCCAGCGCATTGAGGCCAACCTGCTCATGCGGAACTACGCAGGCTTCCTTTCCGGTGACGGCAAGGGCGGTTCGAAGATCAAGAGCCGTCGCGGCTGACCGTTCGACCCACCTGACTTTTCTCCCTCGCATCAACTGAAACAAACCATCATGATCCGCTCTGTACCATCCCGAATCGAATTGAACGACGCCACGCGTCGGTCGATGTCGGTCGCGATCAGGTCATCGGCGGACATCGAGGGGATCGCGGCGTGCGGAGAAGTCGTTGCCGCAGCGCTCGAAGCCGGACGAAAAGTTTGTGTCGCAGGACGAAGCACATTTGAAATTTCGACGGCCGTCGCTTCAGTGTTGGCCGACGCCAACGCCGAGCCGCTCTTCATCGGGCTGCCCTCGGAAGAGAACGCGAACGTCTCCGCCTTTCCGGCTCCGGCGTGCATCAGCGTCGACGATGAGGTCATCCACGGCATCCCGAGCGATCGACGCCTTGGTGGTGGGGAACTGGTCAAAATCGACTGTGGTGCCCGACTTGATGGTTGGTGTGCCGACGCGGCGATCACCGTCCCAGTTGGGGAGGTTGCCGCGGCTCGGCTCGAATTACTCGAAGCAACCGAGCATGTCCTCGAGACGGCGATCGATTTGATCCGCCCTGGGCGTCGCTGGAGCGAGATTGCTCGGATTCTTCAGGACTTGGCCCTCGATGCCGGTTACGGTGTTCTGGACGATTTTACGGGTCACGGCATCGGACGGGAGCTCCATGAGTCTCCCGCGGTTCCGTCCCACCTCACTCGAGGCCTGATTGGCCGAGGTGATTTCACCCTTCGCCGAGGCATGGTCCTGGCGATTGAACCGATTTTGGTCCTCGTCGGATCGGTTTCCGGAGCCGCAGTTCGCGGAGACGGAACCGCGTGCGGGGTCCCGATCGAAGTGGGGAACGACGGTTGGACGGTTCGAACCGTTGATGCCGCAGTATCCGCCCACTTCGAGCACACCATTGCGGTGGGCCGTTCGGGCGCTACCGTCCTGACGACGCCGACCGTTGACGTCATGACCGATCCGATCACCAGTTCGGTGATCAACTGAGTTCGATTTTAGATTTTCGAGAGCAACCACCAGGAACGATCCCTTCATATGGCCAAAGAGGACAAAATTACGCTCGACGCAGAGGTCGTGGAAGCACTGCCCGACGCCCGATTCAAGGTGCGTTTAGAGAATGGTCAGGAACTCCTCGCCTACGTCAGCGGAAAAATGCGGAAGTTTTTCATCCGCATCCTCCCCGGCGACAGGGTCACTGTTGAAATGAGTCCGTACGACCTCACCAAGGGTCGAATCACGTATCGCCACTAGAAGTTCAACCACGAAAAGCAGGAACCAGCCATGAAGGTTCGAAGCAGCATTAAACGACGTACCAAAGACTGCCAAATCGTGATCCGCAAAGGGAAGCGGTTCGTGATCAATAAGAAGAATCCCCGTCTCAAACAACGGCAGGGCTGAAGCCCTCCGTTCTCGTTCGATATTTGGAGCTACCGCATGCCACGTCTCGCAGGCGTCGACATCCCGGAACGTAAGAAGATCCTCTATTCGTTGCAGTACATTCACGGCATCGGCCCGAAGTTTGCATCGGATATCTGTGAGCAGGCTGGGATTGATCCCGACCGACTCGCAAAGGAACTCAACGACGAGGAACTCTCGTCGATCAACGCACTTCTCGACTCGAATTTCGTCGTCGAAGGTGCCCTGCGCCGGCAGATCGGCCAAGATATTCAGCGCCTCAAGGACATCCGGTCCTATCGGGGCGACCGTCATCGTCGGGGTCTTCCCGTCCGTGGGCAACGCACTCGGTGCAATGCCAGAACCCGGAAGGGCCGTAAGAAGACGGTTGCCGGTAAGAAGGGCGTGAAGGGCTGATTTTCGATGCCCGTTCCGACGTCGATTTCGATCGGCGTCGATCATGCGGGCATTCGAGATCAGCATTCCGTTACACGAGTCATCCGTCGCGTCTCATGGGCTTTTGCCCAGCGCCCGGTAAAGGACAAGGTTCGATTCCATGGCAAGCAAGAAGAAAGTTCGTCGAAACGTGGTGAAGGGCATCGCTCATATCAAAGCGACGTTCAACAACACGCTCATCACCATCACCGACCTCAACGGCGAAGCCCTCTGTCAGGACTCCGCAGGAACCGTCGGCTTCAAGGGCTCTCGCAAGTCGACGCCCTTCGCGGCCAGTCGGGCGAGCGAGAAGGCTGGTGGCAAGGTTCGACGCATGGGAATGCGAGAGCTTGAAGTCCATGTGAAGGGGCCTGGCCCCGGTCGTGAGTCGGCGGTCACCGCCCTTCAGGCCGCTGGCCTGAAGATCGTGGCCATCGAGGATCACACCGCAATTCCGTTCAATGGTTGTCGCGCTCCCAAGCGTCGACGCGTCTAGTTTCTTTCGTACCCGTGTTCACGGATGAGTTTGAGTAGTCACCCCGGCGGGGCTGCCTCCGACTCGAGAACACACGGGTTTGTTCCTTCTGAACACCGCCGGTAATTGGAGTGAGCCATGCAGGTTCGCTGGAGAGGGCTGGAACTTCCAGCCAGGGTCGACAAGGACGAGAAATCCACGACCGAAAATTTTGGACGTTTCACCGCTGAGCCCTTCATCCGAGGCATGGGTACAACGATTGGCAATAGCCTTCGTCGCATCCTCCTCTCGACCATTGAAGGCGCCGCGATCACCAAGGTGCAGATCAAGGGCGTTCAGCACGAGTTCGACACCCTCGAAGGTGTGCTGCAGGATGTCACCGACATCATTCTGAACGTCAAGGGCATCGTGGTCAGCATGACCGGTGAAGGTCCCAAGACAATGAAGCTCAATGCTGAGGGTCCTGGCGACGTCACCGCAGAGATGATCGAGTGCGATACGTCGATCACCGTCCACAACCCAGAGCACGTGATTGCCACGCTTGGTCCTGGCGTTGAATTCGAAGCCGAGTTCACCGTCGAGGCTGGCCGAGGCTATCGCCCCGCTGGCGAGTACTACGAGAACGGGGAAGAGCAAGTCATCGGTGATATTCCGATCGACGCGATCTTCTCACCCGTGCAGCGAGTCCGCTTCCGCACCGAGAACGCTCGGGTTGGACAGCGAACCGACTACGACAAGCTGATTCTCGATGTCTGGACCAACGGAACCGTCGGTCCGGAGATGGCCATGGTTGAAGCGGCGAAGATCCTTCGCAAGCATCTCAACCCGTTCATCATGTACGACGAAGCTGGTGAAACCACGGTCTCTCACGAGGTCATGGAAACCACTGCCGAGGACATGGAAGTCAATCGGAAACTCCAACAGGGCATCAGCGACATGGACCTCTCGGTCCGTGCGAGCAACTGCTTGGAATCCGCGCAGATCAAGTCTGTGGCAGAACTCGTTCAGAAGTCCGAAGAAGAGCTTCTCACCCTTCGTGCGTTCGGTCGAACCTCGCTTCGCGAGATCGAGAAGAAGCTCGAGGAAATGGGACTCGCACTTGGCATGCACGTGCCAGACGCGTTCCGTATCAACTGATGTCAGTCTTCCGTGCGGGTCATCCCGCTCGGTTCATGTTTTCGAGGATTCACCGATGCGTCACCGTATCTACGGCAAGCAACTCAATCGCACCTCCGCTCACCGCACCGCCATGATGCGGAATATGGCGGCAGGCCTCTTCGAGCATGGTCAAATCGAGACCACGCTCCCCAAGGCCAAGGCAGTCCAGGGCTTCGCAGAGAAGCTCATCACCATTGCGAAGACCAAGTCGCTGCACTCCCGTCGACAGCTGGAGAGCAAGATCAACGACCGGAACATCTTCGCATGGGCGGACGATCCCCAGTTCCCTGAGGAACGCAAGGAAAACGCCATCTTCGAAGCGCCGGATTCGAGCGAGATCAAGCGCAACCGATTCGGCGACTTGAAGAAGTCGCCCCGACTCATCGAGCATCTGCTCCAGAAGGTCGCCCCAATGTTCGAAGGCCGCGATGGGGGTTACACCCGCATCGTCAAGCTCGACAAGCATCGACTCGGCGACGGAAGTGATCTGGTGCTGGTGATGCTGGTCGGCAACAACGAGGATGGCCCTCAGGTTGGTGGAGGCTTGAGTGGACGCCGCCGCCAGGCTGACAAGCGGACGGCATTCGCCGCGAAGCTTGCTGGTTCATTGGCCGGTACAGCCACGGCGGAGGAAGCTCCCGCCGAGACCACCGAGGCGCCTGCAGACGAGACTCCCGAGACCACCGAAGAGGCCTGAATCGCCACTGGCGATGGAGCGTCTTTTCGGTCGTCGGTCCCGGATCGTCGATTTTAGATTTCAACACGAGCCCTGACCATTTCGGTCGGGGCTCGTTTTCTTTCCCGATCGAGCCTTCAACTCGTGGCTGGACCTGAAATTCAAAGGCACATGCCCGTACACTGCGGCCATGCTCGCTGAACTTGAAGAACTGCAGACCGCCGCCCTCGCCGAACTCGCCGCCGCCGTCGACTCCGAGGCCGTCGAATCATGGCGAATCGCCTACCTCGGATCGAAGGGGCGACTGAAGGGCATGATGCCTCAGTTGAAGACCGTCTCGAAGGAGGACAAGCCGGCCGTCGGCAAGCGCCTCAACGAGGTCAAGGTCGCCTTGGAGCAGGGTTTTGAGTCGAGGAAGGCCGAGGTTGCCGGCTCAGGAGTTACCAGCGGACCGCAGGTCGATGTGACCCAGCCCGGCGCAAACCTCCCAGAGGGCCGTCGACACGTCTTGAGCCGGACCATTGACGAGATCGTGGACATCTTCGGCCGGATGGGGTTCACCACCGCCGCCGGGCCTGAGGTCGAGGACGAGTGGCACAACTTCACGGCCTTGAACATCCCCGCGGGGCACCCGGCTCGTGATCCGATCGACAACTTTTTTATGGGCGAGCAGGAGGGCAGTCGCACGCTGCTCCGCACCCAGACTTCCACGGTTCAGATCCGAACGCTCGAGAAGCAGAAGCCACCGGTGCGGATCATCGCCTGTGGTCGGGTCTACCGGCCCGACACCCATGACGCGACCCATTACTCGATGTTCCATCAGGTCGAAGGCCTGTGCGTCGACCGCGGCATCAGCATGGTCGACTTGAAGACCACGTTGTTTCAATTCGCCCGGGCGTACTTCGGTCCCGAGGCGGAAGTCCGCATGCGACCGAGTTTCTTCCCGTTCACCGAACCCAGCGCCGAAGTCGACATGAAGATGAAGATCAAGGGTGAGTGGCAGTGGATCGAGATCGGTGGCTGCGGCATGGTCGACCCCAACGTCCTCGAGGCGGTGGGAGTCGATCCCGAAGAGTTCACCGGGTTCGCCTTCGGCCTCGGCATCGAACGAGTCGCGATGCGGAAGTACGGCATCAGCGACATCCGCTGGCTTTACGAGAACGACGTCCGGTTCTTGAATCAATTTTAGTAGCGCTGCGGCAGCCCTTTGGGCTGCCTGGCTTTCGTGGTCTCGGTCGGCGCGGGGTGGACGCTCGCGTCGCTCGCGTGACCACCGCGCAGGGTTGAAGATGGGTTTTGCTTGAGCGCTGCGGCAGCCCTTTGGGCTGCCTGGCTTTCGTGGTCTCGGTCGGCGCGGGATGGACGCTCGCGTTGCTCGCGTGACCACCGCGCAGGGTTGAAACTCGGTTTTGCTTGAGCGCTGCGGCAGCCCTTTGGGCTGCCTGGCTTTCGTGGTGTCGGTCGGCGCGGGGTGGACGCTCGCTTCGCTCGCGTGACCACCGCGCAGGGTTGAAACTCGCTTGAGTGGTGCGGCAGCCCTTTGGGCTGCCTGGCTTTCGTGGTCTCGGTCGGCGCGGGGTGGACGCTCGCGTTGCTCGCTTCGCTCGCGTGACCACCGCGCAGGGTTGAAACTCGCTTGAGTGGTGCGGCAGCCCTTTGGGCTGCCTGGCTTTCGTGGTCTCGGTCGGCGCGGGATGGACGATCGCGTTGCTCGCGTGACCACCGCGCAGGGCAAGGTTGAAATCCATGGGTCTTGTCCCCGGGCGATCCTCAGGGTCGGTTCGGATGGTGTTTTACGCCGCTCGGAAAGATCGCCAGAAGTACCACCCCAAGAGTGGTGGCCACGGTGCGAGCGCCACCGCCGCGATGATCACGCCGAAGTTCGGGTTGGAGATTCCGGTTCTCGCGCCCTCCACCAGCCCGATCTCGATGACCAGGAAGAGACTGCAGATCAGAACGCCGCACCAGCCGAGCATGCGGTTGATGAGTGCATACTGGACTGCAGCGTTGGCCTCGGTGATCTCGACGATGGTGTTGGAGATCCATGGCCAGTGTTGTACGAGGCGCAGGATGACGCAGATGACCAGGCCGATCGCGGGCATCAGGAAGACCATCTCGGCGGGGCCAGTCGAGGTGACGGCCCCCGCGGCGTTGAACTTCGTGGGGATGGTGGCCGGGAGTGATGAATACGCCCAGATCGCGTAGCCGATCGAGAACAAGACCACGTCGAGGATGGCGAGATCAAGCAGATGATCGACCCAGGTGCGTGGAGGACGGACCCGAGGTCGTTTGAACTTGTTCTGGAAAATCCCGCCGTACTTGCTCATGACGATTTTGAGCATACCTTGGATCGTTTTCTCAATTCAAAAGAAAACCCGGCCGGGGACATGGTCCGCGGCCGGGTCGAGATCTCAACGTCGCATGGCGGACCCGGTCAGGTCCGGCTCGCGCGATTTCGAATTCAGAAGACGCTTTCGGGGAAGTAGTACTTCTCGG
This sequence comes from uncultured Phycisphaerales bacterium, assembly GCA_905480395.1. Lineage (GTDB taxonomy): Bacteria > Planctomycetota > Phycisphaerae > Phycisphaerales > SM1A02 > UBA12014. The sequence goes on from CAJQQE010000032.1 coordinate 104,116, forward strand.
CGTTCGCCGGCAGGATGAGCTCGACGTCGATCATCATGTGCTGCGGCATGAACTTCATGATTTCTTCCCGCTTGCCGTCCTGAAGGACGCCGACCGCGAGTTGGATGCCCGTCGCGATCATCGATGGGGGATAGGTGATGTCGGCAGGGAACATCGGGTCGTTCTTCATCACCCGGGCCACGATGTCCTTCATGCCCGCACCGCCGAGGATCCACATCTCTTTTTCGCGGCCTGCTTCGACGATCGCCTGTTCGGCGCCGAGCGCCATGTCATCGTCGCTGGCCCAGACCGCGTCGATCTTCTTCTCCTTGACGAGGATGGTCTGCATGACGTCAAGCGAGGTGGAACGATTCCACATGCCCGAGTCCTGCCCGACGATTGTGATGCCAGGGTGCAACGCGAAGACCTCTTTCGCCGCCTCGACTCGCGCGGTGTTCACGGTGCAGGGGATGCCTTCGAGGATGACGATATTGCCCTTGCCAGCGAGCTTCTCGACCATGAATTCGGCGCTCTTGCGACCGAACGACGCGTTGTCGCCTTCGAGGAAGATGTCGGCGACCGGCTCCAGAAAACCGCGGTCGACGTTCACGATCAGGATGCCCTTTTCGTGCGCTTGCTTGGCGATGGGGGTGAGGGGGGCGCTCTCGGTGCAGAGGATCACCAGGCCGTCGACCCCGCGAGTCATCATGTTTTCGATGTCTTGAATCTGCTTCGAAGGCGTTTCCGCAGTCTGGAAGACCCACTCAACGTCGGGATACAGTTCCATGGCCTGCTTGGCCCACCACACCACGCCAGCGGTCCAACCGTGATCGGCCGCGGGGATGCTGACGCCGATACGGACGGGCTTCTGCAGCTTCGCGGTGACGGCCTCAACGTCGACGCC